>JAJUGJ010000018.1 GCA_029268225.1 Burkholderiales bacterium | reverse complement strand
GTCGATCTTGACCCCCTGCTTGAGGACCTTGTCGCGGTCCACGTCGACGAAGAGCTGCGGGACCGTGGGCCTGAAGGTCGTGGACACGCTGCCCAGCTCGGGCCGTTTCCTGGCCGCCTCGACGAAGGTGTTCACGTTGGTGGCCAGGAACTCTATGTCCTTGCCCGCCCGGTCCTCGAGCATGAAGGTCGCGCCGCCCGAGGTGCCGATGCCGGGGATGGCCGGGGGCGAGAAGGCGAAGCCGATGGCCCCGCTGATGCTGCCCAGCTTCTGGTTGATGCTCTTCTTGATGGTCTCGTACTGCAGTTCCGGCGTCTTGCGCGCGGCCCAGTCCTCCAGGGTGATGAAGAAGAAGGTGCTGTAGGTGTTGGTCACGCCGCTCAGCAGGTTGTAGCCCACGACCGAGGTGCAGTATTTCACGCCGGGCGTGTCCATGATCAGCTTTTCGGCCTGAGACCGCGGGGCTTGAGCGCCAGGTCGCCGAAGATCTTGGGTGCGTTGAGTTGCTCCAGCGTCAGGATCTTGGACGGAATGGTCCGGAACACGGCGCCAGCGCCGCGGTTCTGGTTGAAGGCGTTGACGCGGAAACGCGCCAGGCCCTGGATTTCGAACGAGAAGTCGCACTCCAGCGTCTCTTCGAAATGCTTGCGCTGCGCGTCGTTCATGATGTCGTACATCATTTCGTGGACCTGCTTGTGGTCCAGCGCATCGACGTTGATGCGGCGCACGTCGCCGTTCACCCGGATCATGGGAGGCAGACCTGCCGACAAGTGGAGGTCAGATGCCTTGTTTTTGACCGAGAAGGCCAGCAGTTGGGTGATATCCATGGATGATGTCGACCTGTCATTCGTTACAGACCCATTATGGCGACGATCGCGAACAACCTGCAACTCGTACGAAACCGGATTCAGGCAGCGTGTGCTCAAACGGGGCGTCCAGCCGACAGTGTCACGCTGCTCGCGGTGAGCAAAACGTTTCCAGCCGTAACAGTGCGCGACGCATTTCACGCCGGCCAACGCTGGTTTGGCGAGAACTATGTGCAAGAGGCGCTCGACAAGATTGCCGAGCTGGCCGACCTGCGTGAGCAGATCACCTGGCACCTGATTGGCCCGCTGCAAAGCAACAAGACCCGCGTGGTGGCAGAGCACTTTGACTGGGTGCAGAGCGTGGACCGGCTCAAGATTGCACAGCGCCTGAGTGAGCAGCGCCCGGCGCATCTGCCGCCCTTGCAGGTGTGCATTCAGGTGAACACCAGTGGCGAGGAAAGCAAGAGCGGGGTGGCGCCGGGTGAGGCGCTGGCCCTGGCGCAGGCTGTCGCCGCCCTGCCCCGCCTGCAGTTGCGAGGGGTGATGGCCTTGCCCGCGCCCTCGCCCGACCCGGCCGTGCAGGCGGAAGCCCTGGCTCAGGTGCGCGTGGTGTTCGAGCAACTGCGGACGGCGGGCTTGCCGCTGGACGTCTTGTCCATGGGCATGAGCGCCGACCTGGAAGCCGCGGTGGCGCAGGGTTCGACCATGGTGCGGGTGGGCACGGCGCTGTTTGGGCAGCGTTGACGCAGAGGGGCGCCAGGCCGGAGTCGGCTGCGATTGCGGCATGATGATGGCCATGAGCACCTCCATCGACATCGCATTCATCGGCGGCGGCAACATGGCCACTGCCATCATCGGCGGCCTGTTGCGCCAAGGCACGGCCCCCGCCAGCATCCTGGTCATCGATCCGGTGGCCGAACAGCGTCAGCGCCTGACCGACACCTTGGGCGTGCAGACGGCCGCCGGCCCGGACGAGGCCCTGCGCACGGCACGCACCGTGGTGTGGGCCGTCAAGCCGCAGCAGTTCAAGGACGCGGCGCAGAGCTATGCCCCGTTGACCGGACAGGCCCTGCACTACAGCGTGATGGCCGGCCTGCGCACCGACGACATCGCCCGCCTGCTGGGCACGCCGCGCATCGTACGCGCCATGCCGAACACACCGGCGCTGGTGGGCCAGGGCATGACGGGCATGTTCGCCCGTGCCGAAGTCAGTGCCGACGAACGGGCGGCCATCGAAGACATGGTGCGCTCCACCGGCGCGCACCTGTGGGTGAACAAAGAAGCCGACCTGGATGCCGTGACGGCACTGTCAGGCTCGGGCCCGGCCTATGTGTTCTATTTCATCGAGGCCATGATGCAGGCCGCGCAGGACATGGGTCTGAGCGCCGAGCAAGGTCGCTTGCTGGCCCAGGCCACGTTTGCGGGCTCGACCGCCTTGGCACAGCAGTCGGACGTGAGCCCGGCGGTGTTGCGTGAGCGCGTGACCTCCAAGGGCGGCACCACGTATGCGGCGCTGACCCATCTGGAGTCGGCTGGCGTGAAAGACGCGTTCGTGGCCGCGATGCGGGCGGCGCAACAGCGTGCAGCCGAATTGGGCGACGAGTTCGGGCGTTGACCCTCAGCCGCGCAACGCCAGATCGGCGGCCACGCCCACCCACACGCTGAAACCCAGCCAGTGGATGAGGCGGAAGGCCTTGAAACAGGCCAGACGTTCACGGCCTTTGATGAGCGTGAAGTGGTACAGCGCCTGAGCCGCAGCCACCACCAGGGACAGGTCGTAGACCCAGCCCAGGCCCGCCAGCTGCCCCGCCTGCCACCAGCAGGCGATGCAGAGCGCGTACAGGGTCATGACCCCGGCCACATCGAAGCGGCCCAGCGTGATGGCCGAGGTGCGGATGCCGATTTTGAGGTCGTCGTTGCGGTCGACCATGGCGTACTCGGTGTCGTAGGCGATGACCCAGGCCAGCTTGCCAGCCAGCAGCCACCACATCACCGGCGGCACTTCGTTGCGCACGGCCGTGAAGGCCATCGGGATGCCGAAGGCGTAGGCCACGCCGAGCACCGCCTGCGGCATCGCGAAGAAGCGCTTGGTGAAGGGATAGACGATGGTGACGGCCAGCGCCCCGAAGGACAGCGCCACCGTGTAAGCGTTGGTGGTAAGCACCAGCGCGAACGAGATCAGTGCCAGCACCACACCGATGAGAACGACCTCCTTGACGGAGATGCGGCCGCTGGTGAGCGGGCGCTGGGCGGTGCGCTCGACGTGGCGGTCAAAGTCCTTGTCGGCGAAGTCGTTGACGGCGCAGCCAGCGCTGCGCATCAGGATGGTGCCGGCCGTGAAGACCGCCAGCAGGTGCCAGCCCGGAAAGCCTTGCGCGGCGATCCACAAGGCCATCAGGGTGGGCCACAGCAAGAGCAGCCAGCCCTGAGGGCGGTCCCAGCGGATCAGGTCAAGGTAGAGCGACCAGCGGTCGCGCAGGGTCAGGGTGGCGGCGGTGTTCACACCGGAATTATGGCGTGACGGGCTGAGCGGCCGCGGTGGTCGCACCGGACGTCACACCTGGCTGCTGCGCCACCCAGCCTCCACCCAAGGCCTTGTAGACGCCAATGTGGGCCTGCTGACGCGCCAGCTGGGCCGCGATCAGTGCCTGCTGGGTGTTGAACAGGGCACGCTGGGCATCGAGCAAGTCGAGTTGGCTGGCGACACCGGTGTCGTAGCGCAGCGTGGACAGACGTAGGCGCGCCGCTTCGGCCTGGGCCAGGGCCAGCTGCGCTTCGGCCTGTTCGGCGTAGCTGCGGCGGGCCACCAGGGCATCGGCGACTTCCTTGAAGGCAGTTTGCACGGCCTTGTCGTACTGGGCCACGGCAATGTCGCGCTTGACCTCGGCCACGGCCACACCGGCCTTGGCGCGGCCAGCGTCAAAGATTGGCACGCTCAGGGAGGGAGCAAAACTCCAGGCGTTGCGGCCGTCGTCGAACAGGCCCGAGAGCGAGTCGCTGACCACGCCGGCGCTGGCCGTCAGACTGATGCGCGGGAAGCGTGCCGCACGGGCCGCGCCGATGTTGGCGTTGGCGGCGATGAGCTGTTGCTCGGCCTGCGCAATGTCCGGGCGCTGCAGCAGTACCTCGGACGACAGGCCAACAGGCAGTTCGCTCAGACCCGGCCACAGGGTGGCGAGCACGGCCTGGCTGGCGGCCTGGGTGTCGGCGCTGCGGCCCACGGCCTGGGCATCAATCTGCGGCACGGGCGGCAGCAGATCGGCTGGTGCGGTCGAGCCCAGCAGCAGGTTCAAGGCGTTGAGGTCCTGGGCCCACTGGCGCTGCGCCTGGGCACGGGTCACGCGCGCCGCCTCGACCAGAGACTGCGAGGAGCGCAGGTCGAGCTCGTTGAGCACGCCGTGGTCGAACTTGAGCTTGAGCAGCTTGTAGGACTCTTCCCGCGTTTTCAGGGTCTGCTCGGCCAAGGCAAGCTGCCAGCGGTCGGCCCACAGGGCGTAGTAGCTGTTGGCCACGGCGGCCACCAGGCTGATGTGGGCGGCCTTGCGCGCCTCTTCCGAGGCCAGCACCTGGGCGGCTGCCGCCTCGCTGAGCGCCTTGACACGACCGAACAAGTCGAGCTCGAAGGCGGAGACCGTCACCCCACCCGTGACGGTGGTGGTCAGGTCATTGGGCGGGGTGTTCGACGGTCCACGGCTGCCGCTGACGACGCCATTGAGGGTCGGGAAACGGTCGGCGTTCTGGATCTGGTAGGCCGCCCGCAGCTGCTCGATGTTGAGCACGGCCACGCGCAGGTCACGGTTCTGATCCAAAGCCTGGCGGATCAGGCCTTGCAGGCGGGCGTCGGGGAAGTAGGTGGCCCAGGGCAGTTCGGACACCTTGGACGCAGGCGCCGACGCCGTGGCGGCCGCCGAGGGCACCGGCAACTGATCGGGCACCACCAGCGCCGGGCGCTGGTAGTCGGGCGTGAGCGAGCAAGCAGCCAGGCTCAGCAGCGCCGCCATGGCGATGGCGGGGCGCAGCAGGCGGGTGGTCTTATTCATGAGCGGTCTCCACATCGGAAGCAGGGGCAGCGGCGGGCTTACCTGGGAAGAAACGCCGCACCACCACGAAGAACACGGGCACAAAGAACACGGCGAGGACGGTGGCGGCGATCATGCCACCCATCACGCCGGTACCGATGGCACGCTGGCTGGCCGAGCCGGGGCCAGAGGCCAGCACCAGGGGCAGCACGCCCAGGATGAAAGCCAGCGAGGTCATGATGATCGGGCGGAAGCGCAGGTGGCAGGCGCGCAACGTGGCGTCGATCAGGCTCATGCCCTTTTCCTGCAGCTCCTTGGCGAACTCGATGATCAGGATGGCGTTCTTCGCGGACAGGCCGATGATGGTGATCAGGCCGACCTTGAAGTAAACGTCGTTGGGCATGTCACGCAGGTTAGCGCCCAGCAGCGAGCCCAGGATGCCCAGCGGCACGACCAGCAGCACGGCCACCGGAATGGACCAGCTTTCGTACAAAGCCGCCAGACACAAGAACACCGCCAGCAGCGAGAACACCAGCAAGATGGTGGCTTGCGAGCCCGACAGGCGCTCTTCACGCGACAGGCCCGTCCACTCAATGCCGATGCCCGCTGGCAACTGATCGGCCAGGCGCTGCAGTTCGGCCATGGCGTCGCCCGAGCTGTAGCCCGGCGCCGCCGCGCCCGAGATGCGCATCGACGGATAGCCGTTGTAGCGCACGGCCTGCATCTGTCCACTCACCCAGCGGGTTGTGGCAAAGGCCGACAGGGGCACACTCTGGCCGCTGCTGTTGACCACGTTGATGCGCAGCAGGTCTTCGGCCTGCATGCGGTCCTTGGCGTCGGCCTGAACGATGACGCGCTGCATGCGACCGGCATTCGGGAAGTCGTTGATGTAGGCCGAACCCAGCGAGGACGACAGCGAAGCGCTGATCGAGCCAAAGTCCACGCCCAGGGCATTGGCCTTGTCTCGGTCGATGTCGATCTGCAACTGAGGCGCGTCTTCCAGACCTTCGGGGCGCAGGCCCGTCAGGATGGGGCTTTGCATCGCCATGCCCAGCAACTGGTTGCGGGCGGCCAGCAGGGTTTCATGCCCCAGCGAGGCGCGGTCTTGCACACGCACGGCAAAGCCGGTGGCGTTGCCCAACTCCATGATCGGCGGCGGCACCAGCGGGTAGATGAAGGCGTCACGCACCCCCATCAAGGCCCCAAAGGCACGCTTGGCCAGGGCCTGGGCCGTGTGTGCGTCGCCCTTGCGCTCCTGGTGATCTTTCAGCGACACGAAAGCCAGGCCGGCGTTCTGGCCGGAGCCCGAGAAGCTGAAGCCCACCACGCCCACCACCGACTTGACCTCGGACTGCTTGAGGTAGAAGTCTTCCACCTGCTTCATCACGGTCTCGGTGCGCTGCGCCGTGGCCCCGGCAGGCAACTGCACCAGGGTGATCAGGCTGCCCTGGTCCTCATCAGGCAGGAAGGAGGTGGGCATGCGAACGTACATCCAGCCCACGGCCCCCACGATGATGGCGTAGATGATCAAGGTGCGGCCGCCACGCTGAACCAGGCGGGCCGCCCAGCTTTCGTAGCCATGCGTGGTCGAGCTGAAGGCGCGGTTGAACCAGCCGAAGAAGCCCTTCTTCTCATGGTGATCCTCGGCGGCCGGCTTGAGCAGCGTGGCACACAGGGCCGGGGTCAGCGTCAGGGCCAGGAAGGCCGAGAACAGGATGGAGGCGACCATCGACAGCGAGAACTGCTTGTAGATGTTGCCCACCGAGCCGGAGAAGAAGGCCATCGGGATGAACACCGACACCAGCACCACGGTGATGCCGACGATGGCGCCACTGATCTGGCCCATGGCCTTGCGGGTGGCCGCCAGCGGCGAGAGCCCCTCTTCGACCATGATGCGCTCGACGTTCTCGACCACCACGATGGCGTCGTCCACCAGGATACCAATGGCCAGCACCATGCCGAACATGGTCAGCACGTTGATGGAGAAGCCGAACACCGACATCACCCCGAAGGTGCCCAGCAGGGCCACCGGCACGACCAAGGTCGGGATCAGGGTGTAGCGCCAGTTCTGCAAGAACAGGAACATCACCAGGAACACCAGGATCACGGCTTCCACCAGGGTCTGCACGACCTGGGTGATGGACAACTCGATGAAACCCGAGGTGTCGTAGGGCACGGAGTAGTCCACGCCCGACGGGAAGTACTTGCGCAACTCTTCCAGACGCGCCTTGGCCGCCTTGGCGGTGGCCAGCGCATTGCCCGTGGGCGAGAGCTGGATGGCCATGCCCAGCGCAGGCTTACCGTTGAGGCGCGCATAGGCGCTGTACGTTTGCGCACCCAACTCCACCCGTGCGACGTCTTTCAGACGCACGGTTGAACCGTCGGCCTTGGCGCGCAGCACGATGTTGCCGAACTGCTCCACGTTGGTGAGTTGACCGGCCACCACCACGGTGGCCGACACGGTCTGCTCACTCAAGTTGGGCAACTCACCCAGGCCCCCGGCGGGCACCAGGGCGTTCTGCGCACGGATGGCCGCATTGACCTCGGCCACACTCAGACCGTAGGACACCAGCTTGGCCGGGTCGACCCAGATGCGCATGGCACGCTCGGTGCCGAACATGGTGACCTGCCCGACGCCGGGCACGCGCTGCATTTCGGGCACGATGTTGCGCGAGGCGTAGTCGCCCAGCGCCACCGGGTCGTAGGCCGGGTTGCTGGACGACAGCATCACGAACATCAGGATGTTGCTGCGGGTCTTTTCGACCTTCACGCCCTGCTGCGTCACCGCACTGGGCAGGCGCGGCGTGGCGCGCGAGAGGCGGTTTTGCACCTCCACCTGAGCCAGGTCGATGTTGGTGCCGGACTCAAAGGTGACCGTGATGGCCGCGGTGCCGTTGGCCTGGCTGACCGACTCCATGTAGGCCAGACCCGGCGCGCCATTGAGCTCCTGCTCGATGACGTTGACCACGGCCTCGTCTAGCGTCTTGGCCGAGGCACCAGGATAGACCGCACTGATGACGACCGAGGGCGGCGCCACGGTCGGGTACTGGGCCACGGGCAGTTGCGTCACCGCCACCGCGCCGAACACCAGGATGAAGAGGGCGATCACCCACGCAAAGATGGGCCGATCAATGAAGAAACGTGACATGCGCGCGCTCCCTTACTTCGATGCGGCAGCCGATGCGGCCGAGGCGGGTGCTGCCCCCATGCCGGCTTGCGCGCTTGGCTGCTGCCAGGGCACGGCCTTGACGGGTGCCTTGGGGTTCATCATTTTCTGAAAGCCATCGACCATGACCTGCTCGCCAGTCTTGAGGCCGCCCAGCACGACCCAGTTCGTGCCCTTGGCGCCGCCCAGCTTGACCGGACGGGGCGAGACCATGCCCTTGTCATCGACCACCATGACGGTGTCGGCCTGAGGCCCACGCGTGACCGCCTGCTGCGGCAGCAGGATGCCCCCCTCCACCTCGGCCTGAGCCAGACGCACACGCACATACATGCCGGGCAGCAAGAGGCCTTCGGGGTTGGGCAACTCCGCACGCAGCGCCACCTGACCCGAGGTGGCGTCCACACTCAGGTCCGAGAACAGCAGCTTGCCAGGCAGGGGATATTCGCGACCATCGTCCAGCACGATGCGAATCTCGGCGGCATCAGCCCCGGCGCGCTTGAGCGAGCCGGCCTTCAGCGCCTCGCGCAACTTGAGCACCTCGGTGGCCGGTTGCGTGAAGTTGACGTAGAGCGGGTTGACCTGCTGGATCAAGGCCAACTGGGTGGCCTCGCCCTGCCCCACCAAGGCCCCCTCGGTGACCATGGCCCGGCCGATACGGCCCGAGATGGGCGCCGTCACGGCGGCATAGCCGAGGTTGATGCGGGCCGTCTGCACGGCGGCCTTGGCGGCGGCCACATCGGCCTGGGCCTGGCGCTGCGCCACCTGGGCGTTCAGGAATTCTTGCGGGCTGATGGCCTTGGCGGCCTGCAGCGGCTCATAGCGCTTGAGCAGGGCACTGGCCTGGGCCAGATTGGCTTCGGCCTTGGCCTGGGTGGCCTGGGCGCTGTCGAGCGCGGCCTGGTAGGTGGCCGGGTCGATCTGGAACAGGGGCTGGCCAGCCTTCACATCGGCGCCTTCGGTGAACAGGCGCTTTTGCAGGATGCCGGGCACGCGGGCGCGGACCTGCGCGGGGCGCACCGCCTCCAGGCGACCCGGCAACTCGCTCATCACCGGCACGCTTTGCGGCTGCACCGTGATCACCCCCACCTGGGCGGGCGGCATGCCGCCGGCTGGCGCGCCGCCGGGTGCAGCAGCCTGCTTGTCACCACAGCCCGCCAACAAGGCCAGCGTCACGGCGCCCAGCGCCAGCCCCCCCATCGACCGCCCACGACGTCGGCGCATCGCAGCAGTGGGTTGCAGGGGAGAAAACGCGGTCACATCTTGACTGGCCATGGGGCACCTCGTGGAACACAAGTCGGGTCGACAATACAAGACTGAAATATACATACATTCTTGTATGTATGTGTCCGAATGGACGATAATCCCCTGTACTGTTCACTGGTTTTATGTCATCGCCATGCGCCGAACCAAAGAAGATGCACAACACACCCGCGAGGCCCTGCTGGACGCCGCGGAGTTGGTGTTCGCGCAACGCGGGGTGTCACGCACGTCCTTGCAGGAGATTGCCAAAGCTGCCGGTCTGACCCGGGGGGCGGTGTACTGGCATTTCAAGGACAAGGCGGAACTGTTCAACGCCATGATGGCACGGACCGCCTCCCCCATGGAAGAGGCCGCCCAGACCCTGGTGGACACCCCTTTGCCCCCGCTGACCGAACTCAAGCGCACGGCCATGGATGCACTGACACGCATCGCCCACGACCCGCGCACTCGGCGGGTGTTCGGCATCGCCACCCAGAAGGTGGAATATGTGGACGACCTGATGGGCGTGCGGGAACGGCATCTGGAAATCCATCAGACCTGCCAGCAGTGCGTGCGGACAGCCGTGGAGCGCGCCCAGGCGTTGGGCCATGTCTCGGCGCATCTCGACCCCCAGGTGATTGCCATGAGCTACCAGGCCATGCTCAACGGCCTGATCAACCACTGGATGCTCAACCCCGACGCCTTTGACCTTGTGACCTGCGGCGAGCAAAGCCTGGACCTGTTCATGGGCGGCCTCAAGCAGTTGCCCGTGGCGCCAGCGACAGACTGACGCGCCGCGTCACACGCTGGATCAGGCCGCGCGCACGGCCCCGTCACTGCTCTCGTCGAGCGACGTGCCCAGGTGCTGGTCATCGGCCCAGCCCACGAGCATGAAGCCCTCCGCGCTGTACAGCAGGCGGTTGATGGTGGCGTTGCCCACCTTCCAGGCACGCGGTGCGTCCAGCGCAATGCGGTTGGCCGCACGGTAGAAACAATCGAGCACGCCCCCATGGGCCACCACGGCAATGCACTCACCCGGGTGGCGTCGGGCCAGGTGGGCCAGGGTCCCCACGCAACGGTCGTAGAAGGCCTGCAGGGTTTCGCCGCCGTCCGGACCGAAGGCCGGATCACGCGCCAACCAGCGACGGGTCTGCTCGGGCCAGCGTTGCGCGATCTCGTCGCGCGTCAAGCCCTCCAGATGGCCGAAATGCCGCTCACGCAAACCGGTCTCGAGACGCAAGGTCAGTTGCTGCGCCTGGGCGATGGCCTCGGCCGTGGCGCGGGCGCGTAGCAGGTCGCTGCTGTAAACCGCGTGCAAGGGCTCGCCATGCAAGGCCTGCGCCACACGGGCAGCCTGCCACAGGCCGGTGTCGTTCAAAGGGATGTCGGTGTGGCCCTGGATGCGGCTTTCGGTGTTCCAGGCGGTTTCACCGTGGCGAATGGCCAGGATGCGGGTGGCGTGTGCGGCTGACATGGGGCGATGATGCCTCATTCATGCTGCGCCGCACAATCCCCTCTCGGTTCACACGCCCCAGACGATGGGCTTGTCGGCCGCCTGCGCGCGCTCGATCATCTGGATCAGAGGCCAGGCGCGCTTGCGCAGGCTGACCGGCTCATCGGCGAATTTGGGTTCGGGCTGGGGCAGGCGCTCACCGGTCTCCTCGTCCTCCACCACCGGCGCCTGAGGCACCTCGTCGGTCAAAGCGCGCAAGGTGGCCAAGGCCGCGGGCATGTCCTTGACTTCGAGGATGCCTTGCGGGGCGGGCGTCTTGCCCAGGAGTTTGAGCAGGGCCTCGGCGTGCACCTGTAGCATGAACAGGTCACCCGTGGCCTGGGATTTGAACGTGATGGACATGATGGTGACCCCTCTTCGAAACTTGCTCTAGAGTATCCCACCATGAACGCCCCCACCCACCTGCTGTACCTGCACGGCTTCCGCTCCTCCCCGCAGTCGGCCAAGGCGCAGTTGCTGGGCGGTGCGATCGCGCAACTGCAACGGCAGGGCCATAACCTGACGTGGGTGTGCCCGCAACTGCCCCCCTCACCGGCCGACACCCTGGCCGAACTGAAGGCGCTGACACTGGACTGGCCGCGCGAGGACATGGTGGTGATCGGCTCCTCGCTGGGTGGCTTTTATGCCACCGTGCTGGCCGAAGAACTGGATTGCCGCGCCCTGCTTATCAACCCGGCGGTGGCGCCTGCGCGCGACCTGGCCCGTTACATCGGCGAGCAAACGAGCTTCCACAACCCGGCCGATCGCTTCTTCTTCCGCCCTGAATTCATCGCCGAGTTCGAGGCGATGGCCCCCTACCCCATCACCCGGCCGGAGCGCTACCACGTGCTGGTGGCCGAAGGCGACGAGGTGCTGGACTGGCGCGAGATGGTCGCGCATTACCTGGGCACCCAGCTGACCGTACTGCCCGGCAACGACCACGCCATCAGCGACTTCGCCACCCGCCTGCCCACCGTCCTGGGATGGCTGAACCTGCCCACGCCCAAGGCCTGAACCGTCCTGCCCCGTTGACGCCTCAGCGTCCACCCAAGGCGCTGGATTCAGCCGGACACACGCCAGGGCCCTCGGGATGGGACAATCACGCTTCCACCCTCGCGAGATTCCATTTCGATGTTTGCCCTTTTTGATGACGCCGGCAAGTTCTTGGCCGGTCGTGTGATGTCCGAAGCCGACAGTTCGATGCAGATCGAACTGGATTCGGGCAAGCGCGTGAAGGTGAAAGCCGCCAACGTGCTGCTCAAGTTCGCCAAGCCTGCGCCCGCCGAGCTGATCGCCCAGGCCGTCGCGCAAGCCGCCGACATCGACGTGGACCTGGTGTGGGAAGTGGCCCCCGAAGAAGACTTTGGCTTTGACGAGCTGGCCCGCGAGTACTTCAGCGACAGCGCCGATGCCGTGCAGCAGGCCGCCATGCTGATGCGCCTGTTCGAAACGCCACACTACTTCCACCGCCGCGGCAAGGGCCGTTTCAAGAAGGCCCCCGAAGACATCCTCAAGCAGGCCCTGCTCGCCATCGAGCGCAAAAAGCAGGTCGCGGCGCAGATCGCGCAATGGGCGCAGGAGCTGGCCAGCGGCCAATGCCCGGCCCCCATCAAGGACCAGCTCTACAAGATCCTGTTCAAGCCCGACAAGAACGGCGCCGAGTACAAGGCCGTGGTCGAGGCCGCCAAGCAGGCGCAGCGCGCCCCGTTGGACCTGCTGAAAGACGCCGGCGCCATCGACAGCCCCTACCAGTTCCACTGGAAGCGTTTCCTGTTCGAGAACTTCCCCAAGGGCACCGGTTTCCCGACCCTGGAAGCGCCGCCGATCAAGGACGAACTGCCCGTGTCGGCCGCACAGGCTTTCTCCATCGATGACTCGATGACCACCGAGATCGACGACGCCCTGTCCGTGCAGGGCCTGGGCAGCGGCACCGTGGTGTTCGGCATCCACATCGCGGCGCCCAGCCTGGCCATCCTGCCCGGCAGCCCGATCGACGGCGTGGCCCGCGGCCGCATGTCCACCGTCTACATGCCCGGCCACAAGATCACGATGCTGCCCGACGAGGTGGTGCAAACCTACACGCTGCAGGAAGGGCGCGACTGCCCGGCCGTGTCGCTGTACGTCACCTTTGACGAAGCCACGCTGGCCGTGCAGGCCACCGAGACCAAGCTGGAGCGCGTGCCCATCGTCTCGAACCTGCGCCACGACCAGCTCGACGGCGTCATCACCGAGCCGACGCTGACCGGCGAAGCGCCCGCAACCTATGCGCACGCGGCCGAACTGGCCTTTGCCTTCCGTCTGGCCAAGCACCTCAAGGCACAGCGCGAAGTGGTGCGCGGCAAGCCCGAGAACTTCAACCGCCCCGACTACACCTTCAAGCTGGTGAGCGAGGCCGGCACCAACACGATGAGCGACGGCATTGAGCCGACGGGCGTCGAGCAGGTGCTGATCGGCACGCGCCAACGCGGCGCCCCGCTGGACCTGATCGTGGCCGAAGCGATGATCCTGGCCAACAGCACCTGGGGTGGCATGTTGGCCGAGGTCGGCGTGCCCGGCATCTACCGCAGCCAGGCCAGCCTGCAGCCCGGCATCAAGGTGCGCATGAGCACCAAGGCCCTGCCGCACGCCGGCATGGGCGTGGCGCAGTACACCTGGGCCACCTCGCCGCTGCGCCGCTATGTGGACCTGGTCAACCAGTGGCAGATCGTCGCGTGCGCCAAGAACGGCCGCACCGCCGCGCTGGCCGCGCCCTTCAAGCCCAAGGACGCCGAGCTGTTTGCTGTCATCTCCAACTTCGACACGGCCTACAGCACCTACAACGGCTTCCAGTCGAGCATGGAGCGTTACTGGACCCTCACCTACCTGGGCCAGCAAGACATCACCGAACTGGACTGCGCCGTCATGGTCAACGGCCTGGTGCGCGCCGACAGCCTGCCGCTGGTCTTCAAGGCCATCGGCGCCGACAGCCTGCCACGCCATGCCCGCGTGCGGGTACGCGTCACGGGCGTCGATTTGCTGACCCTGGACGTGCACGCCAGCGTGATCGCCCGACTGGACGAGCCCGGCACCACGGATGAGGGTGACACCGAGGGCGACGGCGACGAAGAGGTGCTCGACAATGCAGGACCGCTGACCCTGGCCATCGACGTGAGCGATGCCGACGCCCCGACGGGCGACGCTGCCCCGGCCTGAGGTCTCTTGAACTGAACGCTGACAACTGGACGTGCACCGGATGCTGGACCGCCTTCGATCTCTGTGGAGCCGCCTGACCCTGCTGCAAATCTGCCTGGGGATCTCGGTGGCGGTGCACGTGGCCCTGCTGGGTTTTCGCTTTGTCGATCCGGAAGGCTTCAACCGCACCTTCAAGGACACGCCGCTGGAGGTGATCCTGGTGAACGCGGCCAGCGACGAAGCCCCGGAGAAGGCCCAGGCACTGGCCCAGCAGAACCTGGCGGGCGGCGGTGAAGCCGACAAGGGCCGCGCCACCTCGCCCCTGCCCCCCTCGCAAGACGCCACCCTGGGCGATGCGATGGAAGACAGCACGCGCATGATCCAGCAGATGCAGCGCGAGCAGCAAAACCTGCTCACCCAGGTCCGCCAGGAGTTGGCGGCCCTGCCACCGCCCCAGCCGCGCGACCGTGCCGAAACCAACCAGAGCCGCGCCGAGGAAGAACGCCGCCGCCAACTGACCAAGCTGCTGGCCGAAATCGAAAAGCGCATCCACGACGAAAACGCTCGCCCCAAAAAGCGCTACCTCAGCCCAGCCACCCTGCGCTCGGTCGATGCCCTGTACTACAGCGCCTTCCGCACGCAGGTGGAACGCGCCGGCACCACCTACTTTCCCACCGACAAAGGCCAGAAGCTTTACGGTGAGTTGGTGATGGAGGTGTGGCTCAACCGCCAAGGCAAGGTCGTCGATGCCATCGTGCTGCAAAGCTCCGGCAATGCCCTGCTCGACAAGCGCGCCCGCGCCATCGTCATGCAGGCCGGCCCCTTCGGCGCCGTGCCGGCCGAGGTCAGCGCGGGCAACGACCTGCTGCTGATTTCTTCGCGCTTCCGCTTCACCCGTGATGCCGGCATGGAAGCCACCACCGAAAAGGCCGCCCCCATCTCGGCCCCCTGATCCTGCTCCTGTCACGATGACCGCCACCGACCCTGACCGCTACGCCGTCGCGGGCAACCCGATCGCCCACAGCCGCTCGCCCCTGATCCACACGCAGTTTGCGCAGCAGACCGGCCAGGCCATGGTCTACGACCGCCTGCTGTGCCCGCTCGACGATTTCCCCGCCACATTGACCCGCTTTGTGCAAGACGGCGCCAAGGGCTGCAACGTGACGGTGCCCTTCAAGTTCGAGGCCTTTGAAATGGCGGCGCGCCGCACGCCACGCGCCGAACTGGCCCAGGCGGCCAACACCCTGCGCTTTGATGCCGCGGCCGACGGCGGCTGGCTGGCCGACAACACCGATGGCGTGGGCCTGGTGCGCGACATCACGGTGAACGCCGGCGTGGCGCTGGCCGGTGCGCGCGTGCTGCTGCTGGGTGCCGGTGGCGCCAGCGCCGGGGTGCTGGGCCCGCTGATCGAAGCCCGCCCGGCCGAGATCGTGGTGGCCAACCGCACCGCCGACAAGGCCCAGGCGCTGGTCGATCGCCATGCGGAGTGGGCACGCGAGCATGGCGTGCACCTGAGCGCACGCTCGTTGCAGGAGCCCGGTCAAGCCTACGACGTGTTCATCAATGGCACGGCTGCCAGCCTGTCAGGGGGGGGCATCCCGGTCGGCCCCGAGGTGCTCAAGCCAGGCGGCCTGGCGCTGGACATGATGTACGGCCCCGCCGCCCAGGCCTTCCTGGACTGGGCCCGCGCCCACGGTGCCGTGGCCCGCGATGGTCTGGGCATGCTGGTGGAACAAGCGGCCGAATCGTTTGCCTTGTGGCGCGGCGTGCGCCCGGACACCGCCCCCGTGCTGGCGGCCATGCGCGCGTTGGTCGATGGCGCCGCTGCACACTGAAAGCGTTTGAACGACATGCGCCCCCCGATGCGCGCCGTCTGGCGCATCTTTGCCCTCATCGTGCTGGCCGGCCTGAGCCTGCAGCTCTACTTTCTGGGCCGCGTGGCGCTGATGGCCGTGCTCAACCCCGAGTCCACCACCTTCCAGCGCAGCGAGATGCGCCGCATCGTGGCCGACACCGGCACGCTGCTCTGGAGCCAGAGTTGGCGTGACGCCGACCAGATTTCGGACCACCTCAAGCGGGCCGTGATCGCCTCGGAGGATGCCAACTTCGTGGACCACGCCGGCATCGAATTCGAGGCGCTGCAAAACGCCTGGAAGAAAAACAACCGCGCAGAAGAACGGGCCGAACGCGCCCGACAGGCCGCGCTGGCACGCCATGAGCGGGCCGTGCAGCGCGCCTTGAAGCGCGGCCGCACCCCGCCACCGCCGCCGGCCGCGGCACAAGCGGTGCCCAAGGTGATCGGCGGCTCCACCATCACCCAGCAACTGGCCAAGAACCTCTTTCTGAGCAAGGAGCGCAACTTCCTGCGCAAGGGCCAGGAGGTGCTGATCACTTTCATGCTCGAAGGCCTGCTCAGCAAGGAGCGCATCCTCACGCTCTACCTCAACAACGTGGAATGGGGGGAAGGCGTGTTCGGCGCCGAGGCCGCTGCCCACCACTACTTCCGGGTCGATGCCGACCAGTTGGCCCCCATCCAGGCGGCACGTCTGGCGGTGATGCTGCCCGCGCCCAAGCGCTTTGAGAAGCAGCCGCGTTCGGGCTATGTCATGGGCCGCGCGGGCACCATTGCCGCCCGCATGCGCGACGCCGAACTGCCCTGATCAAGCACCCTGGATGGACGCGCGCTTCGCCTGCGCAGCCGCCTCATCGGCATACTTGGCCATCAGGGCCTTGCGGCGCGGGCCGTACCAGTTGATGCGGCTCAGGTCCCCCTGGTAGTGACGGATCACGCGCTTGTCCATCACGGCAAACCACAGCGGCGGGAAGTAGGCCAGCAGGATCATCGCGGCATAGCCGGCGGGCAACTGCGGGCTCTCTTCGAAATGGCGCAGGGCCTGGTAATGGCGCGTCGGGTTGGCGTGGTGGTCGCTGTGGCGCTGCAGGTGGTACAGGAACAGATTGGTCACCATGTGGTTGCTGTTCCACGAGTGCTCGGGCATGCAGCGCTCCACGCGGCCATCGGGCAAGGTGCGGCGCAGCAGGCCGTAGTGCTCCAGGTAGTTCACCACCTCCAGCAGCGAGAAGCCGTACACCGCCTGGATCAGCAGGAAGGGCAAGGCCACCCAGCCGAACACGGCCAGCACCGCGCCCCACAAGACCACCGACATGGACCAGGACTGCAGGTTCTCGTTGGACAGGCTCCACACGCCCTTGCCAGAGCGGGCCAGGCGCTCGGCTTCCAGGTGCCAGGCTGAGCGCAGGCTGCCGACCACGGTGCGCGGCCAGAAGGCCCAGAAGGTTTCGCCCATGCGCGAGCTGGCCGGGTCAACCGGAGTGGACACGTTCTTGTGGTGCCCACGGTTGTGCTCGACGTAGAAGTGCCCGTAGAAGGTGGGTGCCAGCGAGATGCGCGCCAGCCAGCGGTCCAGCTTGCCCTTCTTGTGGCCGAGTTCGTGCGCGGTGTTGATGGCCACGCCGTTGACCATGCCCACGCTGATGGCCAGGCCCAGCAGGTGATGCCAGGGCAGATCACCCGTGGCCGCCAGCCAGGCACCGCCCACGGTGGCCGCCAGTTGCAGCGGCACGAAGGCATACAGCACCCAGCTGTAATAGCGGTCCTGCACCAGACCGGCCAGCGCAGCCTCGGGCGGGTTGGCGGCGTCTTCACCAAACAGCCAGTCCAGCGCCGGAATGATGGCGTGGACCAGGATCACGACGAACCACAGCGCCCACACCGAGCGGGTCTGCGCATAGAGGGCCAGCATGGCCAGGCCAATCAGCGGCACAGCCGGGCCGAGCAGCCAGAGGTAACGCTTGGGATCCGACCAGGCGGCACCGGGCGCCGGGGTGGGGGCAGAGGAAACATGAGACATGAGGCACTCCTTAGAATGGCTTCAGTGTCTGAAAATTGATCTGTCGCAGGAATCCGCACGCCTCCGCCCGACCATTGTCAGACGCCGGCTGCGCCTCGGGGCAAACCCGATCCTGCGTCAGCAGTCCGTATGGACAACTGCATCAGCGATAGGTGGCGTCCGCCATGCGGCGTTTTCGCCAAGACGCTCGCGCCGCGTGCCGTGGCATGCTGCGGGACAATGGACACGCTCAGCCTGATTCTGGACGACATGCACTTCGAGGGCGTCGTCTTCGCCTCCACTCACAACACCGCGCCTTGGGCCTGGTCCCTGGCCACGCCGGGGCTGGCGAGTTTTCACATCGTCACCAGCGGGCAAGCCTGGTTGATGCGCGAGGGTCTGCCCCCCACTTTGATCCAGACCGGCGACCTGTTCGTGCTGCCGGCCGGCTGCGCCCACCGTATCCAGGACAAGCCACAGACCCTGGCCGTGCCTGCCGACCTGCTGCCCATCATGGCGCAAGGCGCACATGACACGCCTCGGTTGCATGGCGGCGGCGGTGTGGCCTGCACCCTCATCAGCGGTCACGCGCGCTTTGACGTGGGCATGGCCGCACCCTTGATCGCCGCCCTGCCCGCAGAGATGCATGTGCGTGGACTGGGCGAGGCGCCCCCGCTGTGGCTGGCGATCGGTCTGCAATTTCTGGCGCAAGAGGTGGCCACCCCCCGCCCCGCACAGCAGGCCATCATCAACCGCCTGGGCGACATCCTGTTCATGGAATGCATCCGCGACCACGTGGAATCCGTGCCCGAGGGGTCTGGCAACTGGCTGGCGGCACTCAAAGACCGCGCCCTGTCCAGCGCCCTGGCCCAGATCCACCGCGACCCACGCCGCGCGTGGACCGTGCCGGAGTTGGCCGCACATGCCTGCCTGTCACGCTCGGCCTTTGCCGAGCGCTTCAGCCAGGTAGTGGGCGAGCCGCCGCTGACCTACCTGACACGTCACCGGATGCGACTGGCCGCGCGCCACCTGGGCAGCACCGCCCTGACCGTGGGCAAGGTGGCGGAACTGGTGGGCTACGCTTCCGAGGCGGCGTTCAGCCAGGCGTTCAAGCGGGCACATGGGGTGTCGCCGTCGGGGTGGCGGCAGCAGACAGGAGCGAGCGACGCGTAAGTTGCTCACGTCTTGACCGATTTTCCTGGTCCTCAGCTTCGCCTCAGGTTCGGTTTCTAGACTGACCGCCAGTCAAACCGATTTGCTGCCATCAAGTGCCGTCATGAAATCACGATTGCGTGTGTGGCGTGGCACGCCATTCGACCGCCATCGTGACGACATGGAAAACCTTCACGTGGGCGAATGATCTCCTCAGTATTTGAGGCAGCGATCAGTTGGTGACAAACCCAATCAGCCATGACACATGTGCACTGACGCACCCAGGAAATTGGCACCGAAGGCGAAATGCCACTCAAGGAAACGTATGTCACGCATCCATCGCAATCAAAAGACCGCCATGCTCGCCGCCCTATCCATTGCGACGCTTTTATCGGCTTGTGGGGGAGGAGGCGGCGGAACGAGCGGAGCACAAGCTCCCGCCAATGCCCTGACCGGTGTTGCTGTGGACGGCTACCTCCAGGGTGCGACCGTCTTTCTGGATGTGAACCGAAACGGCACTCAGGATGCCAGCGAACCGGTCACCACCACCGACCTCAATGGTCGCTATGTGCTGGATTACAGCGGCATCACCACGCCCATCACAGGCCTGCCTCTGGTGGTAACAGGCGGAGTGGATTCAGACACGGGCTTCGCCTTTGTGGGCCAATTGTCAGCGCCGGTCGAGGCCGCGCGCCAAGCTCAGGTGGTGACACCGCTGACCACGCTGGTCGATGCCATGGTGGCTCAAGGATTGGCACCTGATGTCGCCTCAGCCAAGCAGAAGGTGGCCACAGCGTTGAGCCTGACCGTTGAGCAGCTTTCCGCGGACCCTGTGGCCCAGATTGCCAACAATCCGGGTATCTATACGACGACAGTGGCCCTGCAGCGGTCCATTCAACTGCTGGCCAGTGCGAATGCCGCGTCGGGTGAGACATCGCATGCGTCGCAGGAGCGGGTGATCAAGGCGCTGGCAACAGCCATCCAGTCCCAATCCAGTCCGGTGAACGTGAGTGATCTGGTGGCCAGTTTGCCTCTGAGCAGTTCAGCAGAGGCCAAAAAACTGGCCTTGGCGATCACCAATTCGGTCGGAGGCCGGCTTGAATCCAAGGACCGTGACGGTGCCAAAGCGGCTTTGCGAGCCATGGACGAGATTCGCGCCCGCATGGAGTCCGACCACACGCTCAACCTCACAGATGCGGCCGTCAAAATAGACGAAGAGCGCGGGAAAAACAAAACTCGCCCTTATTACTACCTGGTTCTGAATGGTTCTATCCAGGGTATTCCTGGCGGGACGATCACCACCCTGACGCAACCCGTCAACACCGCGGGTCGCTTGCTGGCATCAAACTGCTTTCAATGTCATGGCACAGGAGGCGTCGGAGGCTTTGACAAGATCCGAGGCAAAGAGGCCGCCGAGGTCAAAGAGTATCTGAGGAAAACCGCCAGCAGTTCCATCATGGCTGCTCATGCGCAGGGCTACACCGACGCCCAACTCAACGCCATCATCACCTATCTGCAACAGTGATCACAGAGGAACTGTCCATGAAAACGAACGCCACCCCCTCTCGTCGCAAACTGTTGCAGCTTGCCGCCGCAGCCCTGTCCGTTGGCATCATCCCCATGATGGGTCGGGCAAGCGACGATTCAGATAATGACTACGAAACCGGGGACGATGACCTTTCGAGCAACAACACCACGTTGGCGCTCGCCAATACTGGATTGAAGGCCAACATCGTCGTGATTGGCGGTGGCATGGCAGGTGTGACCGCAGCCAAGTACCTGAGACTGTGGGGGGGCGTGGACATCAACGTGACCTTGGTCGAGCCCAATGCGATGTACACGTCCAACATCATGAGCAATCTGGTGCTCAACGGCAGCCGCACGATCAACAGCCTGGCCTACGGATACACCAGTGTCGCCGCCAAATATGGCGTCGTGGTCAAGCAGGCTTGGGTTCAGAGCGTCGATACCGCAGGCAAATCGGTGACCTTGTCGAACGGAAGCACCTTGCCCTACGACCGACTGATCGTTGCACCGGGCATTGAGTTCATGAACGCCTTTGGCTTGACCCAGTCGGACTACGAATCGAAGACGCCGCATGCTTGGCGGGCAGGGCCTCAAACGGAGTTGCTGCGTCAGCAATTGGCAGCGATTCCGCTTGACGGCACCTTCGTGATGACGATTCCCAAGGCCCCCTACCGATGCCCCCCTGGCCCCTACGAGCGCGCGTGCCTGGTCGCTGATTTCCTGAAGACCCATAAAGGGGCTGCGTCCAAGGTGGTCGTCCTGGACGAGAACGCCTCGATCCAGGCTGAAGTGCACAGCTTCACGGAGGCCTTCACCCACATCCACAACGGCGTGATTGACTATCGTCCAGGTGTCACCAACATCCAGATTGATCCTGACACGAAAGCTGTCAGCTTCAAGGACGCGCAGGGTTTGCCTGTCACCATCCTTGCCAACGTGGTCAACCCGATTCCACCGCAACGGGCAGCTGGCAGCGATGGCGGCTGGCTGGCGCAGACCGGCTTGAACAACAGTGTTTCAAATGGCGTTCCGGATGGTCGCTGGTGCGTGGTGGACGTGCTCAGCTACGAATCCACTGCCGTGAAGGACGTGCACGTGATTGGGGATGCCGCCAGCTGCGGTTTGCCCAAGGCGGGGCATGTGGCGAACCAAGAGGCCAAGATCTGCGCCGATGCCATCATTCGCACCTTGGGTGGGCAACAGCCCGACAGCGCGCCGGTGGCCAATTCTGCTTGCTACTCACCGATCACGGCGACCACGGCATCCTGGCTGACAGCGGTCTATCAATATGATGCCGTCAACAAGAAGATGGCACTGGCGGCAAATGGCGGGGTGACCACTGGCGCCACGGCGACAGAAGCCGGAGCCATTGACACAGAGAACTTCAGGGACATGAACACTTGGTTCAACACCTTGATGAGCGACAGTTACGCTTGATGACGCCCTCTCGCGCAAGATCTGTGGACGTTTTGGCGTTGAGCGGATCTTGCGTGATGGCTTGAGCTTCCATGCAGCAGTCCTGGATGCTTGGCTGACCTGGGTCACCTGATGACACCGCGGCCGACCACCGGGACACTTGCCCAGCTGCCGAAGGGTCGACAACCCGGGTGAGCAAGCGCGACCGCTTACGCCACCTGCCTGAAACAGATGCGTGCACCACGTTCCATGTGGAGTGCACGTCGCAACGTCAGGCGCACATGAGACGACACGGCCGACTCAGCGCACCCCACATCAACGCCGGTGTGTCCCCGAACCACCCAGCAAGGTCGCCACCTTGCGCTTGGGCTTGATGAAGCGCGACAGACCCGAGCCGCCAGCGGACGGCGTGGGCGCCGTGGCCGCGCTCTTGCTCTCCCACGCCGGATCAGCAGAGGGATCGGGCTCGTAAGGCTTGTCGAAGAAGGGGTCGGAGGACGGGCGACGCACCGGCGCGGCACGCACCGGTCGCTCGTCTCGGTCCTCACGCCCACCGAAATCACGGGCTTCACGACGATAGCTCTCGCGCTCGCCGCGTTCGCCACGCTCACCCCGGTCGCTGCGCTGACGGCGCTCCAACTCGAAGGTCTCGACCTCGGGCTTCTTCTTGATCAGCTTTTCGATGTCGCCCATCAGGCGCGCATCCGAACCGGTCACCAGCGACACGGCCAGACCGCTCGCGCCGGCACGACCCGTGCGGCCAATCCGGTGCACGTAGTCTTCGGCGTTGAAGGGGATGTCGTAGTTGAACACCGCCGGCAGAGCCGCGATGTCGATGCCGCGCGCGGCCACGTCGGTGGCCACCAGCAGGTCCACCTCGCCGCGCTTGAACGCGTCCAGCGCCTTGAGGCGCTCGTCTTGCGACTTGTCGCCGTGCAAGGCGGCGGTGCGCAGGCCGTCGCGCTCGAAGGTGCGGGCCAGGCGGGCGGCGCCCAGCTTGGAGTTGACGAAGACGATGGACTGCTTGATGTCGCGGTCGCGCAGGATCTGGCGGATCACGTGGCGCTTGTCGTCGTCCTCGACGCGGTAAAAGCGCTGCTCGACGTTGGTGGCGGTCTGGTTGGGACGAGCCACTTCGACCAGCACCGGGTCTTGCAGATAGCTCTGCGCCAGCTTCTTGATCTCGGGCGAGAAGGTGGCCGAGAACAGCAGGGTCTGACGCGTCTTGGGCAGATAGCTCAGGATGCGCTGCAGGTCGGGCAGGAAGCCGATGTCGAGCATGCGGTCGGCTTCGTCGAGGACCACGTACTCCACCTGCGAGAGGTTGCAGTTCTTGGCCTCGATGTGGTCGATCAGGCGGCCCGGGGTGGCAATCAGCACCTCGACGCCGGCCTTCAATTCGACCGTCTGCTCTTTCATGTTCATGCCGCCAAAGACCACGGCCGAGCGCAGGTTGCACTTGCTGGCGTAGGTCTTGACGTTGTCGGCCACCTGAATGGCCAGCTCGCGCGTGGGCGCCAGCACGATGGCGCGCACGGGGTGGCGCGCTGGCGACATGCTGGCGTTCTCGTGCTTCATCATCTTCTGAAGCAACGGGATGGAGAAGGCGGCGGTCTTGCCGGTGCCGGTCTGGGCGGCACCCATCACATCACGACCGGCCAGGACCAAGGGGATGGCCTTGGCCTGGATCGGCGTCATCGTGGGATAGGTGATGGCGCTGAGGATCTTGGGATCCAGGGGCAGCGTGTCGAACCGGGCGGGGGCTTCGGGCGCGGCCTGGGGGGCGGCGTTCACCTCGGCCGTCACGGCCGCGTCTTGGGGGAAGTTTTCATTCATCGAGGCCGGATTATCCGCTTCTTGCTGCTTTTTTGCGCAGTTTTCTTGCGAACGCCCCTCAGAACCCCTCAGAAGGTGTAGCCGACCTGCGTCTGGACGCCGCCGTGGGCCGCTTCGGCCTGCTCCAGCAGGCGGGCGAGCGGGCCCAGCCCCTGGTAGCGCGAGGCCACGCGGTGGGCGTAGGTCCACACGCGGGGAATGTCATCCAGGTACTGACGCTTGCCGTCGCGCAGGGCCAGGCGGGCGAAGATGCCCAGCACCTTGAGGTGGCGTTGCAGGCCCATCCACTCGAACTGGCGCCAGAAGTCGGCAAAGTCCTCGGCCACGGGCAAGCCGGCCTTGCGGGCCTTTTCCCAAAAGCGCACGGCGTAATCCAGCTGGATGTCCTCGTCCCAGATGACGTAGGCGTCGCGCAGCAGCGAGACCAGGTCGTAGGTCAAGGGGCCACGCACGGCGTCCTGGAAGTCGATCACGCCCAGGCGTGCCTTGGGATCGGCCGGGTCGGCCATCAGGTTGCGACTGTGGAAGTCGCGGTGCACGAAGCCGGTGGGCTGGGCCAGCACCTCGGCCTTGATGAGGGCGAAGGTCTTGGCCAGCATGGTGCGGGTGGCCTCGTCCAGCGTCAGGCCGCGCAACTGGGTCAGGTACCAGTCGGGCAGCAGGTCCATTTCGCGCTGCAGCAGGGCGTCGTCATACGGGGGCAGGCTGTCTGCGGGCACGGCCTGCAGGCGCACCAGCTCGTCGATGGCGTTCAGGTACAGGGCGCGGTTGTGCGAGGCCGGGCCGTGGTCGTAGTCGGTGGCTTCCAGCGTGGTCAGGAAGGTGTGCTGGCCCAGGTCGGACAGCAGCATGAAGCCCTGGGCCTCGTCCCATTCCAGGATGTGGGGCACGCCCACGCCGCCGGCTTCCAGCAAGCGGGCCACGGCGACGAAGGGGTGGCAGTCTTCCTTCTCGGGCGGGGCGTCCATGATGATGAGCGTGCCGCGTGGGGCGGTGGGCGCGTCCACGCGGAAGTAGCGCCGGAAGCTCGCGTCGGCACTGGCCGAACACAGGCTGTCGGGCAGCACGCCGTGGCGGCTGGCCTGTGCGGTCAACCAGGTTCCGAAGGCCTGCTGACGGGCCGGATCGGCCCAGTGGATGTCGGAAGCAGACGGGGCCGAAGCCGGGGTGGACGACGCAGATGTCATGGAGGACTCAGAGAACGGTCAGAAAACAGAGGGACATGAAATAATGCACCGATTTTAGGCAAGGCCAGCACGCGACCGCGCAGGCCCCGCCGCCGCCCTTTTAGCGACGCGCCATCGTGACCGTGAACCCTTCCCTGGCCTGCCCCCCTCGGCGCCCCCGCGCCCTGCCCTCCCGCTGGACCCCGACCGCTGTGGCGGCCGGACTGGCTCTGGTGCACCTTGCCCTGCTGGCCCCGGCCCACGCACAGGGGGTCGATGCCACGCCCCCCAACCTGCTGGCACAGGCTGCAGCGGCCACAGAGGCTGCGTCGACACCGATCGGTGGCGCCCCCAGCGGCCTGACGTTCTCGCTGCCCAGCATCGTCACCGGCGGCAAACAGGGCAAGCAGCCGATGTACTTCGAGGCCGACCACCTGGAAGGCCAGGCGGGCGAGCGCACCCGCGCCACCGGCAAGGTGCGCCTGCGACAGGGTGACCTGTCCCTGCAGGCCGACGAACTGACCCATACCCAGAGTGACAACACCGCCCGAGCCGTGGGCAAGGTGCGCGTGGTGCGTCAGGGCAACATTTTCATCGGCCCCGAACTGTCGCTGCAGCTGGACCGTCTGGAAGGCGAGTTCGTGAGTCCGCGCTTCTGGTTCGCCCGTCCCCAGGCGGGTGGCAGTGCCGAGCTGGTCGAGTTCCTGGGCGAAAAGCGTCTGCGCGCCACCCGCACCACCTACAGCAGCTGCACCCCGGCCAACACCGCCGAAGGCCAGCCGGGAGAGCCTGACTGGTCGCTCCAGACCAGCAGCGTCTACATGGACATGGAGGCCAACGAGGGCACCGCCCGCAACGCGGTGATCTGGTTCAAGGGGGTGCCCATCCTGGCCACCCCCTATCTGAGCTTCCCGCTGAGCGACGCCCGCAAGTCCGGGCTCTTGCCACCGAGCTTCTACTTCGACAGCAAGAGCGGTTTCGAGCTGTCGCTGCCCTACTACTGGAACATCGCACCTGATCAAGACGCCACCATCGCGCCGCTGGTGTCCACGCGCCGGGGTCTGGGGCTGGACCTGGAGTACCGCTACCTGAACCCGCGTGACCGGGGCACGCTCAATCTGTTCGGGCTGCCGGACGACCGCGTGGCGGGCCGCTCTCGCGGCATGGTTGACTTCAAGCACCAGGGCAGCCTGCGCATGGGGGAGTCCCCCTCGCAGACCATTTACGACATCCAGTTGCTGCGCGTCTCTGACGATGATTACTGGCGTGACTTCGCGCACACCCTGCCGGCCAAAACCCCACGCCTGTACGACAGCCACCTGACCGTCGAACGGGTGCTCAACCAGCGCAACTGGGGATTGGGCGACAGCCAGACCACGCTGTATGCCGGCGTGCAGAGCTGGCAGACCCTCCAGGACCTGGACCCCGACTCCGACCCGACACTCAGCGCCATTGAGGCGCCCTACCGGCGCACCCCTCAGGTGGGTATCCGCAGCCGCAGTGGCGTGGACCAGGGCTTCAGCTGGCAGCTGCAAGGCGAATTCAACCGTTTCACCCACCCTGACGAGAACAAGGTGTCGGGCAACCGCCTGCATGCGGTCGGGCAGGTGGAGCAATCCTTCGACATGGGCCCCCTGACGCTCACGCCCCGCCTGGCCCTGCACAGCACCAGCTACGATCTGGATCAGCCTGCAGGCGGCTCACCACGCAGCATCACTCGCACGATCCCCACCTTCAGCGTGGACGCCCGCACCGAGTTGGAACGCCCGGTCGAGTTGTTCGGACGCCAGCTCACGCAAACCCTGGAACCACGTGTGCGCTATGTGCGCACGCCCTATCGCGACCAGAGCATGCTGCCACTGTTTGACAGCGCCCCGCGCGACTTCAACCAGTACGCCATCTACAACGACAACGCCTTCACCGGCGTGGACCGCATTTCCGACGCCAACGAGATCACCATGGGGGCGACCTCACGCCTGCTCGACGAGCGTGGGGCAGAGACACTGCGCCTGGGCATCGTGCAGAAGTACCTCTTGTCGGACCAGCGCCTGAACCCCTACGACAGCGAGCCCGTCAAGGCCGGCCTCTCCGACACCCTGCTGTTGGGCTCGACCTCGGTGATCCCGAACTGGTACCTGGACGGCACCACCCAACTGGGCGCAGACAACCAGGCCATGCAACAGGCCACGCTGGGCGTACGCTACTCGCCGGGCGCCTGGCGCACCATCGGGGCCACCTATCGCTACAACCGTGACAAGAGCGAGCAAATCGAAGTGGGCTGGCAATGGCCGCTCGGAGGCCGCAAGCCCCCGCTTCAGGATGTCATGGCTCAAGCCAGCTCCACCGACGTGCCCAAACCTGGCCAGTTGCTCAGCGGCGGCGGCCAGTGCGGCGGCGCCTGGTACACCGTGGGCCGCGTGGTGTACGACAAGCGCGACAAGCGCTTCACCAACACCCTTGCCGGCATCGAATACGACGCTGGCTGCTGGATTGGCCGCTTCGTGATGGAGCGCGTGGCCATCGGCCAGAGCGAGGCCACCACCCGCCTGATGTTCCAGCTGGAGTTGATCGGCCTGTCCCGCCTGGCACTGGGCTCCAACCCACTGCGCACATTGCAGGACAATATCCCAGGCTACCGCCTGTTGCGCGACGATGCGCAGCAGCCACCGGCCCTTGCCCCCCAGATTTTCCTCGACGATGACACATCCTTCCCGTAAGCCCCGTCTGCGCCCCCTGGTTCTGGGTCTGTGCGTGAGCAGCCTGCTGCTTGGCAACCTGACCCCGGTCCAGGCCCAACTGCGCAACCCGGACGCCCCCTCGGTGGCGCCTCGCATCCCGGGTGCCCGCCAGTTGAGCACCGACCTGCTGCTGGCCGGCAAGCCTTCCACGGCCGACTACATCGTGGCGGTGGTGGATCAGGAGCCCATCACCCACGTCGACGTCGACAAGCGTGTGGCCCGCATCCAGGAAACCGCCCCGGCCGGCAGCCGCCTGCCGCCTCCCGACGAACTGCGCCGCCAGGTGCTCGATGCCCTCATCGATGAAAAGGTGCAGATCTCGTACGCACGCAACGTGGGCCTGAGCGTGGCCGATGCGGAGGTGGACGCGGCCATCGAGAACATCGCGGCCCAGAACAAGTTGACCCTGCGCGAAATGCAGCGCCGCATGGAGGCCGACGGTCTGGACTACGCCCGCTACCGCGCCAGCCTGCGTGAACAGATCCTGCTGCAACGCCTGCGCGACCGCGAAGTCAACGCACGCATCCAGATCAGCGACAGCGACATTGACGCCTTCCTGGCCACCGACCCGGCTGCGCAGGCAGAAACGGGCCTCAATCTGGCCCACATCCTGATCCCGGTGCCCGAGCAGGCCACGCCCGCTCAGATTGAAGCGCAGCAGGCCAAGGCCCGTCAGGTCCAGGAGCAGGCCCGCAGTGGCGCCAACTTCAACCAGTTGGTGCGTACGCACTCGGCCGACACCTACACCAAGGAACAAGGTGGCGCTTTCGGCATGATGCCGGTCAGCCGACTGCCCGACATCTTCGTGGCAGCGGTGCGCAATCTGAAGGTGGGGGAAGTGGCCCCGGTGGTGCGCTCCAACGCGGGCTTTCACATCATCAAGCTGATCGAGCGTGAGAACAGCGCCGAGGCCAGCTACACGCAACAGCGCAGCCGCCACATCCTGTTGCGCGCCAATCCCAAGGAGTCCACGCAAGAACAGGTGGCCCGCCTGGCCGCCATCCGCAAGGACATCGTCGGAGGCAGTGCCAGCTTTGCGCAGATGGCACGCCAGTACTCGCAAGACGGCAGCGCACCCAATGGGGGCGAACTGGGTTGGGCCTCGCCTGGCCAGTTCGTGCCCGAGTTCGAGCGCGCCCTCACCTCGCTGCAGGCCGGTGAGATCTCACAACCCGTGGTCAGCCGCTTCGGAGTGCACCTGATTCAGCTGATCGAGCGCCGCGAGGTCAAGCTGACCGAAGAACAAAAGCGCGAAGCCGCCCGCTCGGTGCTGCGCGAACGCCGTTTCGAGTCGGCCTACGAAGACTGGGCCCGCGAGTTGCGTGCGGCCGCCTGGGTGGAAATGCGCGATGCGCCCTGACGCCCGCTCTAAGTCCGCCCGTCCGGGCGGCGGCCAACGTGCCGTGCAGGGTGGGGGCGGTCACATCGCCCGCAAGCGCTTTGGCCAGAACTTCCTCGTCGACCATGGCGTGATCGACGAGATCGTGCGCGCCATCGCGCCGAAACCCGGCCAGGCTCTGGTCGAAATCGGTCCCGGCCTGGGCGCCCTGACCAACCCCGTGGTCGAACGCAGCGGCCAGCTCACCGTGGTCGAGCTTGACCGCGACCTGGCCGCGCGCCTGCGCAAGCGCCCCGAGCTGAACGTCATCGAATCCGATGTGCTGAAGGTGGATTTCGGCGCCCTGGCCCAGGCCGCGGGCCAGAAGCTGCGCCTGATCGGCAACCTGCCCTACAACATCTCCAGCCCCATCCTGTTTCACCTGCTGCCCTGGGCCGATCAGGTCGTGGACCAGCACTTCATGCTGCAAAAGGAAGTGGTCGACCGCATGGTGGCCACGCCCGGGAACAAGGACTACAGCCGCCTGAGCGTGATGCTGCAGTGGCGTTACCAGATGGAGTGCGTGGTCGACGTGCCGCCCGGGTCGTTCGACCCACCGCCCAAGGTGGACTCGGCCGTGGTGCGCATGATCCCGCTGGCGAACCCACCCGAGGTGGACCTGCCCGAGTTCACCAAGATGGTGGCCGTGGCCTTCTCGCAGCGCCGCAAGATCCTGCGCCACACGCTGGGGGCGTGGATCAGCGAGCACGGCATCGAGACCGATTTCGATCTGCAACGTCGCGCAGAGGAGGTGCCGGTGGCCGACTACCTCGCCCTGGCGGCGTTGAAGAAAGCGAAAAGCGCCGAGGCCTGAACACGTTGCTGCATCAACCGTGCCAGGCTGAACGCACCAGCCTCGTGCACGGACTCTGATCAGGCCATCCCGCCTCGGGTGCGCGGCCTCGCTACACTGCCATCCATGCAGATCTATCTCGTTGGCGGCGCCGTGCGCGACCGCTTGCTGGGCCGCCCTGGCGGCGACCGTGACTGGGTGGTGGTGGGCAGCACGCCCGAGGCCATGACCGCAGCCGGCTATCGGCCGGTGGGCAAGGACTTCCCCGTCTTTCTGCACCCCGACACCCACGAGGAATACGCGCTGGCGCGCACCGAGCGCAAACATGGTCACGGCTACCACGGCTTCCAGGTGTATGCCGCGCCCGACGTCACGCTTGAAGACGACCTCGTCCGCCGTGACCTGACCATCAACGCGATGGCGCAAGACGCCGAAGGCCGTGTCACCGACCCGCACGGTGGTCAGCGTGACCTGACCGCGCGCGTGCTGCGCCATGTGTCGCCCGCGTTCGCCGAGGATCCGGTGCGCATCCTGCGCCTGGCGCGTTTTGCCGCCCGCTTCGCCGATTTCACCGTGGCCGACGAAACGATGGCGCTGATGCGCCAGATGGTCGACAACGGCGAGGTAGACCACCTGGTGGCCGAGCGCGTGTGGCAGGAGCTGGCGCGCGGCCTGATGGAAGAGCACCCCTCTCGCATGTTCGAGGTGCTGCGCGATTGCGGTGCGCTGGCCCGCTTGCTGCCCGAACTGGACCGCCTGTGGGGCGTGCCCCAGCGTGCCGATTACCACCCGGAGATCGACACGGGCGTGCACGTGATGATGGTGCTGGACATGGCGGCGAGGCTGCAAGCCCCCTTGAGCGTGCGTTACGCCTGCCTGGGTCACGACCTGGGCAAAGGCACCACCCCGCCTGACATCCTGCCGCGCCACCTGGGCCACGAAGGTCGCAGCGTGCAGCTGCTGCGCGACGTCAACGAACGGCTGCGCGTGCCCAACGACTGCCGCGAGCTGGCCGAGGTGGTGGCGCGCGAACACGGCAACATCCACGGCAGCGGGAACTTTGGCGCCGCCGCGGTGCTGCGCCTGCTCGGGCGCTGCGACGCCTGGCGCAAGCCACAACGCTTCGCCGAGGTGCTGCTGGCCTGCGAGTGCGATGCCCGCGGTCGACTGGGCTATGCCGACCAGCCTTATCCGCAGGGTGAACGGCTGCACCGAGCCCTGGCCCTGGGGCAAGCCGTGGACACTGCCCGCGTCTCGGCCGAGGCCCTGGCCCGAGGCCTCAAAGGGCCCGCCATCGGACAGGCCATTGACGAGGCCCGGGAGGCGGCCCTGAGTGCCGGGTTGGACACGGCGCAGCCAGACCACAGCGCGCCACCGGGCGTGTGAGCGAACGCTGGCATCGACGCCGGCACGCGTGCGCCCCCGAAGAAAGCCGGCCGTCGCCCTTTCATCCCCGCCCGCGGGGATCGGACCCCAGCAGCCCGGCGACAAGCCGGGGGCCCGCCTAGACTGGTCTGATGACCACGCCCGCTTCCGACCGCGCGCCCGCCGCGCCCCAACTCGTCCGACTCACCGACTGGATTCCGGCGGCCTGGCGCACCGTCCGCACCGACCTGCGTCTGCTGCTCAAGGGCCTGATCGGCCTGCTGCGCCTGCGCCCGACCCGCCTGGGCTCCATCGGCCAGACCTTTGCCCAACAGGCAGCCCGCCACCCTGAGCGCCAAGCCGTGGTCTGTGGCGAGCGACGCTGGACCTATGCCGAGTTCAATGCCTGGGCCAACCGCTGTGCCCATGCCCTGCAGGCGGCCGGTGTGCGTCAAGGTGACAGTGTGGGCGTGCTGTTCGACAACCGCGCCGAGGTGCTCGCCTGGGTGCTGGGCACCGTCAAGCTGGGCGCCATCGCCACCCTGCTGAACAACCAGCAGCGCGGCGAGGTGCTGGCGCACAGTCTGCGCCTGAGCACCCCGGCTCTGGTGGTGGTGGGTGAGGCCTGCGCGGAAGCCCTGCACAGCCTGCCCCCCGCCGAGCGCGCCACCTTGTGCGAACGCTGGTGGTGGGAGGGTGAGACGCCCCCACCCGACGACCTGATCTGGGCTCAGGAGCGCCTGGCCGTGGCCCCCAGCCACAACCCGCCCCAGACCGCCACCCTCCGCCTGCACCAGCCGGCGTTTCACATCTACACCTCGGGCACCACCGGCCTGCCCAAGGCCTCGGTGATGTCGCACTACCGCTGGCACCGCTGCATGTCCGGCATGGGCATCATGGGCTTGCGCCTGCGGCCTGAGGACGTGCTCTACTGCCCCCTGCCGCTGTACCACAACAACGCGCTGACGGTCTCCTGGGGCGCCGTGGTCGGCGCAGGGGCCAGCCTGGTGCTCGTGCCCAAGTTCAGCGCCTCGCGCTTCTGGGATGACGTGCGGCGCTACCAGGCCACGTCGTTTTGCTACATCGGGGAGCTGTGCCGCTACCTGCTCAACCAGCCGGCGCGCCCAGACGACCGGGCGCACCGCGTGCGCGCCATGATCGGCAATGGCCTGCGACCAGAAATCTGGGACGCTTTCCAGCAGCGCTTCGGCATCGAGCACATCGCCGAGTTCTACACGGCCAGCGAATGCAACCTGGCCTTCATCAACGCCCTGGGCCTGCCGCGCACCACGGGGCTGTGCCCGCTGTCTTATGCCATCGTGCGCATGGACCTGGACACCGAACAGCCGGTGCGCAGCGGCCGCAGGCAGCACATGAGCCGGGTCCAGCGAGGCGAGGTCGGGCTGCTCATCACCGAGATCACCACCCGCGCGCCGCTGGACGGCTACACCGATGCCAAGGCGACCGAAGCCAAGGTGCTGCGCAACGTCTTCAAGAAAGGAGACGCCTGGTTCAACACCGGCGACCTGGTGCGACACCAAGGTCTGCATCACATGCAGTTCGTGGATCGCCTGGGTGACACCTTCCGCTGGAAGGGCGAGAACGTGGCGACCACCGAGGTGGAAGGCGTGCTCGCGCATCAGCCGGAGGTGGCCGAAGCGGTGGTGTACGGGGTGACGGTGCCGGGCACCGACGGACGGGCGGGCATGGCGGCGTTGACCTTGCGCTCACCGGATCAGCCGCTGGACGGGATGGCGCTGGCGCGCGCGCTGTACACCCAACTGCCGCGCTATGCGGTGCCGCTGTTCCTGCGGCTGCGCGACGACCATGCGGTGACCGCCACGTTCAAGTACAGCAAGGTGGTGCTCAAGCGAGAAGGCTATGACCCGACCGTGGTCCACGATGCCTTGTATGTGCTCACACCCGGTGGCTACATGCCCATGACAGGCGAGCTCTGGCAGGCCTTGTCGGCCGGCACACACCGGTTCGACTGACGCTTGGCATCTCAGCGCATCCGCTGGATCGCCCGGTTCAGTCTCAGATCGAATTCAGAACGAGGTTCAAACAACAACGGCCAAAAACCCCCTGCGACCGGCAAGGCGCAGGGGGAAAATGGCAACAACGAGAGAGAGCGCGAGATCAGTCGGCCTGACGACGCAGGAAGGCGGGGATCTCGATCTCGTCCATGCCGTTGCTGGCCAGCGCGTCCACCTTGGCAGCCGCCTGGGTGCGACCACTGCGCCACACGCTCGGGGTGTTCAGGTTGCTGAAATCGCCGCCCACGCTGGCACGACCCATGCCCAGACCGCTCGGGTGCGGGGCGACCGGGTCGGTCAACACGGGGATGTTGTCGGTGCCGGTGCGCAGGGTGCTGTGCACGACGGTCATCGGTGCGGCGGCACGCTTGGCCGAGCTCAGGCCCGTGGCGATCACGGTCACGCGCAGTTGGTCGCCCAGGCTTTCGTCGTAGGCCGTACCGTAGATCACGTGTGCGTCTTCGGCGGCGTAGCGGCGGATGGTGTTCATCGCGTTGCGCGACTCGCTCAGCTTGAAGGTGGCCTTCGAGGCGGCGATCAGCACCAGCACGCCACGGGCACCCGACAGGTCGATGCCTTCCAGCAGCGGGCAGGCCACAGCGGCTTCCGCGGCCTTGGTGGCGCGGTCCGGACCACCGGCGGTGGCGGTGCCCATCATGGCCTTGCCCGGCTCGCTCATCACGGTCTTGACGTCTTCGAAGTCGACGTTCACCAGACCAGGGATGTGGATGATGTCCGAGATGCCACCGACGGCGTTCTTGAGCACGTCGTTGGCCTTGCCAAAGGCTTCTTCCTGGGTGACGTCGTCACCCATGACTTCCAGCAGCTTCTCATTGAGGACGACGATCAGCGAGTCGACATTGGCTTCGAGTTCGGCCAGACCGGCATCGGCCTGCTTCAGACGGCGGTTGCCTTCGAAGTCGAACGGCTTGGTCACGACGCCGACGGTCAGGATGCCCATTTCCTTGGCCACGCGCGCGATCACGGGCGCCGCGCCGGTGCCGGTGCCACCACCCATGCCGGCGGTGATGAAGACCATGTGGGCGCCGTCCAGGGCGTTGCGGATCTGGTCCACGGCCTCTTCGGCCGCAGCCTTGCCAGCTTCGGGCTTGGCGCCTGCGCCCAAACCAGAGCTGCCCAGTTGCAGCAGCACCTCGGCGCTGGAGCGGTTGAGCGCCTGCGAGTCGGTGTTCGCGCAGATGAACTGCACGCCCTGCACGCTCTCGCTGATCATGTGCTCGACAGCGTTGCCGCCGCCGCCGCCCACGCCGATCACCTTGATCTGTGTGCCCATGTCAAAGTTGTCGATCATCTCGATGGCCATGTCGTACCTCTCTCTTGTCTAACGGTTGCCGGTTGAAATCGTGAGTAAAACTATTTTTTAGAAACTGCCTACGAACCAGTCGCGCACGCGGCCGAACAGGGTCTGAACCGACCCCACCTGCTGCGCCGCCTTCATCCCGCGCGTGCGCGCGAGCCTTGCCTCTTCGAGCAAGCCCATGACGGTGGCCGAGCGGGGGCTGGCCACCATGTCGTGGAGGGGGCCTGCGTACAAGGGCGTCCCCTTGCGCACAGGCTTGAGGAAGATGTCTTCGGCCAGTTCGACCATGCCGGGCATGACCGCCGAGCCGCCCGTCAGGACAATGCCCGACGACAACAGTTCCTCGTAACCAGACTCGCGGATCACCTGGTGAACCAGCGAGAAAATTTCTTCAACGCGCGGCTCGATCACGCCGGCCAGGGCCTGACGCGAGAGCATGCGCGGGGCGCGATCGCCCAGGCCAGGAACCTCGACGTGTTCGTTCGGGTCGGCCAGCAACTGCTTGGCCACACCGTAGTCGACCTTGATGTCTTCGGCGTCCTTGGTCGGCGTGCGCAGCGCCATCGCGATGTCGCTGGTGATCAGGTCACCGGCGATGGGGATGACGGCGGTGTGGCGCACCGAGCCATCGGTGAAGATGGACACGTCGGTGGTGCCCGAGCCGATGTCGACCATGGCCACGCCCAGCGACTTCTCGTCTTCGGTCAGCACGGCCGAGCTCGATGCGCTGGGGTTGAGCACCAGCTGTTCGGCTTCGAGGCCGCAGCGGCGCACGCACTTGACGATGTTCTCGGCCGCGCTTTGTGCCCCGGTCACGATGTGGACCTTGACCTCCAGACGGCCGCCGCTCATGCCGATGGGCTCTTTGACCTCGTGTCCGTCGATGATGAACTCTTGCGGCTCGACCAGCAGCAGGCGCTGGTCGTTGGGGATGTTGATGGCCTTGGCGGTCTCGACCACGCGCTGCACATCGATGGGCGCGACTTCCTTGTCGCGCACGATGACCATGCCGGTGCTGTTCTGACCGCGGATGTGGCTGCCGGTGATGCCGGTCCAGACACGACCGATCTTGCAGTCGGCCATCAGCTCGGCCTCTTTGAGCGCCTGCTGGATGGACTGCACGGTGGCGTCGATGTTGACGACCACGCCGCGCTTGAGGCCGTGGCTGGGCGCCATGCCCAGGCCAGCCAGGCGCAGGTCACCACCGGGCATGACTTCGGCCACGACCGCCATCACCTTGGCAGTGCCGATGTCGAGTCCGACAACCAGATCCTTGTATTCCTTGGCCATGGTGTGTTTGCGTTAACGGGTTGAAGACAAAGGTTTCTTGGGAGGAGCCACGCCATCGGGCAGCGTCGTCAGGCCACGGAGCTTGACGGCATAGCCTTGGGGATAGCGCAGATCGGCTTGAGACAGAGGCGCCGGGTAGTAACGACGCAATTCAGGCAAGGTGGCGACAAAGCGTTCGGCACGCGCCACGATGTCGTCATCGCTGCCACGCCCCAGCACAACCTGGGCCTCGTCATCGAGTTGCAGCGACCAGGAGCCCCGGTCGCTGAGCTTGAGGGTGACGACTTCGCCCAAGGGCTTGAACACGGTCTGCAAGCGGTGCAGCATCTTCAACATGTGGGCGGCCTGGCCTGCGTCGGTGTTGGCAGGGGCTTCGAGCGTCGGCAGGCGCTCATCCTCGACGTCACCCAGGTTGGCGTCGAACACCTCACCGAAGGTGTTCACCAACTGGTCCTCGCTGTGAGCCTGACGCCAGTAGGCTGCGGGCCGGTGCTCCTCCAAGGTGACACGCAGTTCGTTGGGCCACACGCGACGCACCACGGCTTTGCGCACCCAGGGCACCGACTCGAAGATGGCGCGGCTGCGCACCAGGTCGGCCTGGAAGAAGCTGCCGTACAGTCGCGGCACGGTGTTGGCGCGCACCGTGGCCAGGTTGTTGCGCGTGAGGTCGCCTTCGATCTGCACACGCTGCAGGTCGAAGTAAGGCAGACGCCCCAGCTTGAGCAGCCCGGCGGCCAGCACCATGAGCACCGCCACGACCACCAGCGCTGCGGCGGCCGCGTTCATCCAACGGACGTCTTGCGGCGTCTCGTCGGGCGAGCTGTAGCGGTTGAGGGCGGCGGCGGCCAGCATGGTGGGGCTCGTTCAGTCCGAAGGTCAGCGGGTGGTGGCGTCCAGGCTGGCCGAAGCCAACAGGTGCAAGCACAGTTGCTCGTAGCTCAGGCCTGCCACCTTGGCCGACATGGGCACCAGGGAGTGGCCGGTCATGCCTGGCGAGGTGTTGATCTCCAGCAGGAAGGGCTGACGGTCGGACTTGCGGATCATCACGTCGGCCCGCGCCCAGCCCCGGCAACCCAGGGTCTTGAAGGCACGCACCACTTCGCGCTGGATCTCGGCCTCTTCGTCGGCGTCGAGCTGGCTGGGGCACAGGTACTTCACGTCGTCGGTGAAGTACTTGTTCTGGTAGTCGTAGTTGCCACCCGGCGCCACGATGCGGATCACGGGCAGCGCCTGCGCCTGACCATCGACGATCAGCACGGGGCAGGTGGTTTCTTCACCTTCGATGAACTGCTCGCACAGCACCTCGGGATCGTGCTGGGCGGCCGCGGCATAGGCCGCCGCGCATTGCGACGCATCGGTGACCTTGGTCAGGCCAATCGACGAGCCTTCGCGGGCCGGCTTGACGATCATGGGCGCACCCAGGGCGATCAGGGCTTGCTCGCACTCGTGGGCGTTGGCCACCATGCGCCACTCCGGCGTGGGCAGGCCCTCGAAGCGCCAGATGCGCTTGGTCATCACCTTGTCCATGGCGATGGACGAGGCCATCACGCCGGAGCCGGTGTAGGGAATCTTCAGCAGTTCGAGCGCGCCTTGCACGGTGCCGTCTTCGCCACCGCGACCATGCAGGGCGATGAAGCAGCGGTCCACGCCTTCGGCCTTGAGCTCTTGCAGCGGGCGCTCGGCGGGGTCGAAGGCAAAGGCGTTCACGCCTTGGGATTGCAAGGCTTGCAGCACGCCCGCGCCCGACATCAGCGAGACGTCGCGCTCGGCTGAGGTGCCGCCAAACAGCACGGCGACCTTGCCCAGGTCAGCAGGGTTCACCGTCGGTGCCGAGAGGTGAATGGTGCTCATGATCAGTTCTTGTCCTTCAACAGTTCAGCGGTCTTGCCGGCCACGGCGCCGATCGAGCCGGCGCCCATGCAGATCACCACATCCCCGTCTCGGGTGTTGGCGGCAATCGCTGCGGGCAATTCATTCACGTCGTCCACGAAGACGGGCTCGACCTTGCCGGCCACACGCACCGCGCGGGTCAGGGCACGGGCATCGGCCGCGACGATGGGCGTCTCGCCAGCGGCGTACACCTCGGTCAACAGCACGGCATCGGCGGTGCCCAGCACCTTGACGAAGTCTTCAAAGCAGTCGCGCGTGCGGGTGTAGCGGTGCGGCTGGAAAGCCAGCACCAGGCGCTGGCCGGGGAAGGCCCCACGTGCGGCATTGATGACCGCGGCCATCTCGACCGGGTGATGGCCGTAGTCGTCGATCAGCGTGAAGCGACCGCCATCGGCGGCACGGTGGTCGCCATAACGCTGGAAGCGACGGCCCACGCCGGTGAAGGCGCCGAGCGCGCGGATGATGGGCTCGTCGGCCACTTCGATCTCGGTGGCCACGGCGATGGCGGCCAGGGCGTTGAGTACGTTGTGCACGCCGGGCAGGTTCAAGGTGACCTGCATGTCGGGCATGACGATGCCATTGCGGCGCTGCACGGTGAAGCGCATCTGGCCACCGGGCAAGGCCTCGACATCGACCGCGCGCACCTGGGCGTCTTCACCGAAGCCGTAGGTGATCACGGGGCGCGACACCATCGGGATGATGGAACGCACGCCGGGGTCGTCACCACACAGGATGGCCGAGCCGTAGAAGGGCATGCGGTGCAGGAAGTCCACGAAGGCCTGCTTGAGGCGAGCGAAGTCGTGGCCGTAGGTCTCCATGTGGTCGGCGTCGATGTTCGTCACCACCGACAGCACGGGCATCAGGTTCAGGAAAGAAGCATCCGACTCGTCGGCCTCGACCACGATGAACTCGCCCTTGCCCAGTGCCGAGTTGGCCCCGGCGCTGTGCAGCTTGCCGCCGATCACGAAGGTCGGGTCCACCCCGGCTTCGGTCAGGATGTCGGTGACCAGCGAGGTGGTCGTGGTCTTGCCGTGCGTGCCGGCGATCGCGATGCCTTTGCGCAGGCGCATCAGCTCGGCCAGCATCACGGCGCGCGGCACCACGGGGATGCGCTTGGCGCGTGCGGCGATCACCTCGGGGTTGTCGCCCTTCACCGCCGTAGAGGTGACCACCGCCTCAGCGCCTTCGATGTGCGCGGCGTCATGGCCCACATGGACGCGGATGCCCAGCGAGGCCAGGCGGCGCGAGGTCGCGCTGTCGGCCTGGTCGGAGCCCGAGACCACGTAGCCCAGGTTGTGCAGGATCTCGGCGATGCCGCTCATGCCGGCGCCACCAATGCCCACGAAATGGATGTTCTTGACGGCATGCTTCATGGGGCCGCCTTTGCAGTAGAGGGTTTCACGTTTTCTTCGATGGCATCGGCCACCGCGGCGGCCGATTGGAGACGGGCCAGACCACGGGCCTTTTCGGCCATGGCCAGCAATTCAGAGCGCTGCAGACCCTGCAAGCGCTGCGCCAGGGACGCCGCCGACAGTTCGGCCTGCGGCAGGTGCACGGCCGCGCCATGCCCGGCCATGTACTCGGCGTTGTCGCGCTGGTGCGCGGTGGTCGACACCACCAGCGGGATCAACACGCTGGGCACGCCTGCGGCACACAGCTCGCTCACCGTGATGGCCCCAGCCCGGCAGACGATGACGTCACAGTCGGCCAGACGCTGGGCCATGTTGTTGATGAAGGGCAGCACCTCGGCATCGGTGGCCGGGTTGAGGCCGGCTTGCACGTAGCTGGCCTTCACCGCTTCCAGATTGGCCATGCCGGTCTGGTGGGTGATGCGGGGACGTTGCTCGGCCGGGATCAGGGCCAGGGCCTGGGGCACGACCTCGTTGAGCGCACGGGCTCCGAGGCTGCCACCGACAACCAGCACACGCAGCGGACCGGTGCGGCCGGCAAAGCGCTCGGCCGGCGGCGCGATGGCCTCGATCTCGGCACGCACGGGATTGCCGGTGACACGGGCCACATTGTGCTGCGCGGCCGGGCCGTCGAAACCACAGGCCAGCACGTTCGTCATAGGCAGGAGCGCCTTGTTGCTCAGCAGCAGGGCCGCATCGGCGTTGACCATCACCAGCGGCAAGCCACGGGCCTTGGCCATCAGGCCACCGGGGAAGCACACATAGCCGCCCATGCCCAGCACCGCCGAAGCCTGACGGGCTTTGAGGATGCGGGCGCACTCGGCAAAGCCCTTGAGCAGCTTGAAGCCGCCCAGCAGCGCGCCCTTGGCACCCTTGCCGCGCAGGCCATTGAAGGAGATGGTGTCCAGCGGGATGCCCGTGGGCGGCACCAGCCGGTTTTCCATGCCACCTTCGGTGCCCAGCCAGCTCACGGTCCAGCCGCGGCGCTTCATCTCATCGGCCACGGCCAGGCCGGGCATGATGTGGCCGCCGGTGCCGGCCGCCATGATGACGAGGTGACGAGCGGTCGTGCTCATGCGCGCCCTCCCCTCATGAGTTGGCGATTCTCCATGTCCACCCTCAAGCAAATGGCCAGCGCAATGGCGTTGAGCAGCAGGCCCGAACCGCCGAAGCTCATCAGCGGCAGCGTCAGCCCCTTGGTGGGCAACACGCCCAGGTTCACGCCCATGTTGATGAAACCCTGGCCACCCATCCACACCGCCACGCCTTGCGAGACCAGGCCCGAAAACACCCGGTCCAGCGCGATGGCCTGGCGGCCGATGTTGAACAGACGCACCACCAGCCAGAAGAAGGTCAGGATGACGGCCGAGACGCCGATGAAGCCGAGTTCTTCGCCGATCACCGCGAGCAGGAAGTCGGTGTGGGCCTCGGGCAGGTAGTGGAGCTTCTCCAGACTGGAGCCCAGGCCTTCGCCAAAGATCTCGCCCCGGCCGAATGCGATCAGCGAGTGGGTGAGCTGGTAGGCCTTGCCCAGGGCGTTCTCTTCGGACCAGGGGTCGAGGTAGGCAAAAATGCGCTCGCGCCGCCACGGGCTCAGCGAAATCATCAGGCCAAAGGCACCCAGCAGCACCGCAGTGATCAAGGCGAACATGCGGCCATTCACACCACCGAGGAAGAGGATGGCCATGGCGATCGTCGCGATCACCATGAAAGCGCCCATGTCAGGCTCGGCGAGCAGCAGCACGCCCACCAGCCCCACGGCCAAGGCCATGGGATAGACGGCCTGCACGAAGTTTTCCTTCACGTCCATCTTGCGCACCATGTAGTCGGACGCGTACAGCACGATGGCCAGCTTGGCCAACTCGGACGGCTGAAAGTTCATGATGCCCAGCGGCAGCCAGCGCCGCGCGCCATAGACCACCTTGCCAATGCCCGGGATCAGCACCAACACCAACAGGACCAGGGACACGACGAACAAGGGCCGCGCCAGGCGCTCCCAGCTGGACATCGGGATCTGCGTGACGACCGCCGCCAGGGCGATCGCCATGACGAGCGAAATCAGATGGCGCTGCAGGAAGAAGGTCGGCGTGTAGTTCGCAAAGCGCGGGCTGTCCGGCAAAGCGATCGTGGCGGAGTACACCATCACCAAACCCAGCAACATCAACGCCAAGGTGACCCAGACCAAGGCCTGGTCAAAACCCATCATCCGTGTCGGCTGACCGGCATTGACATTCACATAGTCACGCACGGGCAAGCTGCCGACGACGTCGGCCGAGCCCCGGCCGAGACGGGCGCGCACGGCCTCCATCAGGGCTGTCCAGGGCATGCGGCGGACGTTGGACTGGCTCATGCCATGTCTCCCCGCTCGATGGCCAGTTCACGCACGGTGTTGACGAACACTTCGGCGCGGTGAGCGTAGTTGCGGAACATGTCCAGGCTCGCGCAAGCTGGGCTCAGCAGCACGGCGTCACCGGTCAGCGCCTGTTCGAAAGCCCAACGGGTGGCGTCCTCCAGGCTGTCGTGACGCACCATCGGCAGGGGCTCGCCCGCGGGCGTGCGCACGTCAGCCAGCACGGTCTGCAGGGCCGGTGCATCCTGACCGATCAAGGCCACAGCGCGGGCAAAGCGCCCCACTGGCTCGGCCAGCGGACCGAAGTCCTGGCCCTTGCCATCGCCACCCAGGATGACCACCAGCTTGCCGGGGGCCAGGTCGGCGCCCAGGCCCAGCAAGGCCGCCACCGTGGCACCCACATTGGTGCCCTTGGAATCGTCGATGGCATCGACCCCGCCGACGGTGGTGACGTGCTCCACACGGTGCGGCTCACCCCGGTACTCGCGCAGACCATGCAGCATCGGCGCCAAGGGGCAACCGATGGCCGTGGCCAGCGCCAGAGCGGCCAGGGCGTTGGACGCGTTGTGGCGACCACGGATGCGCAGGGCGTCAGCGGGCATCAGGCGCTGCAGGATGATCTCGTGCTGCTCGCCCTTTTTGAGCTTGACCGTGGGATCGGCCTCGCGGGCGCGCACCAGCCAGGCCATGCCGGACTCGGTCACCAGACCAAAGTCGCCCGGATGCTGGGGCATGTCCAGTCCGAAGCGCACCACCTGACGGTGCACCAGCTTGGCAGGACGGCCACGGACACCCGACTTGATGACCTCGGGCGGCGGCACCATGGCAGCCACTTCGGGGTCGTCGCGGTTGATCACCATCACGGCCTGCTTGCCGTAGATGCGGGCTTTGGCACCGGCATAGGCGGCCATCGAGCCGTGCCAGTCCAGGTGATCCTGCGTGATGTTGAGCACCACGGCCGCGTCGGGCTCGAAGTTGCTCACACCGTCCAACTGGAAGCTCGACAACTCCAGCACCCAGGCTTCGGGCAGGACCTCGAAGGTCGGTGCAGCCGGTGGCGGCGGGGTCAGCTCGACCAGGGGTGCGTCGGCCTCTTCGCTCAAGGGGGCCGACACGCTCGCGTCCTCGTCGCCTGATACGGCAACTTCGGACGAACCGGATTCGGCGGCCCCCGGAACCTCGGACACGGCCTCACCTTCACCCAGATCGGGCTCGGCCAGCGCCTCGGCCGACGCTGCTTCCACCTCGGCAGGGAGGGCAGTTTGAGCCCCGTCGAAATTCAACTCAGTCTGCTCAGCGACCGGTTCACGAGGCGGTTCAGCGTCCAGCGCCACGCGCAGCGTGTCCAGCAAGGTCGGACCGATGTTGCCAGCCAGGCCCACGCGCAGCCCGGCACGCTCAATGAGTTGTGCCGTCAGGGACGTCGTCGTGGTCTTGCCGTTGGTGCCGGTGATGGCCACCACCTTGGGCGCATAGCCCAGGTCGGTCTTCAGGTCGGCCAGCGCCGAGGCAAACAACGACAGCTCACCGCGCACCGGGATGCCCAGCGCATCGGCACGCGCCGTCAGGGCGGCCACATCGGGTGCATTGGGCATCAGGCCCGGGCTCTTGAGCACCAGGTTCACACCGTCGAGCAAGGCCACATCCAGGCCATGGTGCAGCGTGGCACCGGGCACGTCAGCGGCCAGGGTGCCAGCCTGCGGAGGCGTCGCACGCGTGTCGGCCACACGCACATGGGCACCGCACCGGGCGCACCAGCGCGCCATGGCCAGGCCCGAGTCACCCAGACCCAGGATCAGCACGGTGAGGTCACGAAGGTAGTGCATGGCGTTCGCTCAGCGCAGCTTGAGGGTGGACAGGCCCAGCAGGCACAGCAGCATGGTGATGATCCAGAAGCGGACCACGACCTGCGTTTCTTTCCAGCCGGATTTTTCGAAGTGGTGGTGCAGCGGCGCCATCAGCAGGATGCGGCGACCTTCGCCATACTTGCGCTTCGTGTACTTGAAGTAGCTGACCTGGGCCATGACCGACAGGGCCTCGACCACGAACACGCCGCCCATGAAGGCCAGCACGATTTCCTGACGCACGATGACGGCGATGGTGCCCAAGGCGCCGCCCAGAGCCAGCGCACCGACGTCGCCCATGAAGACCTGGGCCGGGTAGGCGTTGAACCACAGGAAGGCCAGGCCCGCGCCGGACAGCGCCGCGCAGAACACCAGCAACTCACCCGCACCAGGGATGTGCGGCAGTTGCAGGTACTTGGCAAACACGGCGTTGCCCGTGACGTAGGCAAAGATGCCCAGCGCGCCCGAGACCATGACCACCGGCATGATGGCCAGGCCGTCGAGACCATCGGTCAAGTTGACGGCGTTGCTGGTGCCCACGATGACGATGTAGGTCAGCACGATGAAGCCCCACACGCCCAGCGGGTAGCTGATGGTCTTGAAGAAGGGCACGATCAGGTCGGCCTTGGGCGGCAACTCGTTGGAGAAGCCCGAAGCCACCCAGTTGGCAAACAACTCCAGCACACGCAGTGCATTGACCTCGGACACGTTGAAGGCCAGGTAGATGGCGGCGAACAGACCGATCACCGACTGCCAGAAATACTTCTCGCGCGAGCGCATGCCCTCGGGGTCCTTGAGCACGACCTTGCGCCAGTCATCGACCCAGCCGATGGCACCAAAGCCGGTCGTCACGATCATCACGATCCAGACGAAGCGGTTGGCCCAGTCGAACCACAGCAGCGTCGACAGGCCGATCGCCAGCAGGATCAGCGCCCCACCCATGGTGGGCGTGCCGCGCTTGGCCAGGTGGGTCTGCATCCCGTATTCACGGATCGGCTGACCGACTTTGAGCTCGGTGAGCTTGCGGATCACGAACGGCCCCAACACCAGCCCGATCAGCAGGGCCGTGACCGCGGCCATCGTGGCGCGGAAGGTCAGGTACTGGAAGACACGCAGGAAGCCCCACTCGGGATTGAGGCCCTGCAGCCACATGGCCAAATTAAGCAGCATGGGCACCTCCAGTCAGGGCGGCGACAACTTGTTCCATCTTCATGAATCGAGAACCTTTGACCAGCACCGAGCCCACCACGGGAGCCTGGTCTGGCGTGGGCAGGGCGGCGACGATGTCGGCACCACTGCGGAAATGACGGGCAGACGGGCCATAGGCCTGCGCCGCATGGGCGCACAGCTCGCCGGCCGTCCAGACGTGTTCGATGCCGCGCTCGCGGGCGTACTGCCCCACCTCGGCATGGAAAGCCGGGCCTTGTGAGCCCACTTCGCCCATGTCACCCAGCACCAGCCAGTGCGGGCCCGGCAGGCCAGCCAGCATGTCGATGGCGGCGCGCACGGAGTCGGGGTTGGCGTTGTAGCTGTCGTCCACCAGCGTGATCGCACGGGCGTGCAGGCTGAGCGAGCGCAGCTGCGAACGGCCCTTGACGGGCTCGAAGGCCTGCAGGCCTTGGGCAATCAGCGCCAATGGCACGCCCGCGCCCAGCGCAGCGGCAGTGGCCGCCAGGGCGTTGCGCACATTGTGTTGACCAGCCATGTGCAGGCTGAACGCGGCCTCACCCATGGGCGTGTGCACGCGCAGCTGCCAATGGGGCGTGGGCTCGGCCACCCACTCGGCCGAGCCCAGCGTGACCGCGGCCTCGCCGTCGGTGGCGAAGTCGATGACACGGTGGCCTTGGGCCAGTTCACGCCACACTGGTGTGTAAGCGTCGTCGGCTGGAAAGACCGCCACGCCATCACGCGACAGGGACTGCAGCACGGCACCGTTCTCACGCGCCACGGCTTCGACCGTGTGCATGAACTCCTGGTGCTCGCGCTGGGCGTTGTTGACCAGACCCACGGTCGGTGCGGCCAAGGCGGCCAGCTGTGCGATTTCACCGGGGTGGTTCATGCCCAACTCGACCACGGCACAGCGGTGCATGCCCTCGCGCAGGCGCAGCAGGGTCAAGGGCACGCCAATGTCGTTGTTGAAATTGCCCGCCGTGGCCAGGGCCGCGTCGGCATCGCCTTGCGAGGCCATCCAGGTGCGCAAGACGGCCGCGATCATCTGCGTGACCGTGGTCTTGCCATTGCTGCCGGTGACCCCGATCAGCGGCATCTCGAAGCGGGCACGCCAGCCAGCGGCCAGCCAGCCCAAGGCGGCGCGCGAGTCGCTCACGGTCAGGCCGGGCAGACCGCACTCGGCCACACCGCGCTGACCCATCACCGCGGCCGCGCCGGACTGCGCCACCTGGGGCAGAAAGTCATGTGCGTCATAGCGCTCACCACGCAGGGCCACGAACAGGTCGCCGGCTTGCAGGGTGCGCGTATCGGTGTGCACGCGGGTGATCGGCGTGGCCGGATCGCCAGTCAGCACGGCATCGGGCAACAAGCTTTGGGCCAGGCCCAAGTTCATCATCGGTGCGCTCATGCGGCACCTCGCTGCATCAGGGCGGCCACGGCCTCGTCCACATCACTGAAAGGGGTTTTGACACCGGCCACTTCCTGCGTAGCCTCATGGCCCTTGCCGGCCAGCAGCACCACGTCGGCGCCCGCCGCTTCGCTCAGGGCGTAGCGGATGGCCTCCCGGCGGTCATCGATCACGTCCACGCGGTCACGGCCGGCCACCCCTGCCAGAATCTGCGACAGGATGAAGGCCGGGGATTCGCTGCGCGGGTTGTCGCTGGTCAGCACGACCTGGTCGGCGTACTGCTCGGCGACAGCCCCCATCATCGGGCGCTTGATCGGGTCGCGGTCGCCGCCGCAGCCGAACACGCACCACAGCTTGCCACCACGGGCTTCGGCCACCGGCCGCAAGGCGTTCAAGGCCTTCAGCAAGGCATCGGGCGTGTGGGCGTAGTCCACTAGCACCAAGGGCTGCCGGGCTTGCGCGGGCACCAGTTGCATGCGGCCTGGCACGGGCTGCAGGCCGCTGCAGGCCTGAACGGCGTCGGCCAGGGACACGCCCTGGGCGCGCAAGGCACCCAGCACGGCCAGGAGATTGGAGACATTGAAGCTGCCAATCACGGGGGCGTGCACCACGGCGCGGGCCACGATGTCATGCAAGGAGGGTGAACGCTCGACCACGGTGAAGCGCACCCCTTGCACCTCATAGCTCAGATCCTGAGCCTCCAGGCGCACCGGGCCTTGCAAGCCATAGGTCCAGACGTCGAGGTGGCGGCTGCGCGCGTGATCGGCCAGGCCCTGCCCCATTGGGTCATCCTGGTTGATGACTGCCGCCCTCAGGCCAGGCCAGTCGAACAGCGCGCGCTTGGCCAGCCAATAGGCTTCCATGCTCTCGTGGTAGTCGAGGTGGTCTTGCGTGAAGTTGGTGAACTGGGCCACCGCGATGTGGGTGGCATGCAGGCGCAACTCCTCGATGCCGATCGACGAAGCCTCGATGGCCGCAGCCTTGAGACCCTGATCGACAAAGCGGCGGAAGGTGGCGTGCAAGGTGATCGGGTCCTGGGTGGTCAGGCCGGTGTGCACCACGGCGCCCACCTCGCCCACGCCCAGCGTACCGACCACGCCGCACGGCAGGCCCACGGCCGACAGCGCCTGGGCCGTCCACCACGATGTCGAGGTCTTGCCATTGGTACCGGTCACGGCCACCACCTGCAGGCTTGCACTGGGCTCACCGTAGAAGCCGTGGGCGATCTCGGCGCTGCGGGCCTTGAGACCAGAAACGGCGGCCACGCGGGTGTCGTCAAACCCGAAAGCCTCCACACCCTCGGCCTCGACCAGGCAGGCGCGGGCGCCCTGGCTCAGGGCCTGCGCCACAAATGCACGGCCATCCCGGGCCGCGCCGGGCCAGGCGATGAAGCCCACACCGACGTCGGCGCCTGCGGCGATCTGACGGCTGTCGACGGTCAAGGTGCTCACACCCTGGGCACGCAACCAGGCCAGAGCCTCGGCCGTGTCAGACAAATGAAGAAGCGGTTGGCTCATCAGAAACTCTCCACCTCGCCGGGCTCGTTCGAGATGATCTGGGACTGCACCTCGATGTCGGGCAAGACGTTCAGACGCTTGAGCGTCTGCTGAACGACCTGACTGAACACCGGGGCGGCCACCAGGCCACCGTAGTACATGCCATTGCTGGGCTCGTCCACCATCACCGCCACGACAATGCGCGGCTGGCTGATGGGGGCAATGCCCACGAACCACGAGCGATACTTGTTGCTGGCATAGCCGCGACCTTCCTGCTTGTGCGCTGTGCCCGTCTTGCCGCCCACGCTGTAACCGAGGGTCTGGGCTTTCGGTGCCGTGCCGCCAGGGCCGGTGGACAACTGCAACATCTCGCGCACCGCACGCGCCGTTTCGGGCGAGATCACGCGGGTGCCCCGCACGGGCACGAGATCGGCGTCGTTGCCAGGGGCCGGATGTGACGCGACCGCCTCCGGTCGGAAAGCGGTCTTGAAGGCAAGCGTGGGACGAGGGCCATCGCCCTCGGCAGTGAGCGGCGGCCGCTCTCCCTCCCCTTGATCCCGTTTGATCATGGTCATGGGGATCAACTCTCCATCGGAGGCAAAGATCGTGTACGCCTGCGCAATCTGGAACAGGCTGGAGGAGAGGCCGTACCCGTAGCTCATCGTGACCTGCTCGATGCGCCGCCACGATTTGTACGGACGCAAGCGGCCGGTGACCGCGCCGGGGAAGCCCAACTGCGGCTTCTTGCCCAAGCCCACGGCGGAGAACATCTCCCACATCTCCCGCGGCTGCATCATCAAGGCCATCTTGGCCGTGCCGACGTTGCTGGACTTCTGGATGACCTGGGCCACCGTGAGGTCGCCCTTCGGGTGGGTGTCCGAGATGGTCGAACCGTCGATGGTGAAGCGCCCCGAGGCCGTTTCCAGCACGGTGGTCGGCCGCACACGCCGGGTCTCCAGGGCCAGCGCGACCGTGATGGGCTTCATGGTCGAGCCGGGCTCGAAGGTGTCGGTCAGCGCGCGGTTGCGCAACTGCGCCCCCGTCAGGTTGCGGCGGTCTTCCGGGGTGTAGCTGGGCACGTTGGCCAGCGCCAGCACCTCGCCACGCACGGCGTCGAGCACGACCACACTGCCAGCCTTGGCCTTGTGCAGCTTCACGGCATCGCGGATGCTCTGGTAAGCGTAAAACTGGATCTTCGCGTCCAGCGAGAGCTGCACCGCCTGGCCGTCTTCGGCCGGCACCAGCTCGCCCACCGACTCCACCGCACGGCCCAGGCGGTCCTTGATCACGTGGCGCGAGCCATCGCGGCCGGCCAGCTGGTTCTGGTAGGCCAGCTCGATGCCTTCCTGGCCCTCGTCTTCGATGTTGGTGAAGCCGACCACATGGGCCGCGGCCTCGCCTTCGGGGTACTGGCGCTTCCACTCGCGCAACTCGTACACGCCCTTGATCTTGAGCGCGGCCACCGACTGCGCGACCTCGTCGTCCACCTTGCGGCGCAGCCAGACAAAGTTGGGATTGGACTTCAGTCGCTTTTGCAGGTCAGCCTGCGGCATGTTCAGCAGACGGGCCAGCTCACGAACCTGTTCAGGCGTGGCCTTGAGGTCCTTGGGGATGGCCCACAGCGAAGGCGACGGCACGCTCGACGCCAGCAGTTCGCCATTGCGGTCGAGGATGCGCCCGCGGTTGGCCTGCAGCTCGATGCGACGCTCGTAGCGGTTGGCGCCCTGCTGCTGAAAGAAGTCGTTGTGGATGATCTGGATCCAGGCGGCGCGCCCGATCAGCACGGCGAAGCCCAGGCCAATGCCACCAATGAGGAACTTCACGCGCCACACGGGGGTGCGCGAGGCCAGCAGCGGGCTGGTGGCGTAGCGCATGGTGGGCATGGCCGCCGGCCCCTGCTTGCGCGGGCGGTGGAACAGGCGACGCCAGAGCTCGGACAGGCGGCTCATGGGGCCACCTCCTGCACCTTGGCCGGCGAGGACGACAAGACCTTGCCCGACTCGGACAGCGCCACATAGTGGGTGCGTGCCGGTGAGTTGTCGAACATCTTGAGCCTGTCGCGCGCGAGCTTTTCGACACGCAGGGGGGTGGCCTGAGCGCGCTTGTCAACCTGCAGGCGCTCGAATTCGATCTGCAACTCGCTGGCCTGGGCACGCGCCTTCTCCAGCGCCACGAACAGGCGACGCGATTCATGGCTGCTGCCAATGAGCCAGAAACTGCTCAGCAGCAAGGCCACGACGAGGGCGATGTTGAGACGCTGGGTCATCGACGCCCCCCTCGTCCACCGGCCTTCGCGCCCTTGGCGCCACCGGTCTTGCCACGAGGCGCACGCCCACCGCCCACTTCAGGATCGGGCGACCAAGGCACCTCGGTGCGTTCGGCCACACGCAGCACGGCCGAGCGCGAGCGCGGGTTGCCACTGACCTCGGCCTCGGAGGGCTTGATGCGGCCGATGGCACGCAGCATCAGGGGCTTGGGCGCCGCAAACGGCACGCGGCGATCGACCTCGTCCTTGCTGTGCTTAGCAATGAAGGTCTTGACGATGCGGTCTTCCAAAGAGTGGAAGCTGATGACGGACAGACGTCCGCCCGGCGCCAGCATCTTCAGGGCAGAGGCCAGCGCGTCTTCGAGCTCCCCGAGCTCGCGGTTGACGTGAATCCGAAGAGCCTGGAAGGTACGGGTGGCGGGGTCTTGACCGACTTCACGGGTTTTGACCGTACGAGCCACGACCGCGGACAACTCGCCTGTGGTGCGCACAGGCTGGCCTTCATCGCGACGAGCGACAAGCGCCTTTGCAATGGGCCAAGCAAACCGTTCTTCTCCATAGGTGCGAATCACCTCCGTCAGTTCGTCGACCGAGGCCCGGGCCAGGAAATCGGCCGCGCTCTCGCCCTGAGTGGTGTCCATGCGCATGTCGAGCGGCGCATCGAAACGGAAACTGAACCCACGCTCAGGGTTGTCGATCTGGGGGGACGACACGCCGATGTCCATGAGCAAACCCTGCACCGGACCCAGACCCAGGTCGGCGATGACCTCGGCCCACGACGAGAACGGCGCGTGCACGATCTGGAAGCGCGGGTCGGTGATGGCATCGGGCCCCTGCGTGGCGTGGGCAATGGCCTCGGGATCGCGGTCGAGCGCGATCAGGCGAGCCTCAGGCCCCAGCTTGGACAGGATCAGACGCGAGTGACCGCCGCGCCCGAAGGTGGCGTCCACGTAGACGCCCTGGGGGTGCGGACCGACGGCGGGGTCCCACAAACCATCGACTGCCTCGTGCAGCAGAACGGTCCGATGCTGCCAAGGTGTAGTGACCTGTTGCATCGCGTCAGAAGGAGAAGTCCTGCAGCACGTCGGGCATGGCTTGCGCCATGACTTCGGCCTCGTGCGCGGCGTAGCGCTGCGCATCCCACAACTCGAAGTGGCTGCCCATGCCCAGCAGCATCACATCCTTGCTCAGGCCGGCGGCGGCGCGCAGTTCGGGGGCGACCAGCACACGGGAGGCGCCATCGATGTCCACATCCTGGGCATTGCCCAGAAAGATGCGCTTCCAGCCCGAGGCAGACATGGGCAAGGCAGCGACCTTGTCACGAAAGACCTCCCACGCTGGGCGCGGAAAGACCATCAGACAGCCTTCGGGGTGCTTGGTGAGGGTGAGCTGGCCATTGCACAGGGCCTGCAGGGCGTCGCGATGGCGCGCCGGGACGGCCAAGCGTCCCTTGGCGTCCAGCGACAGCGCCGATGCTCCCTGAAAGACCAGACTCACACAAAACCCCACGAATTTGCACTAAATCCCACTTTACCCGATGCCGGAGCTTCCGAACAGTCCAGAAGCGAAAAAATTCCAATGAAATCAAAGACTTACAGGTGATTTGAGCGCAAATTTGGCGAGAAAAAGTCGTTATGAATCAACAACCTGCGAATGGGTCTGGAAGTGCTGCTTGAGAAGCATCCCTCTTCCGCGTGGGGTAAACACCCCCCATGAACAGGTTCTGCCGCCCCCGACCCGCCACGGCCCCTCGATCGGTTTTGTCGGCTTGTGCGCGCCGGCCGCGAGGACGTACACTGCGACCTGCTCCGGGGTGCGCCGCACACGCGATGTGTGTGGGCGCTGAGACGGCACCGTGCCGAACCCGCTGAACTTGATCCGGTTCATACCGGCGAAAGAAGAGCCGTCTCTGCCAGAGGCCCGTCCCGGAGCCGAAGGTGGATGCAGCCCTTCCAGCGCGCTGCATTCCGCCGCTGGCAAGGCCCCTGCTGTCCACCCTCGCCCATCCGTTGACGGCCTCTTGCGGCGTCCCTCGGAGCTTGTGTTGCCCACTTGCTGCCCAGGAGAGATGCCCATGAATGCCCCCGATCCGATCGTAGCCCAGCAGGCGCTGGCCGAATTGACCCGCCTGACGCGTGCGCCCCTGCCCGCGTCGCGCAAGGTGTACGTGACCGGGCACCATGCCGGTGTGCGCGTGCCAATGCGTGAGGTCAGCCTGAGCAACGGGGAATGCGTGAGCCTGTATGACAGCTCCGGCCCCTACACCGACCCGGCTGTCGACATCGACGTGACCCGTGGCTTGCCTCGCGTGCGTGAGGCCGCCGTGGTCGCCCGCGACGACACGCAGACTTATGCGGGTCGCGACGTGCAGGCACGAGACGATGGCCTCCAACCCGGCGAGCGTCACGACGCACACATGGCCGCCTTGCGCGCGGCCACGGCAGGCTTGCAACGCACGCCACGCAGGGCGAAGGCGGGTGCCAACGTCACGCAGATGCACTACGCCCGCCGCGGCATCGTGACGCCCGAGATGGAGTTCGTCGCCCTGCGCGAGAACCAGCGTCGCCTGGACCAGGCGGAGGACTGGCGAGGCCACTACGGCGTGGACGCCGAACGCGAAAGCCGTCTGCGCGGCAACCCGATGGGCGCGACGATCCCGCGCAAGATCACACCGGAGTTCGTGCGCGACGAGGTGGCACGCGGCCGCGCCGTGATCCCGGCCAACATCAACCACACCGAACTGGAGCCGATGGCCATTGGCCGCAACTTCCTGGTGAAGGTCAATGCCAACATCGGCAACTCGGCGGTGACCTCGTCGATCGAAGAGGAGGTGGAGAAGCTGGTGTGGTCGATCCGCTGGGGCGCCGACACGGTGATGGACCTGTCCACCGGCAAGCACATCCACACCACGCGCGACTGGATCGTGCGCAACAGCCCGGTGCCGATCGGTACGGTACCCATCTACCAGGCGCTGGAAAAGGTGGGAGGTGTGGCCGAAGACCTCAGCTGGGCCATCTTCCGCGACACGCTGGTCGAGCAGGCCGAGCAGGGGGTGGACTATTTCACCATCCACGCAGGCCTGCGCCTGCCCTTCATCCACCTGACGGCCAGCCGGCGCACGGGCATCGTCTAGCGGGGCGGATCGATCCTGGCGAAGTGGTGCATCGCCCACCACCGCGAGAACTTCCTGTTCACGCACTTTGAAGAAATCTGCGAGATCATGAAGGCCTACGACGTGACCTTCTCACTGGGAGATGGTCTGCGCCCCGGCTCGCTGAGCGATGCCAATGACGAAGCGCAGTTCGCCGAGCTGAAGACGCTGGGCGAGTTGACCCAGATCGCCTGGCAGCACGACGTGCAGACCATGATCGAAGGCCCGGGCCATGTGCCGATGCACCTGATCCAGGCCAACATGGACGAGCAGCTCAAGCACTGCCATGAGGCGCCCTTTTACACCCTGGGCCCCTTGACCATCGACATTGCCCCGGGCTACGACCACATCGCGAGCGCCATTGGTGCGGCCATGATCGGCTGGATGGGCACGGCCATGCTCTGCTACGTGACCCCCAAAGAGCACCTGGGCCTGCCCAACCGCGACGATGTCAAACAGGGGCTGATCGCCTACAAGATCGCCGCGCACGCGGCCGACATCGCCAAGGGCCATCCTGGCGCTCGCGCCCGCGACGATGCGCTCTCGCAAGCGCGCTTCGACTTCCGCTGGCAGGACCAGTTCAACCTCGGGCTGGACCCGGAAACCGCGCGCGACTTCCACGACGAGACGCTGCCCAAGGACGCGGCCAAGGTCGCGCATTTCTGTTCGATGTGCGGCCCCAAGTTCTGCTCGATGAAGATCACCCAGGAGGTGCGCGACTTTGCCGCGGCGCAAGGCGTCAACGACAGCGAAGCCCTGGCCCTGGGCATGGCCGAGCAATCCGAGGCGTTCCGGCAGGTTGGCGGCGCGCTCTACATCCCAATCCAGCCTGCGGACGATCGCGCCTGAGCGGGCCGGGAGCCAAGGATGCCTTCCGACACCTTGAAGCCGGCGCGCACACGCCGCGGCGCCGCTCACATTGGCATTGCCGGCGCCGGACTGCTGGGACGCCTTCTGGCCTGGACCCTGTCCCGGCAGGGACATGCTGTCAGCGTGTTCGACCCCGCTCCTGGGCCGGCCCCCAGGTTTGACGGCCTCGGTGCCGCCGGCTTCACCGCCGCGGGCATGCTCAGCCCGCTGGCCGAGCTGGAAACCGCCGACCCCGAACTGGCGGCCCGCGGTTGGGACAGCCTGAGGCACTGGGAAGCGCTGTGCGCTGCGTGGGCCCGTCGGCGCAGCCCGGCCCCCCACTTTGCGCGGCAAGGCAGCCTGATGGTGACACACCGATCGGACCTGGGGGCCGCCCACCGCGTCCTGAATCGCTTGTGCGCACTGGCGCGGGCACAGGACTGGCCACAGCAGCCACACCCCCTGGATGCCCCGGCGCTGCGCGCCCTGGAGCCCGATCTGCACAGCAGCACAGGCCCGCTGCATGCCTGGATGCTGCCCGGTGAAGGCCAGATCGACACCGTGCAAGCCCTGCAAACCTTGCAGGCCGATGCCGAGGGCGTGCAGTGGCACTGGCGCGCCAACGTCGAGACCGTGCGACCTGGCACGCTGGGACTGGCCGGTGAAGCCACGCTGCGGGGCTTCGATCAGGTCTTCGATGTCCGTGGGGTGGGCGCACGCCCTGAATGCGCTGTGCGAGGCGTACGCGGCGAGCTCGTCTGGTTGCATGCGCCCGGCGTGGACTTGCGACGGCCGGTGCGCCTGCTGCACCCCCGACACCGGGTCTACATCGTCCCACGTCCAGGCGACCTCGTGCTGGTGGGGGCCAGCGAACTGGAGAGTGAAGACCGCTCTGCGATGTCTTTGCGCAGCGCCGTCGAGTTGATGGCGGCCGCCCACAGCGTGCTGCCCGGTCTTGCCGAAGCGCGCATTGCGCGGATGGACACCAACCTGCGCCCTGCCTTGCCCGACAACCGGCCAGAGATCCACACCGAAACGGGCCTCACCCGGATCAACGGCCTGTACCGCCACGGCTGGCTGCTGGCGCCGTCTCTGGTGCACGAGGCGCTCACCCACCTCCAGTTGATCCCCGACACGTCCACCTTGTTGTTGCCCCACCATGGCTGAACACATCACCATCCAGACCGATCAAGGTGCGTTGCGACTGCCTTGCGGCAGCACCCTTGATGACGCACTGGCTCATCTCTTGAGCCCATATCAACACCCTCACCAGGTTGCCACGGCAGTCAATGGCCGATTCGTGCCACGCGGTGAGCGGCTTCTTCACGTTTTGGCAGAGGGCGACACCGTGTTGTGCTTTGCCCCCATCACTGGAGGTTGAACATGACATCCCTCACCCTGCCCGACACCTGGCGCATTGGCGACACCGTGCTGCACAGCCGCTTCCTGCTGGGCACCGCAGGCTACCCTTCCCCCGAGGTGCTGCGCCAAGCCATCGAGGCCTCCGGCAGCCAGGTGCTGACGCTGGGCCTCAAGCGCACGCTGGGGACGCACGAGGGCCGCGACAACGGCTTCGTGCAGATCATCCGAGACACCGCACGGGCGCACGGTGCGCACCTGCTCCCCAACACGGCCGGCTGTCGCAGCGCCCAAGAAGCCATCACCCTGGCCCACATGGCGCGCGAGCTGCTGGGGACCCACTGGATCAAGCTGGAGGTGGTGGGTGACGAGCACACCTTGCAGCCAGACCCTTTCGAGCTGGTCGCGGCCGCCGCACAGCTCACCCGCGATGGCTTCGAGGTGCTGCCCTATTGCACCGATGACCTGGTCAGCGCGCATCGGCTGATCGATGCCGGCTGCCGCATTCTGATGCCCTGGGCCGCCCCCATCGGCTCCGGCATGGGCCTGCTCAATCCCTGGGCGCTGCGCACCCTGCGGGCGCGATTGCCAGACGTCACCCTGGTGGTGGATGCCGGCCTGGGTGCGCCCTCACATGCGGCGGCGGCGATGGAGTTGGGCATGGACGCCGTGCTGCTGAACTCGGCCGTCGCTCAAGCGCTCGACCCGGTGCGCATGGCGAGGGCCTTTCGCCGCGCGGTGATGGCAGGCCGCGACGGGTTCCGCGCCGGACTGATGAGTCCCAGCGACGTCGCCATCGCCTCCACCCCCGTCAGTGGGCAACCCTTTGTGCTGCCATGATGCCCCTGAATCACCCCGAACCAGTTGCCCGTCCCGGCCGCCCCCCCGTCATCTGGAGCATCGCAGGCCAGGATTCGGCCGGAGGGGCCGGGCTGAGCGCCGATCAACGTGCCGCCGATGCCCTGGGCGTGCACCTGTGTCCCGTGGTCAGTGCCGTCACCGCGCAGCACTCTCAGGGGGTCGAGGCCGTCCTCCCCCTTCCCGCGGACCAACTGGAACGCCAACTGCAAGCCCTGTCGAGCGATCTTCGGCCGCGGGCCATCAAGACAGGCTTGCTGGGCAGTGTCGCGGCCATCGAGCTCGTGGCACGCTGGATCGACCATGAACGTGCCCGGGCACCAGCAGGCGTAGACCCACATGAGCATCTCGCCCTGGTGGTGGACCCCGTGCTGGGCGCCAGCGCAGGCGGCGCCGCCTTCAGCGATGACGCCATCGTGGCTGCGTACCGGACCCGGCTGCTGCCCCGCGCCACCGTGCTCACCCCCAACCGTGCCGAGGCCTGCAGGCTACTGGGATGGCCCGCACCTCACGATGTCCCCACGGACGCCTTGCCCGGCATGGCCCGCGCCTTGCGGGAACAGGGCGCGCGCAGCGTGGTGATCACCGGGGGCGATGACCTGGCGCCCCCCGATGCGCCAGCCTCCGCACACTGCCTGGACTGGATGGAGACGCCCCAGGCCCGTGGCTGGCTGACCGCCCCCCGCGTGCCCACCCGCCACACCCATGGCACGGGCTGCACCTTCGCCAGTGCGGTGGCCGCAGCCTGGTCGCTCGGCCACGCCGAGGCCGATGCCATCGTGCTGGCCAAGATGCTCGTTCACCATGCCTTGGTGCGCGCCCACCCTGCCGGCCAGGGCCCCGGGCCGGTCATGGCGCATGCCGACTTTGGCCTTGGCTCTGGGACGGGCGGCGCGCCGCTCCCCTGGCTCGGACTGGGGGAGGCATTGCCCTGGCGACTGCAGGTGGACGGCTGCGCAGAGTCGCAGACACCGCTGTTCCAGCCCTTCCGCCCCCCGAGCGATGGGCTGTATGGCATCGTCGCGGACAGCCTCTCTCTGCGCGACGCCTTGCAAGCGGGGTGGCGATGCCTGCAATTGCGCCACAAGGCCCCGCAGAGCCTGATGCCCCATCTGCAAGAGAGTCTGGCGCATTGCCAGGCGCACGAGGCTCGGCTCTTCGTCAATGACCACTGGCGTGAGACGCTGACCGCCTTGGAACGCGCCCCGCAGCCTGGCACGTTGGGCGTGCACCTCGGGCAGGAAGACCTGCTGAGCCTGGACACCGCCGACCACACAGCCCTGCTGGCCGCGCGTCACCGCATCATGCTGGGGGTGAGCTCACACAGCCTCTGGGAATTCGCACGCGCCGCAGGCTGTGGCGCCAGCCTGATTGCCTGTGGGCCGGTGCAGCCCACCACCACCAAAGACATGCCCTGGCATCCCCAAGGCCCCGACAACCTGAACTGGTGGGTGCAACACAGCCCGGTGCCGGTGGTGGCCATCGGCGGCCTGCTCACGCCCGAGGACGTGGCCGCCACAGCAGCCTGCCGCCCCGCCACCGTCTGCATCGTGCGAGGCATGGGGCACAACCTCGCCGAGATGCTCACCCGGCGTCCGGCTTTGCAACAAGCCTGGCAACACGGCCACCAGTCGCCCCGCCTGCCCCCCACGCGCCTGCCCCACCCTTGTTTGCCCGAGCACACCCGGGCAAGCACCGAGATCAGAGGATGGCGCCAGGGATGATGGCCGCCTAAACTGGACACCCAGGAATTCGGCCACGCGCGGACACCGCCATCGAAAGCCTGGGAACCTGCCGCCCTCACATGATGTCCCGCCCCCTGCATGCCGTCCTGCCCACAGCGCAACGCCAACACGTTGCGCTGATGATCATCCCCCTGCTGGTGTTGGTGCTGGTGACCGGGCTGGCCATGGCCGCCGTGCAGGTTCAGGCGGCCGTGCGGGCATTCGAGCGCAGCGCCAACCAGACAGCCAATGTGCACCTGCAGGCCATCAACGCCCTGCTGCGTTACGCCCACGATCGGCGCGACAGTGACTGGCAACTCTACTGCGAGGCCATGCGCATCCCCGAGAGCGCGCAGCAAACGAGGCGCCTGCTGCTGCAACACGGACCGGACGCCCTGCCCGAAGTCGAGAAGCTGATGATCGCGGCCGGGCGAGAGCCCGAGGACGTGGCGGCCATGCTCCGCTTGTACCGCTGGTTTGGACAGCGCTTCATGTCCAACACCACGCGCATGGGATGGCGTCAGACCGACGCCATGATGCAAAGGCTGGAGCAGGAAGCCCAGCACCTGCGGGCCGCCGCCCAAGCCGGCCTCGATCCGACCATCACCGACACGCCAGCCATCCTGCAGCGCATCAATGCCATCGATGCCACCTTGCGTGCCACCAACCTCGACCTGGCCCACTCCTGGGCGCGGGCGGCACGCACCACCACCTTGCTGCTGCAGATCGGCATCGGCCTGATTGCGGCCGTGCTGGCGCTCATCAGCGCGCTGCTGATCCGGCGCAGCCTGCGCGAGCAGACCCACTACACCCGCGCACTGACCGAAGCCCACCGACGCTGGGAGCTGGCCTCCCATGCCGCGGGCCTGGGCCTCTATCAGATGGACGCGGCCACCGGGGACATCCAGTTGGACGGCACCGCCGCGGCCATGCATGGCCTGGGCGAGCAACCGCGCACCCTGTCACGCGACAGTGTGCGGGCGCTCATCGTTGAAGAGGATGCCCTGCGCACCCGACAGGAAGTGGAGCAGGCCCTGCGGGTGGGCGACGACTACCGGATCACCTACCGTGTGCGTCACGCAGATGGCCAGGTGCGGACCCTGGAAGCCAGTGGCCGGCGCATCCTGGCCGACCGGCACGAGCGCACCAGCCTGATCGGGGTGCTGCGGGACGTGACCGATGCGGCCACCCAAGCCGAAGAAGCCTTGAAACGCCATGCGGCAGAACGGGTGGCGCAGGCGCAGCGCGAGTTTCTGTCCAGACTGAGCCACGAACTGCGCACCCCGCTGAATGCCATCCTGGGCTTTGCGCAACTGCTGGACCTGGACGGGCAACACCCGCTGACCGACACACAGCGGCGCCAGATTCACTGGATCCTGACCGCCGGCCGCCAACTCCTCTCCCTCATCGAAGACGTGCTGGACCTGTCCAAGGTCGAAGCCGGCGAAATCAGCCTGCACCTGGAGCGCGTGGACATCAACGGCCTGGTGCGGGACTGCCTCCCCCTGCTGGAGGCCGCCCGCCAGCAGCACCAGGTCACGCTCCTGAACCGGGTCACTGACACCCCCTTGTATGCCCAGGTCGATGCCCAGCGGCTGAGACAGATCGTCATCAACTTGCTGAGCAATGCCTGCAAGTACAACCGTCTGCACGGACACGCCACGATCGACACCCGGCAGGAAGGCGACGAGATCGTCATCGACATCGGTGACAACGGCATCGGCATGCGCGCCGAAGAGGCGGTCCAACTTTTCCAGCCGTTCAAGCGCTTGCCCTCCGCCGTGCCTCATGCAGAAGGCACGGGGCTGGGGCTCTACATCGTCAAGCAACTGGTGGAGCGGATGCAGGGCAGCGTGAGCGTGTCGAGCGAGCCCGGTGTGGGCACCAGCTTCAGCGTGCGCCTGCCTGCCGCCGACGCCCCAGCGGCCTGACGCTCACAGCCCTTCGTCCGACAACCACTGGCGCAGCGTGCGCACCATGTCGCGGTCGTTGTGCAGCCAGGCGTTGTGACGGTACTCGTTGTAATAGCGCTCTTCGTCTGTTTGCTCGGCCAGGGCCTCATACACGAAGCGCAGCACCATCTGCCCCGGCTGAGGCTCCTCGATGCGGATCGTCAGCCGGATCGGGGCGGTGTCACCATGGGCTTGAGGCGTGAACACCACCTCCGCATGCGGCCGGGCCACCACCACATCATGGAGGGTGTGCGGGCCAAACACCTGGGTGCGCGCATAGACGCCCGGCTCGGTCTCGCGGCAGGTGCAGGACTCCGGCCCCATGGGAAAGCGCTGCGGCTGCTGGACCCGCAGCATCAACCCCTGCCAGAGTTGCTCACGCGTGAAAGTGGGTGCCACCAGTTGCAGGCTGGCCGCCGGGGCATTGACTTCAATGAGGTGTTCAAAACGCATGGTGCGAAGCTTACCGCTGACGCAATGCCCATGTTGCGTCAACACATTGCTGATGACGTCAAGCCAGTCACCCGGCAAGGAGACTAAACTGGCACCCGCTTGTGTTTCAACTCCAACCGCGTTCAGGCGCGGACCTCGCCATGTCCCAGTGCACGACCTCGTCTTCTGCAGCCCCGGCCGCCGACCCTTCGGCCAAGCCCATCAAGCTCGTGCCGCCGAAGTCGGTGCTCAACAGCCACGGCTGCGGTGGCGCCTGCACGGACCCAGACTTCGCCGAAGGCCGCTGGCCCCGCGCCAAGGTGCTGGAGCTGTTCAACCTGCCCTTCAACGACCTGCTGTGGCAGGCCCAACAGGTGCACCGCGCCCACTGGGACGCCAACGAGATCGAGCACGCCACCCTGTTGTCGGTCAAGACCGGCGGCTGCCCCGAAGACTGCGGCTACTGCCCCCAATCGGCGTCGTACGACACCGGTGTGGAGGCCAGCAAGCTGATGTCGCCCGACGAGGTGCGCGAGGCCGTGATCGCTGCGCGCGATGCCGGCGCCAGCCGCTTCTGCATGGGCGCCGCCTGGCGTGCCCCCAAAGACCGCGACATCGAAAAGGTGGCCGAGCTGATCGGCGTGATCAAGCAGGAAGGTCTGGAGGCCTGCTGCACGCTGGGCATGTTGACCGACTCGCAAGCCCAGTCGCTCAAGAACGCCGGCCTGGACTACTACAACCACAACCTCGACACCGCCCCCGAGCTGTACGGTGACATCATCACCACGCGCGACCTGGAAGACCGCCTGCACACGCTCGAACACGTGCGCAAGGCCAATCTGAAGGTGTGCAGTGGCGGCATCGTCGGCATGGGCGAGGAAGCCCGGGACCGGGCGGCGCTCATCGCCCAGCTCGCCAACCTCGATCCCTATCCGGAGTCGGTGCCCATCAACAACCTGGTGCAGGTCGAGGGCACGCCCCTCGCCGGCACGCCGCCCCTGGATCCGCTGGAGTTCGTGCGCACCATCGCCGTGGCCCGCATC
>JAJUGJ010000017.1 GCA_029268225.1 Burkholderiales bacterium | reverse complement strand
GGTACACCATGATCCCGTAGGTTTCCTTGAGCACCGTCTCCATCAGCGGGTGCGGGTAGGTCACCTCTTCCTTGCCGTGCTTGCGCGCGCAGAAGGATGGGATCAGGTCCATGGGGCCGGGACGGTACAGCGCCACCAGGGCGATGATGTCCTCGAAGACGCTGGGCTTGGCGTCACGCAGCATGCCCTGCATCCCGCGCGATTCCAGCTGGAACACGGCCACGGTCTTGCCTTCGGACAGCAGCCGGTAGGACTTGGCGTCGTCCAGCGGGATCTTGGCGAAGTCGAAGTCCTTCTGATCCGGGTGCCGCGCGACGATGTAGTCCTTGGCCAGCTCCAGAATGGTCAGCGTGGCCAGACCCAGAAAGTCGAACTTCACCAGGCCGATGGCTTCCACATCGTCCTTGTCGTACTGGCTCACGGCCGAGTCACTGCCGGGCTGCATGTACAGCGGACAAAAGTCGGTGATCTTGCCCGGCGCGATCAGCACGCCCCCGGCGTGCATACCAATGTTGCGCACCATGCCTTCCACACGCATGGCCAGCTCCAGCAAGGCGGCCACCTCCTCTTCGGCCTTCTCGCGCTCTTCCAGCTCGGGCGCTTCCTTGCGGGCGTAGATCACGCCGCCATCGGGGTTCTCGGGCACACGCGCCAGTGTCACGGTCTTGCCCGGCGGCGCCGGAATCAGCTTGGCGATGCTGTCAACATGGCCATAACCCATGCCCAGCACGCGGCCCACGTCGCGCAGCGCGGCCTTGGCGGCCATCGTGCCGAAGGTGGCGATCTGCGAGACGGCATCGCGCCCGTAGCGGTCCTTCACGTAGTCGATGACGCGGTCGCGGTTGCCCTGACAGAAGTCGATGTCGAAGTCGGGCATCGAGACCCGCTCGGGGTTCAGGAAGCGCTCGAACAGCAGGTTGTACTTGAGCGGGTCCAGGTCGGTGATCTTGAGCGCATACGCCACCAGCGAGCCTGCGCCCGAACCCCGGCCCGGCCCCACCGGACAGCCGTTGTTCTTGGCCCAGTTGATGAAGTCCTGCACGATCAGGAAGTAGCCCGGGAAGCCCATCTTCAAAATCGTGTTGATCTCGAAGTCCAAACGCTCCACATAGGTTGGGCGCTGCGCGTTGCGCTCGGCCTCGTCCGGGAACAGGTGCAGCAGGCGCTCTTCCAGGCCCTCGTGCGACAGCTCGCGGAAGTAGTCCTCCATGGGCTGCGGCTCGCCGTTGGGCATGATCGGCGTCGGGAAGTTGGGCAGCTGCGGCTTGCCCAACACCAGGGTCAGCGCGCAACGGCGTGCAATCGCGACCGTGTTGGCAATCGCCGAGGGGATGTCGGCGAACAGCGCCTCCATCTCGGCCGTGGTCTTGAAATGCTGCTCGCGCGTGAAGCGCTTGATGCGTTTGGGGTTGCCCAGGGTCTCGCCCTCGGCAATGCAGGTGCGCGCTTCGTGCGCCTCGAAATCATCGGGCTCCTGGAACTGGATCGGGTGGGTGGCCACCACGGGCAGACCCAGCCGCGCCGCCAGCGGCACAGCAGCCCGGATGTAGGGCTCGTTCGTGGCGTGCCCACTGCGCTGCAGCTCAATGTAGAAGCGGTTCGGGAAGGCGGCCGCCAGCTTGCGCGCCTGGGCCTCAGCCTTGGGCACGTCGCCATGCGACAGCGCCTGACCGACCAGGCCCATTTCGGCCCCCGACAGGCAGATCAGCCCCTCGTTGCGCTCGCACAGCGAGGCCCAGTACACCCAGGCATGGCTGCGCTGACCCGGCGCAGTCCAGGCCTCACCCAGCAACTCCGACAAGCGCAGATAGCCCTGACGGTTCTGGACCAGCAGCAACAGCCGCGTGGGCGCTTTGCCAGGTTCCTCGGGCTCCAGCCACACATCGGCGCCGATGATGGGCTGCACCCCCTTCTTCTGCGCGCTCTTGTACAGCTTGAGCGCCCCGAACAGGTTGCTCAGGTCCGTGACGGCGACGGCAGGCTGGCCATCCTTGGCCGCGGCCTTGACCAGGTCGTCGATGCGGACAGTGCCGTCGACAACGGAATATTCGGAGTGGGAGCGCAGGTGAACGAAAGGCATCTGGCCATTGTAAGAAGCCTGGGGCTCGCGAATCAGTCCGATGCGCTGAGACCGTCGGTCGCCCCCCGAAACTCACGCGGCGTCATGCCCAGCCAGCGCCGGAAGGTCCGGCTGAAGTTGGAAGTGTCCTGGTAGCCCAGGCGTTCAGCGATGGCCTCCACACTGAGAGGCGTTCGCACCAGCAGCCAGCAGGCCAGCTCCTCCCGCACGCCGTCGAGCAATTGCTGATAGGTCACGCCTTCTTCGCGCAGATGCCGGATCAGGGTGCGGGCCGACACGTGTTCGAGCTCGGCCATCTGCGCCAGCGTAGGGTACTGTCCCTCACAGGCGATCAGACGCGCTTGCACACGCGCCGTCACCGTGCCCTTCTCCTGCTGGGTGAGCAAGCGCTCGCAATCGCGCCAGGCCACGCGGTAAGCCTCGGCATCGGGCGCCAGACTCGGACAGGTCAGCAAATCCACTGGCAGCTCAATGCGCAAGGCCGGCGCTCCAAAGGTGCTCTGCGGGCAGAACTCACGGTAGGCCTGCGCACATGCAGGTTCACCGAAAGGCCATTGGATGGTGATACGCGAGCGCAGATCCTGTCCCGTGATCGTCTCCATCAAGCGAACCATGGCCGCCGCGAAATGACCCATCAGGTAGGTTCGAAACTCATCGGCCACCAGGTCTTCACGCAACAGCAGGGCCAGCCCCCCCTCGGTCTGCACCTCGAAGTGGGCCACACGCTGGCGCAGGGCCACAAAGCGCTGCATCACCATCAGCACCTGCCCGACATCGCGGGCGGCCATGGCCGCATACCCCGGTGCGCCGTGGGCAGACAACTGCGTGCTCTGCCCCACCACCAGCCCCAACCACGGGCACCCACTCAAGGTCAGAGCCCGCAGCACCACGCGGCGCACCTGCTCCAGGCTCAGGAAAAGGTTGCTGGCGTGCAGTTCGTCCCAGCTCAAACGCGTGCCCTGCAGGATCTCGGCCTCGCTGAAACCCCGACGCCGCAACTCGGCGCACAACAGGCGCACATAGACCGGGTGCAGCGAAGGTTGAAGCCAGCGGTCTGGCGGGTGCATCGACATCGTTTCAGCGCGGCGCCATTGTCACAATATGACGATATTGTGCCAGCACAAACGGTGTCGTGCGTCAAGCCTGAAACGCAAGATGTGCCCATGGTTCAAACCCAATGAGGAGACATCTGCATGAGCGCCGTTCTGCCACACCCGACCGACCAAACCCCTGTTTACCGTGACCGCAAACGCCTGATGTGGCTGCTGTCGGTGATCGGCCCCGCAGGCGTCACCATCGGCCCGGTGGCGCATCTGCTGGGCGCCACCTCGGAGGCCTGGTATTTCGTGGCCTTCGGGTTCTTCTACGGCGTCATCCCCCTGCTGGACTGGCTGTTGGGCGAAGACCTGAGCAACCCGCCCGAATCCGTGGTGCCGCGCCTGGAGGCTGACCGCTACTACCGCTGGATCAACTACGCCGTGGTGCCCGTGCTGTGGGGCAGCCTGCTGTTCAACTGCATCTTCGTGGCCACGCATGAACTGTCCTGGATGGCCTGGCTGGCCACCACGATCATCACGGGTTCCATGCTGGGCTTTGGCCTGAACCTCAGCCACGAGTTGGGGCACAAGAAGGACTGGCTGGGCCGCAAGCTCGGTCTGTTCAACTCCGCGCTGGGTGGCTACGGCCACTTCTCGATCGAGCACAACCGCGGACACCACCGGCACGTGGCCACCGCAGAGGATCCGGCTTCTTCCAAGATGGGCGAGACCATCTACCGCTTCGTCTTCCGCGAGATGCCCGGCGCCTTCTTCCGCGCCTGGGACCTGGAGACCGAGCGCCTGGAACGCCAAGGCCAGTCACCCTGGAGCCTGAACAACGAGATCATCCAGGCCGGCCTGGTCACCCTCGGCCTCTACGGCGGCCTGATCGCGGCCTTCGGCCCGAAGATGGTGCCGGTGCTCGCAGTGGTCGCGTTCTGGGGCGCCTTTCAGCTGACCTCGGCCAACTATATCGAGCACTACGGCCTGCTGCGCCGCAAGCTGCCCGATGGCCGCTACGAGCGTTGCGAACCCCACCACTCCTGGAACAGCAACCACATCATCTCCAACCTGATCGTGTTCCACCTGCAGCGGCACTCCGATCACCACGCCAACCCGACCCGCAGCTACCAGTCCTTGCGCAACTTCCCCGACTTGCCCACGCTGCCCTCGGGCTACTTCGGCATGTTCCTGGCCGCCTATGTGCCGCCCATCTGGTTTGCCATCATGGACAAGCGGGTGATCGCCGCGACGGGTGGCGATGTCAAGCGCATCAACTTCCTGCCTGCCCAACGCGCCCGTCTGATGCGCCAGTTCGGCCTGCGCGAGCAAGCCTGAGGGAGCGGTGGGCGCGCCTGGGCGCCTCAGCCCGCAGGCCTGGCGACCGCCATGTCCGACGCTGTGGACGGCGGCGGCGCCACCATCGTGCGCAGATCCGCGCCAGACGGATGCTGGAACACCCGCAAGCCGAACTCCGGCAAGATGGCCAGCAGGTGGTCGAAAATGTCCGACTGGATGCCCTCGTAGGCCACCCACTCCGTTGTGTTGGTGAAACAGTACACCTCCATCGGCAGGCCGTCAGACGTGGGGTCCAGTTGGCGCACCATCAGCGTCATGCCCTGGTGGATGCCGGGCTGGCGGCGCAGGTAGCGCTCCACATACATCCGGAAGATGCCGATGTTGGTCACGCGACGGCGGTTCACCACATCCCGATCGGTGCCCGGCGCGCGGGCGTTCCATTCGGCCAACTCCGCCTCCTTGGCGGCCAGATAGTCCTTGAGCACATCGAAGCGGCTCAGCGCCTGGGCTTCGGCGTCGCTCAAAAAGCGGATGCTCTGCTGGTCCAGGTAGACACTGCGCTTGATGCGCCGCCCGCCCGACTCCGTCATGCCCCGCCAGTTGCGGAACGAGTCCGAAATCAACCGCTTGGTGGGGATGTTGGTGATGGTCTTGTCCCAGTTCTGCACCTTCACCGTGTGCAGGGCAATGTCGACCACGCCACCGTCCACGCCAATTTGCGGCATCTGGATCCAGTCACCCACCCGCACCATGTCGTTTGAGCTCAACTGCACGCTCGCCACCAACGACAGCAACGTGTCCTGGAAGATCAGCATCAGCACCGCCGCCATCGCTCCCAGACCAGACAGCAAGATCAACGGCGAGCGGTCGATCAGCGTGGCGATCATCAAGATCACCGCCAGCGCATAGATGACGATCTTGACCACCTGCACATAGCCCTTGATGGGACGCTGCGCCGCATCGGGCCGGCGTTGCCACACGGTGTTGATCAGGTCCAGCAAGCCGGCCAGTGCCAGCGCCACCGTCAGCACGATGAAAGCACCGCACACGTTCTGGACCACCGTCACCACCGCCTCCGGCAACTCGGGCACGGTCTGGATGCCCCAGGTCAGCACCAAAGCCGGCACCACATGGGCCAAGCGCGAGATCACCCGCAGCGCCCTCACCTCGGGGTCATGGGCCAGCGTCGTGGACCTCAACACCCGATCCACACTGCGCAACAGGATGTGCTTGGTCAACCAATCGGCCAGCCACGCCAGGGCAAGCAAGGCCGCCAGCGCCAGCACGGTGTACGACACCGGATGGCGCTCCAGCCAAGCCATCCAGTCAGGTAAGTGTTCTTGCATGGGTCAGGATTCCTCTCGGGCGACGTCGCCCAGGCCCGACCTTAGCTGTTATTCATCTTTTTTGCATTTGGCCAAATTCATTAACCCTTGGTAGGGCAGCAAATTGGTCCGCACCACCTTGTCGATCGGCTCGACAAACCCGTGCTGCATCCAGCGCGCTGCCAGCAACACATTCAAACCGATCATGCCGTCGGCCAACAAGGGCAGACTGATGCCCTCCAGTTGCTCTGGGGGCAGCAGACGGGTCAGATGCTGCTTGAGCAAGGCGGAATAGTCGCGCGCCGTGGCTCCGCTCATCGCAGCCACCTCGTCGCTCACCGCCAGAGAGTCCACCAGCATGATGCGGCCACGCCGCGGGTCATCGCGGATGAAGACCAAGAACACCCGCATCGCCGGGGCCAGCAAAGCCAACGGATCGGACGAACGCGGCAACTGCTCCATCGCGGCCAGCGTCAGCGCCATCAACTGCTCACGCAACTCGCTGTAGGCCGCCAGAAACAACTCCGGCAGCGTCTTGAACGACTCGTAAAAGTAACGCTCGGTCAGGTGGGCGGCCACGCACACCTCGCGCACCGTGGCGCCATGAAAGCCCTTGGTGCCAAACACCTCGATCGCCCCTTCGATCAGCTTGGCGCGCCGCAGACGCTGGCGCTCTTCGGGCAACACGCCGCCATAGCGACGCTTGTTCAAGGGGGGGGTATCGGAAAGACTGACGTCCATGGGAAGACCTATATTCACAGACCCTATTGTCAGCTTATAGTTTGACAACATTAATTGTCACAACGTAAACCCTCCACTTACGGGTCGTGCGCGCATGAGCATCCAAGCTGTCCTCACCAACCTCGTCCTGCGTTACCAGTTCAAGCGCGCCGGGCGGGGGCCGCTGAACGTGCACAAGGCGCGGCACTTGGTCAACAAGATGGCCAAGCGCTACCCGCCGCCCCCCAAAGACATCGCGCACACGCCGCTGGCAGGGCGCACGGGCGCGGGCCTGTGTTCGGCCGAGTGGCTCAGCGTGGCCCACCCGCAACGCACGGTGCTGTACTTCCACGGTGGCGGCTACTTCTTCTGCGGACTGGACACGCACCGCCCCACCTGCGCCTACCTGGCCCGTACCGCCCAGGCCCGCGTGCTGTCGGTGGATTACCGCATGGCGCCCGAACATGTCTTCCCGGCCGCCGTGAACGACGCTGTTGCCTGGTGGAAGGAATTGCTCGACCAGGGCTTCCAGCCCTCCGAAGTCGTGTTCGCCGGGGACTCGGCTGGCGGCGGCCTGGCTCTGGCCTGCATGCTCGCCGCGCGCGAACAGGGCCTGCCCCTGCCCGCCGGGGCCGTGCTCTTCTCCCCCTGGACCGACCTGTCCTGCTCGGGCGAGACCATGCGCACCAAGGCCGATGTGGACGTGATGTTCAACCCCGAGTCCCTGCCCGAGGCCGCGGCGCTCTACCTAGCCGGTCAGTCCAGCACCACGCCCCTGGCCTCGCCGCTGTTTGCCGACCTGCACGGCCTGCCGCCGCTGATGATCCACGCCAGCGAACACGAAATCCTGCTGGCCGACTCGACCCGCCTGCACGAGAGCGCCCAGGCACAAGGCGTGCGCAGCGAACTGCACCTCAAAGCCAAGATGCCGCACGTGTGGCCCACCATGTTGATGCTGCCGGAGGCCCGCCAGACCCTGCAACACTGCGGTGACTTCATCGCCCGCATCACCCGCAGTGCCACGACCTCGCCCGCCCAGCAGGCATGATGCGCACATGAACTGGTTGAAACGTTTGTGGTGGTCGGCCATCGTGCTGGCCTTGCTGTTGGCAGGCGCCGTGGCCTGGAGTTGGGAGCCCGACCGGCAACTGGGCGAACTCGTCGCCCGCTGGGCCCCCGAGCCCTCGCGCTTCATCGAACTCGACGGCATGCAGGTGCACATCCGTGACACCGGCCCCCGCAACGATCCCACCCCCATCGTGCTGCTGCACGGCATGTCGTCCAGCCTGCACAGCTTCGAAGGCTGGCAAGGTGCCCTGCAAGGCGAGCGACGGGTGATCAGCGTCGACCTGCCCGGATTCGGCCTGACAGGCCCCAGCCCCCAAGGCGACTACCGCATCGAGGTCTACACCCGCTTCATCCTTCGCCTGCTCGACACCCTGGAAGTCAAACGCGTGGTGCTCGCCGGCAATGCCCTGGGCGGCGAGATCGCCTGGCAGACCGCCCTGCTGGCCCCCGAGCGCGTTCAAAAGCTGATCCTGATCGATGCCGATGGCTACCAACCCGCGGTGCTCTCCATGCCCCTGGGCTTTCAGATCGCCAGCATGCGTGGCCTGCGCTGGGTGTCCGAACGCATCCTGCCCCGCCCCTTGATGGCCGCCAGCCTGCGCAGCGTGTTCGGCGAACCGGAGCGGGTCACCCCCGAGCGGATCGACCGGTATTTCGAGCTGAACCTGCGCGTCGGCAACCGCCGCGCCCTGTTCCAGCGCATGGACCAGGCCACCTTCGGCGAAAGCGCGCCCCTCATCCGCCGCATCACCCAGCCCACCCTGGTACTGTGGGGCGAGCGTGACGAGATGATCTCGCCCGATCTGGGCGCACGCTTTTGCGAAGACATCCCGCGCTGCCGCCTGGTGACCTTCCCCCAACTGGGCCACCTGCCTCAAGAAGAAGACCCGGAAACCACCCTGCAGGCGGTACGCCCCTTCCTGGGCTCTTGAATCCGGAGCGAATGGCCCCTCGATTGCCAAAAATGTGGTGGGGTCGATGAGGCAAGCGGCCATAAAACCGCTACGCTTGGGCCATGTTCAGTTATCGACACGGATTCCACGCGGGCAACCACGCCGATGTGCTCAAGCACATGGTGCTGGTGCAGGTGCTTGAGCACCTGCTGCACAAAGACAAACCCTTCTGGGTGGTCGACACCCACGCGGGCGGAGGCATTTACGACCTCACCAGCGGCTACGCCACCAAGAGCGGCGAATTCGCCACCGGCATCGCCACGCTGTGGCCGCTGCGCCGCGACAAGTCCATCCCCGAAGCCGTGCGCGGCCTGCTCAAACAGGTCGCCGCGCTCAACGATGGTGACGAGCTCAAGTGGTACCCCGGCTCACCGCAGCTGGCCGCGCAGATGCTGCGCGAAGGCGATCACCTGCGCCTGTTCGAGCTCCACCCCACCGAGATCAAGCTGCTGGAAAACCACTTCGCTGGTGTCAAGCGCGGCGTCAGCATCCAGTGCGCCGATGGTTTCGCCAGTCTGAAGGGCTGCCTGCCACCGCCGCCACGTCGTGGCCTGGTGCACATCGATCCGCCCTACGAAATCAAGGACGACTACCGCCGCGTCCTGCAGACCTTGAAGGACGCGATCCCCAAGTTCACCTCGGGCACCTACGCCATCTGGTACCCCGAAGTGGCGCGCCGTGAAGCCATCCAGTTCCCGGCCCAACTCAAGCGCCTGGCCTCTGAGCTACCGAAGGTTGACTGGCTGCACGCCACGCTGCGCGTCAAGGGCGCCGAGCGCGATGGCGTCGGCCTGTTCGGCAGCGGCATGTTCATCATCAACCCGCCCTACACCCTGTACGACAAGCTGGCCGAGGCGTTGCCCTGGCTGGTCGAAACCATCGGCCAGGACGACCACGCGGCCTACACGCTCGAAGCCCAACAGAGCTGAGGCTGCTGGAGCCAAGCGGGTTGGGATGGCGGGCAGCACCACGCTTGCCCGCGCTCCCGATCAGGCCCCCAGGTCGAAGACCAGCACTTCGGCCTGGCGTCCCTGGCTCAGACTCAGGTGGCTCTCGCCCTCCAGCTTGAGGGCATCGCCTGCCTTCAAGGCCTGGCCATTCACGCTCAACTCGCCGCGCGCCAGGTGCACATAGGTCTTGCGTGCGGCGTCCAGCGGCACCTCCAGCGCCTCGTCGCCGTCAAACAGGCCGGCCAACAGCGTGGCATCGGCGTGGATGGTCACCGAGCCGTCGCGCCCATCGGGTGAGGCCACCACCCGCAAGCTACCGCGCTTGTCGGCCTCGGCAAAGCCCTTTTGCTCATAGCCCGGACGCAAACCCCGCTGCGCAGGCTGAATCCATATCTGCAGCATGTGCGTGGTGTCGTACAGCGCCTGGTTGAACTCGCTGTGCAGGATGCCGGTCCCCGCCGACATGCGCTGCACCTCGCCCGGCACGATGCGCGCATCGTTGCCCTGGTTGTCCTTGTGCCAGATCGCTCCCTGCAGCACGTAGGTCACGATCTCCATGTCGCGGTGACCGTGCATGCCAAAGCCGCGCCCCGGCGCGATCATGTCGTCGTTGATGACGCGCAGCGGCCCGAAACCCATGTGGGCCGGATCGTGATACTCGGCAAACGAAAAGCTGTGAAAGCTCTGCAGCCAGCCGTGGTCGGCATAGCCGCGTTCTTCAGATCGGCGCAAGGTCAACATGGCGTGGCTCCTTCAATGTGTGCATCCTGTAGGGGCGACTGTAGAAGCCCGGGGGCACTTCGTGGCTGCGCGCGACTGATGGCATCATTCAAACAAATTGAACCCAAGCCATGACTGAACGCCGCCAAGCCCTCACCCCGGAAGCCCTGCTGATGATGGACACCATCGCGCGCACGGGCAGCTTTGCCGCGGCCGCGCGCGAACTGGGCAAGGTGCCCTCGGCATTGACCTACAGCGTGCGCCAGCTCGAGGACGCGCTCGACGTGCTGCTGTTCGACCGCCGCAGCCGCCAGGCTCGCCTCACGGCTGCCGGCGACGAACTGCTGCGTGAGGGGCGCCTGCTGCTGCAACAGATGGACGCCGTGGCCAACCGGGTCAAGCGCGTGGCCTCAGGATGGGAGGCCGAGCTCACCATCGCCGTAGACAAGATCATCGCGCCCCACGCCATCTTCGATCTGATCGAAGGCTTCTACGCCCTCAAGCCCCCCACGCGCGTGCGCATGCTCAGTGAGGTCATGAACGGCACTTGGGAGGCGCTGGCCTCCGGCACGGCCGATCTCGCCATCGGCATCCCGGGCGACCGCATCACCACCCCCGGTGTGCGTCTGGAGGTCATCGGCGACGTGCCATTCGTGCTGGCGGTCGCCCCGCATCACCCGCTGGTCCAGGCGGCCGAACCCGTCAACCAGACCGTGCTGGCCCAACATCGCATCGTGGCCGTGGCCGACACCGCCCGTGGCCTCGAGCCCATGACCATCGGCATCCTGCCCGGTCAGGACGTGCTCACCCTGCCGTCCATGTCGTCCAAGCTCGAAGCGCAGATGCGCGGCCTGGGCTGCGGCTTCCTGCCCGAACCCATGGTGCGTCCCTATCTGACCAGTGGCCAGCTCATCAGCAAGGCCGTGAGCGGCCCGCCGCGTGTCACCCGCCTCCACTACGCCTGGCGCCAGGGCGATACGCCGCCAGGCATGGCCCTGACCTGGTGGCTGCACCAGCTCAGCAGCCCCACCACCCGCCAGGCCCTGATGGACCTGCACGGAGGCCTGTTGCTGTGAGCGTGGTCACGCCCCCCTCGTGCGAAGTCCCGCTCCAAGCCACCGACCTCCACCGTGAGTTGGGCAGCCACACCGGTGGCTACATCGGCCGTTTCGCCCCCTCGCCCACCGGCCCGCTGCACGCGGGCTCCCTGGTGGCCGCGCTGGCCAGCTGGCTCGATGCCCGTGCGCATGGCGGGCGCTGGCTGGTGCGCATCGAAGACGTGGACACCCCACGCTGCGTGCCCGGCGCCGACCAACTGATCCTGTCGCAACTGGCCGCCTGCGGCCTGCACCCCGACACGCCCCCCGTGTACCAAAGCCAGCGCGGGGATCTGTACCAGGCCGCGCTCGACCGCCTCGTGGCCGCTGGCCATGCCTACCCCTGCGGCTGTACCCGCGCCGACATCGCCCAGGCCAACGCGGCGCTGGGGCTGAACAAGGCCCGTCACGGCGACCTCGTCTACCCCGGCACCTGCCGACCCGATCGAGGCGGCCTGAAAGGCAAGCCCGCACGCGCCTGGCGCCTGCAGGTCCCGACGCGGACGGATGCACCCGACGGCCTATGGCACTGGCATGACCGCCGCCTCGGCCCGCAAAGCCAGAACCTGGCTGAAGCCGTGGGCGACTTCGTCATCCGCCGCGCCGACGGCCTGTGGGCCTACCAGCTCGCTGTGGTCGTGGACGATGGCGAACAAGGCGTCACCGACATCGTGCGGGGTGAAGACCTCACCGACAACACGCCACGCCAGCTCTGGCTGCAACAGTGCCTGGGCTTGCCCACGCCGCGCTACATGCACACACCACTGGTGTGCGGCCCCAACGGGGAAAAGCTGTCCAAACAGAACGGTGCCGAAGCCCTGTCACTCGACGACCCGCTGGTCACCTTGCAACAAGCGGGCCGCGCCCTCGGTCTGTCCGCAGAGGGAACCACACTAGGCGACTGGCTGGCCGCCGCCGTCACGGCCTGGCAGGACCAGCTGACACGCTGGCCGTTGCGCTAAGTCACGCCCAGCAAGCACCGGCAGCGCGGTAGGCTTGGCGGTGTGGCCCTGCCCCTTTTCACGATTGGGCCGCACCCCAGGTTCAGCCCCGATCGACCACCACGAAGTGCTTGCGCACCGGCTCGATCACCTCGAACGCGCCTTCAAACCCGGCCGGGATCACCGCCCCCTCGCCTGCGCGCACATCCACCCAGCCGCCGGCTGTGTCGTGCAGGCGCACATGCCCACTCAGCACAAAGAAGTACTCTTCCTTGTCGGCCGGAAACACGATGCGCCAGCGCCCCACCCCACAGGCCCAGATGCCCGCGCTCGTCTGCCCATCGGCCGACTCGTACAGCGTCCAGGTCTCGCGCCGAGGGTTGCCCTGCTGCAGCCGTTCTGGCTTGGGGTGGTCGATGACGCCGCCCTGCGCAGGCGGATCAAAGCGCACGATGGCAGGCAGCGGTGCACCCGGCACGCCATGTACAGGCCCGCTCATGCGCCCTCCCCAACACCCGCAGCCGCCTCAGCATCCGTGGCAGCCGCCACCACCGGCGCCACATCGATCAGGAAATGCGTGCGGTAGTACGCCAACTCGTCGATCGACTCGTGGATGTCGGCCAGTGCCGTGTGCTTCTGCGCCTTCTTGAAGCCACTCACCAGCTCCGGCCGCCAACGACGCGCCAGCTCCTTGAGGGTGCTCACATCCAGATTGCGGTAGTGAAAAAACGCCTCCAGCTTGGGCATGTAGTTCGCCAGAAAGCGCCGGTCCTGGCAGATCGAGTTGCCGCACATCGGCGACTTGTTGGTGGGCACATACTTCTTCAGGAACGCGATCACGGCGTGCTCGGCCTCCGCCTCCGTCACCGTCGAGGCCTTGACCCGGTCGATCAGCCCGCTCTTGCCGTGCGTGCCCTTGTTCCACTTGTCCATGCCATTGAGCACCTCGTCGGATTGGTGGATCGCCAGCACCGGCCCCTCCACGCGCACCGTCAGTTGCGGGTCCGTCACCACCAACGCGATCTCGATGATGCGGTCGCTCTGGGTTTTCAGCCCGGTCATCTCCAGGTCGATCCAGATCAGGTTCAAATCGCTCTTGGCCAAGACCGGGGTTGCCGGGGCCTCCGAGGGCACGGGCGTGCCGGGGGTCACATCACTCATGGGCATCACACAAAACGGTTGTCCGGCCCGGCATTCAGGCGAGTCGGTCATTTTCCGGCACAGGCACCTGGGCACAGGGATTTGCACGCCGGACGAGCCCCGGATTGTGCGGGCAAACGTACACTCCCGGTCATGCCATCCAGCACCCTGACCTTGCTTTTCGCGGCCTTCATCGTCGCCTCCCTGCTCACCAAACTCTGGCTCGACACCCGCCAGGCGCGCCACGTGGCCCGCCACCGCAACACCGTGCCCGAGGCCTTCGCCCCGCACGTGCCCGCACTCAGCCACCAACGTGCCGCCAACTACACCCTCGACAAGCTGCGCTTCGGCCTCCTGAGCACCGCCGTCAGCACCGCCGTGCTCATCGGCTGGACCCTGCTGGGTGGCCTTGATGCCCTCAACATCGCCGTGCGCGAGGCCGTGCTGCCCGCCTGGGGCGCCCTGCCCTACCAACTGTTGCTGCTGGGCGCCTTCACCCTGATCGGCGGCCTGATCGAGTTGCCGCTCGAAGCCTGGCACACCTTCCGTCTGGAGCAAAAGCACGGCTTCAACCGCATGACCTGGGGCATGTGGCTGGGCGACCAGCTCAAGCAGATGCTGCTGGGCCTGCTGCTCGGTGGCCCCATCGCCGCCCTCATCCTGTGGCTCATGGGCGCGGCCGGCGCCAACTGGTGGCTGTGGGCCTGGGGTGCCTGGGTGGGCTTCAGCCTGCTGTTGATGGTGATCTTCCCCATCTTCATCGCCCCGCTGTTCAACAAGTTCGAGCCTCTGCAAGACCAGGGTCTGATCGAGCGCGTCAACGCCCTGATGGCCCGCTGCGGCTTCACCGCCAAAGGCTTTTTCGTCATGGACGGCAGCCGCCGTTCGGCACACGCCAACGCCTACTTCACCGGCCTGGGCGCCGCCAAGCGCGTCGTGTTCTACGACACCCTGCTGAGCAAGCTCACCCACGGTGAAGTCGAAGCCGTGCTAGCCCACGAACTCGGCCACTTCAAACATCGCCACGTGCTCAAGCGCATGGTCATGATGTTCGCCCTGAGCCTGGCCGGCTTCGCCCTGCTGGGCTGGCTGTCGCAGCAGGTCGGTTTCTATACCGGCCTGGGCGTGCGCCCCAACCTCGGCGCCCCCAACGACGCGCTGGCCCTGCTGCTCTTCATGCTGGCCCTGCCGCCCTTTGCCTTCTTCATCTCGCCAGTGTTCGCCTACTTCTCTCGCAAGGACGAGTACGAGGCCGACGCCTACGCCTGCGCCCAGGCCAACGGCCAAGACCTCGCCAGCGCCCTGATCAAGCTGTACAAGGACAACTCGTCCACCCTCACGCCCGACCCCATGTACGTCCGCTTCCACTACTCCCACCCGCCCGCCTCCGAGCGCCTGGCGGCCATGCAGGCATGAAGCGCCACGGCCACAACGCGCCCCTGCGCAAAGCCAAGGGCAAGGATGCCGACACCAGCCAGTGCCAACGCGGCTTGGTCGTCTCCACCCACGGCCGCCACGTCATCGTCGAAGACGAACAAGGCGGCCGCCTGATCTGCCATCCCCGTGGCAAGAAGAGTGAAGCCGTCGTGGGCGACCGCGTGCTGTGGCAACCCACCCTGGAGGGCAGCGGCGAAGGCCTGATCGTGCAGGTCGAAGAGCGCCGCAACCTGCTCTACCGGCAAGACGAATGGCGCAGCAAGTCCTTTGCCGCTAACCTCGACCAGATGCTGGTGTGGATCGCCGTCGAGCCCGTGTTCAGCGAAGCACAGCTCACGCGCGCCCTGCTGGCCGCCCGCTACGCCGACATCCCTGTCACCATCGTGCTCAACAAGGTCGACCTGCCCGGCGCCGAAACCGCCCGCCAGCGCCTCGCGCCCTACCGCGCCATGGGCTACCCGGTGGTCGAGATGTCCCTCACTTCCGATGCCGAGGCCGCCAAGGCCCAGGTCATGCCGCTGCTGCAAGGCAAGGCCAGCCTGGTGCTGGGCCCGTCGGGCGCTGGCAAGAGCACGCTGATCAACACCCTGCTGCCCCACGCCCGCGCCGAAGTGGGCGAGATTTCGCAGGCGCTGAACTCCGGCCGCCACACCACCACAACCAGCCTCTGGTACTGGCTGGACGACAGCCACGAGAGCGCCGTGATCGACTCGCCCGGCTTCCAGGAGTTCGGCCTGCACCACATCGCGCCCACCGAACTCGCCAAGTGGATGCCCGACATCGCCGCCCACATCGCGGACTGCCGCTTCTACAACTGCACCCACCGCCAAGAGCCGGGCTGTGCCGTGCGAGCCGCGGCCGAACGCGGCGAGATCAGCCCCATGCGCCTGAGCCTCTACACCGGCCTGTTTGACGAGCTCAGCCAGCAGCGCTGGTAAGCCCTGCCTGTGATGCACGGCTCACGCACGAAGATTTGACACACGCCCCCGCCGACACCCGATCTGCACGACCACCATGAACGACACCCTCTCGCTGATCCCCGATGCCTTGGACGCCTTCTCCATCGGCGCCCTGTCGCTGGAAGACCTGGCCCGCACGATGCGCGACGCCTCGCAAGAGCACGAGCCTGCCCTGCCCGACCGTTACCTGGACGTGCTGGAACGCTTGTTGAACCAACTGGAAAGCGCCGCGCTGTTCAGCGAAGAGAGCTGCTCGTTCAGCCGCGAAGACATGGTGTCGGCTCTGGTGGAATGGCTGGCACGCGCGCAGGACTGGTCCAACAAGACACTGAACCCGCCGACACCGAAGCGGGATTGAAACGGCAGGCTCAGGGCACCCGCTGAGGTGCCCGCCTCGTCAGTGGTTCACTCAACCAATCAGGTTGGCCAGCGACAGCAGCGCCAGCAGCAGCATCCACAACACCACCGAGCGCCAGATCAAACCGACCACGCTGCGCAGGTGCGCCAACTCGGGCGGAGCACCGGTGGTGCTGCCCTCGGCGTCGATCACATCCGAGCCATCACCTTGGCTCAGCGTGCGGCTCACGTCACGGCCATCGGCACTCGGTGCTGCCTGACCGCCCAGGCGCACACCCAGGGCGCCCGAGGCTGCCGACAGGATCGTGCCCTCGTTTGGACGCACCCACAGCACCGCATGACGGCGCCAGGCATCCACGGCATCCTCGAAATTGCCCACCACCGCGAAACCAAAGGCTGTCATGCGCGAAGGCACGTGGTCCAGCAGGCTGAACAACTTGAGCGATAGGTTCATCAGGCGATCGTGCGTGGCCGCACCCGTCACCTGACTCTTGTACGACCAGTAGCGGCTGGCAAACTCGGCCATGCGGTACAGCACCGCGCCCGCGGGGCCCAGGCCCAAGGTGGACAAGGCCACAAACCAGAAAAACACGCCAAACACATGGCGGTGCGCGGCCAACAGCGAGTACTCCAGGACATGACGCAGCACCTCGGTGCGCGGCAGATCGCTGGCGTCCAGATGCTGCCAATGCGCGAGTTGCTCACGGGCACGGTCTTCGCGCCCCTGCTCCAGCGCATCGCGGATCGCCGTGAAGTTGTGGCTGAACTGCCGGAAGCCCAACGTCAGGTACAACACGGCCACATCCCACAGCAAAGCCAAAATGGTGCTGTAGCGGTCGATCACCACATAGAGCAGCCCCACCAGCACGGCCGGGGCCAACACCGTGACAGCCCAAACCACGCGGGCATGCACATCGGCACCCGCATCAAAATTGCGGCCGACCCAACGCACCCAGGACGTCAATGCCTGGTGAATCGGGTTGAGCGAGGAAAGAGGCTTGAGCTGCTCCGCCAACAAGGCGAAGAGCACGGCAAAGAAACTCATGGCGTGATGATAGCCGCCTGCTCACACCGGCATGCGACAGAAACGTGTACGGTGCGTCAGGCAGACAGGAAGCGGTAGAAATTTCGCAACATCGCGGCCGTGGCGCCCCAGATGAAATACTCGCGCTGCTGCTCCTGGGGCGGTCGCCAGGGCATCGAGAAAAACTCGAAGCGCGCCCCGCTCACCTCCAGGGCATGACGCTGATGGAACTGCGGGTTCATCAGGAAAGGCAGCGGCACTTCAAAGATGTCCGCCACCTCGTTGGCATCCGCCTGCAGTCGCAGGCGCTGCATCTCGTCTTCCAGCGGGTCGATCAGCCCCACCACCGGCGTCACCATGAACCCTGTGCCCGTGGCATAGGGCGGCAAGGTACCCAGCACCTGGACACGAGACGGGTCCAACCCCACCTCTTCCTGGGCTTCGCGCAAGGCCGTGGCCACCGGGTCCGGATCGGTCGGCTCCTGTCGCCCGCCCGGGAAGCTGATCTGCCCCGCATGCTTGCTCAAATGCGCCGTGCGCTGCGTCAGCAACACCGACACCTGATCTCGCATCACCAGAGGCACCAGCACCGACGCAGGCACAAACTCCTTCGCACGAATCCACAGCTCGTTGTCGGCATCGGTCTTCCACGCCGGCGGCGCCGCAAAACGCTGGATGAGTGCATCACGGGTCAAACGCTCCAGAGGCACCGGAGGCAGATGTCCGTCACTGCCCAGATGCTCCGCTTGATGAGGGTCGATTTTTACAGCCATGACAGCACCATAACAAAAGCCGCCTGGGCTTGCGCAGCAGGCGGCTTTGGGGGGTTGGTCCGCGACCCGAAGGCCACGGAGAACAACGCTGTGCTCTTAGGCGAGCTTTTCCTTGATGCGTGCCGACTTGCCGCTGCGCTGACGCAGGTAGTACAGCTTGGCGCGACGGACGTCACCGCGACGCTTGACTTCGATCTTGGAGATCAGGGGGCTGTACAGCTGGAACGTACGTTCCACGCCTTCGCCACTCGAGATCTTGCGAACGATGAAGCTGGAGTTCAGGCCGCGGTTACGCTTGGCGATCACGACGCCTTCGTAAGCCTGGACGCGCTTGCGGGTACCTTCCACCACGTTGACCGAAACGATCACGGTGTCGCCAGGGGCGAAAGAAGGGATCTCTTTGTTCAGACGAGCAATTTCTTCTTGCTCGAGCTGTTGAATGATGTTGGCCATCAAAAGCTCCTAATTGATCTTGCCCGCGCTTGAAAATCCAGTCATGACGCCCTGTGCTCACCCGTGGGTTTCACAAGGATCTCGACCGGGGTGAAAAAATGGTAGCCGGGTAGAGGATCGGAAAACCGCAGATTATAGCGTGAGTTGAGATAAAAAGTGTTCGTCGTGTTTGGACAATTCGCCACGCGCCCTGGCCGCCTCGATCAACTCGGGGCGACGCTGCGCGGTGATGCGCAGTTGCTGCTCCCGGCGCCATCGCGCAATGTGGGCGTGGTGACCTGACATCAGCACCGGCGGCACAGCGGCATCGACACCACGCTCGTTGCCATCGGCCGGCCAGTCCAGCACCTCCGGCCGGCTGTAATGCGGACAGTCCAGCAGCCCATCCGAGAAGCTGTCCTGCTCATGCGACGCAGCGTCGTGCAAGACCCCGGGCTGCAAGCGCGTTACGGCGTCGATCAGCGTCAAGGCCGGCAACTCGCCCCCAGACAGCACATAGTCACCCAGGCTGATCTCTTCGTCCACATGGGCGTCGATGAAACGCTGGTCAATGCCTTCGTACCGCCCACACACCAGCACGGCGCCCGGCCCTTCCGCCAGTTGCTGCACGCGCTGCTGGGTCAAAGGCTTGCCGGCCGGGCTGAACAACACCACGGGCAAGCGCGGCGAGACGGCGGCATCTTGATCCGCCCGGATGGCCGACAGGCAACGCACCAGGGGCTCAACCAGCATGACCATGCCTGGCCCACCGCCAAAAGGCCGATCGTCGACCCGGCGGTACACGCCCTCGGCGAAGTCGCGCAACGGCCACAGGCGCACATCGACCGCCTTGGTCTCGAACGCGCGACGCGTCACGCCCACCGTCTGAAACGGGGCGAACAATTCGGGAAACAGGGTGATGACGTCGAAGCGAACGGCCATCTCAGCCCTCCGGTGCAATCAGAGGGGGGTCAGTAGTCCAGGCCCCAGTCGGCCACGATGCGCTTGTCAGCCAGGCTGACGCTGTCGATGTAGGCCGACACGAAGGGGATGAGACGTTCGGTGGCGTCCTGGCCTTCGGCCGCAGGCACCACGCAGCGCAGCACGCTGTGCGGACCGGTGGCCATCAGGTCAGCGACCTGCCCCAGGAACTCGCCCTGGCGGTTGACCACATTCAGGCCAATCAGGTCGACCCAGTAAAACTCGTCGGCGTCGGGCGTCGGGAAGGCCGAGCGCGACACGAACACGCGCGCGCCCTTGAGGGCTTCGGCGTCATTGCGGTCTTCCAGCCCTTCGGCGGTCCCGACAATGATGTCGCCCTGCTCGCGCACCGTCTTCATCTGCAGAAAACGGGGGGCAGCCAAACGGGCCGGCGTCGCAGCAGGCGACTTGGGCGCGGCAGACTTGCTCGCAGCCGAGGCACCGACGTCACCCGTCTTCGCAGACGGACGCGACAAAGCGCCCGAAGCCTGTTCGGCCGGGCGCAAAAACCATTTCTTCGTACAGAAGAGCGCCTGAGGGTCGGAAGAAAAGGGCATCACCTTGATGCCCCCTTTCACTCCCCAGGCGTCCACGATGCGCCCGACTTCCACCGCATCTTCAGGCCAGACAAAACCGTCATCCAGCACCAGCGCAGAGGTCGAGCGATCGTTCATGCGGCCTCAATCAGGCAGCAGGCGCAGCAGCCTTCTGGGCGATGGCGACCAGACGGTTCACGGCGTCGGACGGTTGTGCACCGTTCTTGACCCAGGCGTCCACGCGGTCCAGCGACAGGCGCAGGGTTTCGGCGTTGCCGGAAGCCAGGGGGTTGTAGAAACCCACGCGCTCCAGGAAGCGACCGTCACGACGGTTCTTCTGTTCAGCCACGACGATGTTGTAGAAAGGGCGCTTCTTGGAGCCGCCGCGTGCAAGTCGAATCACGACCATGATGTGTCCTTCAAATCGAATGGGCGACCACTCTTCCCGGGAGACACTCGGGGTCAAGCAGCCAAGGCTCAGTCAGGCACCCGCCCAACCGCTCCAATCATCCGTCCCGTTTAGATACGCGCTGAGGTGTTGCCAGGCGCTCGCCATGGAAACCACCCAACTCGGGCCGGAAAACCGCAAATTATAGTCTGACTTGAAGCTTCGCGCCAAGCACCCCCGCACCCACATGACTGACACCCTCGCCGACGCCCCCCCCTCGCTGCGCTCCAAGACGGTGGCCACCTGGCTGGCCTTGCTGGCCGGCCCCCTGGGCGCACACCGGTTTTACCTGTACGGCTGGAACGATGTATGGGCGTGGCTGCACCCTCTGCCCACATTGGTGGGCGCCTTGGGGCTGCGGCGCGTGGCCGAGTTCGGACTCGACGACCAACTGTCCTGGCTGCTGATCCCGGTGCTGGGCTTCATGGTGGCGGGCACCATGCTGCAAGCCATCGTCTACGGCCTGATGCCCGACGAGCGCTGGCACGCGCGTTACAACGCCGGACGCGACCTTCGTACCGCCCGTCCCAGCGGTTGGGCCGCCATCATCGGGGTGATCCTGGCGCTGCTGGTGGGCGCGACCGTGCTGATGTCCACCATTGCCTTTTCGGGGCAGCGCTATTTCGAATACCAGGTGGAGGAGGCGCGCAAGCTCAGCCAGTGAGGAGCCGCGTCGCCTCGACAAGGCGCCGCGCGCGCAAGGCGGTCCGCCTTACCGGATAATCACGGTTTTGCGACCCCTAGCTCTTTGACGCGCCATGACCACGCCCACCGATCCGCATCACAACGCCAACGCGCCCCTCACCTACGACCAGGCCGGTGTCAACTATGACCTGATCGACCCGTTGAAGGTGGCCGCTCAGCGTGCTGCGGCCGCCACCGGTGGCCACCTGGCCAGCCATGGCTTCAGCGAAGTGCTGGCCTCGCGCGGCGAATCGGCCTATGTGGTCGATGTGGGCCCGATGTACCTGGCTTCCATCGTGGAATGCCTGGGCACCAAGACCCTGGTGGCCGACGAAATGGCCACGCTGACCGGCAAGAGCTACTACGACGGCATCGCCCAGGACACCATCGCCATGGCGGTGAACGACCTGATCACCGTGGGCGCCACGCCCCTGGTGGTGCAAGCCTACTGGGCTGCCGGCGGCTCCGACTGGTTTGGCGACAAGGTGCGCGCCAACGCTCTGGTGGCTGGCTGGAAAAAGGCCTGCGAGGTGTGCAACGTCGCCTGGGGCGGCGGTGAAACCCCTGCGCTGGCCGGCATCGTGGCCGATGGCCGCGTGGACCTGGCTGCATCCTGCACCGGCATCATCAGCCCCAAGACCCGCCTGTCGGTGGGCGACAAGCTGGGGGCGGGCGACGCCATTGTCTTCCTGGCCTCCAGTGGCATCCACGCCAACGGCCTGTCGCTGGCACGCAAGCTGGCCGAGCGCCTGCCCCAGGGTTACCTGACCGACATCGGCAACGGCCAGAGCTACGGCGAAGCCCTGCTCGCCCCCACCACGCTGTACTCGCCCGTGACCGAAGCGATGGCCAAGGAAGGCATCATCCCGCACTACTGCGCCAACGTCACCGGCCACGGCTGGCGCAAGCTGCTGCGTCACCCCAAGCAGCTCACCTACCGCATCACGAACGTGCCGCCCAAGACCCCGGTGCTGGCCTTCATGCAGCAGGAATGCGGTCTGGACGACCACGAGGCCTATGGCACGCTGAACATGGGCGCCGGTTTCGCGCTGTATGTGGCGCCGGAACAGGCCGAACGCGTGGTCGCCATCTCCAAGTCGCTCGGCATTGACGCCCGGGTGGCCGGCCGCGTGGAAGACGGCCCCAAGCAGGTGGTGATCGAACCCCTGAACGTGGTGTACGGCGCGGAAGAGTTGCAACTGCGCTGAACCTGCTGGAACCCTGCCGCGGCGGGATCGCCCCGCCGCCCACACGAGGAGCATGAACCATGGGACAGATGATGGACTTCACCCGCCCGGATGGCGGCACGACTCGCGGCTATCTGGCCGATGCCGGCGCAGGCACGCCCGGTGTGATCCTGATTCAGGAATGGTGGGGGCTGAATGACCACATCAAGGACCTGGCCGACCGCCTGGCCGCTGCCGGCCTGACCACGCTGGCGCCTGACCTGTACCGCGGGCGCCTGACCACCGATGCCGACGAAGCCAACCACCTGATGACCGGGCTGGACTTTGGCGACGCCACCCATCAGGACCTGCGCGGCGCCGTGGACTTCCTGGCCCAGCGTGGCCAGCCGGTGGGCGTGACGGGCTTTTGCATGGGCGGCGCACTGACCGTGGCCGCGGCCGTGCACCTCAAGGGCATCTCGGCGGCCGTGTGCTTCTACGGCATCCCACCCGCCGAATTTGCCGACCCGGCCCAGATTCTCATCCCCTTCCAGGGCCACTTCGCCACGAAGGACGGCTGGTGTACGCCCGCCGCTGTGGCGCAACTGGAATCGGCCATGAAGGCCGCCGGTCAGAAGCCCGACCTGCACCACTACGAAGCCGACCACGCCTTCGTCAACAAGACGCGCCCCGAGGTCTACAACGAAGCCTGCGCCACCCAAGCTTGGGAGCGCACGGTCCACTTCCTGCGACAGCATTTGGGTCAATGAGTGTGTGAGCGCTGCGTTTGACTGCCAGACCTGCGGCGCTTGCTGCGCTCAGTACCGGGTTTCGTTTTACTGGGCGGAAGCCGATGATGCCCCAGGCGGCACGGTGCCTGTGGCACTGACCGAGGCCATCAGCCCCCACCTGCGATGCATGCAAGGCACGTCGTCGCGCCGCCCTCACTGCATCGCACTGGAGGGGCAAGTCGGCCAGCAGGTGTCCTGCAGGATTTACGATTTGCGCTCCAGCACCTGCCGCGCCGTACAGGCAGGCGACGCACAGTGCCTGCGCGCGCGTGAGCGTCATGGACTGCCAACGGCCTGAGTGCTCAGGATCACCTATAATCGGCAGTGACGGGCCTCCCTGCATGGGGGCGCGGCCAACCGGGTCAGGTCGGGAACGAAGCAGCCCTAACCGTTAGCCAACAGTGCCAGGATCAGGCTCGTCACCTATTCATTGTGTTTGATGCCCCATGCGTCGCGGCTGGGACCGAACTTCCGCGAAGTTCGGGGCGTGTGCACCACGTTTCCACCTGCGACTCACAGCGTTCATGGCATCGACTCCCCTTCCGCCCGCCTCCACCCCGTCGTCCGGTACGTCCACGGTCGCCATTGACCTGGGTGATCGCAGCTATGACATCCTGATCGGCGAAGGCCTGTTGCAGGACTCCGCCACGTTTGCGGGCCTGCCCAAGTCGTCCAAAGCCCTGATCGTCACCAACACCACGGTGGGCCCGCTCTACACTGCGGCGCTGCGTGCCGCGATTGCGCCGTACCACAAGGCGGTGCTGGACGTGGAACTGCCCGATGGAGAGCAGTACAAGGACTGGCCCGCGCTGAACCAGGTCTTCACCAAACTGCTGGAAGAAGCCGCCGACCGCAAGACGGTGCTGTATGCCCTGGGTGGCGGCGTGATTGGTGACATGACGGGCTTTGCCGCCGCCTGCTACATGCGCGGCGTGCCCTTTGTGCAGGTGCCCACCACCCTGCTGGCCCAGGTGGACTCCAGCGTGGGCGGCAAGACCGCCATCAACCACCCGGCCGGCAAGAACATGATCGGGGCGTTTTATCAGCCCCAGCGCGTGATCTGCGACCTGGCCACGCTCGACACCCTGCCCCAGCGCGAATTGCTGGCCGGTTTGGCCGAGATCATCAAATACGGCCCGATTGCCGATGCCGAGTTCCTGAGCTGGCTGGAAGCCCACATGGACCAGCTGCTGGCCCGCGATCGCCAAGCGCTGAAGCACGCCATCCAGCGTTCGTGCGAGATCAAGGCCTGGGTGGTGGGACAGGACGAGAAAGAGTCCGGCCTGCGCGCCATCCTGAACTACGGCCACACCTTCGGGCACGCCATCGAGGCGGGGCTGGGTTATGGCGAATGGCTGCACGGCGAGGCCGTGGGCGCCGGCATGGTGATGGCCGCCGACCTGTCGGCCCGCCTGGGGCTGATCGATGAGGCCACGTCACAGCGCATCCGCGCTCTGATTGCGCGCACCGGCTTGCCCGTGACCGCACCGGATCTGGGCGCCGACCGCTATCTGGAGCTGATGCAGGTGGACAAGAAAGCCGAAGGCGGCGAGATCCGCTTCGTGGTGATCGGACCACTGGGGCAAGCGGGGATGCGCCCCGCCCCCGAGTCGATCGTTCGCGACGTGATTGCCGCCCACACCCGCTGACAAGCCCGCACCGACATGAGCCTCGCCCCCTACGCCAGTCATCCTGAGCAGACAAGGGGGCGCCGCTTCCCGGAACTGCCCGCCCCCACGCGCAGCGATTTCCAGCGTGACCGTGACCGCATCGTGCACAGCACGGCGTTCCGGCGGCTGGTGTACAAGACCCAGGTGTTCCTGAACCACGAGGGTGACCTGTTTCGCACGCGCCTGACACACTCGCTGGAGGTGGCACAACTGGGCCGCTCGATTGCGCGCTCGCTGGGGTTGAATGAGGACCTGGTGGAGGCGATTGCCCTGGCGCATGATCTGGGGCACACCCCGTTTGGCCACGCGGGGCAGGATGTGCTCAACGAGTGCATGCATGGGCATGGCGGGTTTGAACACAACCTGCAGTCACTGCGGGTGGTGGACGAACTGGAAGAGCGCTACCCGGCGTACAACGGTCTGAACCTGGCCTTTGAGACGCGCGAGGGCATCCTGAAGCACTGCTCACGTCGGCATGCGGAGATGCTGGAGGCACAAGAGCCAGGAGGCGTGGGACGCCGGTTTCTGGAAGGCTCTCAGCCCAGCCTGGAGGCGCAACTGTGCAACCTGGCCGATGAGATCGCCTACAACGCGCATGACATTGACGACGGCGTGCGATCTGGGCTGATCACAATGGAGCAGCTGGAAGCGGTGCCGCTGTTCGTGCGTTTCCGAGACGAAACACTGGCAGAATTTCCGCAACTGCAGGGACGCCGGCTCTTGTTTGACACGATTCGGCGCATGCTGTCGCAGCAGGTGTACGACGTGATCGGGGCGACACAGGCCTTGCTGGCGGAGCACATGCCCATGTCCGCAGATGAGGCAAGGCAGTGTCCGCCGCTGGTGCGGTTCAGCCAGCCCATGCGTGAAGACAGCACGGCCTTGAAGCGCTTTTTGTTCAAGGAGCTGTACCGGCATCCGCAGGTGAATGAAACGACCGCCAAGGCCAAGCAAGTGCTGTCAGAGTTGTTTGCGGCGTATGTGGCACAGCCGTCAGCGATGCCTTCGGACTTTGCGCAGAGAGACGATCTGCACCGGGCTGTAGCGGATTACATCGCGGGGATGACGGATCGGTTTGCGGTGCGGGAGCATGAGAGACTGACGGGCAGAAAAGTGTTCTAAGCAGTGAACCCTGGGCTGTTTGCAGCCATATAAGCCCCTTCTCGGAATGACAATCGGTCGTTCTCATCTCGTCCGCACACCCATGCACGCCCACCGCACTGCCTTGGTCATGATCACTCGCAATGAGGCGCGCTGTATCGCACGAAGCCTGCGAAGCATGCGCCCATGGGTAGACGAGATGATCGTTCTGGACACAGGTTCGACCGACGAAACCACGCGTATCGCCGCAGATGAAGGAGCCCGGGTCGCTCATTTCAGATGGGTCGATGACTTTTCCGCAGCCCGCAACGCCGCACTCGATCTGAGCCATGCCGACTGGAACATCGTCGTTGATGCCGACGAGCATCTGGTTGCAGGAGGAGAAGTGCTGGCGTCGCTGCGACAAACAGCACCGGACTTCTTGGGCCGCCTAGAGCAATTCAACGCATTCCAGATCAGCCATCCAGCCGGCTCATCAACACGCACACACACAGCATCCAGTTGGCTGCCACGGATTTTGCCAGCCACCGTGCGATACACCGGCACCATACACGAGCAACCCTTGTCGGAACTTCCTCGCCATGATCTGCCCGTACGCGTGGCTCATGATGGCTACCTGCCCGATCAACTTCAGACCAAGGGGACACGCAATTTGCGGCTACTGGATGCCGCAGCGCAGCAGCACCCCCAAGACGCCTACATCCGCTACCAGTTGGGCAAGGAATTGGACCTGCAAGATCGCTTTGAGGCGGCCGCCAAAGAGTTCAGCGTCGCACTGAAAATCCTGGGCCCAGGTGCAGGCCGACAACCAGGCTGGCGCCATGACCTGGTGCTGCGGCAGTTGCATGCCCTCAAGGCATCTGAACGCGTGTCAGAAGCGCTCTCGCTGGCCGAACAAGAAATGGGCAACTGGAGCGACTCCCCAGATTTCTACTTTGTCCTGGGCGACCTCATGCTTGAGTTGGCCATTCGGAACCCCGCAAACGCGCCTTCACTGTTGCCAATGATCCGCAATGCATGGGAGCAATGCCTGCGTATTGGCGAAAATCCGACCCTGGAGGGTTCAGTGCACGGCCGAGGCAGTCACTTGGCCGAGCACAACCTGGCCTTGTTGCGGGCCACCGAACAAGCCACACGCGACGCTTGAGCTTGAACGGTGCACCTGAACAGACATGTGCGAGCGAGCGGCCAACATGAGCAGCCCATGAGGAGCTGACGCTCAACAGTGCTTGATGTAGTTGAAATAGACTTTTGAGGCAACCTTCGCCTCCAAGTCATCCTCGACCACCGCCTCCTCGGCCAACCAACGCGATATGTCCACCACACTTCTGTGACGGTAAAAAAGATTAATCAGGACGGCATGTAACTCATCCCTGACATTGCCTCCACGTCCAATTTGAGACGCATGCTCCATGCCGACGCCAACAATGTATGGAAAAGCAATCTTGGCTTTGATCAGGCCAGCAGAAATCAACTGCTGATAAATGCCATCAATGGGCAACTGCCGCGTCAATGCCAATCTCTCGACTTCGTCCACGATGGACGAAGGCATGGATGGACTCACGATGTATCCGACCGTCCCATACCGATACCAACTCTTCGCCTCGATCATGGTTGGCCGGTCTTGCGAGAACAGCTTCTGAGATTGGCAAGAGGCGATCAGCGCCTTCATGCGCTCTACATCGTTGATAGGCTCGGTGTGAACAAGAAAAAGAATGTGCCAGTCGAATCCCGCAGCCTTCAACGTGGACAACAGATCTGACTTGAAGTGAGGGCTGATGACGGCGTCATCCTCCAAGACAATCGTGAAGTCATTCGAGTTGCGCGTGCGCAAAATGCCCAGATGAGATTCGAGGCAACCCACTGCTCCTTTCGTCAACTGCCCCTGAGACTTCTCGGGCCGCAGAGCAGGAAACCTCTTAAAGAACCCGTCAACCTTGGCGGATCGCAACATCTCCTCGATCCGCTGACGACGCAAATGAGCATCGTCAAGATTGATATAAAAGCCTTCCAGCGCAGAATCCATCGCCAACCCCTCCTTGAAAATCCTTCAACTCACGTCGTAGACAGCAAAAACATTACTTTTCTCCCACTCCACCAATCCGACCTCTTCTCTCTTTTGAAGCCATTGTTGAAGTTGAACGCGATTATCAGCCCAGCGATCCAGCTCCCTCTTGCCGCCTGGCTTATCCTTATCGTGGGGATTCAGAAAAATCACTGAATCCACAATACCAGCAACCGGCAAGTCACGGGCGTTGAACTCGTTCAAATACCACCAATCAATACCCCACCCATCCAAGGACCCATCATACACACTCAAAAAATCGATCAAATGTTGAGTGCCAAACATGGGACACCCCATCTCAACAAAATTGACATATCGGAAAAGATGATTGCCATTGAATGGCAGCATCAACTCGTGACTCATCTTCCCATGCTCTGAGTGCGCGGGAGAGATCACTTTCAAGCCGAAGTTCTTGACCAAAAGTGTCAAATTTCGCGCATCACCATGCTCAAGGATCAAGTCATCATCGCAAACCCAAACAGACTCATACTGCCCCAGATACCCGGGAAGCAATTGATGCAACTGTTGTAATGCATTGAATTTGGTGCCCTTGCCTACGGCGTACAAATGCGCTCTAGACGCCAGTTCGTCACGAATGGCTCCAGAATAATCAAAGACCGCCACATCAAACCAGTCGCTCAATTCATCAAGCGCGTGCGAGGCAAAGGTCTCGTTTGCACCTGCGCTGACAAAAATCAAATCCCTCTTCGAGGGACGGGTAATTCTCAACAAATCAACCAACGTAACACCACTCACACGCCCTCCCTTCACAGCGCCTGATGCACCGTCATACACGTAACCACCATTTGAACTCGCCGCCAGATTGGGCAGGTGCAAGCCAACTGTCGACAAGAAGTACCCATACTTGACAGCACCGTCAACTGGCAGAGCCGGAAGGTGCGGATCGAGCAACAAGGTCATCAGCTCGTCATGGCATGACGGAAAATAGCATGACCCTAAATCTTGATAATAGGACGACTTCAACAACAAGCTTGGCTTTTCAAAATAAGCCGACTCGATCCCCATGGATGACCCGAAAGAAATCACCTTCTCAGACGCAAACATCAACGCATAGGATGACACAGGACTGGACGGCTCGACGATAAAGACACGATCAGAGGCCACACTGAGAAATGACTTCCATTCCTCGCCACCAATCTGTGCCAAGCGTGGGTGAACACGAATGGCCATATGGAGGTCCGAAGCCACAAACCTGGGATCAGTCGTGATCGCCCTCAAGCCCGTCAACTGGTCCGTGTAGAGTCCACCATCCCACTCCTTTCCAATGGCAGCGAACTCATCCATGGACGAAATAAAAACCGTCACCCACCTATTTTCTGAACGCCACCACGCAGGCAATTTGTCGGGTTGCTGCGTCGCTGTGAACTTTGAAGTCAGAACATCTCCGCCGCGCAACCGTGCCATGTAGAAATCACCCGCCGTCTTCTTGGCAGACTGGTCATCTGGGCGCTTATCCCAATGTGTCAGGCAATCCCGCTCAAACGCCGCGATCGAATGCATTGACGCGTTTTCGACGATTCTCAAACGGCTCAAATCACTCCCATGGTCATAGCAAAAGAAGTTGACGCCCAACCGTTCACAGGCTCGCAACCAAGGGCGCGTATAAATCAACCGCCCATTGAAAATCCCAACAACATCCGGCCGGTCGACGGCGAGACTCTTGAGCGCGTGACGATACAAGCGAACTGCCTCAGAGACAAAAAAACTGACAGTCTTCCAATCACCCTCGCAGTCAGGTTGAGACTTCTTGACCAAATCAACCCAGGAGCATAAAGCTGCCATGCCAGCGTCAAAACCATCCACAACGAAGGCCTTGAGGGACGTGATATCTGTGAATTGATACGCCGGCGAATTCAAATCGACAGCCTCTCGATCCACAATCAAACCAACCTCCACCCCAGCATTCTTCAATTGAGACAGCGCTTCATTTTTCTTCTGCACACACCCCTTGCAGACGTCCTTGTTCAAAGGAAAGCTAACATTGGCCTCACAGTACAAGCGAACTCCGGAACAGCCTGAGACCCTGACCTGCTTTCCGCTTCGGAAAATCAAGTCTGCAAGCGCGGACTCCCACGCCTGATGAAGGGTCCACTCGGGAAAAACCCCAACCAACAACACGGAGCGCGCTTCTGCAAGAGCTTGAGGAAATTCCATATTCGTCATCCAATGTTAGACCTGCACATGTCGACACATGATTATTTTTTGGGGCGACTGAACAAGCCGCCCATCAAGTTATCAACATACGTCACATCGCCTCCCTTTAAGCTCGACATCCAACGAATCACCGGATCCGAAGATATGTTGCCCTTTGCAAAAGACGGAACAGGCTCACCCAAGTGACGGTAAACCTCGGACCAGGTGCAGAGATACCTGACTGTTGACGCGCCAGTGACCGCAGGACGCAACCCATCATTTTGGATCGATTGGAGATAAAACCGATCAAACAAGCTCGCCATTTGCTTTGGCGCCAGTGCCCATCTGTGCAGTGTGTGAAATGCACCTCTCAACAAAAATAGGCAGTTGGTATCCACATGAGAGCCGTCAGCATCCTCCTGGTACTCAAAGGGCAAGATGCTCCCGTCTTCCCTGACCAGTTTTCTCTTGCTGACCACATAATCAGCCGAAGACGCGCACGCGGCTTGGACGCAAGCCTCCACGTGATCATTGGCGTACCAGTTGTCAGCGTCCAGAAAGGACACCGCATCAAACCCTTCACTGACAGCCAAAATGCCTCCCACTGCGCGCGGCGTGTTGCCGTAATCGCGATGCGCAGCCCCCAACTTGATGTGTCGAACACCCGGCACATCATCGATCCAGTCTTGAGCAATGCCATCTGCCACCAAAAAGTGTGTCGCCGGATGGCTTTGCGACTGAACACTCTGAATGCATCTTTCCAACCACGCGCGCGACTCTGCATGGTATGGCGTCACCACGGCGACCTTCATCTGCGCAACAGGAGCGACAGGTGCGCGTTCACGGGACTCTTCGACTGACGCCTTGGCGGGCAACGCAGCAACGGGCAAGCCCTGCTTGTTGCACTCAAACATTCTTTGTGCCAACGCTTCGAAATCCCGTGTGAAGCGCGAGCTGTCGAACAGTGCGCCGCTATCACGCTGCGCGTCCAGGTGCTCGCGAACCCCCGCACGCAAACCTGCATCCCTTGCTAGTCGCAACACCAAAGTGACATAAGACGGGAGGGTGGTGGCGACCCACTCCGAAAGTTGACAGGCCCTCAACAAACTCGACGCAACGCGACAGGCAAATGTCTGCCCCTCATAGGTCACCACCGGTAGCCCCGCCCACAAGGCATCGCTGCAAGTAGTGTGAGCGTTATAGGGCCAAGTATCCAGAAACACATCTGCCAGACGCATGCGGCTGATGTGGACACTCAAACTTGCTTTGGGAGCCCAGTACACACGCTCGAGCCCAACACCGCGCGCCTCAATCTCGCGCTCAAGATTCGGGCGTGCCTGCCCGTGCCAGTCCAGCAACCACAGCACCGCCTCCGGCAACTCACGCAGCACCTCACACCAGACATCGAGGACATCTGGAGAAATCTTGTACGCCTGGTTGAACCCACACAACACGACCGCGTCATCTGGCAGGCCAAATTCCGCTCGCGCCATGTGGGTGGGCCTGGGGCGCTGTCGATCGTTGGGCTGATAGCAGACAGGCATCTGCGCAATCTTTTCAGCGAAGTGATCCGCGTGCGCCAACGGCGTGACCACCGGATCACCAATGATGTAATCCATGAACTTGCCACCGGTTGTCCCCGGAAAGCCCAGGAAAGTGGCCTGCACTGGCGCGGGTCGGCGTGCCATGATGCCCAAACGATGATGAGCCGTGTACCCCTTGAGGTCGATCAGCACATCAATCTCGTCATCGGCGATCCGCTGTGCGGCCTGCTCATCGCTCAGCCCGCGCAGATCCACAAAGTGCTCAAAGGCCGCCATCACGCGTTGGCGCATCGCCGAGCCATCATCAATGCCATGCGAGTAGGCGAAGACCTCGAAGCGCTCACGATCGTGCTGCTCGAAGACTTCGGCCATCAGCACGCACGTGGCATGTTGGTGTAAGTCACCGGACAAATAGCCCAACCGAATCCGAGAGCCCTTGCTCGAACAGGACGGGCGAGGCACCACCCTGCTCAAGTTGGCCCATGTGTTGGCCATCAAGGTACTGATCTTGAGATGGTGAAACGGATCGTCCGTCAGTGACAAGTGAGCAAATGGGGAGGTCATCACCGCATCCGCCAAGGTGAAGCCCTCTAACAATGCTTGAATCGACCGCAACTCCTCGCGCACGAGTTCCCAACGGCAATTTTCACGCTCTGCAAATGCCAGCAGCCCGTGGACATGCAAGGCATGGCGCCCCAAACCCAACGTCAGCGAGGTACGAAAACACTCGGCGGCCTCTTCTTTCAGGCCCGCCTCATAAAACGCACTCCCCAAGTAGTAATGAGTCAGCTCATCATCGAGCTTCAGTTGCATGGCCTGGAGAAACGCGTTGATGGCCTCCCGGTGCTGTTGCATCCCATGATGGGCAAGCCCGAGGTGAAACCAATAATCATGGGTGGATTGCAACTCATCCGACCACGTGTGCAAGAACGTCAAGTTTTCCGCATGACGCTGGAGGGCATTCAGTGCCTTGGCCTTCAGCACATACGCCAATGCCGCCTTGGGATTCCTGCTGATCGCCAAACTGGCGTACCGCACGACGTCTTCCATGCGCTGCAAATGAAGACAAACATGAGCGGCATTGATCAAATAGACATCGTCTTCTGGCTCTTGTGCCAGAGCCTGCTCAAAAAAACGCAGCGCTTCAGCCCACTTCCCCGCTTTGCTCAACACCCGACCTTGCTGCCAACAATCCTGGGCGGAGCGCCTCGCGACTGGCATCTGGCTGCGAGAGGAAGACTTGCGGGACATGGCAATCAATTTCCTGTGAAGTGGGCAAACCAAGTTCGGTCGATCGTTGCAGTCTATGCAAAGAATGTCCTCAAGAGTCGCTCCATAAGTGCCGAATTACCCAGGCTATTGCACAGCGCCGGGCTCCTCTCGCCTCACCGAAGCCTCGGTCACAAAAAAAATTTCAAAAGCCTCTTAAGTTCTGCTGCCCCATCGACGATAAGCAAAGCAACGGGGTCGAAATGCCTCGGGGTCCGGTTAGCCGGCCAGCCGCTTCGAGTGACAACACGGCAGAGGCGATGAGCTGACTAGCGTCGGGCAGGTGAGGTTGCTCTACCTAGACAAGAGCAGCACTTGTTCGCCGGCGCTGTCGCCGGGTAAATTCAACGCCAAAGGATTCAAAATGGCCAACTCGATCAACACCAACAACGCTTCGATCAGTGCACAGCGTCAGTTGAACAGCACTCAAAAGTCGCAAATGACGGCCATGCAGCGCCTGTCCTCGGGTCTGCGCATCAACTCGGCCAAGGACGATGCAGCCGGCTTGGCCATCGCCGAGCGCATGAGCTCGCAGATCAGCGGCAACAAGGTCGCGATCCGCAATGCCAACGACGCGATCTCTTACTCGCAAACCGCAGAAGGTACGCTGTCCACCATGGCAGACAACCTGAAGCGCATGCGTGACCTGGCCGTCCAGTCCCGTAACGTGACCAACTCGTCGGGCGACCGCAGCAACCTGGCTGCCGAATTCAAGCAACTGCAACAGGAAGTGGCTCGCCAGATTGATGGCGCGAAGTTCAACGATCAGGCCATCTTCGCCAGTGGCGCATCGACCAGCCTGGCCTTCCAGGTTGGCGCCGGCACCAGCGATGCTGACAAGATCACCGTGGATGGCTTTGTGATGGGCGGCGGCACAGCCACCACGGCCAGCAGCATCAGCGCAAGCTCGGATCTGGCACAACTGATGGCCACGGTGACCACCGCCGCATCCACCGCCAGCGCCAATGGTCTGACCATCGGTGGCACGCAAGGTGACGTTGCCGCCATCGACAACGCCATCGACGCACTGGATGTCGCACTCGACAAGGTCAACCAGAAGCGCGCCGACTTCGGTGCGGTGCAAAACCGCTTCGATGCCGTGATCAAGAATCTGGAAGTCACCGTCGAGAACGACTCCGCCGCAGAGGGTCGCATCCGCGATGCCGACTACGCCACCGAAGCGGCGAACCTGTCGAAGTCGCAGATTCTCCAACAGGCAGGCACAGCAATGCTGGCCCAGGCCAACCAGTTGCCCCAGTCGGTTCTGCAGCTGCTCGGCTAAGACGAGACAGCCTTACCGCAGGCAGATCTCCTGACAAAACCGCCCTTCGGGGCGGTTTTGCTTTTATGCACCAAGCTTTGAAATAGCCCGATTTCCCCCCTCACATCCACCGCTCAAGCCTTTTCACTCCACTCCAGAATCTGTACCAAGGTCGAAGACTCCCATGACATCTTTGACCAAGTCACAGAAGGTCGGCGCACTGCCGGAATCATGGGAAATCTCTAGGAGTGAAACATGGCCCAAACGATCAACACCAACATGGCTTCGCTGAATGCTCAGCGCAACCTGAACGCCTCGCAATCATCGCTGACGACATCCATGCAGCGCCTGTCGTCAGGCTTGCGCGTGAACTCTGCAAAAGATGACGCCGCGGGCTTGGCCATTGCAGAGCGCATGAGCACGCAAATCAGCGGCAACAAGGTCGCCATTCGGAATGCCAACGACGCCATTTCGTACTCCCAGACGGCAGAAGGCACCCTGTCGACGCTGTCTGACAACCTGAAGCGCATGCGAGACTTGGCAGTGCAATCTCGCAACGTCACCAATTCATCGGGCGATCGCGGCAACCTCGCCGCGGAATTCAAGCAACTGCAACAGGAAGTGGACCGTCAGATCCAAGGTGCCAGCTTCAACAACCAAGCACTTTTCGCAAGCGGCGCTTCGACGTCACTGGCCTTCCAAGTGGGTGCAGGCACCGATGCATCTGACGTGATCACCGTGGACGGATTCGTGCTGGGTGGCGGCACGGCCACGCAAGCAAGCTCGGTGTCTGGGTCCAATCTCACACAATTGATGGCCACCATCACCACAGCCGCAACAACCTCCAGCGCCGCAGGCCTGTCGATCGGTGGCACGCAAGGTGAGGTCGGCAACATCGACAGTGCAATCGATGCTCTGGACATCGCGTTGGACAAGATCAATCAGAAGCGGGCCGACTTCGGTGCAGTTCAGAACCGTTTCGAGGCCGTCATCAAGAATCTCGAAGTGACTGTCGAAAACGAATCAGCGGCACGCGGACGCATCATGGATGCCGACTTCGCAACCGAGACAGCCAACCTCTCCCGGGCTCAGATCCTGCAGCAAGCGGGCACCGCGATGCTGACCCAAGCCAATCAGTTGCCCCAGTCCGTGCTACAGCTTCTGCAAGGCTGATAGCCACAATCAATCACCAATTCGCGTCGCGCCACTCAAGTTTTCCTTGGTTGCGCCGATGCTGACAATGTCCGGGTGAAATTTTCATCCGGACATTCGCGCATTGAAAGGGAAACACCATGGCAACCTTAAGTTCACTCGGGGTCGGCAGCGGACTGGATGCGGAGAGCATCGTCAAGAGCTTGGTTGCCTTGGAGCGGAAGCCCGCCGAAACCATTGCAGCCACCAACACCAAGCTTGAGACAAAAGTTTCGACGTGGGGCAAGGTGCAAAGCGCCTTCTCATCCCTGCAAGATGCTGCAGCGGCACTCAACAAAAACGACTTTTGGACTGCGACCAAGGCGACGTCCAGCGACAGCACCGCTGTCAGTGTGACGACAGGAGCGGCTACGGCCACTGGCTCCTACAACGTCACCGTCCAATCTTTGGCCAGTTCGCAGTACTTGGCCAGCACCCCATTTGCAAACAAGAGTGCAGCGGTGGGTGAGGGCACACTGACCATCAAAATTGGCTCTTACACCTCCGACAACGCGGTCCCCCCTGTCGTCACGTTCAATGCCAAATCAGCGGCCAGCGAATATGAGATTGCGATCGGTCCTGACGACAACACACTTGAAAAAATTCGGGACAAGATCAACAGCGCGAATGCAGGCGTGACCGCGTCTCTGGTGAACGACGTCACAGGCACCAGATTGGTGCTTGCCGGCACGTCCGGCGCCGAGAATGCATTCCAGATATCCGTCTCGGAAAACCCTGCTGCCCCTGGCTTGTCCAAGCTGGCTTATGACGCGTCGACGGGTGGCACAAGCCAGATGTCGCGCACACAAGCAGCCAGCAACGCACAGGCGACCATCAATGGCCTGTCTGTCTCGTCGGCGAGCAACACCATGACCGACATCGTGGAAGGGTTGACCTTGCAGTTGAACAAAGTCAGCGCATCCCCGGCGAGCATCACGGTCACACAGGATACGGAAAGCATCCGCAAAGGCATCGATACGTTCGTGTCCGCCTACAACAATGTCGTGAGCACGATCCGGGTTCAAACCAAATACGACCCAGACTCCAAAACTGCCGGCGCCCTGCAAGGTGACTCAACTGCCCGAAGCCTTCTGACGCAGATTCGCGACTTGGTTGGCGCCAACAGCGGCGCATCCAGCGTTTTCGGCCGGCTCACCGACATTGGCATGGACATCAAGGTGGACGGCACGATCTCGGTCAACTCAACCAAGTTGACATCGACCATGGGCAACCTGACGGAGCTCAAGAAGTTCTTTGCCAACAGCGACGTCAACAACAGTGGCAACAACGGCATGTCTCAGCGCATTGCGGCCATGACGAAACAAGTCCTGGATCCAGATGGCGCCATCAGCTCCCGCACCGCAAGTATCAAGAGCCTGATCGACGACAACAAAGACAAGATCGAGCGCATAGACCTGCGCGTTGCATCCGTCGAAAACAGACTGCGCGCACAATACAGCGCACTGGACAGCACCATGACCAAATTGAACGGACTCTCCAGCTACGTCACCGCGCAGTTGGCAGGTTTGAACAATAACAACAAGTAAGTGGCGAACACCCTGCAGTTCATCGATTCCAAGGTTCAAGCTTTTGTCTTTTGAGCCGATAACAAAAACATCACAGACAACAAGCAGAGTCCAAGATGTACGCACCTGCCAGCCCGTTTTCTCGACCCATTTCGACCGGGGAGCGCACCATGCCAGGACTGTATCGACGAGTCGGCGTTGAAACGAGCGTCAGCACCGCCTCTCCGCATCAGCTGATCAAACTGCTTCTCGACGGTTACTTTGACGCCCTCACCCAAGCCCGGGGTGCGATCCAGGCGCGCGATATCGCCTTGAAGACCAAAGCCATCACCCGTGCCATGCGCATCGTGGATGAAGGCTTGAACGCGAGTCTGGACATCCGCGTGGGTGGTGATCTGGCAAAGAACCTGTCCAACCTGTATGGCTACATTTGCCTGCGCCTGACCCAAGCCAACCTGCACAACGATGAAGCCATCCTTGACGAATGCGTCAAGCTGATGACCCCGGTGCGTGAAGCCTGGATCGCCATCGCCGACCAGGCCGACCACACGCCCGTCCGCGGCGGTCTGGAGATTCGCGCATGAACACCCCCGACTTCATCACGGCACGTGAGTCCGAGCAACTCTCCCAGAACCTGCTTGGGTACTACGAAGCCATCGAATCAGCGAGCCAAGACATGTTGCAGGCTGCCCGCAACGGCGACTGGGACACGGTGGTCAAGCTGGAAGGTGCCTGTGCCGTGCTCATTGCGCAGCTCAAGCACGCCTCGGAGAGCCGCACACTTGGCCGCGACGAGCGCGCACTCAAGAGCCGCATCATGCAGCGCATCCTGTTCAATGATGCGGAAATCCGCACACTCACCGAGCCATGGCTCAATGATCTCAGCCGTATGATGGGGGCCTCCATAGACCCCAAAAAGATGCACTGAGCATCCTGATTCTGGACGATGAGCAAACCGTTGAACGACCGCACCTCCCAAGGTGCGCTGGATGACTATCGCATCACGTCCACCATCGAAATTTTCGACCTGCTGCGCCAGATCGAGGCCTCCCGAACACTGGTTACCCTCAGCAGCCCTGAGGGACATAGCTACACCACGCTGATCTGGCAAATCGAACCCGATCGCGGCATGGTGGGTTTCAGCGGCGAGGGCAACCACGCTGGCTTGCGTGCCCTGCTCGAATCCGAAGAGGTGACAGCGGTGGCCTACATCGACAGCATCAAGGTGCAGTTCGATCTGGAAGGCTTGGTTTTGGTCCATGGCGACCAGCACATCATCAACGCCCGCTACCCGCGCGAGCTCTACCGTTTTCAACGGCGCACCAGCTTCCGCGTCAAACCTGCGGTCAGCGCTCTACCCACGGCTCATTTTGCACACCCAGAACACCCGAAGACCTCGCTGGCATTGCGAGTGCTGGACGTGAGCCTGGGCGGCATGGCGCTTTTCCTGCCCGAAGACACCCCACCCATCTCTGACGGCACCCGCGTCCCGTCGTGCAGCCTCCGCCTGGATGACGACACCTGGCTCGATGTGAGCTTCGTTATGCGTCACGCCACGCCCATTCATCCGGACACCCGCGGTGCGCGCTTGGGCTGCGAATTCGTGAACCTTCAGCAGGCCGAGCGGGATCTGCAGCAATACATCAATCAGACCCAGAAGCGCCAACTGGCATTGGCTGCACGCAAGGTTTGATCTCGGTGTTGCGCCAAGCACGCCGACCGCTGATAGCATCGGGACATGACCGTGCCCACTCCCACCTCCGCCCCCTGGGTGATCGCCACCCGTGAAAGTCGCCTTGCCCTGTGGCAGGCCGAACATGTTCAAGCCCTGCTGCAGTCTCGATTCGGGCGCACAGTTGAACTTCTGGGCATGACCACCCAAGGTGACCAGATCCTTGACCGCGCACTCTCAAAGGTCGGAGGCAAGGGTCTGTTTGTCAAAGAACTGGAAGTCGCTTTGCAGGAAGGGCGCGCCGACTTGGCCGTGCACTCCCTCAAAGACGTGCCCATGGAGTTGCCGCAAGGCTTCGTGCTGGCAGCGGTGCTGGAGCGGGAAGATCCCCGGGACGCCTTTGTCTCCAATCACCATGCCGCGCTGGACCAACTCCCCGAAGGCGCTGTCGTGGGCACATCCAGCCTGCGGCGCATGGTGCAGTTGCGCGCCCGTCGCCCAGACCTCAAGATCGAAGCCCTGCGCGGCAACCTCGACACCCGACTGCGCAAGCTCGATGAGGGACAGTACGACGCCATCATTCTCGCCGCCGCAGGTCTCAAACGCCTCGGTTTGGCCGCTCGCATCCGCGAGCACCTCGACACCAGCGTGATGCTGCCCGCGGCGGGCCAAGGTGCGCTGGGCCTCGAAATCTGCGACAGCCACACCGAGTTGGGCACCGTCTTGCAAAGCCTGGCCCACACGCCAACCTGGCTGGCAACGCTGGCCGAGCGGGGCGTATCCCGCGCCATGGGCGGCAGTTGCTCAATGCCTTTGGCCGCTTTTGCCGAATGGCAAGCCGGCCCCTCGGACGACAGTGAACCGGTGCTCGTCTTGCGCGCCCTGCTCGGACATCCCGAACAGCCCTTCCTGGTGCAAGCCGCCACCAGCGGATGCCCTCGCAACGCTGACGAAGCGGACGCACTGGGTCGCCAGATCGCCGCACAGTTGCAAGCCCAGGCGGGCGAAGACTGGCTCGCGGCGCTTTAAAGGACGCCGCCCCCACCATGGACGCACTGCGCATCCTGGTCACCCGCCCTCAGCCACAGGCCGATGAATGGGTGGACGCCCTGCGCGCCCATCACATGGATGCGCACGCCCTGCCCTTGATCGCCATCGAAGCTCCCGCTGACCCCAGCCCCGTCACGACACTTTGGCAGAACCTGACACAGCATCGCCTGCTCATGTTCGTCAGCCCGGCGGCGGTGGAGTGGTTCTTTCAGCTGAGACCCGCAGGGATGACCTGGCCGTCACACACCCTTGCGGCCGCGCCCGGCCCTGGCACTGCCCGACAATTGATCGAGCGCGGCGCCCGTTGCGGCCTCATGCCACATCAGATCCTCAGCCCACGCGCGGATGCCGAGCAGTTCGACTCGGAGTCCCTGTGGCCCATGTTGGCCCCCCTGGACTGGGCCGGCCAATCGGTCTGCATCATCAGTGGTGGCGACCAGCAAGAGGCCCGCGGACGCACTTGGCTGGCAGAGCAATTGCGCGCACGCGGCGCCCTCGTTCAGCCACAACTGTGCTATCAGCGGGGGCCCGGCCATTGGAGCACCGCACAGCAAGCACTCGCGCGCACCGCACTGATCGCGCCAGATCGGCATGTCTGGCTGTTCAGCAGCTCCCAGGCCATGGATCACCTGCTCACCTCACACCTGCCTGAGTTGCCGGATCGACCGGACACGGACTGGTCCCAGACCCGTGCCCTGAGCACCCATCCACGCATCACCGAACGAGCCCGGCACATGGGCATCACCCAGATCATCGAGACCCGTCCCACGCTCGCGGCAGTGGTGGACGCACTACGCCAGGTGTCCGTAAATCAGGCGGTCGTCGATACAATCAAACCACTGTGACCGAGCCAACCCCCCCCACCCCCGAGACCCTGCCAGCCCCCCTGGCCCCGCAGGTTGAACCTGACCACGCCCCCACACCGGCACCCGCCGAATGGGTTCGCTGGGCTGTGCTCGTGCTGAGCCTGACGTCAGCAGGAGGGCTCTGGCTGGCCTGGCAGGCACAGTCGCGCGTTCAAGGTCTGGAGCAAGAGTTGGTGCGCCGCCAGCAAAGCAGCCAGACTCAGGCCACCGAAGCGCACCTACTGGCAAAACAGGCCCAGGAGCTCTCACGCGAATCAGCCGCTCGAACCGCCCTGCTGGAGAGCCGACTGGCCGAGGTGGCGCTGCAACGCACGCAGGTCGAAGACCTCATCAAAAACCTCAGCACCTCGCGCGATGAGAACCTGCTCGCGGATCTGGAGTCCAGCCTGCGTGTGGCCACACAGCAAGCTTCCCTGACCGGCAGCGCCGAGCCCCTGGTGGTTGCATTGCAGTCGGCTGATGCGCGTCTGGCGCGCGCCGCACAGCCACGGCTCGACAACGTCCGACGCGCGGTGGCCAAAGATCTGGATGATGTGCGCGCCACACGCGTGGCCGATCTGAGCGCTCTCACCTTGCGTCTGGACGAGGCCACGCGCCTGGTAGACGAGGTTCCCTTGCTCAACTCTCCCGAGTCAGCTCGCGCTCAGCCGCGCAAGGCTGCGCCCCCGCCCAAGGCAAGCGCCCGCCACGATGCAACCGCATCCGAGCCTGATGCCGCATCCGCCGCCTGGACCAGCCAGATCTACCACTGGCTCAGCCAAGCGGGCAACCGTGTCTGGCTCGAAACGCGCAACCTGATCCGCGTCACCGAGATCCAGCGGCCCGAAGGCATGCTGGTCTCTCCCGAGCAAAGCTACTTCCTGCGTGAGAACATCAAGTTGCGCTTGCTCAACGCCCGCTTGGCGCTGCTGAGCCGCCAGACCGCCATCGCTGCCAGCGACTTGCAGGAAGTCGAAGCGGTCCTGCCGCGTTACTTCGATGCTCAGTCACGCAAGACGCAGTTGCTGCGCAACCTGCTGATCGACGTTGCAAAGCAAAGCACCCAGACCACCGTGCCACGGCCCGATGACACCCTGGCAGCGCTGGCGGCCGTGTCCGCCGGCCGCTGACCCTCCGCACTGAAGCACTGAAGGACCGACGCACCATGCGCTCCATCGTCTGGCTTTTGCTGGTTGCCGTGATCGCCGTGGTTGGGGCCTCGGCCCTCGGCGCGAACGACGGCCTCGTCACTGTGTACTGGCGTGGCTGGCGCACCGACGTCTCGCTCAACCTCTTCCTCCTCGTGCTGGTGGCCCTGTTCGTGGCGGTCTACTCCCTGGTGCGCGCCCTCGACAGTTTGCTGGCATTGCCAGAGCGGGCCAAACAGTGGCGCACCTCCCGCAGAGACCGTGTGGCGCAAGCTGCCTTGCGCGAAGGCCTGGCGCTGTACTTGGCTGGCCGCTACACCCGCGCTCACAAGACCTGCCAGAAGGCCATTGCCATCCAGGCTGATACACCCGAGTTGGCGCTGGATGCCGAATTCACGGCCTTGGCGCACATGCTTTCGGCTGGAAGCCTGCACCGCCTGCAAGACCGCCAGCGTCGCGACGAACATCTCCAACGCGCGCTGGAGTTGTCGCAACTGACGCGCAAGCCGCGCGCCACCGAAGAAGGCGCAAGGCTGATGGCGGCTGAAAGTGCCCTGGAGGACCGGGATGCAGCGCGAGCCTTGCGTGAACTGGCAGAACTGCCCCCCGGCGTTGCGCGTCGCACCCAGGCGCTGCGCCTGAAGTTGCAAGCAGCCCGACTCGCTCGTCAGCCCATGGAAGCCTTGCGTACGGCACGCCTGCTTGCCAAACATCAAGGCTTCACTCCCTCGGCAGCCGAGGGCCTGCTGCGCACCCTGGCCAGCGAAACCCTCGAAGGCGCCCGTGACATCGACCAAATGCGCAGCCTGTGGGTGAACCTCGATCCGCACGACAAACGTGACCCATTGGTGGTCTCGCATGCCGCGCGACGCATGTCCCAATTGGGCGCGCCCCACGAGGCGCGTCAATGGCTGGCCCCGCTTTGGGATCAAATCAACCAGCAATCACCAGAAGCCGTTGAAGCCCTGTCCCGCGCCTTGCGCGACAGCCTGACCGGCCTGGAGGCCGATTGGCTTCCGCGTCTGGACGCCACCACGCCCGCTGCGCTTCGCAACCCAGCGCTGGCACTGACGTTGGGGCTCGCGCTGGCCGAGCGTCAACTGTGGGGGAAGGCTCGGGGCATGCTGCTGTCGGCGGCCAATGATTTGCAACTGGACGTCAACGATCGCCGCACAGCCTGGGCCCAACTGGGACAAATGGCGGAACGCGAAAATCGTCCAGAGGAAGCCGCGCGCTTCTACCGTCTGGCGGCGTTGCCGGAACGCGACTGAATCCCGGCAGCGCAACGAAGATCTGAGAAAAATCAGCGCCTGTTTACAAGCCTGTTAAAAACATGCTATAGTTTCACTTCTCGGCGGCTGTAGCTCAGTTGGATAGAGTACTTGGCTACGAACCAAGGGGTCGTGGGTTCGAATCCTGCCAGCCGCACCAGACGAAGCCCTCAAGCTCACGCTTGAGGGCTTTTGTCATTGGGCTTCTCGCAGCTTGCGCGCACGCAACTGCTGATTCAGCCACCACAGCGCGCACGCCACCAGGAGCACGCCCCCGGCCAGCGCCATCCAGGCACCCAGCGTGGCCGTACGCACGGCCTCTTGCACCTGGCGCATGAACAGGGAAATCAAGACCGTGCCAGGCAGCAAGCCCAAGAATGTACCCAGAACATAGTCACGCAAGCGCACACGCAGCGCGCCGGCGCCCAAGTTCACCACGATGAAGGGGGCTACCGGCAAGGCACGCAGCAACACAATCGCCCATAGCCCGCGCCGATGAAGATGGGTCGACATGAGTTGCAAGCGACCCTTCAACAGCCGATCCAATGCCTGCGCCCCGGTGACTCGCCCCAATCCATACGTCACCGTGGCGCCCGCGACCATGCCCACCAAGGCATAGGCCATACCAGGCCACGGACCAAAAATCAGCACGCCCAGCGTGATCAAGGCCAGCACAGGCATCGCCAACGCCACCGCCACAACATAGGCCAGCAACACCCACACCGAGCCCATGGGCCAGGCCAAAACCTCCCGCCCGAACTCTGCAAGCATCACAGGACTGAGCAACACACGCCAAGCCGGATCACGCCACGCCATCCAGACCAGGCCCAGCAACAGCAAATAGACCAGCAACAAAGCCAGTCGCCCCCACGGCCTGCGGCGTCGCGCCAAGCTTGAACCCTGCACATTCTCCCCCGAGTGATCCCACCGTGCATCTTGGCGCAGGATCGCCGCTGCGCATGCCGCACAAACACCGATCACCGGGTTCTCACCCCTCCCCGTTCAGGGGGCATTCATCGCACTACGGCCGTGTCGGGGTTCACTCAAGCTGGGCAGCCCTGCCCATCACACGCTGCCCCAACAGGTAGCGCCCCACGCGCACCGCGATCGCGTCCGCCGTCACAGGCGTGTGCACCACCTCGACCGAGGCCGGCACACCTCCTCGGCGAATCAAGGTTTGCGGCGTCCAATCCGTGAGCAGCAACGTGCGCATGCCAGAGATCGACTCACTGCGCTCCAAGGTATGCAACATCGCCATGCCATCCATGCCCGGCAAATCCAGATGGGTGATGAGCAGGTCTGGCGTCTTCTGGCCGATCTGCAACAGCGCGAGATAGCCTGTTTCGGCAAATCGCAACTTCACGGCCTGCCCATATGGGCTCAATGCCAAGGTGCAGGCCTCTTGCCATGCCTGATCGTCCGACACCAGCAACACGTCCATCGCCTCAACAGGCACATCCGCAGGCGCCGAGCGCATGGACGCTCCACGCGCGCCTGTCTCGGCACGCAACAAATCCTTGCGTGTCACCCGCGGCGAACCTGTCGGCGACGTTTCGCCTCCTAGCCCTGTACTCAGCGCGAGCGCCTCCACGGCGTTGTACGGAATCCGTCGATGCCCGCCGGGCGTCCGCGCTGCCGGCAAAATATCTGCCTCGACCCACAACTGCACCGTGCGCAAGGACACCCCCAGGCGTTGGGCCGCTTCACGCGTCGTCAACATCCGGGCACCCGGCCCCAACGGAATCACGTCGGACATTCTCTTGACCTTTCTGAGTCGCCCCGCCTCGCCTGCCGACGTCATTGGGGGCGCACTTTTTCATTTTTTGGATATTGTGCTCAGTGAAGCCAGCATGCGCCAGCATGAAGGCATGTGCGGTGTGAACAAGTGACACTTTTGAAGGCCTGCGCATTGGGCACAATCGCCGTATGAGCAAAGCGTTCACCAAGGAAACCGACAGCGACGAGGACGATGACCTGTCCCCGCCACCGTTGCCGTCGGGCAGCAGGAACTACATCACCCCACAGGGCTACCAACGTCTGCGCGCAGAGTTGCTGCACCTGATCGACAACGAGCGCCCGAAAATCGTCGAAATCGTGCATTGGGCAGCCTCCAATGGCGACCGCTCCGAGAACGGAGACTACCTCTACGGCAAGAAGCGCCTGCGCGAGATCGACCGGCGCATCCGCTTCTTGACCAAACGCCTCGACATCGCCGAGGTGGCAGATCCCAGCTTGCACCACGGCAACGATCAAGTGTTCTTCGGGGCCACCGTGACCTATGAAAACCAGGCCGGGGTGGAGCGCACCATCACCATCAAGGGCATCGATGAAGTGGACAACCTGCAAGGTGAGGTCAGCTGGATCTCCCCAATCGCCAGGGCACTGCTCAAGTCACGTGTGGGCGACGAAGTGCAGTTGATGACCCCTGGCGGACTGGAGCGACTGGAAATCCTGGAGGTCCGCTACCCTGCCCCCGAAACGGCGCACTGAAGCGGTGCTGCGCGCACCTGAGGCCTGCCTCCTCGCGCGGAGCGCCGATGGCGCGCTCAGGCGCTCAGGCGCTCGGCATTGAGCACCACGGGGCAGCGCTTGAGTGAGCGAATAACTTCGGCCAGGTGGTCGGTGTCGCGCACCTCCAGCGTCAGCTTCAGCTCTGCGGTCTCACCAAGGCGCTCATTGCCCATCTCAATGTGGGTGATGTCGGTTTCCGCATGGCTGATGGCGCCAGCCACCTGGGCCAGCACACCCTTGCCGTTGGCCACCAAAACTTTCAGCACGGTTTCGAACATCCGCGTCGGTTCGTCAGACCAGTTCACCTCGATCCAGCGCTCGCCATCGCGCTCGAACAAGCGGCGACCCACCGCGCAGGTCTGGGTGTGGACCACCAAGCCTTCGCCGCGCCCCAGATAACCCTTGATGCGATCGCCCGGCACCGGGCAACAACACGGGGCCAAGCGCACCGTGGCCCCCTCGCTGCCGTCAATCACCACTGAGCTGTGCGTGGGAGCCTCATCGGCAAAACGACCGAGCGTCAGTGTCAAGGCGTCCGGACGCTGTCCAGATTCGGCCATCAAATGAGCCAGACGCTTGGCCGCCATGCTCGCCACCTTGCGCCCCAAACCAATGTCGATCAGCAGTTCGTCACGGCTGCGGTTTCCGCCCAAGCGAATCAACTCCTGCCACAAGGCGCCGGAGGCACCTTCACTGTGTTCGTCACCCGGCGGCATCTTGAGGCCTTCTGCGCGCAAGGCCTGCGTCAGCAACTTGGTGCCCAAGGCCAGTGACTCCTCCGCCTCCATGTTCTTCAGGTAGGCGCGGATCTTGGAGCGCGCGCGCCCCGTGCGCACAAAGGTCAGCCACGCCGGGTTGGGCTTCGCGCCTGCCGCCGTGACGATCTCGACCACATCCCCACTGCGCAGCTCGGTGCGCAGTGCCACCGGCTCGCCGTTGACCTTGGCCGAGGCACACTTGTCGCCCACCCCGGAGTGAATGGCGTAAGCAAAGTCCACCGGCGTCGCCCCCTTGGGCAGCGCCACGATGCGCGACTTGGGCGTCAGCACATAGACCGACTCAGGGAAGAGGTCGATCTTCAGATGCTCCAGGAACTCTGCCGAATCACGGGTTTCGTGCTGGATGTCGATCAGCGACTGCAGCCACACCGCAGCCTGCTGCGGGTTGGCATCGCTGGCTTCGGCCTGCTCCTTGTACATCCAGTGCGCGGCAATGCCCTTCTCGGCCACGTCGTGCATCATCTGCGAGCGAATCTGGAACTCGACCGCTGTGCCCACCGGGTTCACCAGCGTCGTGTGCAGCGACTGGTAGCCGTTGGGCTTGGGGATGGCGATGTAGTCCTTGAAGCGCCCCGGCAGAGGCTTGTAGAGCTGGTGCAGCACGCCCAGGGCCTTGTAGCAGTCCAGCAGCTCGTGCGTGACGATGCGAAAGCCAAAGATGTCGCTGACCTGCGCGAAGCTCAGTCCCTTTTCGATCATCTTGTTGTAGATCGAGAAAATCGTCTTTTCGCGACCGTACACCTCGATGTGCATGCCGGCTTCGCGGAAGGCGTCCTGCACCTCGCTCTGGATGCGATCCACCAGATTGCGACGGTTGCCACGCGTGCGCTTCACCGCTTTCGACAGCACGGCATGGCGCCACGGGTTGATGTACTGGAAAGACAGCTCCTGCAGCTCACGGTAGGTCTGGTTCAGGCCCAGACGGTGCGCAATGGGCACATAGATGTCCAGCGTCTCGCGGGCGATGCGGGCACGCTTGTGCGCGGCCATCGCATCCATCGTGCGCATGTTGTGCAGGCGGTCGGCCAGCTTGATCAGGATGACGCGCACATCGCGCGCCATCGCCAACAACATCTTTCGGAAGGACTCGGCCTGCGACTCCTCCTTCGTCGAGAAGTGCAGTTTGTCGAGTTTGGTCAGGCCGTCGACGATCTCGGCCGTGGGCGCACCAAACCGCTCAATCAGCTCGATCTTGGTGACCCCACAGTCCTCCATGGCGTCGTGCATCAGCGCCGCCATGATGGCCTGCGCGTCGAGCTTCATGTCGGCGCACAAACCGGCCACTGCGATCGGGTGCGTGATATAGGGCTCGCCACTGGCACGAAACTGACCCAGGTGCGCCTCATCTGCGAAGCGGTAGGCCTCGCGCACGCGGCGGATGTCCGCCTCGTCAAGGTAGTCGAGCTTGTGGGTCAGGGCCGCAAAGGAGGCGGCGGCTGCGTCGGTGGCCGGGGTCATCCTCAGACTTTAGCGCGGATACGGGCACCCTTGAGCGGGCGATGTCTATTGGACAAATAGAAAAAGGCCCGCGCTTGCGCCGGGCCTTTTCGGGTGGACACGCCCTGGCGCATGCGCCAAAGGGTCAGCGTGCGATCAGGTCGGCACCTTGCGCAGCATTTCGGTCCCCACCTGGCCGGCGGCGATCTCGCGCAAAGCGGTCACGCTGGGCTTGTTGCGCGACTCGATCTTGGGGGTGTGCCCCTGGCTCAGCATGCGGGCACGGTAAGTTGCGCACAGCACCAGCTGGAATCGGTTCGGGATCTTTTGCAGGCAATCTTCAACGGTGATGCGGGCCATGTGGGTGCTCCGGTAAGGTCTGAATCAGACTCAGATCAAATTGAGCGCACGAAACACACTGGACTTGTTCCGACGCTGAGCTGAGTATTTTAACCGCTGTGCGTGAACAATGGACTTCAAATCGAACAAAGCCGACTCGAACAGGGCATTGATCACCACAAAGTCGAAATACTGCGCCTGCGCGACCTCGATGCGGGCGTTGGCCATGCGGGTCTCGATCACCTCGGGAGCATCCTCGCCACGGCGGTTCAGGCGCTGCAGCAACTCCTCGTAGCTGGGCGGCATGATGAAGATGAGGATGGCGTTGGGGAAGATGCGCTTGATCTGCAGCGCGCCCTGCCAGTCGATCTCCAGCACGATGTCCTCGCCGCTCTGGATACGGTCTTCGATGGCCTTGCGAGAGGTGCCGTAGTGGTTGCCGTGCACGTGAGCGTGCTCGAAGAACTCACCGCGCTCGATCATGGCCTGGAACTCCTCTTTCGAGGTGAACCAGTACTCACGACCGTGCTGTTCCTGACCGCGCGGGGCCCGGGTGGTGTGCGACACCGACACCTGCAGGCGCGAATCGACCTCCAGCAAGGCGTTGACCAGGCTGGATTTGCCCGTGCCGCTGGGGGCCGACACCACATACAGGTTGCCGGGATAGTCGGCCTCGGCTACGGCGGGCGACGTGGAGGGGGGAATTTGAGCGGTGGTCATTCGATGTTTTGCACTTGTTCACGCATTTGTTCGATGAGCACTTTCATGTCCACCGAAATCTGGGTCAATTCCAAGGCCGCGGCTTTGGAGCCAAGGGTATTTGCTTCGCGGTGTAACTCCTGAATCAGAAAATCCAGGCGTTTACCCACTTCGCCACCCTTTTTGAGCAGGCGGCCAATCTCGTCGAGGTGGGCGCGCAGGCGCTGCACTTCCTCGTCCACGTCGATGCGCAAGGCGTAGGCGGCGGCCTCGCTGAGCGCGCGCTCCTGGGCCGCCTCGGGCGTCACGGCACCACCCACGGCCTGCAGGGCATCCTGATACTTCTGTACAAAACGCTCTTGCTGACGTTGCACCGCCTGCGGCACCAGAGGCACAGCCTGTTCGGCCAGGGCTTTGAGGCCCTTGAGCTTGTCTTGCAGCACGGCCACCAGGCGGGCGCCCTCGCGCTCGCGGGCCTCTTTCAAAGCCTCCACGCACTGGCGTGCAGCCTCCAGGGCGGCCTCTTCAAGGCGCACCGTGGGCGCGGCCGCCCGGCACCAGGTCAACACCTCGTTGACCGACAGCGGGGCCGCCTTGGGCAGCCAGTTCTGCACCGTACCCTCTAGGCGCGCCAGGGTGTGCAGCTGCTCGGTCTGAGGCTGCGGCCAACCCGCATCGGCGGCACGCTGGGGTTGCAAACGAAATTCGATCTTGCCGCGTTTGAACGAGGCCGTCAGCATTTCGCGCAGGGCTGGCTCCAGGCCGCGAAACTCGTCGGCCAATTTGAAACTCAGGTCGAGAAAACGGCTGTTGACCGAACGCAGTTCGGCCCCCACCGCCCCTGTGGCATGTTTGCGTGACGCAATTGGCGCATCGCCCTCGTCGGTGTTTTCACTGACGTGGTCGGGAGCCGACGACACCGCGCTTGCAAAGCCGGTCATGGAGTAGACTGACATGGTTACTTGACACCAGACGACAAAACTCGATTATGTCAAAGCCGAAACCTGCCCCGTTGCCCCCGGGCACCGTCGTGGGCGGCTACCAGATTGTCAAGAAGCTCGCTGCGGGCGGTTTTGGCGTGGTTTACCTCGCTGAGGACCCGGACAAAAGGCTGGTGGCGCTCAAGGAATACTTGCCTGCTTCGCTGGCAGAGCGCTCGGCCGGTGAGTTGATTCCCCGCGTCAAGCCCGACAAGCAGCCCCTGTACCGTCTGGGTCTGAAAAGTTTCTTTGAAGAAGGTCGCTCGCTGGCCCAGATCGCCCACCCCAGCGTGGTGTCGGTCTACAACTTCTTCCGCGAGAACGAAACCGTTTACATGGTGATGAACTATCTGCAAGGTGACACTTTGCAGGATTTCATCGTCACGGCGCGCGAACTCAAGCGCGACAAGGTGTTCCGCGAGTCCACCATCCGTTCGCTGTTCGACGAGATCCTGCGCGGCTTGCGCATCGTCCACCAGTACAAGATGCTGCACCTGGACATCAAGCCCGCCAACATTTTCATCACCAACGACAACAAGGCGGTGCTGCTGGACTTTGGTGCGGCGCGCGAGGTGCTGAGCAAGGAAGGCAACTTCATCCGCCCGATGTACACGCCCGGCTTTGCTGCACCCGAGATGTACCGCCGCGATGGCTCCCTGGGCCCGTGGACCGACATCTACGCCATCGGCGCCTGCATCTACGCCTGCATGCAGGGCTATCCGCCCAACGATGCCCCGCAGCGCATCGAGAAAGACCGCCTGGGCCTGTCCCTGTCGCGACTGCGCAATGTGTACTCGGACAACCTCATCGAGGTAACCGAGTGGTGCATGTCGCTGGACCCGCTGGCCCGCCCCCAGAGCGTCTTTGCCCTGCAAAAAGAATTGGCACGCGAAACCGAGCGACGCTACTCCAAGCTCACCTTCGCCGAGCGGGTCAAGCTGCAACTTGAAAACCTGAAAACCGGTGCCAAGACATGAGGTTCTCCGTCTACCAGATCAGCCGTAAGGGCGGCCGTGAGAAGAACGAAGACCGCATGGGCTACTGCTACACGCGCGACGCCGGGCTGTTTGCCCTGGCCGACGGCATGGGCGGTCACCCGGAAGGCGAAGTGGCTTCACAGCTGGCCTTGCAGACCATGGCCGCGATGTTCCAGCGCGATGCCAAGCCTGTGCTGGCCGACCCGCTGCGCTTCCTGCAAGACGCCATCATGGCCGGGCACCACCAGTTGCTGCGTTACGCCAGTGAGAAGGGCCTGATCGACAACCCGCGCACCACCCTGGTCGCATGCATCCTGCAGGGCAACATGGCCTACTGGGCTCACTGTGGGGACTCGCGGCTGTACTTCGTGCGTGGCAACAAGCTGATCGCCCGCACCCGCGACCATTCCTATTCGGAGCTGCAGCAGACCCTGGGTCACAACGCGCTGCACAACGATCGCTTCAACCGCAACGTGCTGTTCACATGTTTGGGCAGCCCAGGCAAGCCCGTGGTGGACACCTCGGGCCCGCTGTTGCTGCAAGAGGGCGATCGCATCTTGCTGTGCTCTGACGGCCTGTGGGGCACGGTCGATGACGAGGTCATCACTGACCACCTGTCCGCCAGTCCCATCCACGAGGCGGTGCCGGAATTGGTCGAGGTGGCGCTGCGCAATGGTGGCGCCAAGTGCGACAACGTCACCATCATCGCGATGGAATGGGAGTCGGCCACTGACGAAGACAAGCCAAGTGTGTCCACCCATGAGCTAGGTGACGAGGTCTTCGCGTCCACAATCCAGGCCAGCATCGGCGCAGGCGCCGGTCCCGGCGACAATGTCGAAGATGATGACCTGGACGAAGCGGCCATCGAACGTTCGATCCGAGAGATCAACGAAGCCATCCGCCGCTCCGCCAACGGCACCCGCAAACCCTGATCGGACACCTCATCGCGCCAGCAGCGCGGCCGGTGCCCCGGTCGGGACCTGACCCACGCTGCTGACACCCGATGAGCAAACAACTGATCCTGGCGTCCAACAACGCCAAGAAACTGCGCGAACTGCAGGCCCTGATCGCCCCCCTGGGGGTGGAGTTGGTTACGCAAGGCGCGCTCGGCATCCCCGAGGCCGAAGAGCCCCACGTCACCTTTGTTGAAAATGCTTTGGCCAAGGCTCGCCATGCGGCCCGCCTGGGAGACGGCCCGGCGCTCGCCGACGACTCTGGCCTGTGTGTCAACGCCTTGGGTGGTGCGCCGGGGGTGCGCTCGGCCCGCTACGCGGTGGACGCAGGACGCGTCGCCGAAGGTGCGGGCCGCGAACACATCGACCCGGCCAACAACGCCTGGCTGCTGGAACAGATGGCTCCCCACACCGACCGCCAGGCTCACTTCACCTGCCTGCTGGTGGCGGTGCGCCACGCCGAAGACCCCGAGCCCCTGATCGCGGAAGGCCACTGGTGTGGTCAGTTGTTGCACGCCCCGCAAGGCGAGCATGGCTTCGGCTACGACCCGCTGCTGTGGCTGCCCGAGCACCAGCTCAGCGCCGCCCAACTGGCCCCCGAGGTCAAGAATGCCGTCAGTCACCGTGCACTGGCTTGTCAGCAGCTGCTGCAACTCATCACCGCCCGCTGGGGCCTGGGTACCGACGGTACTTCGAGCGCTCGCTGGCCCTGGCAATCCGCATGATCACTTTGCAACGTCCAGGTGCCCTGAGCGCCCTGCCCCCGCTGTCGCTGTACGTGCACCTGCCTTGGTGCCTGCGCAAGTGCCCCTATTGCGACTTCAACTCGCACGAACCCGGTGCAGCGCTGACCGCTGGGGCAGCTGGTGCCGGCCAGTTGTCGGCCCAGACCGAGGCCCGCTACCTTGACGCCCTGCGCGCGGACCTCGAATCAGCCCTGCCCCAAATCTGGGGACGCCGCGTGCACACCGTCTTCATTGGGGGTGGCACACCCAGCCTGTTCTCGCCCGACAGCATCGACCGCCTGCTGTCCGACATCCGCGCCCGCCTGCCGCTGGAAGCCGACGCCGAAATCACGCTGGAGGCCAATCCCGGCACCTTCGAGACCGACCGTTTCAAGGCCTTTCGCCAGGCCGGGGTCAACCGCCTGTCGATTGGCGTGCAGAGCTTTGACGATGCCAAGCTGAAGGCGTTGGGGCGGGTGCACAACCGCGCCCAGGCCATCGCCGCCGTCGAAGAAGCGCAGCGCAACTTCGAGACCTTCAACCTCGACCTGATGTACGCCTTGCCGGGCCAGTCTCCAGCCGACCTGGAAGCCGACATCCAGCAGGCACTGGCCTTCGAGCCGCCGCACCTGTCGCTCTACCACCTCACGCTGGAGCCCAACACGCGCTTCGCTGTCCAGCCCCCGAGCGGCCTGCCCGACGAGGACACTGCCTTCGACATGCTGGACCACCTGATCGCGCGCACCACGGCCGCTGGCCTGCAGCGCTACGAGGTGTCGGCCTATGCCCGCCCGGGCCACCAGTGCGCGCACAACCTGAACTACTGGCAGTTTGGGGACTATCTGGGCATCGGCGCCGGCGCCCACAGCAAGATCAGCTTCCCGGACCGCATCGTGCGCCAGGTGCGCTGGCGCGAGCCGGCCGCCTACGTGGACAAGGCCGTGCAGGGCCTGGCCTGCTCCAACGAGCAGGAGGTGCCATTGAAATCGCGCGCGTTCGAGTTCATGATGAACGCCCTGCGCCTGAAGGACGGCTTTGAGTTACTGCGCTTTGCCGAGCGCACTGGCCTGACCCTGGCCAGCATCCAGCAGCCGCTGGCCGAGGCCGAGGCCAAAGGCCTGCTGCAGCGGGACCTGGCCCGAGCCTGGCCCACCGACAAGGGCTTTGACTTCCTCAGCGACCTGCAGGCCCTGTTTCTTCAGGACTGATTCCCCTTCGCCGACACGCCACCATGTCCCCCCCCCTGCTCCACGACAACATCGTTGCGTTCATCGAGCGGGAGGTGGCCATTGACCTGGCCTCGGTGTCGGCCGGCCACCACCCCAGCTCATGCCGGGGCTTCGCCTGTCGGGTGGCGCCCGATCGCCAGCGCCTGACCCTGTTCGTGCGTCGGGAGGAGGCGCGCCAGTTGCTGCAGGACGTCCTCGTCCAGGATGCCATCGCCGTGGTGTTCTGCCTGCCCGAAACCGAAGCAGCCATCCAGATCAAAGGCCGCCAGGTCGCCCTGTCGGCCGTCAGCGCCGACGACATGCTCGACGTCCAGCGCTACCGTGACGCCTTCATCGACGGCATCGTGCGCATCGGGCACCCGCGCCCGTTTGCCGAGGCCTACATGGCCGTCGAAGCCGGCCAGATGGCAGCCATCAGCTTCCAGCCCGATGCGGTCTTCGAGCAGACTCCGGGGCCACGTGCGGGGCAACCGGTCGACCAGGAGGCGGCATGAGCGTCAACATCACGCCGCTGCGCGCCTGCTTCGAAGGCGCCATCCCCAGCACGCTGGCCACCTGCGCACCCGACGGCACGCCCAACATCGCCTACCTCTCGCAGGTCCAGTATGTGGACCACCAGCACCTGGCCACCACATTCCAGTTCTTCAACAAGACCCGGCATAACATCTTGGCCAACCCGCACGCCGTGCTGAAGGTGGTCGACCCGTTCTCGGGGGCCAGCCATCGCCTGCATGTGCGCTACCTGCGCACCGAAACCAGCGGCCCGCTGTTCGAGAGCATGAAGGCCAAGCTGGCCGGCATCGCCTCGCACACCGGCATGGCCGATGTCTTCCGCTTGCGCGGGGCTGACCTTTACCAGGTCGAACAGATCGACACGCACGCGTCGCAGCACCAGCCAGGCGTCCCAGTGGACAACGCGCTGCCCCGCTTGCGCCAGATGAGCACCTTGCTCGACGCCAGCAGAGACCTGGACGAACTGCTGGACAACACCTTGTCGGCACTGCAAGCCGTGGCCCAGATCGGCCACACCATGATCCTCAAGCTCGATGAGGCTGGCGAGCGGCTCTTCACGGTGGCCAGCCGCGGCTACCCGACCAGCGGCATCGGCTCCGAAATCCCAATGGGCCACGGCGTGATCGGGGTGGCCGCACGCGAGCGCACACCGATCCGCATCTCGCACATGACCAGCGAGTACACCTACGGCAAGGCTGTGCGCGACAGCGCCGAAGCGCTGGGGCTGCACCACCAACTGGAAACCGCCATCCCCATGCCCGGCCTGTCAGAAAGTCGCAGCCAGCTCGCGGTGCCCATCCTGGCGGGCGAGAGCTTGTACGGCGTGCTCTATGTCGAAAGCCCCGAGGATCTGCGCTTTTCGTACGACGACGAAGACATGCTGCAGATCCTGGCGCATCAGTTCGGTTGGATGGCCCGCACCTTCGCCAGCGCCGCCGCGGTCGACCCCGTCTCGGACGACACGCCCCGTGCGTCAGCGCCCCCAACCACGCCGGCATCGGCGTCCGACAAACCGGTACGTGTGCGCTGTTTCAAGGCCGATCACAGCATCTTTCTGGACGAGGACTACCTCATCAAGGGTGTGGCCGGCGCCATCTTCTGGAAGCTCCTGCAGGTGATGCGGCACGAGGGCCGCGAACAGTTCACCAACCGCGAGCTGCGGCTGGCGCCCGATCTGGGCCTGCCCGACATCGCCGACAACCTCGAAGCGCGGCTGGTGCTGCTACAGCGCCGCCTGGCCGAGCGTACCGACTTCATCCGCATGCACAAGACCGGACGGGGACGCTTTCAGCTGCAGGTCTCACGGACCTTGATGACGCAGTTGGTTGAAGCCTGAGGCGCGGTGACCGGCGCCAGAAGCGCGGCCTTGAGCTTGAACCAGTCGCGCGAGGGCAGCAACGCATGGGCCGAGTCCAGCTGCGCCGCGAACACCTCAGACGGCACGCTCTGACGCATGCCTTGCAACATGTCAACGCGCTCGGCGTGCGACACACTCGGCAGCATCCAGCGCATGTGCACCGCCATCTCCTCGGGCGGGATGCTGGCCACCAGCGCGTCGTGCAGGGCCATCAGCTCCCCATCGCTGTGGTGCGCCCACAGCACGGCGTTGTGGGTCTGTTCCTCCAGCAGCATGTGGATAAGGTTGTCTGCCACGAACCGGCTCAAGGCGTGATACAGCTGCAGCCAGCGGGCCTCACGCTGCGCCGGTGAGGCCGCCTCCGTCTGCGCCAGCACCCCACGCAAGGCCGCGATCTCAGCCACGTGCTCGACATGCTCCGCCTCGGCCTGCCCGGCACTGCCGGGTGCGCGGCACTCCATCGCCGTGTGGATGAAGTGGTTCTCGTGCACCAGATGCTCGCCGCACAGATGCAACAGGATGCGGACCTGCTCGGCACTGTCGGCGCAATCTTGCGGATCGGCCGCATCGGTGTGCCCTACGCGCACCAGGGTGTCGGTCATGAAGGCGCGCAGGCCTTTGTGCACGGCCTGATAGAGATTGAAGCGCGTCGTGACGGGGATGGTCCCGCCAACGTCGGGATGATGAGAGTTCATGGTGGCTCTTCCTGTTTGACGCCCGGTGTCCACACCGGGCTGTTGTGGTGGACGGAAGCCACTGTAGGAAAACCAGGCTCACCCGTTTCGTAAATGCTCCTTCAGCATTTCTTAAAGGTCTCATATCCCCCCAAGAGGAGGCCCCCTCGGACGGATCTCCGCGCTCTCCCCATGCAAAAAAGCCGCTGCCCCTTGCGGGACAGCGGCCTTCTGCTTGTCTCCTCGGTCGCCAGCCGGGGCCTTACCCCAGCCAGTCGCCTCAGTTATTTCTTCTCGTCGCGCAGTTCGCGACGCAGGATCTTGCCCACGTTGGTCTTGGGCAGGTCGGTGCGGAACTCGATGTACTTGGGGCACTTGTAGCCGGTCAGTTGCTCGTGGCAATAAGCCTTGAGCGCCTCCTCGGTCAGCGTCGTGTCCTTGCGCACCACGAACAACTTCACCGCTTCGCCAGCCTTGGCATCGGGCACGCCCACAGCCGCGCATTCCAACACGCCGGGATGCAGGTTGACCACCTGCTCGACTTCGTTCGGGTACACATTGAAGCCCGACACCAGGATCATGTCCTTCTTGCGGTCGACGATGCGGACCTGACCACGCTCGTCCATGATGCCGATGTCACCGGTGCGGAAGAACCCATCGGAAGTCATGACCTTCGCGGTTTCATCGTCACGCTGCCAGTAGCCGGCCATCACCTGCGGACCGCGGATGGAGATTTCACCCACGCCGCCGATAGGCAGATGGTTGCCATCGTCATCCAGAATGGCGATTTCGGTCGAGGGCAACGGATAACCGATCGAGCCGTTGAACTCGGTGTTGTCCAGGCGGTTGGCCGTGGCCACCGGCGAGGTTTCAGACAACCCGTAGCCTTCCACGATCGGGCAACCGGTGATCTTCTTCCAGGCTTCGGCGGTGGCCTGTTGCACGGCCATGCCACCACCCATCGACACCTTCAGACCCGAGAAGTCGAGCTTGGCAAAGTCCGGGTGGTTGGCCAGCGCATTGAACAAGGTGTTCACAGCAGGGAACTGGTTCACCTTGTACGCACTCAGCGTCTTGATCACGGCCGGCAGATCGCGCGGGTTCGGGATCAGGATGTTCATGGAACCCAGGCGTGCACCCATGAAGTAGCACACCGTCAGCGAGAAGATGTGATACAGCGGCAGGGCACACACGGCCACCAAGGGTGCGCTGCCCAGCTTGTTCAGCTCAGGCTTGAACCAAGCTTCGTTTTGCAGGATGTTGGCCACCACGTTGCGGTGCAGCAGTGTGGCACCCTTGGAGACGCCCGTGGTGCCGCCGGTGTACTGCAGGAAGGCCACATCGGAGAGCTTCAAGTCGGGACGGGTGTACTTCATCGAGCGACCCTTGGACACCACATCCTTGAAGGTCGTCAGCGTGCACTTGGCATTGTTCGGCAGGCTGAAGGCGGGCACCATCTTCTTGACGTTGCGCACTACGAAGTTGACCAGCGCGCCCTTCAGGAATGGCAGCATGTCGCCCATGGAGGCCAGCACGATGCGCTTGATCGGCGTGCGCGCCACCACTTCCTGCAGCGTGGTGGCGAAGTTCTCGAGGATGACGATGGCCTCGGCGCCGGAGTCCTTGAGTTGGTGCTCCAGTTCACGCGGCGTGTACAGCGGGTTGACGTTGACGACCACATAACCCGCACGCAGCACAGCGGCAATCGCCACCACGTACTGCGGCACGTTGGGCATCATCAACGCCACACGGGCACCCTTGGCCAGACCCTGGGCCTGCAGCCAGGCGGCCATGGCGTTCGACATCTCATCGATCTGACGGAAGGTCCAATGCACCCCCATGAAGGAGGCCATGTCCCGCTGGGCAAATTGCTTGAACGACTGGTCCAGCAAGTCGGCCAAGGAGGAATACTCTTCGGGGTTGATTTCGGCGGGCACGCCTGGTTCGTAGTGGGCAAGCCAGGGTTTGGTACTCGTCATCGTCGTCCTCTTGTCTGATCGGTTACGGCTGAATTCAATGCCAATGCGGCAGCAGAAGTCACCACTTCTGTGCTGCATGAATTCTGCAACACTCACTCCCCAGGGTTCACCCTCAAACCGCATCACGGACGTTTCTTTTTTGATGAACGCCACCTGAACAGGTGACTTTCCGCCCCCTTCATACAGGGGTTTACGCCAATTCGCGCCTACCCACGTCAACGTCAATTTGACTCACAATGTTTCCTATTTGAGAAATCCGCCTGGAAACACACAACATGGTTGACCGCGCCATAGACCATCCCCTGATGCCCAAAAGACGCTGGTTTCTGAAGACGGCACTGGCCATCGGGGCGGTGGGAGCCACCCTGGGAGGCCTCGTGTTCTGGCACCGAGGCTTGAGCCAAGGCAAGTTCACCCCCCACGGACGAGACGTTTGCCACGGACTGGCGCGCGGCATTCTGGGCCCCATGCTGCCCAAAGATCCAGCCCAGCGCGCGGCTGCTCTGGAAGCGCACCTTGATCAGCTCGAAGCGTTCATCCAGGGCACGCCGGCCATGATGCAAATTCAGATCAACGCTGTTCTCGGTTTGTTGGGTAACGCCCCAACTCGCTACATGCTCACCGACCTGGGACGGTCCTGGCGCGAGGCCAGCGACGCACAGATCGCGCGCGCGCTCGAGACCATGCGTCTCAACCCCTTGCCCACGCAGCGCCTCACCTACCAGGTGGTGCGTGGCCTGACCTGCATGAGCTTCTTCACCCAAAGCGCCAACTGGCCTCTGACCGGCTATCCCGGCCCCCTCGACATATGAGCAAGCTTCCCGATCCCTTCCGTGACGGTCTGGCCCGTGGCTGGAAAACCACCCATGGCGAACAAGGCCTGCCCGCCCAGGTGCAATGTGATGTGGCCATCATTGGCACAGGTGCAGGCGCCGGCATCACCGCTGAGTTGCTCACCCGTGCCGGCCTGGACGTGGTCCTGATTGAAGAAGGCCCCCTGCGCACCAGCACCGACTTCAATCAGAAAGAATCCGACGCCTATCGAACCCTGTACCAGGAGTCAGCCGCTCGCCGCACCCTGGACGGCGCCATCAGCATCATGCAAGGCCGCTGCGTGGGCGGCACCACGGTGATCAACTGGACCAGTTCGTTCCGGACACCCGACAGCACGCTGCGGCACTGGCAAGAGGTGTTCGGGCTGAGCGAGTACACGACCGAATCGATGGCCCCATGGTTCGAACAAGCCGAGCGTCGCCTGAACATGACGCCTTGGACCATCCCGCCCAATCTCAACAATGAGGTTCTGCGCAAGGGAGCGACCAAGCTGGGGATTTCTTCGGCGGTCATCCCACGCAACGTCAAGGGCTGCTGGAACCTGGGCGCCTGCGGCCTGGGTTGCCCGACCAATGCCAAGCAATCGATGCTGGTGACATCCATTCCCGCCGCGCTGGATGCCGGGGCCAGGCTGTTCTACCAGACGCGTGCTCAGAAATTTGACATTCAGAAGGGGAAGGTGACCGGTTTGATTTGCGTCCCCATCCGGCTCAACGGAGACAAGGTGTCTGATCGCACCATGCGGGTCACCGCACGGCACTATGTGGTCGCCGGGGGCGCCATCAACTCACCGGCTTTGCTGCGCCGGTCTGACGCGCCGGACCCCCACGGCCTCCTGGGCACCCGCACGTTCTTGCATCCGGTGAGCTTCTCAGCGGGCATCTTCGACGAACGGGTCGAGGCCTGGCAAGGCGCTCCGCAATCGCTGTACTCCGATCACTTTGTGCACGATGCACCCCTGCAAGGACCGATCGGTTTCAAGATCGAGGCGGCACCGCTGCACCCAGGCATGGCGTCCATTTTGCTCGGCGGACACGGCGAACGTCTGATGGCACGCTTCCAGCAGTATCCACACACTCAGATGATGCTGTCCCTGATGCGAGACGGTTTCCACCCTGAGTCGGCAGGGGGCAAGGTGCGCATCCATCTGGACGGCTCACCTGTGCTCGATTACCCGCTGACAGACTATGTCCTCGAAGGCTTCCGCCGCTCACTGCTGGCAATGGCGGAGATCCAGTTCGCGGCAGGTGCGCGTACCGTGCGCCCGTTCCACGAGCAGAGTGACGATTACCGCACGTGGGCCTCCGCCAAGGAAGCGATTGCACGTTTTGACATGAAGCCCTTGCTCACAGGCGCAGGCAGTGCGCACGTGATGGGTGGATGCGGCATGGCCGCCAGCGAGAAACAAGGCGTCGTGCGCCCGGACGGCGTGCACTGGCAACTCGAGAACCTGTCGGTTCACGATGGATCGGTTTTCCCAACCAGCATCGGCGCCAACCCGCAGTTGTCGATCTACGGCACAGCCAACCGTTTGGCCACACAGCTGGCCAAACGGTTGAGCGGCAAGGACGTGACCCTGGTCTGAACACCGCACACCTGGTGGCCATACATGAAAAAACCCCGCCGAAGCGGGGTTTTCATCGTCAGGGCGATCCATGAGGACCACCCCACACGCATCAATTACTTGTTGCGGGTGCCGACGACTTCGATTTCCACGCGACGGTTCTTGGCGCGGCCTTCGGCAGACTTGTTGTCAGCCACGGGTTGCTTCTCGCCCTTGCCTTCGGTGTAGATCTTGGAGGCGTCGATGCCCTTGCCAGCCAGGTAGGACTTGACGGCTTCCGAACGCTTGACCGACAGCTTGTCGTTGTAAGCGTCAGAGCCGACGGAGTCGGTGTGACCCACGGCGATCACGACTTCCAGGTTCAGACCCTTGACCTTGTCGGCCAGATCATCCAGCTTGGCCTTGCCTTCGGGCTTCAGAGCGGTCTTGTTGAAGTCGAAGAAAGCGTCAGCGGCGAAGCTCACCTTTTCGGTGGCGGGAGCAGCGGGCACCACAGCCGGGGCAGCGGCAGGAGCCGGAGCGGCAGGAGCGGCAGCAGGAGCCGGAGCGGCAGGAGCCACGGGAGCAGGCACGCCATCGCAGCCTTGAACGCCGGTGGCCGGAGTCCAGGGGGTGTCACGCCAGCAGTATTCGTTCGTGCCGTTCTTCCACACGGTGCCATCGGTGCCGCGCCAGTTGTCCACGGTTTGGGCGAAAGCACCACCGGCCAGAGCAGCGGTAGCGAACAGAGCAGCGACTTGATTGAGCTTGATCATGCGAGTCCTCACGATATAAGAACGCAGCGTTCAACTGCGAAGCGCCCTGATTGGGCAACAGACCGAAGCGCAAGATGGCAACGGTCGCCCCAGGGGTGAACCAAGGGCACATTACGAAATCATTGTGCCATAGTGAAATTGACTCTTAAAGGCAGAACTTCGGTGACGCAAGCGCCCACCTGAATTGTTGCGCGTGGGCGACATGATCGGCCAATTACAATGGTCTTTTCCATTCGGCTGAGGCAGCTGGGCTGCCCCGCCCCATGGAAGCGAAGTCCATGATGCCCTGACGACCCTCGTCGTCCGGTTGTCTCTTCTCACCGTGAAGCACGCATGACGCAATTCGCCAAGGAAACCTTGCCCATTAGCCTCGAAGAGGAAATGCGGCGTTCTTACCTCGATTACGCGATGAGCGTGATCGTGGGTCGGGCCCTGCCCGATGCCCGCGACGGCCTCAAGCCCGTTCACCGTCGCGTGCTGTTCGCGATGCACGAGCTCAACAACGACTGGAACCGGCCTTACAAGAAGTCGGCGCGTATCGTCGGTGACGTCATCGGTAAGTACCACCCGCACGGCGACTCGGCGGTGTACGACACCATCGTGCGCATGGCGCAGGACTTCTCGCTGCGCCACATGCTGGTCGACGGCCAGGGCAACTTCGGCTCGGTGGACGGGGACCCGCCGGCGGCCATGCGCTACACCGAGGTCCGGCTGGCCCGCGTGGCGCAGGAGATGCTGCGGGACATCGACAAGGAGACGGTGGACTTCGTCCCCAACTACGATGAGTCCACCCGGGAGCCGCTGGTCCTCCCCACCGTCCTCCCCAACCTCCTGGTCAACGGCTCCTCGGGC
>JAJUGJ010000016.1 GCA_029268225.1 Burkholderiales bacterium | reverse complement strand
GCGCACCGAGGCGCAGAGCGATGCCTTCACGCTGACGGCCCAAAAGACCATTGACCTGCAGAGCACCGCGGCGAACATCGTCATCACCGCGCCGAACCGGATTGTGCTCAATGGCGGTGGCGGCTACGTGAAGATCGAAGGTGGGAACATCGAGATTGGCACGAGCGGCAAGGCGAGCTTCAAGGCGGCGATGAAGGAGTTGACGGGAGGGGCGACCGGATCGGCCGGTACGGTGCACCTCATTCCTCCAGGCGCGCTGGCCCTTGGACCCAAAGCCACGCCAGATGTGCAATTCCGATTCATTGATGACGATGGGCGGCCTTTGCGCAACGTGCCCTATGTGCTCATCAAAGAGGATGGCAGCAGTATCGAAGGACAAACCGATGATGATGGCAAGACCGCCATTTACAAGTCGCCCTGTCCAGAAAACTGCTTCGCCCGCCTCCTCAATGAGATAGAAGGTTGAGGTATGAGCAAGACCTTTTATGCCCGGCTGCAACTGCTGCTGGATGGCAAATCAACCGTTCCCGCTGATCCCAAGGGCATATTTGCCCCGGCCTACCTGCAGCGCTTTACCTACAAGCTCAAGATCTCCCCCAAGCCAGGCGTACAGATCAAGAACGGCAGCAAGGTCTTCTCTGGCAACTTTAGCAACTTGCGCTCGGCCGAGCATGAGTTCAAAACCGAAGGTACATCGCTGGACACCTTGGCCGAGGTGCATGCCAAGTTCATCGTTACCTGGGAGATCTACTTCGACGGTAAGTTGAATCACTCCGTTGCGGGAAAGCTCTTTGACCGATCGAGGAGAGTGTCCAAGGAGTGGTTTCAGTTTGACATTCGCTTCACCAAATCCACCACCCGATGGAACACCGGCGGGCCGGCCAACCTCATCACCCAAGCTCTCTCCAGCGGCGTGGGCTGGTACTGGGTCAAGCGACCAGAGACCTTCGGCGATTTGATGAAGCGGGCCTTCATCAAACCTGATCAGATCAACTGGGATGTCATGAAGGAGGTGAACAGCCACCTGGGTGCCATCTCAACCATGACCGTGCTCAAACCAGGACAGGTGGTGATCGTCTCCAAGACGAAGAGCAGCAGCAACCCCAAACTGCAGCAAATGAAGATCTCTGCAAAGAAGGCCCAAGAAGCATGGGTACAGGCCAATGCAGATGGTGTCATTGACCAGGCAGAAATGTTCCTGATCGACTTATTGATGAACGGTCACAAACTGATTGGCATCGATGCAGATGACATCGATGGGGTGAGCAATACGTGTCTAGCAAATGCCATCAGCTTGACCGATGACTACAAGAAGTACCCGGACAGCATGATGGGTTTGGTCGCAGCGAGCTTTGACCAAGTTAGCAAAGCGCAAGGCGCGCTGGTCGAGGTTGCCCGTGACACTCCTTACACCACAGAAAAAGGCACCATTAAGCGCGCCACGCGCGACGCAGCCCACAAAAGACCCAAGCCTTTTCGCTTGCTCAATGATTCCAACTTCGCCAGGCACTTGATCCAATGGGACACAGGCATCAAAGCCAACCGGGCGCGCGACTATATCCGCGCAGAGGTTCAGCTGAGGTCTGCAAACGTGAATGGGGGCATTGACACCGCCGCGGAAAACCTGAAGCGGGTGGGGAAACTCTCGAAAGCCCTCAAGGGCGCCGGATATGTTGGCATTGTGATTGACGCAACGATGTCGGGTGCAAAAGCGCATGCCGCGTATAGCAAGGGAGACATCAAAGAAGGCAATGTCGAGGTTGGGAAGGGTGTGGGAAGTATCGTTGGGGGCGTAGCCGGAGGCGCCGCTGCAGGCGCAATTGTTGGCTACTTGATTCTTGGCGTTGTCACTGGCGGTGTTGGATTGGTCGTCGTCGGGGTTGCTGCTGCGGCAGCTGGCTATGGCGCAGGAAAGGGAGGCGAATGGGTTGGAGAGAAAATTGCAGAAGGTGTCAACCAGGTTTCGCTCAAATAACTCACACGCGGACAAACATCATGCTTTGGCTTGCTTTATTTTCCGGAGTTGGGATACTGACCGGTTTTTTAATGATGATTGGAACCACCGTCTACCTCAACAGGTCAACACGGAGGTTCAGGATTTTCGAGCTCGGCTACAGCAAAAATTGCGAATGGTACAAAACCGGCAAAGTTGACTTCTTCACTGCCAACTATGTCATGAGCCATTTGGTTGCTGCCAGTCTGAGAATGCGTGGCGGGCGAGACTCAGAAAAGGCTCGGGCCCACGGATCACCTCTAGCCCCACACCTCCATATTGACGGGAACCACAAGAAATTTACTGACGAGTTCCCAGGATTTATCAAGTGGGAGATCATCAAGTTTTCCATCATCTTGCTCTCAATCCTCCTTGCGTTGATTGGAATGGGCCTTGACAAAGGATGGTGGTAAGCGGAATTCCCTCCACCAGCACCCCAACCGTGAACATCCACAACGGCGACTACGCCTCCGCCATCGACAAGCTCACGACACGAGCCACGACCACATCGCCCTCTTCGCCCATCACGGCCGAGGCGAACGGACTCAACACGCCCTCCTCCGACACCCCAGACCCACTCGCCCGAGAGTACGACTTGGGGCCGCTGCACCCCCGCGCCTCTCGTCAATATCCACCTGCGTTGCAGCAGGTCCATGTCCCCCTTCGCACGCCACGCAGTCGGTGGCGGAGGGCCGCGGCCGCCATCGGGGTGTTTCTGCTCGGTCAAGCGCTTGGCCTGCTCTACGTTGGCCTGGCACCGGCGGGTGAACCCGGCATTGTTTTCGCAGCCCTCACGCTCTTGACGTGGGGGGGCCCATGGGTTGCCTGGTTTGCACTGCGTCATCGGCATCTGGGTCAGCATGTGATCCACGGGCACCCGCTCAACACACTCGCCGAGTTGTCGGCCGGGCTGGAGGAGCCCTGGATCGAAGTCATCATTCCCGATGGCACCCCGCATGAAAACCCGTCAGCGTTGCCGGCTCACCTCGCCTCCCGTCATGGCTCCCCGCTTGCCGATGACCTCCTCGTGCACATCGACAGTGTGTATGTCCGAGCCAGATCGGCGCCCCCGTCATTCGACCCGGCCACACCGTCCACCTCTCAAGCCAGCGCCGCAGTCGAAAACTTACGGCGCAACCTTGCCGCGGAGTTGGGCCTGAGCACGGATCAGGTACGCGAGTTGATCGATCTGTCCGTCAGCTCTGAAGACATCAGTCCTGAAATCGGCGGGCACATTGAACGCGCAACCCTCGTGATCCAAACAGGGCAAGCCCTCGACACGGACGCCGTCTGTGACGGCATCATGCGTGCGGTGAACACGCTGCGCATGCAGTTCGATCTGACTGTGGGCGACTGACCGTACAGCCCCCCTCCAATAAGCACTCGTCCGCACATGGCCCCCTCCCATCTGCCACGCCGCCACTTCTTGGCCACCACCGTCGCGCCAGCCGCTGCCTTCGGCACCCTCGGCACCGCAGGTTGCCAGTCCTCCACACGCCTGCGCGACCTGCGCTTCGCCACGCTGTCTGAAGCCCAACGCGAGATGGATCGGCTCGCCAGCCTGGCTGATCGCGAACAAACCGCCGCCTGGACCTGGCCCGCCACCCTCACCCACGGCGCTCAAAGCATCCGCTTCGCCTTGACCGGGTATCCACAGGCCAAGCCTGAGCTGTTCCAGCGCACGGTGGGTCGTGCGGCGTTGCAGGTGTTTGCCTGGCGCGGTCAGATGAGCCACGACCTCAGCGAGCCGATTCCGGGCGCGCCGGCCCTGAACGCTCAGGCTGACCCACACGCCGCTCTGGCCGAGCTACACCAGGCCATTGACGACTTCCATCGCCACACCGGCCCGCTGCAGCCCCACTTCGCCTATGGCCGGCTGAGCAAGGCCGATTACGAACTGGCGCACGCCATGCACCTGGCAAATCATTTCGCGGCCTTCGACATCCAGCCCCAGGCCTGACGTCAGGTCAAAGGTGGCGCCTGCTCAGCGTTGCCAACAACGCTGCAAGAACGCCGCCTGACGCGCCAAGGCGTGATCGGCACTCGGCATCAAGCCCGCGTGCGCCTGAAACACATGCCAGCGGCGCTGATAAATCTCCAGCTCACTGTGTGAGCCAGCGCGCGTGGCCGCGTCGTTGTACCAGGTCGCGTTGTCAAACAGCACCTCGTCGTCCCCCACCTGCAACAGGGCGGGTGGCAAGTCGCGAAGATCCTGCTGCAGGGGATCGCCCCACGCATGGCCGTGCGGCACGCGCAAGGCCCGCTCCACGTCCTGGCCCCAGGCCTGGCGGATCATCGGGTCGCGCGGCTCACGCTCATACGCGGTGGTGTCCGGCAGGGGCTGCAGGCTGAAGGCCGGCGACATCATCACCATGGCGGCGGGCAAGGGCAGGCCCGCCTCGCGCAGGGCCACGGTCACCATCAAGGTCAGGTGCCCCCCTGCCGAATCCCCCGCAATCGCCAGGCGCTCGGCGGGGTAGCCGTCGGCCAGCAACTGCCGGTAGGCCGTCACCCCATCTTCGATCTGCGCCGGAAACGGGTGCTCGGGCGCCAAGCGGTAATGCGGCACCAGCACCTCGGCGCCGGTCAGGGCGCACAGGCGACGGGTGATGCTGCGGTGCGTGCGCGGACTGCCCGCGACGAAGGCGCCGCCGTGCAGGTACAAGATGGCATGGGGCGCCCGCACGGCCGACCGGGGCACGATGCGCTCCACCGGCATGTGCACAATGCGATCCGCCTTGACCTGGGCACGCCCGTCCTGCGGCATCAGGCTGGACCCCATCAACAGCGCAGCACGTTGCACCGCAAACGGCCATGGTGGCCCCAGAAAGGGCTTGAGGCTCACGCGCAGCGCCCCTCGCATCAAGGCGGCCGAGACGGCCTCACGCGCACCCGCTGGCGGATCGTAATGACGGACCGCGCCAGCTTGGCGGACATCCGAATCTGAGGTCGATGCAACGAGGGTGGCCGTGGTCATGGGGATCTCCTGAAGCGGTGGCAGTGCGGGCGCTCAACCGAGCATGCCCTTTTTGGCAAAGTGCGTGGTGAGCGGTTGATACCAGCTGCCGCACAAGCGCACCACCTTGTCGAGGAACTTGGCATCCGGCCCCACCAAGACACGCCGCTGGTTACGCTCCACGGCCTTGATGATCTGCCGGGCCGCACTCTCGGCCGTGGTGGTGTTGAGCAGTTTGTCAAAGCGCGCCTTGGCTGCCTGGGCGCTGCTGCCGGTGCGGGCCTCGATGCTGTGGTCCATGCGCGCATCGCGGGCAATGTTGGTGCGAATGCCGCCAGGGTGCACACAGGTGGCACTCACGCCGCAATTCTCCAGGTCCAGCTCCTGGCGCAGGGCCTCGGTGAAGCCGCGCACCGCGAACTTGCTGGCGTTGTAGGTGCCCTGGGTGGGCAGCGCCAGCAGACCGAACAGGCTGGAGGTGTTGATGACATGCCCCTCGCCGGCGCGCTTGATGTGCGGCAGGAAAGCCTGCGTGCCCCACACCACACCCCAGAAGTTGATGCCCATGATCCACTCGAAGTCAGCGGGCTTGACGGTCTCCAGGAAGGCGCCCAAAGCCACCCCGGCGTTGTTGAAGATCAGGTTGACCTTGCCATGGTCGCGCACCACCTGGTCCGCCCACGCATTCATCGCCTCACGGTCGGCCACGTTCAACTTGACCGTCGTGACCTTCACGCCATGCTGACGCACCAGTTGGGCCGTCTCCGCCAGGCCCGCCTCGTTGACATCGCTCAGAGCCAGATGACAGCCGCGCTGTGCCAATTGCACGGCCAGGGTGCGCCCCATGCCCGATGCTGCGCCGGTGATGGCCGCCACTTTGTTTTTGAAATCTTTCATCGGTCTCTGTGGGTCCGGTTGGGGTCGCACTGTCTGGCATCCTGCGCCCCTCAATTGAAGGGCACAGTGACGATCGCGGCACTCACCAAGTTGGCACCGCCCCTCACGTGGGGCAAGATGCGGTGTGTTGAATGCCCCGAGACAACTCGCGACTCATTTGACAACGATCAGTTTCAAAAATACTATTTGACAATGTCTGTTTCCAAAAATCGGGAAAACCCTGCGCCCCCCTCTACTGCGGGGGCTTCGGGAAGGCGATATGGCGGCGTGGATCCGCAAGAGCGCCAGCGCCAACGTCACGCCAAACTGATCGAAGCCGGGCTGGTGGTCTTTGGAGACCAGGGCTACCACCACTCCACCGTGCGCGACGTGTGCGGCCAGGCGCAGTTGACCTCGCGCTACTTCTACGAATCCTTTGACAGCATGGAGGCGCTCTTTCGCGCCGTGTACATCGCCGTCAACCGCGAACTGATGCAGGCCACCATCCTGGCCTTGGCACAATGCCAGCCCGAGCCAGAAAAGCTCGCCGAAGCCGCCCTGCGCACCTTCCTGACCTTCGTGCGCGACGACCCGCGGCGCGCACGCGTGGCCCTGGTCGATGCCCCGACGGTCGGTGAAGGCATGACCACCGTGACCGATCAGGCCACCCAGGACTTCGCCCACCTGATCACCGGCTTCATGCAGCAGATGTTCCCCCACTTGGATCGCCACGGCCTCGATCACCGCATGCTGGCCAGCGCCCTGGTCGGGGCCAGCACACGCCTGGCCACCCAATGGGTGATCGACCGCTGCAAGACGCCGATGGAAGACCTGCTGCGCAACAACCTGGCCGTGTTCAAGGCCCTGATTCAGTACTCCCATAACCTGTCCACATGTAAAGACGTGTGAAACCCTGCCGTCAAGGTCGGTTCCGGGGGCCTGTGCGGCGATGAGGCGAGTCAGTTTTGCGACAATGGTCTTTTGGCCGCCGCAAGCGGCATGACTGCCCGGACCGATTCCCATGACCCTGCTCTCGCCCCGCCTCTCGCGCTTGTCCCTTCGTCCGCTCGCCGCTCTGGCGCTCCTCACTGGTTTCCTCACCTCGACCCAGGCCGCCCCGGTGGCGCCTCCGCCCACGCTGGAGAACAAGGCCTTCATCGTCATGGACTTTGACTCCGGCCGCGTGCTGGCCGAGTCCAATGCCGATGTGCCTCTGCCGCCGGCCTCGATGACCAAGATGATGACCAGCTACATCGTGGAGCAGGCGCTGAAGTCCGGTCGACTCAAGCCCACCGACATGGTGCAGGTGAGCGAATACGCCTGGTGCCGCGGCACCAGCTCGGAGTCCTGCATGTACCTGCCGCTGCATGGTTCGGCCTCGGTGCTCGACATGCTGCGCGGCATCATCGTGCAATCGGGCAACGACGCCTCCAAGGCCGTGGCCGAGCACCTCGCCGGCAACGAGCCCGCGTTCGCAGCCATGATGAACAACGAGGCCAAGCGCCTGGGCATGAAGAACACGAACTTCATGAACGCCACCGGCCTGCCCGACCCGTCGCACAAGGCCTCGGCCCGCGACCTGGCCATCCTGGCGCGCGCCATCATCCACGACAGCTCCGAGTACTACAGCATCTACGCTGAGAAGGACTTCACCTACAACGGCATCAAACAAGGCAACCGCAACGCCTTGCTCTACACCGACCCGACGGTCGACGGCCTGAAGACCGGCCACACCGCCGAAGCAGGCTTCTGCCTGACGGCCTCGTCCAAGCGCAACGGTCAGCGCCTCATCACGGTGGTGATGGGCACCGACAGCATGCAGGCCCGTGCCGACCAGACCCGCGCCCTGTTCAACTGGGCCTTCGCCAGCTATGAAAACATCCGCCCCGTCCAGGGCGGCGCCACGGTCCAAGCTGCCCCCGTGCGCTTTGGCAAGGTGGACCAGGTCAACATCGGGCCACTGCAAGATGTCGTGATGACAGTGCCGCGTGGCCAGGCGGCCCAGGTCAAGACCGAAGTGAAGCTGAACCCGGAGATCACGGCCCCGATCGCCAAGGGTGCCGTGCTGGGCAAGATCGTCGTCACCCTGGATGGCCAACCGCAAGGCGAGCAGGCCCTGGTGGCGCTGGAGCCGGTGGAAGAAGCCGGCTTCTTCAAGAAGCTGTGGCAGCGCATCCTGTCCTGGTTTGCCTGACCCCCAGCCCACTGACACACCCAAAACAAAGGGGAGCCACCAGGCTCCCCTTTTTCATGCATCGGCTGGTGGCCGGTTCAGACCTGCACCCCCGCCTGGATGGCCTGCTGGTCGGCGTGGTACGAGCTGCGCACCATCGCGCCCACGGCCGCGTGGGTGAAGCCCATCTTGCGCGCCTCTTCCTCGAACATCTTGAAGGTGTCCGGGTGCACGTAACGGCGCACCGGCAGGTGATGCCCGGACGGCGCCAGGTACTGCCCGATGGTGATCATGTCGATGTCGTGCGCACGCATGTCGCGCATCACCTGCAGCACCTCTTCGTCGGTTTCGCCCAGACCCACCATGATGCCGCTCTTGGTCGGGATCTCAGGGAACAGGGCCTTGAACTTCTTGAGCAGGTTCAGGCTGAACTGGTAGTCGGAGCCCGGACGCGCTTCCTTGTACAGGCGGGGCGCGGTTTCCAGGTTGTGGTTCATCACATCGGGCGGCGCGGCCTTGAGGATTTCCAGTGCACGCTCGTCGCGGCCCCGGAAGTCGGGCACCAGGATCTCGATGCGGGTGGCAGGCGACTGCTCGCGGATCTGCTTGATGCACTCGACAAAGTGTCCCGCGCCACCGTCGCGCAGGTCATCGCGGTCCACCGAGGTGATCACCACGTACTTGAGCTTGAGCGCCGCAATCGTCTTGGCCAGGTTGACGGGCTCGTTGACGTCCAGCGGGTCGGGGCGGCCGTGGCCCACGTCGCAGAAGGGGCAACGGCGGGTGCACTTGTCGCCCATGATCATGAACGTGGCCGTCCCGTGGCCGAAGCACTCGCCGATGTTCGGGCAGGACGCCTCTTCGCACACCGTGTGCAGCTTGTGCTCACGCAGGATGTTCTTGATCTCGTAGAAACGCGTGCTGGGCGAGCCGGCCTTGACGCGGATCCAGTCGGGTTTCTTGAGCACCTCGCCCGCGGGCACCACCTTGATGGGGATGCGTGCCGTCTTGGCCTGGGCCTTTTGCTTGGCCGTGGGATCGTAGGCAACGGGCTGCTCGGCAGCCGGGGCGGAAGAAGTGCGTTCAGTGGTCATGGCGCGATTTCAAAGTGGGCACGGCCGCCGGATAGGCGACCGCGGCTGACACAGGCCGCCGCGGGTAGCACGGCCAGTCCGTCACTGTAGCCGATCTGTCCTTTTGCCGGGGTCATTGAGGTCAAAGAGGCCGCATCCGACGCCAATCCTGCACGCTCGCCGTCACACGCGGCCCACGCCGACGCCCCCCCATGCCCCGTCAAGCAGCCAGACGTGCGTCCAATTGCACCGCCAGCACCGCCGCGATCTCCCACGGATCCACCTGCACCCCCAGCGAGGCCAGGTCCACCGTGGCGAGTCCGGCATAACCACAGGGGTTGATGCGCTGGAACGGACTCAGGTCCATCGCCACATTGAGCGAGACCCCGTGGTAGGTGCAATGGCGGCTCACCTTGATGCCCAGCGCCGCCACCTTGCCCAAGCCACGGAAGGGGTCATCGGGATGCGCCGGCGTGCTCAAGGCCGCATGGGCAAACGGATCGCTCAGCCGCACATAGATGCCCGGCGCCCCCGCCACACGGTGACCAGTGACCCCGACATGCATCAGCGTGCGGATCACCGCCTCCTCCAGGCGATACACGTATTCCTTGACGAAATAGCCGCGCCGGCGCAGGTCCAGCAGCGGATAGGCCACCACCTGCCCGGGCCCGTGATAGGTCACCTGCCCGCCCCGGTTGGTCTGCACCACCGGGATGTGGTCAGGCCCCTCGGGGTTGAACAGCACGTGGTCGGCCTTGCCGGCCAGGCCCTGGGTGAACACCGGCGGGTGCTGACACACCCAGATCTCGTCGGGGGTGTCGTCCGTGCGTTGCTCCGTGAAGGCCTGCATGGCCTGCATCGTGGGCTCGTAGGGCACCAGGCCCAGGTTCTGGATGATGGTCACCCGGCCATTATCGCAAGATGGGACGGGCGCGGCACGCGCTCAGGCGGCCCCCACGCGCTGGAACAACTGACCCGGCAACCTCGCCACCTGCCCCAACAACTCCAACTCCAGCAAACGTGCGCCCAACTCGGCGGGCCCCCAGCCGGTGCGAGCCGACAGCGCTTCCTGGCTGACCGGGTCATAGCCCATGGCCTGCAACACCGGATCCGTCGGGGCTTCATCCGCCTCGGCGGCGTCCCAAGACAAGGCGCCCTGTGCATCCCCTGGCGTGCCCCGCCCCTCTGGCAACCGCAACTCTTCCAGCACATCCTGCGCCGTTTCCACCAACTTGGCGCCCTGGCGGATCAGGGCATGGCAGCCCCGCGACTGCGGCGAGTGGATGGAGCCAGGAATGGCCAGCACCTCGCGCCCCATCTCCAGCGCCAGCCGCGCCGTGATGAGCGACCCCGACTGCACCGCAGCCTCGACGACCAAGGTGCCCTGCGTCAACGCCGCCACCAGGCGGTTGCGCTTCGGAAAGTTGGAGGGCAACGGCCCTGTCCCCAGCAGGAACTCGCTGAGCACCAAGCCCTGCTCGGCAATGCGTCGACACAAGGGCCCATGCCCTTTCGGGTAGACCTGATCCAGCCCTGTGCCCACGACCGCGATCGTGCCGCCGACGGCTGCGGCCAACGCCCCCTCGTGCGCCGCAGCGTCCACCCCGCGCGCCAGGCCCGACACCACGGTCACCCCGGCGGCGCTGAGCGCCCGCGCAAAGGCCCGCGCATTGTCAGTCCCCTGCGCCGTGGGATGACGACTGCCCACCACCGCCACGGCCGGTGCATGCAGCAGGCTCAAGCGCCCCTGCGCGAACAGCAGCAAAGGGGGATTGGCGACCTCCAGCAGGCGCGACGGGTAGCGTGCATCGGCCAGGGTCAGCAGATGATGCCCGCCCTCGCCATCGGTCGCAGCCGGGTCCGACTCCAGCCAGGCGAGCGTGGCCGCACATTGCGCGTCCAGATCAGGCGGGACCTGCGCCAGTGACGCGGCCTCCCGCGCCGACACCAGACGCGCCCAAGCCGCAGGCCCCGCCTCCCACACCGCCTGGGGCGAGCCCAGGCTGCGCAGCAAAGTTCGCGCGGTCACCGGGCCGACGTGGGGCGTCAGCACCAGGCGCAACCACGCGCGCAGTTCTTCCCTCTCCATGTTTGTCTTTCTGATTCTGAAAGTGACAGCGCCGGTGCACTGCATGAACCCATGCAATGCCACCCGGCGCTGGGGAGACCCTGTCCATTCGGCAGGTGCCTCGTGCGAACCTCACGGCCCGCGGGGATGCCCCCGTTCGGGGCCTGCCATCAAGGCTGTGTGAAACGATCGCCGCGCTTGACCGGATCTTGTGCGGACAGGATCAGCGCATACGACATGCGGTTGAACACGCGGAACACGAAGAGCAGGCCATGACGCTCGTCCGGCAGCTTGATGGTTTCCTTGCGGTCCGAAGTGGTGTCACGGATGACGCGGCCATCGCGCCACAGCGCCATCACATGCCCCCGCTCAATGCCATCCTGGCTGCCCCGGTTCAGCGCCACGATCTGGTTCTGACCTGCATTGAGCGATTCGCCGTAAATGGACACGATCTGACCGGCCATGGGCTGGCTGGGCGCGTGCGGCACCAGGTTGTCAAAGTCGCGCGGCGGCACGGGCGCCAGGCGATCGCCCACGCCGGCTTCCTGGCGGATGCTGGTGACCGTGACCGTGGACGGGATGACGGTGGTGTTGCCGTCGGCACCGGTGCCTTCGGTGCCTTCACGCGTGACCGACACCGTGCCCACGTACTGGGCCTCATAGCCCAACACCTCGTTGGTCGACGGATCGCGCAGGGGCTTGGGCTGGCGGAACAGGCGCCAGTCGCGCAAGTCGCCCACGTTGCCCCGCACATAAGCGGTCTCGTTGCGCGACAACAGCACGCGCCCTTCCTGGGTGGCCACCACGCGCGGCGCGTTCAGCAACTCGTCGCTGTTGTCGAAAATGACCGCCTCGTTGAAATAAGGCTCGATCAGGTGGAGTGGCACGGTCGCGATCGCGTCATACAGGCCACCCTCGCGCACGCGCGGTGACAATTTGGTATCACCGCCGACGGGTTGCCCCACGCGCAGACGGGCCCGACCATTGCTCTTGTCCAGATACAGATACTGGCCAGGGAAAATCAGGTGCGGATTGCGGATTTGCTGCAGGTTCATGCCCCACAACTCGGGCCAACGCCAAGGCGACTTGAGGAACATCGAGGAAATGTCCCACAGCGTGTCGCCACGCTTGACGGTGTACGAGTCCGGGGCATTGGGCGCCAACTCGGACAAGGGCACGCCAGCTTGAGCCACCTGCTGGGCCGTGGCGCGCTGCTGCTGGCTGATCGGGTAGTTGGGAAAGGCTTGCGCCTGCGTCACACCGAAGCTCAGACCCAGGGCAGTCCAGAGCGCCAGGCTCCAGGCACGGGGGGCGCGCACGGCACGCAACACGCTTGCGGGCCCTTGGTACAGCGATCGCTGGGTCATGAAAACAGTCTCCAATTACCTGCCGAAGGGCATTTTCCGTACACGGATACCCGAGTTTCGGCAAAATCTGGTCAATGATCGCTTGATTCTGCCCGCAAATCCTTCGCCGTCGCAATGAGAATTGCCCGGAGTTACCTGCAGGCCCCCGCGACTGGCGCCCCGCGTCGTTGCGATCCATCCACAATTTCTGCTCACGTCCGTTTCTGCCATGGCTCTGCTGCCCATCCTCCAATACCCCGATCCCCGCCTGCACACGGTGGCCAAACCCGTGGCACAGGTGGACGACCGCATCCGTCAACTGGTCGACGACATGCTCGAAACCATGTACGACGCCAAAGGGGTGGGCCTGGCGGCCACCCAGATCAATGTGCACGAGCGCGTGGTCGTGATCGACACCAGCGAAGAGCGCAACGACCCGCTGGTGCTGATCAATCCGGAAATCATCTGGGCCAGCGACGAGATGATCGTGTGGGAAGAAGGCTGCCTGTCCGTGCCCACCATCTATGACAAGGTGGACCGCCATGCCAAGGTGCGCGTGCGCGCCCTCAACCGCGATGGCGAGACCTACGAATTTGAAGGCGAAGAGCTGCTGGCCGTGTGCGTGCAGCACGAACTCGACCACCTCGCTGGCAAGGTGTTCGTCGAATACCTCTCGCCGCTCAAGCGCAACCGCATCAAGACCAAGCTGGTCAAGCGCCAGCGCGAAGAGCAAGGCGCCTGATGGTCGCGCGCATGAAAGTGGCGTTCGCGGGCACGCCCGAGTTTGCCCGTGAAGCCCTGGCCGCGATTCTGGCCGCCGGCTTCGACGTGCCCCTCGTTCTGACCCAGCCTGACCGACCGGCCGGCCGCGGCATGAAGCTGCAGGCCTCGCCCGTCAAACAACTGGCGCAGCAGCACGGCATCACGGTGAGCCAGCCCCACAGCCTGCGCCTGGACGGAAAGTATCCCGAGGAGGCCGCCGCCGCGCGGGACGCCCTGCTCGCCGCAGCCCCCGACGTGATGGTGGTGGCCGCCTACGGCCTTATCCTGCCGCAGTGGACGCTTGACCTGCCGCGCCTGGGCTGTCTCAACATCCATGGCTCACTGCTGCCCCGCTGGCGCGGCGCCGCCCCCATCCACCGGGCCATCGAATCGGGTGACGCGGAAACCGGCATCACCATCATGCAGATGGACGCCGGCTTGGACACCGGCGACATGCTGGTGATCGAGCGCGAGGCCATCCGTCCGGACGACACCACGGCCGTGCTGCACGACCGCCTCGCCAGCCTGGGCGGCCGACTGATCGTCGAAGCGCTGGAGATGGCCGCTTGCGGAGGCCTGACCCGCACACCGCAACCCGAGGCCGGCATCACCTATGCCCACAAGATCGAAAAAGCCGAGGCCGCGATCGACTGGACGCTGCCCGCGGCCACGATCGAACGCCGCGTACGGGCCTTCGATCCCTTCCCGGGCTGCACCTTCACGCTGAACGGCGACAAGGGCCAGGAGACGATCAAGGTCTGGGGCGCCCAGGCCGTGGCCGAACACGGCACGCCAGGTCAGGTGCTGCACGCGCAAGGCGACCAATTGGTCGTGGCCTGCGGCGAAGGCGCGCTGGCCTTGCACATGCTGCAAAAACCCGGCGGCAAGCGGATCCGGGCACGTGAATTTTTGCAAAGCACCGCGCTGCCACCCCACCTGGCTTGAACCTCGTGGTTTGATCCATATCTAATCAGGGCGTGTGGCTGAAAGCCGCGCGTCCCTGAAAACCCGATCGAGACTGGAGACCCGTCACCATGTTCAACATGATGAAAACCGCCATCCTGATGGCGGCGATCACCGCCCTCTTCATGGCCATCGGCAGCATGATCGGCGGCCGCAGCGGCATGATGCTGGCCCTGGTCGTGGCCCTGGGCATGAACTTCTTCAGCTACTGGTTCTCGGACAAGATGGTGCTGAAGATGTACAACGCCCGCGAGGTGGATGAAACCTCCGCGCCGCGCTTTTACGCCATGGTGCGCGAACTGGCCCAGCGCGCCGAGATCCCGATGCCCAAGGTCTATCTGATCGACGAGCAAGCCCCCAACGCTTTCGCCACCGGCCGCAGCCCGGAACACGCGGCCGTCGCAGCCACCACGGGCATCGTCAACGTGCTGACCGAGCGCGAACTGCGTGGCGTAATGGCACACGAACTCGCCCACGTCAAACACCGTGACATCCTGATCAGCACCATCAGCGCCACCATGGCGGGTGCCATCTCGATGCTGGCCAACTTCGCCATGTTCTTCGGTGGCCGTGACGAGGAGGGTCGTCCCACCAACCCGATCGCCGGCATCGCCGTCGCCATCCTGGCCCCGCTGGCCGCCAGTGTGATCCAGATGGCGATCAGCCGCGCCCGCGAGTTCGAAGCCGACCGCGGCGGCGCCGAGATCAGTGGCGACCCGGCCGCCCTGGCCAGCGCCCTCGACAAGATCCACCGCTATGCCCAGGGCATCCCGCTGCACGCGGCCGAGGCCCACCCGGAGACGGCGCAGATGATGATCATGAATCCGCTGTCGGGTGGCGGACTGCGCGGACTGTTCTCGACGCACCCGGCCACCGAGGAGCGGATTGCACGATTGATGGAGATGGCGCGCCGCACGTGACATCTGTCACAAAAACGAGGTCGGTTACCCCTTGTTTCTTGTGTCAATTTGTTTCAAACCTGCATTACTTGTGGTTTCCTCGCTGCTGCACACTGACGCACGACGTTCTCTGAATGTAAGCTGATGTGCTAAGCAGGAACCCACCGAATGCGGATCGAGATCACGAGAACCGAACAGGAAGCACGCAGGCTGCACCTCAGCGCCTGGGTTGTGCTCGCTGGCGGCTTGTTGCTCAGCCTGGCCGCCTGGTGGCAAGCCACCGCCCCCGACGGGGCTCCGTTTCAGCCCTCGGCCACCGTGCTGCTCGTGAGCGGGGCGGCAGGCTCGGTGCTCTTGTGGTGGTTGCTGCGGCAATGGGCCAGGCGCCACCAGCGCTCGGCAGCCTTGGCCGACACCTTGCACCAGCAGATCGTCGACCGTGAAGCCCGGTTGCGCGCCGTACTCGACCACACCGAGGAAGGCATCCTCACCGTCTCCACGACGGGCGACATCCTCAGCGTGAACGCCGCCGTCACCCGCATCTTCGGCTACGAGGCCGCCGAGCTGCAGCACGCCCACCTCAGCAAGCTCTTGCCGGGCGCGGCCCCCAATGGCTCGCGCCAAGACCTCGACACCTTCTTGCACTTGCAGCACATGGGGCTCGACGGCGTGGGGCGCCGCACCGAAGGGCGCCGCGCGAATGGACAACACTTCCCTCTGGGTCTGTCAACCACGGCCATGGACGTCGAAGGGCAGGCCCAGTATCTCTGCCTGCTCCGCGACCTCAGCACCCAGGACGCCACCGAGCGCGCCATCATTGCGGCACAGCGCCAGCTCAATGAAGTCGACGAGATGCGCCGCATCATCGTCCACAACGCGCCCTATGCGGTCTTTGTGCTCAACCGCCAAGGCACGTTCCAGACCGTGAACCCTGCGGGCGAGCGGTTGCTGGGCTGCGTCGCGACCGACCTGATCGGCCGCAGCAACACCCAGCGATTTTTCGAGCCTACCCAGGTGGCCGAACGCGCACACCTGTTGGCCCTGCGCCTGAACCAGCCCGTGACCGATCTGGACGTGGTGGCTCACCTCGCTCAGGAATCACCCGGCCTGCCCACCGAGTGGCGCATGGTGCGCAGTGATGGCACCAGCCTGATGGCCGAGATTCTCGTGACCGAGTTGAGCAATGAATACGGTGCGCGCACCGGCTTTCTGCTCATGGCGCACGACGTGAGCGCCCGCCACGAGGCCGAGCACCAGTTGCAGCACATGGCCTTGCACGACGCATTGACCTCGCTGCCCAACCGCAACATGTTGCAAGAGCAACTCAAGGCCTGCCTGAACATCGCCCAGCGCGAAAAAGGCTGCCTGGCCTTGATGTTCATCGACCTCGACCGCTTCAAGAAAATCAACGACAGCCTGGGCCACCACATTGGCGACAGCGTGCTCATCGAGATCTCGCGCCGCCTGCGGTCTGCCATGCGCACCTCCGACATCGTGGCCCGCCTGGGAGGCGATGAGTTCGTTGTGCTGCTGCCGCGCATCCAGGCCCAAGCCGACGGCGAACTGGTGGCGGCCAAGGTGCACGAGGTGTTCAATGCGCCGGTCAGGATCGGCGAACATGAGCTGCGCGTCACCCCCAGCATCGGTCTGGCCCTGTACCCCGAGCACGGCACCGACCCCGTGACGCTGATGCGCCATGCCGATCTGGCCATGTACCAGGCCAAGAGCGATGGGCGCAACCGCATCCAGATCTACAGCGAGCGCATGGCCTCGCCCTCGGCCGACACCCTGCTGCTGGAAAACGAGCTTTACCACGCCCTTGAGCGTGACGAGTTGCGCCTGCACTACCAGCCGCAGTTCGATTGCGCCACAGGGCGGGTCACCGGGGCGGAAGCGCTGCTGCGCTGGGAACACCAGGGTCGCCTGATCCCGCCTTCAGACTTCATCCCGCTGGCCGAAGAGTCCGGCCTGATTGTCTCGATCGGTGAATGGGTGCTGCGCAAGGCCTGTACCGTCGCGCACCGTTGGCGCCAGTCCACGGGCCTTTCTCTGCGCATCGCGGTGAACCTGTCGGCGGTGCAACTGGACCGGCAAGACATCGCGGACACCGTGTCTCGCGTGTTGAAAGATACCGGTTTGCCGCCCACGGCACTGGAGCTCGAGATCACCGAAAGCGTGGTGGTCCGTGAGTCCTTGCGCGCGGCCGATGTGCTGCGCCAACTGCGGGCCCTGGGCGTGAGCATCGCCATCGATGACTTTGGGGTGGGCTATTCCAGCTTCGCCTACCTGCGTGAACTGCCGGTGGACCGCTTCAAGCTCGACCGCAGCTTCCTGACCGGCGTACCGCAGTCTCACGGCGACAGCCGTCTGGTAGCCGCCTTGATCGCCATGGGTCACCGTCTGGAGGTGGGCATCGTGGCCGAGGGGGTGGAAACCCAGGAGCAGGCGCTGTTCCTGCGCGATCATGGGTGCGACGAAGCCCAGGGCTATCACCTGGGTCGCCCTGTGAAAGAAAGCGATTTCGAAGCGCTGCTGAACGGTTTGCACTGAGCGCGGGCGCCTCACGACGCCGTGGGCGTCAGGCGACGCACCGGTCGCGCCTCAGTTGAGCAGTCGCGTGGGATCGGCGTCGAGCTTGGCCAACGCCGCACGGGTCGCCCGGGTGGTCAGGGATTCGTCTTCCTGAGGCACCAGCAAACCCGCTTGCAGGAACGCTGCCAGGCGATGCAGCTGGAACAAGATGCCCCGCCCCGCTGGCGTCACGAACAACAGCAGCTGCTGCTGCAGTCCCGACCAGGCCAGTTGCACGGACTCTTGCTTGCCGCGATAGTCCAGCTCGAACCAGGATCCGATCTGCAGCTCGCGTGCCCAGGCCAGCATGGCCGGAGTGGGCATGGAACCGCCCTCGGCCACCACTTCCAGCGCATCGCTCTCGTGTCCGGACAGATCCCGCAAGGTGGCCGCATCCAACTCGACTTTGGACAAGTCGGGCAAAACCTCGCCGAGGGCCTCCAGACGCTCGGTGAGTGCCTGCAGGTGTGTGGCAGAGATGGCGGCCGAACGCGCGGAGAACGCCGCTGCCAAGGCGGTGTTCAGGGCCTTGATGTGCTCGTCCTGCTTGTCCAGCGGCAGGCCCGAACGGGCCATGCCCTCCCGGATCGATTTCAGCAAATTGGGCAGGCGGCGCAGCACCTCGGCCCGCTCTTCGCGCGAGGTCTTGGCGCTGGCCGACCAGATCAGATCGGCGGCGGCACGCTGCAAGGCCTTGGTGGCTTCGCTGGTCGGACCGTTGACCACCGCGCTGTGCGCCAACACGTCGGCCCAGACATGGAACATGAAATCACGGACGCCGTCGTGCACAGGCACGCCGTCCAGCATCTTGCGCAACTCGATGGTGTACTGGATCGCACAGGTTTCACGCTGCTCCACCTGCTGTGCCAGCGACACGCCACGGCGACTGGCCTGATTCTCTTCGCGGAAATAGGTTTCCAGGAAACGCTCGAACTCCGTCAGCACGGTCTGGAACACCCGCCGCCCCGTGTCCGGATAGGCCTCAATCACCTGCACGATGCGCCGGATTTCCTTGTGCAGGGCGTCATCGGCCTGCTCGGCACGCTCGCCGGCAAAGCCCATCACACAGGCACCCATGCGGTCGATCAGGATGCGCGCGGGATGGCTGGTGGTGGCAAAGAAATCGGGCTCGGCCACCGCCACGCGCAGCACCGGCATCTGCAGGCGCGCGAACCACACGCGGATGCTCGCAGGCAGGCGCTCTTCGGTCAGGATGGCTTGAAACAGCAAGGCCACGATCTCGATGATGGCGCGCTCGCTGGGCGTGCTCGCGGCCTCCTTGAGGGCCTGCTTGTTGTGCTGAAGCGTCTGCAGCGCCTCGGCCGGGTTGACGGCCACATCCGGGCCCGCTTGGCGGCGCAAAGTCTCGCCCACGGACTGGATGGCCTGCCCCAAGCCGGGTGACAGGGCAGCGCCCTGGACACCCCGGGCCGCGGTCGGTTCGAATCCGGGCACCTGGCGCGACACCACCTGGGTCAGCTTGTCGAGCACATTCTGGGCTTTCACCGCGCTGCGCGCCATCTCGGGCGTCTGGGTGAGCATGCGCGTTTCTTCGTAAGCGGCCCCCAGCGGCTGCAAGCCACTGTTGCCTCTGGGCGAGCCGGTGTTGCCCGGAGAGGCGGACGCCGCGGGCCCACCCAAGGGTGTCAATGCGCCAGCCTGGGTGACACCCACATCCTTGGCTCGCCGGATGAAGGGGCGCAAATCGATTTCGGGGCGGACACCATGCTCCAGCAAAACGCCGTTGACGTGGTGATAGGCCTCCTGGGTCCAAGGCGCCACCTCGTGCATGAGGATGGGCTTGATCTCCGACCAATGATCCAGGTTGAGCCCCACCTCCAGCCAGGCGTCCACGATGACCCGCGCCACCCAGTGCGGCATCAGCACATCGACCGGTCCGGACGCGCTGACGGACACCGGCCCCCCCACGGCCTGCAGACGGGCGTTCAGATCGGAAAATTCCGATCCGTTGTGGTCACCGATCATCTGCGCCAGGCGCGCCACCGCCAGATCCCGCTCGACATCGCTGTCGTCCAGCAGGCTCAAGGGGATGTCGGTCTTGTTGGCCGGCCCCAGGGCGGCGCGCACCCCCACGGAGCGTCCCACCCGCAGGTCACGCAAGGCATCGTGCAGGGGGCGCTCCAGCGCTGCCAGCCAAGCCGAATTCAAGCGCATCAGCTCCAGCATCAGGTCGCGCTTGCGCTGGTAGGTCGCCGAATCGGTCTGGGGCTCGGCCGCCGCCTGCCGCGCACCATCGACGCAGCCGTGCACCACCGCCTCCACCCCTTTGATCAGGGCTTCGAGGAAGCTGAGACGGGCTGTCAGGGCCAGCGCTCGGTGGGGACCAAAACTCATGGGGGCTGCTTCAGAGGGGAGGACGATTTTGGACTCTACACCACCGCGCCGGCGTTCGGATCGTTGGGGTCGATGTCTTTCTTGGTGCCTGTGATCAGGTCCTCACGCTTGACGCCCAGCCACATCGCGATGGCCGCCGCCACGAACACCGACGAGTAGATCCCGAACAGGATGCCAATGGTCAGGGCCAGCGCAAAGTAGTGCAGCGTGGGGCCGCCGAAGATCAGCATGGCCACCACCATCATCTGGGTAGAACCGTGGGTGATGATGGTGCGGCTGGTCGTGCTGGTGATGGCATGGTCGATCACCTCGGAGGTGCTCAGCTTGCGGAACTTGCGGAAGGCTTCGCGGATCCGGTCAAAAATCACCACCGACTCGTTGACCGAATAACCCAGCACCGCCAGCACCGCAGCCAGCACCGACAGCGAGAACTCCCACTGGAAGAAGGCAAAAAAGCCCAGGATGATGACCACGTCGTGCAGGTTGGCGATGATGCCGGCGACGGCGAACTTCCATTCGAAGCGAACGGCCAGGTAGATCATGATGCCAACGATGGTGGCGCCCAGCGCCATCAGGCCATCGTGCACCAGCTCTTCGCCCACCTGCGGCCCGACGAACTCGCTGCGCTGCAGCGTCAAAGGCTGCTCGCCATTGGGCGCCTTGCAGACCTGGGACGGGCCCTTGCCATCGGTTTCCACCGTGCTGATCTGACCGCCTTCGGCCTTGCACAAGGCGCCGAACACGTTGGCGACGACCTCGGTCTGCTTCATCTCACCGCGCAGCGGCAGGCGGATCAGCACATCGCGCGAGGTGCCAAAGTTCTGCGCCTGAACCTCACCGTAGTTCAACGCCTCGACGGTGGCGCGCACCTTGGCCACGTCTGCCGTTTGGGCGTAGCGGGTTTCGATGACCGAGCCGCCGGTGAACTCGATGGACAGGTGCAGCCCACGGGTCAGGATGAAGAAGACCGCGACAGCGAAGGTCAGGAAGGAGATCGCGTTGAAAACCAACGCGTGACGCATGAACGGGATGTCACGCTTGATGCGGAAAAATTCCATGATGGGGGTTCCCTCTGCTTATTCCTGGGGCTTCCAGACCTGTCCGATGGACACGCCCTTGAGCTTCTTCTGACGGCCATACCAGAGGTTGACCAGACCGCGCGAGAAGAACACGGCCGAGAACATCGAGGTGAGGATGCCCAGGCAGTGCACCACGGCAAAGCCACGCACCGGGCCCGAACCGAAGGCCAGCAGGGCGAGGCCGGCGATCAGGGTGGTGACGTTGGAGTCCAGAATCGTGGCCCAGGCGTTCTCGTAACCGGCGTGGATGGCCGATTGCGGCGCCGAGCCATTGCGTAGCTCTTCGCGCACGCGCTCGTTGATCAGCACGTTGGCGTCGATGGCCATGCCCAGGGTCAAGGCGATGGCGGCGATGCCCGGCAGCGTCAACGTGGCCTGCAGCATCGACAGCACCGCCACGAGCAGCAGCAGGTTGACCGTGAGCGCCACCGTGGAGAACACGCCAAACAGCATGTAGTACAGGATCATGAACACCGCGATGGCCGCAAAGCCATAAATCAGGCTGTTGAAGCCCTGCGCGATGTTGTCAGCGCCCAGGCTGGGGCCCACGGTGCGCTCTTCGATGATTTCCATCGGTGCAGCCAAGGAGCCAGCGCGCAGCAGCAAGGCCGTGTCGGCGGCTTCTTCGGTGCTCATGCGGCCCGAAATCTGCACGCGCCCCCCGCCGATTTCGCCACGGATCACCGGGGCGGTCACAACCTCACCCTTGCCCTTTTCGAACAGGATGATGGCCATGCGCTTGCCGATGTTCTCGCGCGTGACGTCCTTGAAGATGCGGGCACCACGGGCGTCGAGCGTCAGGTGCACGGCGGCTTCCTGGTTCTCGTCGAAGCCGGGCTGGGCGTCGGTGAGGTTGTCGCCGGTCAGCACCACTTCGCGCTTGACGATGATGGGCAGGCCGCCGCGCTCCATGTAGCGCTCATAACCGAAAGGCACCGGACCACCGGCTTGCGCGGCCTGGGCCTCGACGCTGTCGTTGACCATGCGCACTTCCAGCGTGGCGGTGCGGCCGATGATGTCCTTGGCCTTGGCCGTGTCCTGCACGCCCGGCAGCTGAACGACCACGCGGTCGATGCCTTGCTGCTGGATCACGGGCTCGGCCACGCCGAGTTCATTGATCCGGTTGTGCAAGGTGGTGATGTTCTGCTTGAGCGCCTGCTCTTGAATGGCGCGCTCGGAGGTGGGCTTGAGGGTGCCGACCAGGGTGCGATCGCCTGAGCCGCCGGTGTCGGTGCCATCCACCCACACCACATCGGCCAGGCTGCTTTGCAGCACGCCGCGGGCGGCCTCACGAGACGCATCGTCACGGAAGCGCACAATCAAGGCCGAGGCCTCACGGCGGATGCCACTGTGGCGGATGTCCTTGTCACGCAGCAGCGTGCGCATGTCGGTGCTGAGGCCATCGAGCTTTTGCGTGAGCGCCGCCTTCATGTCGACCTGCATCAGGAAGTGCACGCCCCCACGCAGGTCCAGGCCCAGGTACATGGGCTGGGCGTGCAGGCTGCGCAGCCACTGCGGCGAACGCGACACGAGGTTCAGGGCGACGATGTAGCTCGGATCCTGGGCATCAGGATTGAAGGCGCGGTTCAAGGCGTCGCGGGCCTTCAACTGGCTGTCGGTGTCCTTGAAACGCGCCCGCACGGAGGTGCCGTCGAGCTCGACGAAGTCGGCATCGAGCCCCGCCTCCTTGAGCACGGTGCGCACACGCTCCACGGCGGACTGGTCCAGCTTGAGGGTGGCCTTGCCACTGGAGAGCTGAACGGCGGGGGCCTCACCAAAGACGTTGGGCAGGCTGTAGATCAGGCCGATGAGCAGGGCCACGGCAATGATCAGGTACTTCCACCAGGGATAGCGGTTCATAGGATCCTCGACAGCACGGACGGTGACTTACTTGTAGGTGCCCTTGGGCAGAACCTGGATGATCGCCACGCGCTGCAGTTGCAACTCGACGCCATTGGCCACTTCGATGCTGACGAAGGCGTCGCCCAGCTTGGTGATCTTGCCGATGACACCGCCCTGGGTCACCACTTCGTCCCCCTTGGCCAGGGCTTCGAGCATGGCGCGGGTTTCCTTCTGGCGCTTCATCTGCGGCCGGATCATCACGAAATACAGCACCACGAACATGAGCACGAGGGGCAACATGCTCATCAGACCGCCGGAGGCGCTGGCTGCCGGAGCGGCGGTTTGGGCAATGGCTTCAGAAATCAACACAATCGTTCCTTCAAACAAAAGGCCGCGGCACCATCGAGGCGCAACGGCAGGGGCGCAAACATTGTATGCGGCAGGGGCAGCGGCTTTGTCCGCTTGCCCTCACCCAGGGGTCACAGCACGTACTTGACCTGCGGGTGGCTGGTCAGGGCGCGGTAGATGTTGTCCAGATGCTCGCGGCTGGTGGCGGTGACCGTGACGGTCAGGCCCACGTACTTGCCGGTGCTGCTGGGGCGACGCTCCAGGGCCTCGCGGTCAAAGCTGGGGTCATGCTGAACGACGAGCGTCACCACCGACTCCACAAACTCTTCGACGTGCGGCCCCATCACCTTGATGGGAAAGCGGCAGGGGTACTCGATGAGCGACTGCTCGGGCGGGATGATGGGGTTGACGGGTTGGTTCATGGCCATGTCTTTCATTGGATGCCCAGGCGGATGGCATCCCAGGTGCGGCCCAGCCAGCCGGCGCTGGGCACCGCCTCCAGTGCCTGCAGCGGCAAGGTCTGCCAGGGTTGAGTGCCCAGACGGATGTGCAAAGTTCCCACGGTCTGCCCTTGCGCCAGAGGGGCCAGCAGGGGGTCTTGTCGGGTCAAAGTGGTCTGAATGCGTGCGGCCTGCCCTCGGGGCACGGTGACCACGATGGGCTGGGTGCGCCCCAAAGCAACCGTGCTGGCACGGCCCTTCCAGACGGGCGCCGTGCTCACAGTCTGCCCCGCGGCATACAGGCGGACGGCATCGAAGGCGCTGTAGCCCCAGTTGAGCAGCTTCTGGGTTTCGATGGCCCGCGCCTGGGCAGAAGAGGCGCCCACCACCACGGTCACCAGCCGGCGCTCGCCGGCCGCGGCCGCACGACGCGAGGTCGCCACCATGGCATAGCCCAGGCGCTCGGCATAGGCCACCTGCAGGCCATCCACGCTGGGGTCCCGCAGCAGCAGCAGGTTGTTGCTGGCTTGCTTGACGCCCCCCAGTGTCAGGGAGGGCTGGCGGGTGTGGTCCAGCACCTGGGGGTGTTCCGTGAGCAGTCGAACCGCGATCCAGGTGAGTTCGCGCGGTGTGCTGACCTGGCCACTGACCGTCTGACCATCAGGGTTGCGAAACTGGGTGCCCTTCAGGCCCCACGCCTGGGCTTGGCGGTTCATGCGCGCCACGAAGTCGTCCACCGAGCCAGCCACCCCCTCAGCCAGGGCCACCGCAGCATCGTTGGCCCCCAGCACGGCCATGCCTCGCAGCAACTCGGTCACGGTGAGTTGGGCGCCCACCGGCGCCAAGGCGCGCGCGCCGCTGCCGATGGCAGCACGCCACGCTCGCTCAGACAAGGGCAGCCGCTGATCCCAGCGGAGTTGCCCCGCGTCCACAGCCTGGCACACCAGATAGGCGGTCATCAGCTTGGTGAGCGAGGCCGGCGGGACGCTTTGGTCAGGCTGGTGTGCAGCCAGGGTCTGCTGGCTGCCGAGGTCCTGCAAGATGAACCCACGGGCGGCGATCTCGGGCGGCGCGGGCATGCCGGGTGGCGGGTCGGCCAATGCCGAGGCCAGCGCCACGGCAGACGCCGCAGGTGCTTGCGCCTGCGCCCCAGGCGCCGCGCAGAGCCACACCGCACCGGCCAGCCAGCCCCCCAGGCGGGCATGGCGCCATGCCGTCCGAACGGTGGCTGAGAGGACAAGAAAAAGGCTCATGGCGACCCCAGATGGGGCCGATGCCCCGCATTGCAAGTCAGTGTGGGGTCGCCCGCAGGTGGCGCAGCACCACCTCGCGCAACACCGTCAGCTTGCCGTGGAAGAAGTGCCCGGTCCCCGGTACCACCGTGACAGGCAATCCTTGCGGCCGCGCCCAGTCGAGGATGCTGGCGAGCGGCACCACGTCGTCGAGCTCGCCCTCAACCACCAGGGTGTCCGCAGGCACCTCAGGCACCTCATAGCGCGAGGTCGCCGGGCTGATGAGCACGAGCTGCTTCGGGGCCACCAGTTCGGGCCGATTGGCCGCGGCCTCCGTCAGCCGTGCATGGGCCTGTGCGGCCACATAGCCCCCGAAGGAGAAACCTGCCAGGGCCAATGGCGTCCCCTTGAGTGCCGGATCGGTGAGGTGGTGGGCGATCACGGTGAGCATGTCGGCGGTTTCACCGCGCCCTTCGTCCCAGGCGCCATCCGACTGCCCGACCCCGCGGAAGTTGAAACGCACCGCGCGCCACCCGGCCAGCACAAAGGCCCGGCACAAGGTGTGCACCACCTTGTTGTCCATGGTGCCGCCCTGGAGCGGATGGGGATGGGCAACCACGGCCAAGCCCACCGGGGCGTGCGCAGGCTCTTCAATGACCACCTCGAGCAAGCCCGCCGGGCCGTCGATCGTCTGAGAGGCAGGACGTCCGATCATGGTGCCTCAGCGCCCCACATCGTCCGGCAACACGAGCCGCTCCACGACCTCGCCCTTGGCGAGATGGCGGTCGACGATCTCGTCGATGTCAGACTTGTCCACAAAGGTGTACCAGACACCTTCCGGATAAACGACGGCCACAGGCCCGCCCGCGCAACGGTCCAGGCACCCGGCCTTGTTGACACGCACCTGCCCCTTGCCGCTCAGCCCCGCTTCGGCGACCCGCTGCTTGCAGTGATCGAAACCGGCCTTGGCGTCATGGTCCCCGCAACTGGCTTCGCCATTGATGCGTTGGTTGAGGCAGAAGAAGATGTGGCGCTGGTAATAGCTCATGGACTTATTTTAGAGGGTGGGGGGAGGCTGGCGGCCCGATCGACTCTCATGCCCCTCGCGGCCGAAGATGCGCGCCAGCAACCACCCCAGGGCCACGTACGGCCACAAGATGCCAAACCAGCGAGAGAGGCCATGAAAACGGATGAAGCGGCCCTGCTCCCAGGCCTGCAAGGTCTGGGCATAGTAGGGGTCCAGCGGCGCGAGGTGAATCAGCACAATCAGCGCCAACAGCACCAGCACACCCAACACCGCACAGGTCATCCTGCTGCGCTGCACCAGCAGCATGCCGGCGGCGGCCCCCACCAGCAAGCCCACACTGGTGGGCACCGTGACCCAGCTCAGCGCATGGGGCGGGCCGAAGTTCAAGGCCGCCGACAGCACGCTGGCGCCAATGCCGGCGAGCACCAGCCCCGTCCACATCACCAGCCGAGGACGAGGCGAGCGTGCCACGGCACAGGCCAGACACAAAGGGGCCAACATGCCGGTGGCCACCGTGAGCGATTCGATGGGCGCCGCCCAGCCCTCCTCGCCCCCAAAGCGGTCGACCTCGGCCCAGAGGCTGAGCGGATCGTCGGGCAAAAGCCAGGCTTGCCAGGGCGTGCCTGACATCCAGTCGATGAGCGCCAGGCGCAAATGGGGCCACAACTGCCCCTCACCCAAAGGCAAAGGGGGAGGAAACAGCAAGCCCAGCGGCCACAGCCACAAGAGCACCAGCCCCAGACCGGCTTGGGGAATGAACCAACGCTCACGCAGGCGATGCCAGCCGTCGACCAAGCCGAGCGCATGGACGGTGACGGCGGCCAGCGTGCCCCAGGCCGCGCCCAGCGTGTTGAGCATCCAGTCGGTGACGGAAGGCACCCGATTGGGCAGGGTGAACTGGGCGAGCTCCAGCACGTAAGACAGGGCCGACACCGGCAGGAGGGTCAAAGGCACCGCCCACAAGGCAGCACGCCCACTGCGCAGGTGCGCCAGACACAAAACCAGACCCAAGGGCAAGTAGCCGAGGATGTTGCCCACCAGATCGTTGGCCACCTCATGGCGGTGCTTGGGCAGGAGCCAGGCAAAGCCGTGCGCGTCTGGCCACTGCCACCCCGTCAAAGGGTGCAAGGTGGCATACACCACCAAGGCCACAGCCACCCAGGTCAGGGGCCAGGCCGCACTGCGGTGCTCAGGCAAGGTCGACCGGCTCACGCCAGACCGCCCGCTCAGCCCACCATGGGCTTGAAAACGACCAGGATGACAATGGCCGCAAACAGCAACACCGATGCCTCGTTGAAGACGCGATACCAGCGGTGGGTGCGGCGGTTGTGCAGATCTTCAAAGGTGCGCAGCAGACGACGGCAGATGTGGTGGTAGCCCACCACGCCGAGCACCAGCAACAGCTTGATGTGGATCCAGATCTGCCCCGGCCCCTTGCCGATGCCAAAGTGCAGCCACAGCAGGAGGCCCAGGACCAACGCCGGCACCATCAGGATGGTGCTGAATCGATAGAGCTTGCGGGCCATGAGGAGCAGACGCTCGCGCTCGGCATGGCTGTCAGCCGGCACCATGGCCAGGTTGACGAACAGGCGCGGCAGATAAAACAAGCCGGCAAACCAGCTGGCCACGAAGATGATGTGGAGGGCTTTGGCCCAGAGGTAGGCATTGCTCATGGCCCGATTATGGCCATCCGCCCCCACGAGGGGCGACGCAAAGTTTTGCAAAGTGCAAAAAAAGAGCCCTGGCCATCGGCCAGGGCTTGGAAGCCTTCACGCTGTCATCACGGTAAGGCACCTGCTCAGGGAGGAAAAGCAGGGAATGAGGCCTTGCGGCGTATCATTCAGGTGCAATTATAGAGGGGATGCCGCCCCCTGTCCCTGTGTCGCGCCTCGAAGCGACGCCTGCAGTCAGGAAATTTTGCCGACTTTGGCACTTTTGCACCTTGCGGCGCCCCCTGTCACCGATCGAGCGCACCTCACCATGACCATCTCGTCCCCCTTCCCCCATCACCGTCCCCGTCGCCTGCGCAAGGATGATTTCTCCCGCCGCCTGGTGCGCGAGCATCACCTGCGTGCCGACGACCTGATCTATCCGGTGTTCGTGCTGGACCAGGACGAAGGCAGTGAAGCCGTCAGCTCGATGCCAGGCGTCGAGCGCCTGGGACGCAGCGCGCTGTATGCCGCGGCCGAGCGCTGCCTGACGCTGGGCGTGCCGGTGCTGGCCCTGTTCCCGGTGATCGACGCCTCGCTCAAGACCCCGGACGGCCGCGAAGCCGGCAACCCGGAAGGGCTGGTGCCACGCACCGTGCGCGAACTCAAACGCCGCTTCCCCGAGCTGGGCATCATGACTGACGTGGCCCTGGACCCCTACACCAGCCACGGCCAGGACGGTCTGCTCGACGAGACCGGCTACATCCTCAACGACGAAACGGTCGAGGTGCTGACCCGCCAGGCGCTGACCCAGGCCGAGGCCGGTGTGGACATCGTTGCGCCCAGCGACATGATGGACGGCCGCATCGGCGCCATCCGTCAGGCGCTGGAGTCACAGAACCTGATCTACACCCGCATCATGGCCTACAGCGCCAAGTACGCGAGCGCCTTCTACGGCCCCTTCCGCGACGCGGTGGGCTCGGCGGCCAACCTGGGCAAGAGCAACAAGAAGGTCTACCAGATGGACCCGGCCAACAGCGACGAGGCCTTGCGCGAGGTCGCCCTCGACATCGAGGAAGGCGCCGACATGGTGATGGTCAAGCCCGGCCTGCCTTACCTGGACATCGTGCGCCGCGTGAAGGACACCTTCAAGGTGCCGACCTTTGCCTACCAGGTCAGCGGCGAGTACGCGATGCTCAAGGCCGCCGCGCAAAACGGCTGGCTCGATCACGACGCCACGATGATGGAGTCGCTGCTGGCGTTCAAGCGTGCCGGTGCCGATGGGGTGCTGACCTACTTCGCGCTGGACGCCGCCGAGCAACTGCGCCGCCAAGGCTGAGCAGCCCGTGACCTGAGCCTGGGATTGCCGTGCGCTTTTTCCTGATCCACGACAGCTTCACCGAACTGCCAGACTGGCCTGCCGCCCTGCCCCCGCAGGGGTTCCTGTGGGTGACCTGCAGCCGCCGCGTCTTCGAAGTACAGCTTGAGCGCGCGCAGCAGCACCTGCAGCGTCTGGCGGGTGGCGGGCTGGTGGACCTGCACGTCTCCGACCTGCTCAACCCACAGCTGCCTTCGCAGTACGACTACACCTCGTGGTACGACCTGCTGGTGTTTCGCCGCCTGGCAGCTGGCCAGGGCACCGAGCGCATGTTCCTCGACGAGGAGCGCGGCACCGCATCCAGCGCCAGCCAGGCCCTGGCCGCCATCGACACCAGCCCGGTGGGCTTTGCCGTGTTCGACCGGGTGCTGTTGACGGTGCACCCGGCCGACTGCTCGGTGAGAGACTTTTTTCAGACACGCCTGAGTCAGCTGGGTCAGAACAGCCACGCGTCGGGTGACAACGGCCCGGCGCCTGCGACCGAGTTCTCCCGGCCTGCGCACGACGACGAGGAGGCCCACCTGGGCGTCGACCCACACCTGATTGAAGAGCATCACCTCGCGGGTCTGGCGCATGGGCATCGCACAGAGGGCCGCGGCCCGTCGCGCTTGCCGCCCAGCCCGGCCGACCTGATGCTGCGCATCGTCAACCACATGGTCGACAGCTACCTGGACCTGCGTCGGCTGCTGACCCGCCAACTTGGCTATCTGCAGCAGGACATGCTGCGCAGCAGCGGGCGCTTCCGCCACTGGCAGGCGTTGCTGGCCTCGCGCAACACCCTGCACATGTTGGAGGACATCTGCGAAGACCAGCGCAGCGCCCTGCAGGAGTGGATCGACGCGCTGGAAGACTGGCCGATGCCCACCGACCCGGTGGCGGCGCGCGAACGCGAGGTGCTGCGGGTGCGCTCACGCGACGTGCAGGAACACATCGAGCGGGTGCTCAACCATGTGCGCCGGCTGGAGACCTCGTCCGAGAGCGCGGTGCAGATGCACTTTTCGCTGCAAGGCAGCCGCACCAACGCCATCATGCGCACCCTGACGGTGCTGACGGCCATCTTCCTGCCGCTCAACCTGATCACCGGCGTGTTCGGCATGAACTTCGACGCGCTGCCGCTGATCCACGCCAGCCATGGCTTCTGGCTGGCCTTCGGCCTGATGGCCCTGGTGGTGGTGATGCTGGTGTGGTGGTTCCGGCGCAACCGCTACTTGGGCGATTGAGCCCGCGACTGCATCAACACCTCGCGCGCCAGGCACAGGTCGTCCCAGGCCAGGGCCTTGTCAGCCGGTGAGCGCAAGAGGTAGGCGGGGTGATAGGTGACGATGACGGGCACGCCCTGCACCTGGTGCACCCGGCCCCGCAGCTTGCCCAAGGGTTCGCTGGACTTGAGCAGCGACTGCACGGCAAAACGCCCCATGGCCAGCACCACGCGGGGCTGCACCAGCGCCATCTGACGCAGGAGGTAGGGCTCGCACTGCGCCACCTCTTGCGGCAAGGGGTTGCGGTTGGCCGGTGGGCGGCACTTGAGCACGTTGGCGATGAAGACCTGCTGCGTGGCCGGCGCCTCGGCCCGTGTCAGGCCAACGGCTTCGAGCATGCGGTCGAGCAGTTCGCCGGCGCGGCCCACGAAGGGCTCGCCGCGCTTGTCCTCTTGCTCACCGGGCGCTTCGCCCACGATCATCCAGTCAGCTTCGATGTGGCCGACGCCGAACACCGTCTGGGTGCGGCTCTGGCTGAGGGAGCAAGCCTGGCAGCCTGCCACCGCGGCGCGCAGTGCCGCCCAGTCCATCGCCTCAACGCCCGCTGCGCGCGCGCCCAGCGCCACCTCGGCGGGCGGGTCGACACGCCGGGGCGACGATGCCGCGGTCGCATGGGCAGCCACCAACGGCGGCTCAGGGCGAGTGCCCTGGGGGGCAGGTCGGACGGCCAACGAACCCGCCGCCGCACTCACCACCGCGGATGGGGCCTCGGCGACGTGGGGCGCGCTGGCTTGGGCAGGAGGCGCCGCATCGACGGCCTCCGGCTCGACCGGCCAGAATGCCGGCACACCCATCTCGCGCAGCATGGCGCGCTGACGCTCAGTCCACCGCACGGGCGCCCTCCCCGAGGTCCATGTCCCGACGCATCACCAAGGCATCCTCACGCCCGTCGGGGGCCGGGTAGTACTGCTTGCGCCGCCCCACCTCGACAAAACCTTCACGGGCATAGAGGATGCGTGCGCGGTCGTTGCTGGGGCGAACCTCCAACCACAGCAAACTGGCGCCGCGCGCGCGACAGCGCTCGTACAGCATGCCCAGCATGGCTCGTGCGATGCCCTGCCCCTGATGAGCGCGTCCCACGGCAATGTTGAGCAGATGGAGTTCATCGGCACCGTCCATGGCCACACACACCGCGACCACGCGACCGGTGGCAGCCTCGCAGCGCACCCGCATCCAGTAGCCCGATCGCAGCGAAGAGCGGTAGTTGTCCTCCGTCCAGGCATGCAGGGGATGCGCGCATGCCTCGTGTTCCATGGCGAGCACCGCCGGGATGTCGGCCTCCGTCATCAGGCGGTCGGTGTACCGCGGCGCCTGGACCACCGCCATGCGCTCGGCCGTGGTTTGCGCCACCTTGTCACGCACATAACGTGGCAGAGCCAGGGCCACATCCACGGTGTCGCCGCGCGACCAGGCACGCCGCGACAGGCTCGCCAAAGCCCGCCCTCGTGGGGCGGCCGTCAGCGCACCCACCACCGACATTCCCTGCTCGCCGAGCGGCGCAAACCGTTCCGGATACGCTTGCAGCGCATTGCCACACAGACGCAGGCCGGCCGCCACATGCCCCCCTTGGGCCCATCGGGACACCGGCTCACCCAAGGGCCACAGTTGTGCCGTTTGCGCCACCAGCCAGTCCTCGCCGCTCCAGGTGAAGGCGCCGACATACAACTCGTCCATGCGGGCATCCTGCAACACCCACACCTCCGTTCCGGGCGGGCAGTCCTGCGGCGCCTGCTGTCGGGCATCTTCGGCCACGGCCATCAGGGTGTCGAGCACGATCACCGGGCAGCCGGCGCCCAGCGCCAGCCCTTGCGTGACCGAGCAGGCTGTGCGCAAGCCCGTGAAAGCGCCAGGGCCGCTGCCGAACGCGATGGCGTCGAGGTCGGTCCAAGCGAGACCCGCCGTACGCATCAGCCCCTGCAGCGCCGGCAACAGCTGTGCAGAAGCCTGCGCCCCACCCGCCAAATCCAGCACCTGTACGACGCCCCCCACGGCCAGCGCGGCATGGACACGGTCGGTGGCGGTATCAAGGGCGAGCAGAGCGGGGGTGGCAGCAGACATGGCAGGGAGTGTAGCGAGTGCGCTGCCTTCTATGATGTGGGCCATGCGCAGTCTGCGATTGTCCCCTGCTTCCCGAGCCCGCGACCCAATCGGGCACATCGTGCGCCCCTGGCTCTTGGCCGGGCTGAGCCTGGCCGGCTGGACCGCCTGGGCGCAGCAGCCCCCCCCGGCATTGCCCAAGCCTCTGCCACCCAACATTCTGGCCGCGCTGGAGGCCCAGGACATCCCGGCCGAGGCGCTCTCGGTATGGGTGGCGCCTGCCGACAGGGGGCCTGTGCGCCTGCAGCACCTCAGCGAGACCCTGAGGCCCGCCGCCTCGGTGATGAAGCTGTTCACCACTGGCGCCGCACTGCACACCCGGGGCCCGGCCTGGACCTGGCAAACCGACGTGGCCCTGACTGGCACCTTGCACCCGGACGGGCGGTTGACAGGATCGGTTCATGTGCGAGGCAGCGGTGACCCGAGCCTGCACATGGAGCAGGTACACGCGATGCTCTCGCGCTGGCGAGCCGCCGGGCTGCGACACATTGAAGGCGACATCGTGCTGGACCGTCAGATTTTCCAGCTCTCCAGCCATGATCCTTGGGCGTTTGACGGCAAGGGACTGCGCCCCTACAACGCGGGGCCCAGCGGCCTCTTGCTCAACCAGCAGGCGATCACCCTGCACTTGCTGCCCGATGCGGCCCGTCCTGGGCAGATTCGCGTGGCGGTCGAGCCAGTGCTGGCTGGCGTGCATGTGCAGGCCGACCTCACCCCGGACAGCCGCAGCGCCTGTGGCGACTGGCGCGCGGCACTGAACCTGCAGTTGCAGGCGGCCCCCGGCTGGCCTCGGCATGGACTGGCCCCCTGGCAGATACGCGTCCAGGGCCCCTACCCCTTGAGTTGCGGCCCCCAAACCTGGCCCGTCCTGTGGCCGAACGGCGATGGCCACGATTTCGGCGCGCGCCTGCTCCTGCACACCTGGCGACAGGTCGGGGGAGAACTGGATGGCCATGTTCGATCGGGCGCATGGCCTGAACATGCCATCACGTGGCAGAGCTGGACTTCCGCGCCCCTGACAGAGGTGGTGCGTGACATCAACAAGTTCAGCAACAACGTGATGGCGAGGCAGCTGTTTCTGACCTTGGGCCGTCCGCTGTCGACCACGAACGACGCCAGTGGCATCGCCCCGGTGACGCTGCAAGACGCGCAGGCCGCAGTTGCGCGAACCGTGCGAGACCTCACCAGCGCGACCACCTGCGGGCCTGAGCAACTGGTGCTGGACAATGGTTCAGGCCTGTCCCGAACCGAAAGCAGTACCGCAGCCTGCCTGGGGCATTGGCTGCGAGCCCTGTGGGCCAGCCCCACCATGCCCGATCTGGTCGCTTCCTTGCCCTTGACAGGGGTCGATGGCACAACCCGACGCTGGCAGGGTGCGGCCGGCCATGCCCGCATCAAAACCGGCTCGCTGGCGGGGGTGGCGGCAGTTGCCGGCTATGTGGATGGCGTCAGTGGCCAACGCCATGTGGTGGTGGGACTGGTTCAACACCCTCGCGCGGCGCAGGCGCGCCCGGTGCTTGAGGCCCTGTTGAACTGGGCCCGACAAGATCAATGATGAAAGCCTGTCCGTGAACACCCTCCAAGCCCTGCTCAGCCTCCCCCCCACGACCATCGAGTGGATCGGCACCTGCGCGGCCATCCTCACCACCGGCTCGTTCATCCCTCAGGCATGGCTGATCTTTCGCACGCGCCAGGTCGAGGGGGTGTCTGTGGGCATGTACAGCGCCTTCACCACCGGTGTGGCGCTGTGGCTGCTCTACGGGGTGGCCACGGGTTCGTGGCCCATCACCATTGCCAACGCCATCACCTTGACGCTGGCATCGGCCATCTTGGTGATGCGACTGCGCTTCCAGCCGCAACGACCACCGGCCTGAGTACAGACCGGTCGCGGCCGCCTCAGAACTGCTCGGTCGCGCGGTTGAACGCGGTCTCGCCGATGACGCGGTGCAGCGTCCAGGCCAGGCGCTGATCGTCAGCCCAGAGGTAGGCGGAGGTGTTGCCGTCCTCAACCAGGTTCTGGGTATGGCAGGCCAAGGGGTCGAGTGCACCGCTGCCTTCGCACAGGCGCTTGTTCTGGTAGCTGGTGCTGCGCGCGTAGGCGTTGGTGAGTTGCGCCGCATCGACATAACCCAACTGACGCCCGTTCAGCGCGTACTCGGAACCCAGGCTCGTGATCAGTTGCTTGTTGAACGCGACCACCAGCTTGTCCATGTCCGGGTTACAGGGTCGGTCGCTCACGCCAGCACAGGATTCCGACTTGACGTCCAAAGCGTAGGGCGAGTAAGCGAGATTGGGCGCATTGACCAGCACCACCTTGGCGCCCGTGGCCAAGATGTCCTTGACCCCGCCGATCAGCGTCGCGGCGCGTGCCTGGGCCTCGGCTTCCTTCTGCGACAGGCTCAGGGCATCGTTGTCGAAGATCTCGATCAGGTCGTTCTGCCCCAGCCACAAGGTGACCAGCACCCCCGCCTTGAGTCGACCGTCCGACTTGGCCGTGGCAATCTGAGCCGCCAGATCGGCAACCTTGGCGTTCACGCTGGCATAGGTCACCGCGCCGGGCTGATCCAGCTGGCACGCGTCCTCATAGCCCTTGCCGAACGAGCGCGCCAGATACTGCGTCCAGATCGTGCTGGCCGCGCAATTGTAAAACTGGTTGGTCGTGCGCTTGAGGTCACCACTGGTGGACGCATAGTTGCCCGTGCCGAGCTCGATCTTGGTCACGGTGTTGAAAATGTCGCCCTGGTTGACGCTCGTGAAGTACGCCGATGTGGTGGTGCTGGCGACAAAGTTGGTGACCCCTGTCTGCGTGGTTCCGGTGGCACACAAAGTGTCAGGCGTCACATCGGTGCAATAGGTGACGGTGTCGGTCAGGTTGGACAAGACGTTGACCGAGTAGGTCAGCCCCTTGATGGCGGCAAAGTCCCCAGAGCCTGACACAAACGCACTGCTCTCATCGCCGAACGACACGATGCTGGCTGGCTCGTATTCCGACGCCCGGTCACCGCCACCGCACGCTGACAGAACCAGGGACGCACACGCCATGGTGATCCAGCCCACACGGCGCAGGGTCACAGGCAAGTTGAAAGCGGGGGTGGCAAACATGGGATCTCCGGAAATTCGTTCAAGGCAGCAGCCCGACAGCATAAGACGCCTGCGGCGTCCTCGTCAGTCTGCCATGTAAAGAAACGGTCAAGCATGGGCGGCGGGCGATGTCCTCTCACGCCGCCGCACGATCCAGCCGATCACGCACCCCGTCCCAGGCGGGGTCCAGCGGAGGCGTTTCCACCCAGATCAACTCCACCCCGGTGGCATCCATTTCGCGCAGATCGGCGAACAGGTCGTGTGCCGCCGTGACCGGGTCACCCGGCATCGAGCGATGCAGCACACCGGGATGAGGCGGGCGATGCGCCCACAGACTGCGGGAGTACACGGCAATGCGCGGCGCTTTGTGGCGCCCCCCCATGGCCGCGGCGGTCAACTCAGGCTCAATCACATCCAGGGCGGTCGCCAATTGCGCATCGCTCATCAGACGCACCCGGGCACGCGGCGCATAGTGCGACAGCAAGGTGCCCGCCGCCTTCGGGGCGGCAGGATCTGGCGCCTCAGGGCGCGACCACTGCACCGGCTCCCCCGCCACAGCCTCGATCTCGGCCAGGGTCAAGCGTCCGGGACGCAGCAGCACTGGATGGCCGCGGGAACAATCGATGATCGTGGACTCGATGCCCACCTCACAGGGCCCACCATCGAGCACCCAGACCTCGTCCAGATCCGTGCCGCGCCCGTCAAACTCCTCGCTCACGTGCTGTGCCGTGGTGGGACTGATGCGACCGAAACGGTTGGCGCTCGGCGCAGCCACCCCCAAGATGCCCTGTTGCGCGCAAGCGTCCAGCAGGCGCTGGGCCACCGGGTGTGAGGGGCAGCGCAGACCGATGGTGTCGTGCCCCCCCGCTGCCGCCGTGGCGACACGCGGGTCGCGCGGCACGATCACCGTCAATGGCCCGGGCCAGAAAGCCTGCGTCAAGCGCTGCGCCACAGGCGGAAAGGCCGACACGAAATGCAGCGCCGCCTGCGGGTTGGGCACGTGCACGATCAAAGGGTGATCTGAAGGCCGACCTTTGGCCGCGAAAATGCGCGCCACGGCCGCATCGTCGTCCGCACGCGCACCGAGCCCGTAAACGGTCTCGGTGGGCAACGCCAACAGGCCGCCGTCAGCCAGACGCTGGGCAGCCCGCTCGATCGCGTCAGGCTGGGTGGCGGGGTCGAGCAGGGTCATGGTTACATCCTGTGGGCCACGGTGGAAACTGAGCGATCAGAAGGGCGCGATGCCAAGGATGGCGGCCGCCTGCAGCGCCGTGGCGCGTGCCGCTTCGGGCGTGGCGCCCGTCACCGTGAGGTGTCCCATCTTGCGGGCCTTGCGGGCCTCGGTCTTGCCGTACAGATGCAGGTGGGTACCACTCAGCGCCAGCACCGCGGCCCAGTCGGGTTCCACCTGCTCGGCGGCCCCGTCGGGGAACCACAGGTCACCCAGCAGGTTGAGCATCAGGCAGGGGCTGTGCAACACCGGCGCCACCAAAGGCAGCCCCGTCATCGCACGCACTTGCAGCTCGAACTGCGACACGTCGCAGGCATCAATGGTGTGATGCCCGGAGTTGTGCGGACGCGGCGCCATCTCGTTGGCCACGATGCGGCCATCTTGCAGCACGAAGAACTCGATGCACAGCACGCCCACATAGTCCATGGACGCAGCGATCTGGTGCGCGGCGGCATAGGCCTGCTGCGACACGGCTTCGGTCACATGCGGCGCCGGCACGGTGGTGACCGCCAGGATGCCGTCGCGGTGCAGGTTCTCCTGCAGCGGGAAATGCACCACCTGACCGTCGCGACCGCGCGCCACCAGCACGCTGACCTCGTAGGCCAGCGGCAGCATCTTCTCGAGCACGCAGCCCACACGCTGCAACTCGTCCCAGGCGGCGATCAGCTCGGCGCGGGTCTTCACGCGGATCTGGCCCTTGCCGTCGTAACCCAGGCGGGCGGTTTTCAGGATGCCGGGCAGCAGGTCGTCGGTGACGGCGGCCAGTTGCTCGGGCGTTTCGATCACGGCATACGGTGCGCAATCGACCCCACAGGCCACGAAGTGGGCTTTCTCACGGGCGCGGTCCTGGCAGATGGCCACGGCGCGACCCGCCGGTGCCACTGGGCGGGCCTCGGCCAGCTTGTCCAGTGCCTGCGCGGGCACGTTCTCGAACTCGGTGGTGATGGCGTCCGACACGCGGGCCAGCTCGGCCAGGCCGGCTTCGTCCAGATAGGCGGTCCGGATGTGCACTTGCGACACCAGTCCGGCTGGACTGCTCGCATCCGCGTCCAGCACGGCGGTGCGGTAACCCATGGCCTGGGCGGCATGCACGAACATGCGGCCCAACTGGCCACCGCCCATCACGCCCAGCGTTGCGCCGGGCAGGATCACGTCAGTGCGCTTGGTCATGCCTTGGTGTCCAGGGTCAGGTCGTTGGTCATGGCGCGTGCCACCTCGGTCTGGCGCGCACGGAAGGCGTCAAGCTTGGCGCGCAGGGCCGCGTCGCCGTGGGCCAGCATCGCCACGGCAAACAGGGCGGCGTTCCCGGCGCCAGCCGTGCCAATCGCAAACGTCGCCACCGGGATGCCCTTGGGCATCTGCACGATGGAGTGCAGCGAATCCACCCCCTGCAGGTGGCGCGAGGGCACGGGCACGCCCAAGACGGGCACCGTGGTCTTGGCCGCCAGCATGCCCGGCAGGTGTGCGGCCCCACCGGCGCCGGCGATGATGGCCACCAGACCGCGGTCGGCCGCGGCTTCGGCGTAACGGAACATGTCGTCGGGCATGCGGTGCGCCGAGACGACCTGAGCCTCGAAAGGCACGCCGAACTCGGTCAGAATGTCAGCGGCATGGCGCATGACATCCCAGTCGCTGCTGGATCCCATCACCACGCCCACCTTGATGGCGCCTGTCAAACCTGTCGTGCTGCTCACGGCTCGTCCTCGTCACTCAAAACCCTGAATTTTAGGCGCTGCCGCCCCGGCGCGCCGCACAATCTGAATCACCCCGGAAAGATCTGCCCACCATGATCGACATCACCCTTGCCAACTTTGAATCCGACCTGATCAAAGCCTCCCTGCAACAGCCCGTGCTGCTGGACATCTGGGCCGAGTGGTGCGGCCCCTGCAAGGCCCTGGGCCCGGTGCTGGAAAAGCTCGAAACCGAGTACGGCGGCCGCTTCCTGCTGGCCAAGGTCAATGCCGACGAGCAGCAAGAGATTGCCGGCCAGTTGTCGCAAATGTTCGGCGTGCGCTCCATCCCGTTTTGCGTGATGTTCGTGGGCGGACAGCCGGTCGACGGCTTCGTCGGTGCCCTGCCACCCGAAAAGATCCGCGAATTCCTCGACAAACACGTCCCTGCAGAAGGCGAAATCGCCTCCGAGCTGGAAACCCTGGAAGCCGAGCAACTGGCCGAAGCGGGCGACACCGAAACCGCCCTGGCCAAGCTGGAAGACGCCCTGGCCAAGGACCCGAGCAACGACGAAGCCCGCTACGACCTGATCAAGCTGCTGCTGGCCGAAGGCGCACTGGAAGGCGCCCAGGCCATCTTCGCCCCCATTGCCGACCGCGCCACCGGCCTGCTGGCCGAGCAACGGGTGAACGCCTTTGGCCGGTACATCGACGCCTTGGCCTCGGCCCGCCAGGGTCGCTCGCCGGCCGAGCTGTCTGCCGCCATCGAAGCCAACAAGCGCGATTTCACCGCCCGCTTCGAGCTGGCCCAGATTTTCTTTGCCAGCGGCCACTTCACCGAAGCCATGGACGAATTGCTGGAGATCATCATGCGCGACAAGGGCTGGAGCGACGACCTGGCCCGCAAGACCTATGTCGCCATTCTGGAAGTGATGAGCAAGCCACAGCCCAAGCCGATTCCGCCCAAGGCGGCCGCAGCAGCGGGTGCTGACAGCAAGCCGAAGCTGGAGATCGCCGGCAAGGTGGCCGTGACGGCGGCGGATCCGGTGGTGGACAAGTACCGCCGCAAGCTGAGCTCGGCGCTGTTCTGAGCCGCGGGCTGGTGCAAGGGCCAGACGCCGCCGGACGGTCAAGCACGAGCGATGAACGGTACACACCACACCAGCTGCACCGGAATGACGCAGCGCCTCGGCGCTGCGCAACGTTTTTCACCACCTTCCTGGTCCGGACCGGGCTTCCCCATCTTCCCAAGATCGGGGTGCTGCCCGATCATCAAACCACACACAAAGGGTTTTTGGCATGACCGCTTGCAACACACCTCACCCCGTCCTGCATCGCGCCCCCCGGGGTTTCACATTGATCGAAGTGATGATCACGGTGGCGATCATTGGCATTTTGGCCGCTGTGGCGTTGCCCAGTTACAGAGACTACATCCGCCGGGGCAAGCTGCAAGAAGGGTTTGCAGAAATGGCCACGGCGCGGGTCAAGCTGGAGCAGTACTACCAGGACTTCCGGAATTACGGCACCGCAGCGGGCTCGTGCGCCACCCAATCGGCCCTCCCGTCCAACAGCAAATATTTCACCTACACCTGCACGATCGGCAGCACCAACCAAACCTACACGATCACGGCAGCCGGAAAAGGCGACATCACAGGCTACGAGTACACCCTGACGCAAAGCAACGCGCAGGCGACAACCAAGTTCAATGGCCAGACCGTGACCAAGTCCTGCTGGATCACCAAAGCCTCGGAAAGCTGCAGCTGATGCGCACCCCCACGCCCCGCTCTGAACAGGGCTTCACTTTGCTGGAGCTCATGATCGTGGTCACGCTCATCGCGTTGATGCTGATGCTGGCTGCGCCCAGCATCACGATCTGGCTGCAAAACCTCAAGGTACGCAATGTCGGTGAATCCATCGTCAGCGGGCTGCAACTGGCCCGCATGGAGGCCATCCGGCGCAATACCCGTGTGACCTTCTCCATGGTGTCATCGACCGACTCGAGCTGCACCATGAGCGCGACCAGTCCATCCTGGGTGGTGTCCAAAGGCGGCGTCCTGCCCACGAGCATCACCAACAAGTGCGCGGGCACCATGGCCGATGCAGGGGGCGACATCATCCAGAAGAACTCCGCCAGTGTTGCCCTGCAAGGCGTCACCCTCACTTCGAACGGGGGGGCGAACTGCCTGACTTACGACGGCCTGGGCCAATTGCCCACGCAAGGCAGCATCGCCTGCACCACAGGCATCACCAGCATCGACATCACCTCGCCCACGGCCGACACCACCGCCCTTCGAGTCACGGTGTCCTCCGGCGGGCAGGTTCGCCTGTGCTATCCCGATACCGCCAATCAGCTCCCCACCAACGATCCACGCAAATGTTGACGCCCCACCTCACATTCAGGCAGAGCGGCTCGCGTTCGATGCGGGTGCGCACAGACCAACGCGGTGCAGCGCTGCTGGAGGCACTTGTGGCCATCTTGCTGTTGATGCTCGGGATTCTGGCCCTCATCGGGCTGCAAGGCCGCATGGTCAGCGCGAGCACCGAGGCGCAGATGCGTGGCGAAGCCACTTACTTGGCCGATCAGTTGCTGGGACAGATGGCCGTGGACGAAGGCAATTTCGCGGGCTATGTCACCACGTCTGGCTCGTGCAGCAGCGCGAACTGCACGGCTTGGCTGGCCAACGTGGCCAACACCCTCCCATCTGGCACCGCCACCGTGACCGTCAATGGTTCTGTGGTCACGGTTCAGGTCAACTGGACACCCGCCAACAGCACGCAGCGCACCGTCTTGGTATCTGCGTCTCTCAATTTCTGACACACCGCCATGCTGCACCCTCCATCTTCCTCGGCTGAATGCCCGCCGCCTCAACAGCAGCGTGGTTTCACTTTGATCGAGTTGCTCGTGGCGATGCTGCTCGGCTTGGTCACCGTGCTCGTGGTGGCCCAGGTCATGCTGATGGCCGAAAGCCGCAAGCGCACGGCCACCTCGGGCTCCGACGCCAACACCACAGGCGCCATGGCGCTGTACACCATCGAGCGCGACGCCAAGAACGCCGGCTTTGGCATGGCAGCCAACCTGTCTGCGCTGGGCTGTGAGATCCGCGCCAAGAATGGGTCCAGTGCGACGCAAACCTACATCCTGGCCCCCGTGGTGATCACTCAGGGGGCCAGCGGCGCACCCGATACGATCACCTTCACAGCCAGCACCAAGGAGGGCGCCCCCTTGCCCACCAAGGTGACCGTCGATCACCCACCACAGGCGACCAACTTCTTCGTTCAATCCGCGCTGGGCATCACCGAGGGCGATCTCATGATCGCCGTGCCGCCCGCCATCGGCAGCAGCAGCTGGTGCTCCGTCTTCCAGGTCACCAACGACACCTCTCCCGGCGGCGGGAACAGCCAGGGTGGGGGGCAAGGCCAGAACCAGGTTTTGCACAACTCTGGTCAGAGCGCCTGGAACCAAGCAGGTGGTCAAACCATCTTCCCCACCCCTGACGGGTACCCCTCCGGCTCTACGCTGATCAATCTCGGTGCCATGTCACGACGCACCTACAGCGTGGCCAGCAACAGCCTCAACCTGACCTGGCTGGATACCGCGACGAACACCAACCAGACGCGCGTCATCTACCCGCAAGTCATTCAGTTGCAAGCCGAATACGGCACCGATGCCAACTTGGCGGACAACAACGTCCGGGTCACCGCGTGGACGACCACGACACCGGCGGTCAACGACAACGCCGGCTGGCAGGCGATCAAAGCGATTCGCGTGGCGGTGGTGGCGCGCAGCGATGTCTACGAAAAGGATGTCGTCACGGTTGCGGGCACGGGGAGCACCTACAGCACCTGCCGCGCGTCCAGCCCGCGCGCGGTTTGCTGGGCAGGCGGCGCCATCAACAACCTCAACGCCAACAACCCAGGGTCGACAGACTGGCAACACTATCGCTATCGCGTCTACGAAGCCGTCCTCCCCATCCGCAACGTGATCTGGCAACAGTGAGCGTGCATCAGGAAAATCCCATGTCCAAGCAGCTTTTGATTTCGCCGTACCGCCAAAGAGGGCTGTCTCTGATCGTGGTGCTGCTGTCACTGGTCACCCTCGCTTTTGCCTCGGTGGCCTTGATCAGGTCCATTGACACGGGGACCTTGGTGATTGGCAACCTGGGCTTCAAGAAAGCCGCCACCGCCTCCAGCGACCAACCCGCCGACACGGCCATTGCGTGGCTGCAGGCGCGGCTGACGGGGACCACGCTGTACAGCAACATCACTGCCGATGGCCAAGCTTATTACGCCACCAGCATTGATGCCCTTGACCCCTCAGGGAACAGCCGTCCCGCAACCGGGGTGCCTGCCCGCCCGTTTGTGGACTGGGCAGGAGACAGTTGCGGCGGCTGCGTGGCCGCAGGCACCTGCTCAACATGTGTCGCTCCGTCCTCTTCCACCACAACGGCAGATGGCTACACCCACCGGTACCTCATCACCCGCCTGTGCAAATGCACGGGAGATCCGAACGGGAACTGTGCCGATGGATCCAGCAACATTTGCTCTGTCCCGGTCACCAATGCCGCATCGACCAGCCCCAAGCGGGGCGAACTGAAGTATGGCGACAACGTCCGATTCTCGGGTGCCAACAGCCCGTTTTTCCGGATCATTGTCCGGACAGACGGTCCACGTAACACCGCTTCGGTGACCGAGACCTACATTCACTTCTGATCATTCTTCATTTGGATTTGGGAGCACGTCATGACACACCGCACTCATCTCATTCAGGCGCCACGCCTGCGCTGCACGGCACATGCTGTCCGCACTTTGATGGCCGGCACTGTCATGCTGTCCGCAATGGGGCTCTCAGGTGCCGCGGTTCTCAGTTTGGCTGACGCTCCGCTGGGAAATGGCCTGTCCTCTACCGCCGTCAAGCCCAACATCGCGATGGTGATCGACGACTCAGGTTCGATGGCCTTTCCCAACATGCCGGGAGACATCAACCAAGGTGTGGAAGACAACGACGTCTACACCCAATACGGCAAAGCCTGTTACGGCTACAAGGGCTACAACAGCGTTGCCTACGACCCAACCATCACCTACACGCCGCCCTACGACCCATCGGTCACAGCCGAGCCCAAACAAAAGCCCAACGCGGTGTTCACGGCGGCCCTCTACGACGGATACCGTGCGGTCAACACCGAGTCCTACGATGGCACGACCAACACCGCCCGGAACCTGTCTACCGACCCAACATCGAGTTCGGATGCCATCCGTCTGGGGCGTTGGCCAGGGACCGACATCCGCGTGCGCCTCAAGTTCTACTACTCCAAGTGGAAATCAGGCACCCCCGCATCCAATTGCGCGGCAGACAGCAAGTACACGGTCATCACCTCAGCCTCAGATATCGAAGCGCCCGGGGTCGCCACCGGCAGCGATGCGGCCAAAACCAACTACGCAAACTGGTACAGCTACTACCGCAATCGTGGTTACATGATGAAAGCTGCCACAGGACGTGCCTTCAGCACGCTGTCGGACCAGTTCCGTGTGGGGCTGTTTTTCATCAACAGCAACGACAACACCAACCTGACCATCAGAGATTTCGACAGCACCAATCAAGTCGCCTGGTACAACGCCCTCTATTCCTCGACGTCCAGCGGGAGTACACCTCTGCGCACAACCCTGGCCAAAGTTGGTCAGATGTACGCTGGCAAGGGTGGCTGGGGAGACAAAGATCCTGTTCAATTCTCGTGTCAGCAAAACTTCACGATCCTCTCGACTGACGGTGCGTGGAATGATGACAACGACCCCAAGCGATTGAACACGACCACGGACATTGGAAACCAGGATGGCACGGGCACAGACCGCCCCTATCTGGATGCGCTCAACATCTCGAACACCCTCGCCGACACGGCGATGTACTACTACAAGACCGACCTGCGAACCTCTGCGCTGAACAACTGCAGCAATACCATTGGCACGACGGTTTACAGCAATCTGTGCGAGAACAACGTACTCGGCACGCCGCGGGATCCCAACACCCAGCAGCACATGACGACATTCACGCTGGGTTTGGGCGTGAGCGGTGAAATCTTCTACGAGCCCAACTACGAAACCGCCCCCAACATCACAGGCGTGACGCAGTACTACGACATCTTAAACAGCAACTCAAACTGGCCCAACCCGAACAGTGACATCCGCAAAATTGACGACCTGTGGCATGCGGCCGTCAACGGACGCGGACTCTATTTCTCTGCTTCCAACCCAACCAGTCTGACGGCGGGGCTCCAGGACGCCTTGGCGGGTATCTCTGCGCGGATTGGATCGGGTACGGCAGCCGCCACATCCAGCCTTGAACTCGTTGCGGGTGACAACGCGGTCTATTTGGCGCAATACCGAACGGTCAAGTGGGACGGCGAACTGATTGCCAAAGCCATTGACGCCAACACCGGTGCAGTGGCCTCAACAGCCACCTGGAGTGCTCGCACGCAACTGAACCTCAAAGTGAGTTCGGCCACCTCGGGTGATGGCCGCACCATCAAGTACTTCAACAGCACCGCCACCGACAAGCTCAAGGACTTCACCTACACCAACCTGAACACCGATGGCCTGGGGACACCGTTTACCACCGCCTGTCCATCAACGGGCTCGGCACTCAGCCAATGTACCAATTTGACTGCCACACAGAAGTCTCTGGCCAATGATGGCGACAACATGGTCAACTACCTGCGGGGGCAAAGCACCTACGAGGACCTGACCAATTCTGCCAATCCGTTGTATCGAGAACGTGAGCATGTGCTGGGGGACATCGTCAACGCCGTCCCCGTGTTCGTGCAAAAACCTCAGTTCAACTACGAGCAATACGACAGCACATACGGCAGCTTCAAATCCACCAACGCCACGCGTGGTGGCACGGTCTTCGCTGCAGCCAACGATGGGATGCTGCATGCGTTCAACAGCGCGAATGGCTCGGAGCGCTGGGCATTCGTCCCGAGTTTCGTGATGCCCAATATGCGCCATCTGGCTGACACCAATTACGATCATCGCTACTATGCCGACGGCTCGCCCACGGTCGCTGACGTGTGCAGCAGCCCAGGAACAGGGACCCCCAGCGTTTGCTCCTCGGCCACAGCATGGAAGACCATCCTGGTGGCGGGGCTTGACAAAGGCGGCTGCGGCTACTACGCGCTGGACGTCACCGATCCGGCCAACCCCAAGGGTTTGTGGGAGTTCACCCATGCCCAAATGGGCTACAGCTACGGCCATCCTGTGATCACTCGCCGCAAAGACGGCAAGTGGGTCGCGATCTTCACATCTGGGTACAACAACGTACCGGGCACCTGCGGCAAGACCACAGGTGACGGCATCGGCCGGGTCTTTGTGGTGGACGCCATGACCGGCACTTTGCTGGACACCATTTCGACCGGAGAGGGCTCAGCCGAAACACCCAGCAACCTCGGCAAGCTCAATGCCTGGGTTGAGGTCGCAGAGTTGAACACCGCCGATGTGCTGTATGCCGGTGACATGCTGGGCAATGTGTGGCGCATCGATTTTGACGATAACCACGCACCCAGTGGCAAGGAAGCCTTCAAGCTTGCAACTTTGCGCAATGCCGCAGGTACCGCACAACCCATCAGCGTGAAACCTGAATTGGCGTACACCAATGGCAGCCGCGTGGTGATGGTTGGCACGGGCCGCCTGCTGTCGCTGGACGACCTCAGCAACGCACAAGGTCAAAGTGTCTATGGACTCAAGGACGATCTCTCGACCACCGGCTTGAGCAATCCACGCGCCAACGCCTCGGTCAAGTCTCGCACCCTGACCACCACCACCGGCAGCAACGGCCAGACCATTCGCACCATCTCTGGTGACGCCATTGACTGGGCCACCGACAAGGGCTGGTATTTCGACTTCCCCTCGATGGGCTCCGGCAACGCTTCCGAACGCGTCAACGTCGATATGCAACTGCAATACAACATCCTGACGGTGGCCACCAACGTGCCGGAATCCAACGCGTGCACCGCTGGCGGCTATGGTTGGCTCTACTACGTTGACCTGGAGACCGGCAAGCAAGTCACCACAGCCACCGACTCTGCGATTGGCACGCGCCTGTCATCCAACACCATGGTGTCGGGTATCAAGACGGTCAAGCTGCAAAACGGCAAGACGGTCACCATCGTGAGCGACACCTTGGGTGACGTGCGAACCAGCCCCTCCCCCTCTCCCACGGGGGCTGCGGCAGGCACGGCCCGGCGCACCATGTGGCGTGAGCTGCTGGACTGAAGCCACCACAGCCCTCGGTGCTCCGGGACACACGTGCTCTTGCTGCACTCGCCTCCGTCGCGCTGCACGTCAGCGTGACGTGGGGCGTTTGGGCCGCATGGTGGCACCCCCGCGTTTTACCCGCTGGAGCAGCGGGCACCGCACCACCGCTCAAGGTGCGGCAGCTCACCGTGCGCGGTGAGCATGGCTCCGACCTGGGCCAGGTCACACTCGCCATGCCCGACCAGCCTGCGGACACCACTTCGCCGGCGGCGTCCGCGCCTGACGACGCCCAGTCGAAATCAGCGAGCGGGAACCTCCCCGCTTACTGGCCGCGCAAACTTCTGGATGTCGGCCCAGCGCCAACATCTTCGGTCATCCTGCCCACCCCCACAGATCAGGACCTGTCGCCCCCGGGCCATGCCATATTGGAGTTGTTCATTGATGCCACGGGGCGAGTCGACCACATAGACGTACTCGAAGCCCAAGCGCCGATCGAATTCGTCGACGCGGCCAAAGCTATTTTCCTGCTCACGCCCTTCACCCCAGGCCTGAAAGACCAAACTCCGGTCCCCAGCCGGATCAAAATCGAAGTACGCTACGAATAGCGCCCCTCTTCCTGTCGTCGTTCATGAAAGCCGCAGCGATCCAGATGATCTCCACCCCCAGGGTGGACGACAACCTCACCCAGGCCCGCGCCCTCATAGCCCAGGCCGCACAGGCCGGTGCCGAATTGATCGCGCTACCCGAGTATTTCTGCCTGATCGGCCTGCGCGACAACGACAAACTGACCATCGCCGAGCCCCTGGCCGATGCCAGCCATCCGGCCTCGGTCGGCACCCCCATGCAACACATCCTGGCCAAAACCGCCAAGGAGCACGGTATATGGCTGATCGCGGGCACCTTGCCCATTCGCGCGCCGGGCAGTGACAAGGTCTACAACACCACCCTGGTCTTCGACCCTCGAGGCCACCGCGTCGCCCGCTACGACAAGATCCACCTGTTCTGCTTTGACGACGGCGAACGGCGCTACGATGAAGCCGCCACCTTGCGTCCCGGCCAGGAGCCTGTGGCCTTCAGCCTCACCGACCGCAGTGGTATCAGCTGGCGGATCGCCCTGAGTGTGTGCTACGACCTGCGCTTTCCTGAACTGTTCCGCCAGCTCGGAGAGAAGCATCCTCTCGATCTCATCGTGCTGCCCGCCGCATTCACCGACACCACCGGCAAAGCCCACTGGGAGTTGTTGCTGCGCGCGCGCGCGGTCGAGAACCTCTGCCACGTGCTGGCGCCAGCCCAAGGAGGACGCCATGAGAACGGTCGCACGACCTACGGCCACTCCATGATCGTCGGCCCTTGGGGCGAGGTGATGGCCGTCCAAGCGGAAGGCACCGGCATCGTGATGGCCGAACTGGACCAGACCAGGCAGAAGCAGGTCCGCAGTCAGCTCCCCGCCTTGCAGCATCGCGTGCTGGGTTCGTCGTGACCGACTGAATCTGCGAGGCCCCTCAAGGCATCAAGTCAGCCCAATCCGTGCCCGCGGCATCGCCGGCATCGGGCGGTGCCACCTGCCCCGATGAAGTCAGGGCAGACTGCCCGCCGCCATACAACGACAAGGCATGGCCCTGCATGCCTTCGCGGAAATGCTTGCGATCGAACAGCTTGGCCTGCGCCTCGGTGGGCAAGTCGGTGATGCGCAGCACGTTGCGCCGAATGAGCGCATCAATCAGATCTTCCAGCACGCGAACCAGGTCCGCGTCCATCTGGGCGAACGAGCGCTGCTCGTCCGTCCCCAGGAAGGCCAGCACCTCGGGATGCTGCGGCGGCACCGGTTCACCACCTGGCACCGGCTCACGGTGCAAGCTCACGATATTGCCTTGGGCATCACGAATGGCGTAGTGCATGCAATCCAATCCCGTCACACGAATGACCGCAGTGTATCGGCCGCCCCGTCACAAGGTGCCGTAAGAATGCAGCCCTGACAGGAACATGTTCACGCCCAGGAAGGCGAACGACGTCACCAGCAAGCCGGCCAGCGCCCACCAGGCCGAGAAGGTGCCGCGCAGCCCCTTCATCAGGCGCATGTGCAGCCAGGCCGCGTAGTTCAGCCACACGATCAAGGCCCAGGTCTCTTTCGGGTCCCAACTCCAGTACCCGCCCCAGGCCTCGGCGGCCCAGAACGCCCCCAGAATCGTCGCGATGGTGAAGAAGGCAAAGCCCACAGCAATGGCCTTGTACATCACGTCGTCCAACACCTCGAACGAAGGCAGTTGTGCCGCAATGCGCCGGCGCGCCGCCACAATCGCGGCCACGATCAAGGCGGCCACACCGAAATACACCGCCCAGAAACTGCTCAGCCACTGCTCGCTGCCCGGCTTGCTGCGGAACACCACCGGCTCAAAGCACAGCACCACCCCCACCAGCCACAGCGGCGCCAGCTTCCACCAGCGGGTCTCCTCTGCCTGGTGCTTGACCAAGTAGGCAAACGCCACCATGGCCGCCAGAGCGAACGTGCCATAGCCAATGAAATTGGCTGGCACATGCAGCTTCATCCACCAACTTTGCAACGCGGGCACCAGGGGTTGAATCTCGTGCGCGCCACGCTCCAGTGCGTACCACAGCAGAAACCCCACCGCGGCGCTCACCACCAGCATCACGAACGCGCCCAGCGAACCCAGATCCCGACCCATGCGGGCAAAGCGGTCCTCGTAGTACAGCCAGTACGCGGCGGTCAACCAGGCAAACAGCACGAACACCTCATAGAGGTTACTCACCGGAATGTGACCAATGTCTGGCGCGATCTGATGGCTCTCGAACCAGCGCACCAACGTGCCCACCAGCGCCATGAAGATCCCCGCCCAAGTCAGGCGCGAACCCAGCTTCGTGGCCGTTGCACTGCGCGCCACCAAGCCAATCCAATAGAACACCGTGCTCATGAAGAAAAGCACACTCATCCACAGGATGGCGCTCTGGCTCGACAGGAAATACTTCAGCCAGAACACCTGCTCCGCCATGGCGAGGTCCGCGCCATGGGCATCGGTGTGGCGCAGGTAGAGCGACATCGCCGCCCACGTGGCCAGACCGACCAACACCAGCAGCAAGCGCAAGGGGCGCCAGAACCAGCCCAGCGCAACCACGCTCGGCACGGCCGCCGCCAAGATGGCTTTCTCATAGCCGTCCATGTGCGCACCATAGGCCACGAAGCCCCACGCACCCAGCGCCAGCGCCAGCACGGCAAAGAGCCAGTCGGTCAGGGGCCGGCGCAGCCCGCCCTCGGAGGCCAGCGCCACGCTGGCCGAATGTGAAGTGCTCATGAGATCAGATCTCCTTGGTGGTCGGCACTGCGGCTTGCGCCGGCGCCTCGCCCAACACCGTCTGGCGCAGGCGATCAAATTCGCGGTCGGTGTCCAGCGTCTGGCGCGTGGAAGACAGGGCCATCTGCACCCGTGTGCCGCCCTGCGGATCTTGCTGCAACCACACCCACAAACGCCGATCGCGGATGTAAAGCATCGCAAAGACCCCGATGATCAGCAGCACGCAGCCCAGGTACACCACATTGCGACCGGGGGTACGGGTCACCTGAAACACGCTGGCCTGGCGCTGCTCGAAGCTGTCGAGCATGAACACCACCGGCACCGGATACAGCATCGCATCGGACAGCGACAACACCGCCCGGCCCATGAACGCCTGCACGGCCGGCTCGTCGAGCGACACCGCGGGCAACCCGGCCTGCGTGCGGCTGAGGTTGTACAACTCAAACAAGGCGCCATTGAGGATGCGAATCAGCGTGCCCGAGGTTTGCTCGCGCTGCTCGGGCGGCACCACCTGCTCGATGAAGCGCGACAAGCCCATCAAGCCCCCGCTTGGCACATCGGTCGCAGGCTGGCCGGCAGCCGTCTCCAACGGCACAGCCCCCGCAAACAGGTCCAGCGATCGTTGCGCCGAGACCGTCAGCTGCTCGCGCACCTCCGGGCGACCGCTGGGTCCCGCCGCCACACCAAACCGCCGCGCAGCTTCATCACGCATCGCCTTGTTGTTCAATGCCTGACGCAAGCGCAACCAGCCCTGCAAACTCATGGCCTCGTCGGCCGGCACCCGCAGATAACGGAAACCTTCGGCGGGCGTGTCGCGCACACCCAGCAAAAACATCCGGTGCCCGTCCAACTCCACCGGCACCATGAAGTTTTGATATTCCCGGGCCTGCCCTGCCGCATCGCGCAGCTTGTAGGTCACCGACGGGCCAATGTTCACCAGTTGTTTGTTGCCCGCCGGCTTGGCGCCAGAGCCCAGGTGCTTGCTCAGATCCGTCAAATTCACGCCGCGCACATCGGTAGCGGTCGCGGCAGGGTTGGCGCTCTGCGCATCGGCCAGGTTCTCCACGTTGATCACGCGCAGGCCGCTCACCTCCAACTGCAGCGGACCACTCCCCTGGCCCAGCCAGTCGGCCGGCAAAGCCCCGGGCGCCCCCCCCACCACGGCGTCCACCACCTCGGGCCCACTGCGCGCGCCCGCCCGATCCAGGTACAGCGGACGCAACTTGACCAAAGACCCACCATCCTCAAAGCTCGACTGGAAGATCGTCACACCGTCGTACACCACCGGGTGGTTCACCTCCACGGTGTAGGACTTCGGATCTTTCACCCGTGGATCGTGGATCACGATGTCGCTGGCGAAGCGCTTGGGCATGCCCGTCTCGTAGTACTCCACCACGAACTTCTTCAGCTCGATCTCGAAGGGCAGCGGCTGCACCAGCATGCCCTGATCCATCTGAATCACCGAGGCATTGGTGCGCTGACCTTCCGACACGAACAACTGCGCCCGATAGGCCGGGTTGCGCTCGCTCAAGCGGCTGTTGGCGGGCTCGGTGCCGCCCTTGAACGGCTGCAAGTCCTGCGCCCAGGCTTGTACCTTGACCACCAGATCGCCATCGAACAGCCCGCCCAGGCACACCAACACGATGGCCGCGTGTGCCGCGATGTACCCCACCTTGTTGGCCTTGCCCAATCGGGCGGCGATCATCACGCCAGCCTCGCCCCGCGTCGACGCTTCACGCCGCTGGGTTTTGATCGACCAACCTTGCGCCTGCAAGGTGTGCAGCACCTGCCCTTCGACCGTGCTCACCGGTTCGGCCAACTGCCCGGTCGCCTTGTGGTGGAAGGCCTGCAAGGCCCGCTCGCGGATGCCCTCCTTGTGTGCGCGCCAGTCGGCCACGATCTTGGGCGTGTTGCGGGCAATGCACAGGCTGGTCGAGATCACCAGAAAGGCCAGGATCACCAGGAACCAGACCGAGCTGTAGATCCGATACAAACCGATGGCACCGAACACCTCGGCCCAGAATGGTCCGAACTGATCCACGTAGTTGACCATCGGCTCGCCCTGCTTGACCACGGTCCCGATGGCCGAGGCAATGCAGATCACCGTCAACAACGCGATGGCAAAGCGCATCGACGCCAGCAAATCCAGCAATTCACGGCGCCGCGACCGGCGCGCTGGAACAGGAAGAGGAGAGGCTTCAGCAGTCATAAAGTCAGACAGAACCGTGGCGGACTATAGCGACAAGGTCGGTCACCACGTCGTCGTGGGGGCATGCGCCATCACCCGGGCAGCCAAAATAAAAGGCGGGCACCCCGCAACCGGGATCCCGCCTGGGCATGTCGAGCATCTCTCGTCACGTCACGACCGGCGCCCCGGCACAGTCCGAGCGCGCCAGCATGGCGCTCAGCGCAGACCAGCGATGTAGTCGGACAGCGCTTCGATTTCCTTGTCGCTCAGGTTGGCGGCAATGGCCGTCATCTGGACACTGTTGGTGCGCTCGCCCTGGCGGAACGCGGTCAGCTGAGCCTTGGTGTAGTCGCTGTGCTGGCCACCCAGACGCGGGTACTGCACGGGCATGCCGGCGCCATTGGCGCTGTGGCAGCTGGCGCAAGCGGCGATGCCCTTCTTGGCGATGCCGCCGCGATAGATCTTCTCGCCCAAGGCGACCATGTCCTTGTTCTTGGCTGTGCCCACCGGAGCCTTCTTGCTGGCATAGAACGCGGCCACGTCACGCATCTCGTCGGCCGTCAAGGGGGCCGCCATGCCCATCATGATGCCGTTCTTGCGCTTGCCTTCCTTGAACTCAACCAGTTGCTTGACCAGGTACTCAGGGTGCTGGCCTTGCAGGATGGGGTAAGCGGGCAGACCACGCGAGCCATCGACCGCGTGGCAGGCCGCACACACGGCCGTGGCCTTGGCTTCGCCCGCCGCCAGATTCGGCTTGGCGGCTTTGGTGTCGGCACCATGGGCCAGGCCGGACAAGGACAGGGCCACCGAGGCAAGGGCAATCAGGTTCGAGAAGCGCTTCATGGCGTAGGGGCGGTGAGTTGGCTGTGTGGGGTGAAACCGGCGGCCGGCACCCGATCCCGAGATTCAAAACGGAATCGAACACCTGCTTTTGGCAGTTGAATCTGGAGATTTTACAATGCCCTATGACCCGTCACACACCCAATCGCCCCGGCTCGGCCAAACAGGCCCCTTCCAAGACGGCCAATGGCCCACAAAAAGCCGTCACACCGGCCCGTGTGCCCACCCAGGATCTGGCTCGCCACCCCGCCAAGGAAGCCCTGGCCTGGGCCCACACGGCTCGCTTCTACATCACGGCGGCCCAGTTGCATCAGGTGCCCGTGAGCGAGTTGCCAGAGGTCGCTTTCGTCGGTCGCTCCAACGCCGGCAAGTCCACGGCCATCAACACACTGGCCCAACAACGCCAGCTCGCCTACGCGTCCAAAACGCCCGGGCGCACCCAGCACATCAACCTCTTCCACCTGGGCCCCAAGGCCGCCCCCAACCAGATCTGGACCGACCTGCCCGGCTACGGCTACGCGGCCGTCGAGCGCTCGGCCAAGCTGCGCTGGCAAGAGGTGATGGCCCGTTACCTCGAAGTCCGACGCAATTTGAGTGCGGTCGTGCAGATGGTGGATTCCCGCCACGGCTTCACCGAGCTGGATCGTCAACTGCTGGAGTTCGTGACGCCCCGCGTGCGCAGCGGCGAGGTCAAGCTTCTGGTCATGCTGACCAAGGCCGACAAGCTCAACCGGAAGGAACAAGCTGAATCCCTGCGCAAGGCGCAAGAGGTGCTCGCCGACCTCGTCACCGACGAGTCCGACGTCAACGTGACGCTGTTCTCCTCGCTCAACAAGAGCGGTGTGGGCGATGTGGCCGAGGTGCTGCACGGCTGGGCGGCCTCGCCCGAAGTGGCCGAGGCCCTCGCAGCCGCGCAAGCGGCTCAAGCTGCCGCGGAGGCCACCCCGGCGCACTGGGAAGACGAGGAGGATGAGGGAGACGCCTCAGCGGCGTCCCCGCACGATCAAGCCTGACCGGTCAGGCGCACCAGGGCTTCCTGGTACTTGGCGGCGGTCTTCTCGATCACGTCCTGAGGCAAAGCCGGCGACGGTGCGGTCTTGTTCCAGGGCTGCCCGTTGACCGTGGCCTGCTCCAACCAGTCACGCACGAACTGCTTGTCGTAGCTGGGCGGATTGGCGCCGGCCTGGAAGGCCTGCTCATAGCCTTCCACCGGCCAGAAACGCGACGAATCGGGCGTCAGCACCTCGTCCATCACGGTCAGCGTGCCCTGCTCATCCAGGCCGAATTCGAACTTGGTGTCGGCAATGATGATGCCCTTGGTCAGCGCGTAATCGGCCGCCGTTTTGTACAGCTTGATGGCCAGATCGCGCACCTGCGCCGCCAGATCGGCGCCGATGATCTCCACCATCTTCTCGTAGCTGATGTTCTCGTCGTGGTCACCCATTTCGGCCTTGGTGGCCGGGGTGAAAATGGGCTCGGGCAGCTTGCTGGCGTTTTTCAAACCGGCCGGCAGCTTCACGCCACACACCTCGCCGTTGTCCTGGTATTCCTTCCAGCCACTGCCGGCCAGATAGCCACGCACCACAGCTTCGACGGGCAGAGGCTTGAGCTTCTTGACCAGCATCGAGCGGCCTTCCACCTGGCGACGCTCTTCAGGCTTGACCACGCTGCAGGGGTCTTCACCAGTCAGGTGGTTCGGTGCCACATCCTTGAGCAACTCGAACCAGAACAGTGCCATCTTGGTCAGCAGCGCACCCTTGCCCGGAATGGGTTCGCCCATGATCACGTCAAAGGCGCTGATGCGGTCCGAGGCCACCATCAGGATGCGGTCATCGCCCACGGCATAGTTGTCGCGCACCTTGCCACGGGCAAGCAGAGGCAGAGAAGTCAGGGCAGAGGTATGCAGGGCGGAGGTCATGAGGCAGTCACCTGGTCAAGCGTGACACCGGCAACGGCGTCACTGAAATCGGCAAAGCGATATTGTGCCGCCTCCCGCCGCCGCCGCACAGCCATGCCCCGCCACGTACCTACCACTCGCCCCCTCGCTGACCGCTTTACTTCCCCATGCGCGCCTGCTGATCAGCCTTGCGGTCGGCGGCGACCTTCTGAGCCGTCGGGCGCTGCTCGATCAGCTTCACATAGCTCTTCCAGTCGATCCCGGCTGCAGCCACCAAGTCCTCGCCACACACCAGCTTGCTGGCCAAAGCCGCCAACGGCAAGCTCGTGTACACGGCGCAGTCGGCCATCGTGAACGTGTCTCCGGCTGCATACGGCGCAAACTTGGCCACCTCACGGAAAGCTGCCAAATTGCGCGTCAGATCCTTCTTGACTCGCTCGACAAACTTTTCCGACAAGGTCCCCCCAAAGAAGGCCTGCGCATACAACTGGCGTGCACACAGCTCCACGTGCAGATCACAGAAGGTGATCAACTCACGCACCTTGGCCGCCTGCCATGGATCGGCCGGGATCAAGGCCGGGCTGGGCCACCGTGCCTCGATGTAGTCCACGATGACCTGGCTCTCGCACAGGAAACCCTGCTCGGTTTCGATGTAAGGCACCTTGCCCAAGGGCGACTTGTCGGCATGCGCCTCGGGATCACTGCCCGGGCCGACCGGTGCATGCACTTCCTCAAACGGAATGCCTTTTTCCAGCAAGACCAGCTTGACCTTGTTGTAGTAGTTCGACAGCGGAAATCCGTACAGCTTGAGCATTGCAAACACTCCAAAGGGTCGATGAGACAAACCTTCAGCTTAAGGGATCTCCCGAGCGCCTGCCCCCACCACTAACCCGCATGTGCCTCACGAAGCCCAACCAAAGGCGCAAAACAAAGCCGGCGAGGGCTTGCACCCACGCCGGCTGTCTCATGCCCGACCAACTGGACAGGCATCAGGTCTGCGCCTCGATCAGGACACGACTTGGGCCAGTTTGCCGCTGGCATACGCTGCAGCGATGTCCACCAGGCTGACCGGCTTGATCTTGGCACCCTGGCCTTCGCATCCGAATTCCAGGTAACGCTGCTTGCAGACCTGCTTGGCCGCTTCACGGGCCGGCTTGAGCCATTCACGGGCATCGAACTTGTCCGGGTTCTCGAACATGAACTTGCGCACGGCACCGGTCATCGCCAGACGGATGTCGGTGTCGATGTTGATCTTGCGCACGCCGTACTTGATGGCTTCCTGGATTTCCTCGACGGGCACGCCGTAGGTTTCCTTCATCTTGCCACCGTACTGGTTGATGATGGCCAGCAGCTCTTGCGGCACCGACGACGAACCGTGCATCACCAGGTGGGTGTTGGGGATGCGCGCGTGGATTTCCTTGACGCGGCTGATCGCCAGGATGTCACCCGTAGGCTTGCGCGAGAACTTGTAAGCGCCGTGGCTGGTGCCAATGGCGATCGCCAGGGCGTCCAGTTGCGTGGCCTTCACGAAGGTGGCGGCTTCTTCGGGATCGGTCAGCATCTGGCTGTGGTCCAGCTTGCCAACGGCACCGATGCCGTCTTCTTCGCCAGCGTCACCGGTTTCCAGGTTGCCCAGGCAGCCCAGCTCGCCTTCCACGGTCACGCCCACCTTGTGGGCCATTTCCACGACCTTGCGGGTCACTTCGACGTTGTAGTCAAACGAAGACGGGGTCTTGCCGTCTTCCATCAGGGAGCCGTCCATCATCACCGAGCCAAAGCCCAGGTCGATGGCGCCTTGGCACACCTTGGGCGAAGTGCCGTGGTCCTGATGCATCACCAGCGGGATGTGGGGATAGGCTTCCACCGCAGCCTGAATCAGGTGCTTGATGAAGGACTCGCCAGCGTACTTGCGGGCACCGGCCGAAGCCTGCAGGATCACCGGGGCGCCCACCTCGTCGGCAGCAGCCATCACGGCCTGCACCTGCTCCAAGTTGTTGACGTTGAAAGCCGGAATGCCGTAGTTGTTTTCAGCAGCGTGATCCAGCAGCTGACGCATCGAGACGAGTGCCATGAGTTCCCCAGTGAGCAAATGAGCGGTGTGAACCAAAAGACAACGCGCACACGTGCACGCGTCAAACTGGGCGAGATTCTACCGAGACCCGCCCCCAGCCCCAAGCCCCCGAAGCGAACGCCGAGGCTTTTCCCTGGGCTTCTTCAGCGCACGGCGCAAACCTTGAGCATGTTCGTGCCCCCTGGCGTGCCCATGGGCTCTCCGCAGGTGATGGCATAGGTATCGCCCGGGCGCAGCAAGCCACGCGCCACCAGGAAAGTCTCCGCCTGCGCCAACGCCTCATCCCGATCCGCGTAACTCGGCACCAACAGCGGGTGCACGTTGCGGAACAAAGCCATCTTGCGCTGCGCCACGTCCCGCGCCGTCAGCGCAAAAATCGGCACGTGAATGCGATGTCGGCTCATCCACAGGGCCGTCGAGCCTGACTCGGTCAAGGCAATGATGGCCTTGCAGCCCAGGTGATACGCCGTGAACAAAGCCCCCATGGCGATCGACTGGTCGATGCGCCCGAAGGTCTTGTTCGTGAAGTCCGCATCCAACGACACCTCCTCGGCGTGTTCGGCCTCACGCACGATGTTGGCCATCTGCTCCACGGTTTCCACCGGGAACTTGCCCGCCGCGGTCTCGGCGCTGAGCATCACCGCGTCGGTGCCATCGAGCACCGCATTGGCCACGTCCGACACCTCCGCACGCGTCGGCACCGGATTGACGATCATCGACTCCATCATCTGCGTCGCCGTGATCACCACCTTGTCCATCTCACGGGCCATCTTGATCATGCGCTTTTGCAGCGCCGGCACGGTGGCATTGCCCACCTCCACGGCCAGGTCGCCCCGCGCCACCATGATCCCGTCCGACGCCTTCAGGATGCTCTCCAGATTGGGAATCGCCTCGCTGCGCTCGATCTTGGCAATCAATGCCGGGCGATGCTTCCACGGCTCGCCGGCCACATTGCACAACTGGCGCGCCATCTCCATGTCCGTCGCATTCTTCGGAAACGACACCGCGATGTAATCGCACTGGAAGCTGGCCGCCGTCTTGATGTCGTCCATGTCTTTGGCCGTCAAAGCCGGCGCGGTCAACCCACCGCCCTGCTTGTTGATGCCCTTGTTGTTGGACAACTCGCCACCGAGCTTGACCACCGTGTGCACAGCCTCGCCCTTGACGGCCTCGACCGTCAACACAATCAGGCCATCATTGAGCAACAGCGTGTCGCCCGGCTTCACATCGCGCGGCAACTCCTTGTAGTCCAGCCCGACACCCTGCTGGTCGCCCAATTCAATCCGGCTCGCATCCAGCACAAAAGACTGCCCAGGCTCCAGCATCACCTTGCCATCGGCAAACTTGCCGACGCGAATCTTCGGCCCCTGCAAGTCCGCCATGATGGCGACCACCTTGCCCACCCGCTGAGCGGCCTCCCGTACCAGTTGCGCACGGTCAATGTGGTCCTGCGCCTTGCCATGCGAAAAGTTCAACCGAACCACATCCACCCCGGCCTGCAGCATCTTTTCCAGCACCTCCGGTGTCGAGGACGCAGGACCCAGGGTGGCAACAATCTTGGTGGCACGAGGCATGTTCAAAGCTCAACAGTGGTTGGTTCTCCCTCAGTGTCACACCAAACGCCTGGCCTGAAAATATCGCTTGTCCCTGCACGGCGTCACCTCCCCCTCGTGACGCCCGAACGCAACAACACCATGGCCCAGCCCGCCCCCCATCGCACCATCGTCTTCTCTCATGCCAACAGCTTCCCGGCAGGCACCTACCGTGCCCTGTTTGAACGCTGGGAGGCCGCAGGCTACACCGTGCGTGCCATTGAGCAATACGGGCACGACCCGCGCTACCCGGTCACGCACCACTGGCCTCATCTGGTCACCCAGCTGCACGACTTTGTGAGCGAGACAATCGGCCATCCCGTCTTTCTGGTCGGACACTCCCTGGGGGGCTACCTCAGCCTCATGCTGGCGAATCGATACCCCCAATGGGCTCAAGGTGTGGTGGTGATGGACTCTCCCATCCTGGATGGGTGGCGCAGTGCCGCCTTGGGCTTGGCCAAACGCGCCCGCCTCATTGATCGGATCATGCCCTCACGTGTTGCGGCACAACGCACCCACGAATGGCCAAGCTTGCACGCGGCCCAAACGCACTTCAGCAGCAAGTCCAAGTTCGCAGCGTTTCACCCGCGCGTCCTCCACGACTATCTCGCCTACGGGCTGACACACACTTCAGATGCCTCAGGCTACCGCCTGCGATATCACCGTGACGTCGAGGCCGCCATCTACAGCACCCTGCCCCATCGCCTGTTGGCGGAGTTTGCGCGCCACCCGCATCACTGCCCTCTGGCGTTCATCGCAGGCACCCACTCCAGAGAACTGCGCCGCGGCGGACTGCGCGGCGTGCGCCAACTTGTCGGAACGAACCTCAGCTGGATTCACGGTACCCACCTGTATCCCTTCGAAGCACCGGAGCCCACAGCTGACGAAGTTCTGCGCTGGCTCGACCATTTCAGTCAACAGCCCGCGCAAGCACCGCGCGCCTGAGACCTTCAGCGCCAACCGTCCTCATCTATTCGCCGCCCATCCAAACGAAACAGCCCCAATCCATGAGGATCAGGGCTGCACTTCGCTATCTTGATCTATCGAGGAACAGGACTTACCCGGCAGCGCGTTTGCTCAAAATCTCAAACGCCGGCAAGGTCTTGCCCTCCAGAATTTCGAGGAATGCGCCACCACCCGTCGAGATGTAGCCCACTTCCTTTTCGATCCCGTACTTCGCAATCGCCGCCAAGGTATCGCCACCGCCCGCAATGCTGAACGCCGGTGACGCGGCAATGGCGCGCGCAATCGCTTCGGTCCCATGCGAAAAGGCCTCAAACTCGAACACACCAACCGGGCCATTCCAGACGATGGTGCCGGCACCCTTCAACTGCTCGGCCAACTTCGCTGCAGTCTTCGGACCAATGTCGAGGATCAGATCGTCATCAGCCACCTCGTTGGCAGCCTTCACCGTTGCAAGAGCGTCGGCTGCGAAGGTCTTCGCGACCACCACATCCTCAGGAATGGGCACGGCCGCACCACGGGCCTTCATGGCCTCAATCACAGCCGCCGCCTCGCCCACCAGATCAGGTTCCGCCAAAGACTTGCCGATCTTCAACCCTGCAGCCAACATGAAGGTGTTGGCAATCCCGCCACCCACAATCAGCCCGTCCACGTTCTTGGCCAGTGCCTGCAAAATCGTCAGCTTGGTCGACACTTTCGAGCCGGCCACAATGGCCACCAAGGGGCGCTTTGGCGCCTCCAAAGCCTTATTGATCGCATCGATCTCAGCCGCCAGCAGAGGCCCGGCACAGGCCACTTTCGCAAATTGCGCGATCCCGTACGTCGTACCCTCTGCGCGGTGTGCTGTGCCGAACGCATCGTGCACAAAAATATCGCACAACGCCGCCATCTTGCGTGCCAACTCTTCGTTGTTCTTCTTTTCGCCCTTGTTCAAACGGCAGTTCTCCAGCAGAACCACCTCACCAGGCTCCACCGTCACGCCGTCGACCCAGTTGCTGACCAACGTGACATTCCGGCCGAGCAACTCGCCCAAACGAAGGGCCACCGGCGCCAAGGAATCTTCAGGCTTGAACTCACCTTCCGTGGGTCGCCCCAAGTGCGACGTCACCATCACGGCCGCGCCCGCCTTCAAGGCCAGCTCGATCGCAGGGATCGAGGCACGGATGCGTGTGTCCTCGGTGATATTGCCCGCATCATCCTGCGGAACATTCAAGTCGGCGCGGATGAAAACGCGTTGCCCAGCGGCGCGCCCTTGGGCCACAAGGTCTTCGAATCGGAGGATATTCATGGTGGCTGACGCCTCAATGTCGGAAAGATGAAAACCGACATTGTAAAAAGGTCTGTGTCGTTTCAGCCACCGCCATCATGCCCATTGGTGCCCCCCGTTCAGCCCAACTCACTTCTTCGCTGATGGCGCATCAGGCAAGCTCTCTTGCTCCTCGGAGGACGCCCCCTCGCCCTGAGAGGCTGCTTCAGCAGACTTTGAAGGTACAGCGCGTGGCACCACCGGGGCCACCCCTTCAATCTTGTTCTCACGCATGTACTCGTCCATCTCACGCCAGCCTTCAAAGACGGCCGACTTGTCTGCCTTGGGATTCAGGAGATAACAATCTTCGATCGCCCGCATGGCATGGCGACAGGCAGCGCCGATGGCCTTGGCCTCAGCGCCTTTGCGCTGCGCCACCTTCTCTGGTGTATCGATGCCGAGCTGATCACACCCACCGAGGAGTGCAAGCGCCATTGCACAACTGGCCAATGCCCAAACACTACGCATACAAGCCACCACCCACGTTATTCAAAGGCTCCGCCGCACGCTGTCAGTGACGACACAGAGACTCCAGAGCCGTCAAGTCTCCACAAGCACTCAATACCAGCACAGCCAGTCAGTGAATCACCCGATCCTCGTCCGCTACAAATAGCTCATCGAGAATCAACGCATCAGGCTCCTGCCCCAGACTCCAAAATACCAGCAAAACCAGCACCTTGAAATCATCCAACGCCACAGGGCCCCTCGGCACAGCTGTCACCCGATCCATGACCGCCTCACGCAAGCGAGGTGTCAACACACCCGCAGAGACTAGGAATTGAAGAAATCCCAATGCCTCTGGCCGAAGTCGATCCAACTCCAATTCGCAGTAGACCCGAGTGCTCATCGGAGCAGGCGTTGGGGCATCCCGCTGTGTCAACGCCTGCAATCCGTCCAACCACTGCAAAGCCTCGGAAATTTCCTCCGCTTCGAACCCCACCGCAGCCAACTTCCTACTCAGCAATGCCGCCTCTGGAAAGGCCTCCGGGCGCCAATAGTGCTCGTAAAGATACACAAGTACGTCAAACATAAGGCCAACTATAACCCACGAGCCTGGAGCCGCCCCGGAACCGGGAGCGCCATCCAAGTTTGCGCGACAGAGCCACCTTGAATGACCAGCGTCGGCCTACACCGCCAGAAACAGCGCCATAAGTCTCGCAGTAGAAATGCCGGCAGACAGCAAACCAGCTGTCCACAAAGAACGTCTGACCGTAACACGCCTTTGACGAGCCCCCTCTAGCCACACCAATCAGTCATAGAGAGGTCAAGGAGCGCCTAATTGAGATATGAGCAAAAATAAAAAAAGGCCCTTGCATCAGCAAGGGCCTTTTTACTATAGGTAGCCTGACGATGACCTACTTTCACACGGG
>JAJUGJ010000015.1 GCA_029268225.1 Burkholderiales bacterium | reverse complement strand
TGGCAATCAACTCGAGCCCCATGGAACTGACTGTGGCGAGCGCACCGGTCTTGGCGGTTTGAAACATCCACAGAAACAACAGTGCGAACGGCGTAAACACCAGCAAGCGAAGCGTCAATGCCTGCATGAACACATCTGGCAGCATCAAATAGTCCGCCACCAGGAAAACGTTGAAGATCAGCAGAGAGATGTAGCCACTCTTCAGGATGTGGGCGCGCTTGGCGGCCAATCCAGCTTGCTGAAACTCCCGCTCCAACTCAGCGGGGAACACCATCAACGGGAAGCCGCGCTGCAACAGGCCGTTGATCATGGTGGTGCGCGCCGCATCGCGTTGCGTCTCGTGCTCAGGAGACTCGTCTACAGGCAAGACCGTTGCTGCCGTCGAGCTCATTCGTCCATCCCCAAGGCCACCACACGGTTGCGGCCGCCTTCTTTGGCACGATACAGGGCCTCGTCGGCAGCAGAAATTAGCCGGGTCATCGAGGCACCGGGCGCAGCAGGGTTCATGGTCGCCACGCCGATGCTCACGGTCACCACGGCATGGGTGCTGGAAGTGGCATGCAGCAGGTTCAGCCCTTCAATGCCGCGGCGAATGCGCTCAGCCGCACCACGCACGGTCTGCAGGGATGTGCCGGCCAGCACCGCAATGAACTCCTCGCCACCATAGCGCGCAATCAAATCTCCGGGCCCGCGCAAACGACGCTTGAGCGCACCAGCCACGGCCTTGAGGCAGGCGTCGCCCATGGGGTGCCCGTATCGGTCGTTGTAGGCTTTGAAGTGATCGACGTCGATCATCATGAGCGCCACCTCACCGCCGTCCCGCTGGACCTGAGCCCAGACTTCGGCCAGATGCTCATCAAAATGCCGGCGGTTGGCCACTTCGGTCAGCATGTCACTGCGCGAAGCTTCGTGGAGCTCCTGGTTGGCGGCTTCCAGGTCCTTGAGCAACAGGCGCTCACGCAGGTGCAGCAGCCAGTTGAGACGGTCATCTCGCTCCTGGCAGTAGCACCCGTAGAGTGTGAAAACGATGGTGCAGGCCAGCAGCAAGGTACCGGGAATGAGGATGGGGGCCAAACTCGCCGGCATGGTGATGGCCGCACCGATGAACAGTGCCATGGCGCAGGCATCCAGCACGGCCGCGGGTGCAAAGCGCATGCGCACCACGCTGTTGGTGAACATGACGATGGTGGCCAGACTGACCAGGTAGGGCGCCGCATAAGGGTCGCTGCTGGTCATGCTCAGCCAAGCGTTGATGGCACAGGCCCCCACACCGGGGATGACCAACAACCATTCCCTGGCAGCCGGGGAGGCCACCCGTGGCAGCAGGAACACGCCTACGATGATGGCCGGTGTGAACAGGAACAAGCGCAGACGCAGGGCGAGATCAAACAGGTCTGGAACGAGCAGCCAGTCCGAGACCAGCAGCCAGTTGAAGATGACCGAGACCAGCCCCCCCGAGATGAGCATCGTGCGAAGGCGCTGAGGCCCCGCATCGTTGAGGAAGGCGCTCTCGAGTGGTTCGGGCAGACGCAAGGAAGGTTTGCCATTGTTGAGCAGGCGCTCAACTTCGCTGGCATCAATGGGCTCCTCCACATCTGGACCAGGCACGGTGACGCCAAACCCAGAGGGGGTGAACTCTGTGGACTGATAGTGATAGGCGGTGAGGGCAGTCATCACAGCTGACGCAGGACATCGGTCATTGCGTCTGATCGTAACGTGAGCCTGTCCACCACAGCCGTGACGCTCGTGGTGGCTTTCCCTTATTGGCGGACGCCCCCGCGAAGGGGATGTGCCAAATTCACGGCTTGATGGCGATCTTCAAGACCCCGTCACGCTGGTTGGCAAACAGGTCATAGGCATCAACGATGTTTTCCAACTTGTACTGATGGGTGACCATGATCCCCAAGTCAATCCGGCCAGAGGCCACCACATTCATCAGGCGACGCATGCGCTCCTTGCCCCCTGGGCACAGGGCCGTATTGATCTTGTGATCTCCGAGACCTGCGGCAAACGCTGACAAAGGGATGGTCAGATCGCCGGAGTAAACACCCAGGCTGGACAGGGTGCCTCCCGGCTTGAGCACGCGCAGGGCCGACTCGAAGGTCTGCTGGGTGCCCAGCGCCTCGATGGACGAGTCTGCGCCGCGACCGCCGGTGATCTTCATGATCTCGTCGACCACATCGCAGTTCTTGAAGTTCAGCGTGAGGTCAGCGCCCAGCCTCTTGGCAATGCCCAGTCGATGGTCGTTGCCGTCCACGGCAATGATGGTGGATGCACCCAGCAGGCGCGCGCCGGCCGTGGCGCACAGGCCGATGGGACCTTGCGCAAAGACGACCACGGTGTCACCGATGCGAATGTTGGCGTTCTCTGCGCCCTTGAAGCCTGTTGACATGATGTCCGGGCACATCAGCACTTGCTCGTCGGTGAGGCCGTCAGGGATCGGCGCCAGATTGGCCTGTGCATCAGGCACAAGCACGTACTCGGCCTGGGTGCCGTCGATCAGGTTGCCGAAACGCCAGCCGGCGGTGGCCTTGTAACCATGACAGCCGCACAGCCCTTGCGGAACCAGGTAGCTACCGTCTTGAGACGCGGCACCGTCTTGTGCGGCGTAGGAGTTGAAGTTCGGGCAAATCGCACCGGCGATGACACGCTGGCCCTCTGTGTAGCCCTGGACGGCGCTGCCGAGCTTTTCGATCACGCCGACAGGTTCGTGGCCCACGGTCAGGCCTTTGGCAACCGGGTATTCTCCTTTGAGGATGTGGACGTCGGTGCCGCAGATGGTGGTGGTGGTGATTCGGATCAGGGCATCATTGGGGCCCACGTCGGGGATGCGCTTGTCGATCACCTCGATGCGACCGGGTTCCACAAACACTGCTGCTTTCATCATCGCTGCCATGAGCATCTCCTGGTGCTGTGAGGGTGATGATGCTTTCTAGCACAATCTTGTGTCGCGACGTATGACGTGGGGCAGAGCAGCCGTTCTGAGCCGTTCTGTTATGTTGCTCGGCATGACGGATGTCAATCGCGAACGCAACAGCAGTGACAAGCAGGGCGTGCCTTCCAAGGCGGCGACAAGGTGGCTATCGCGGCTGGTATACGCACCCACATGGCAGATCGTGATCTTTTGGGTGCTGCTGGCCGCGGGATTGACGATGTTTTTTGAGCCCATCGTGGCGAAGCGAGCTGCCCAGCGTGCCATACAGCCCGCGGTCGAGTTGTTCTGCACAGCGTCGTCAAAGTGCACCTGAAGGGCTTGGCTGTTCTGTTCTTTGCGGCTGCGTTTTCGTGGGTTTACATAATACACATCGTCATAAGTATATTAATCTGAAGCGTCAGACTGCGATTCCTGGATGCTGCCTGTTTTTGATGCACTCCAAGGGGCTTCCCTGGGCGAAACCGGCTTACCCCGACCTTGCCAACAAGCTTATCCACAAGATGCGGGGATAAGTCCCGGGCTACCCAACCGCGAACTGGATAGTCGGCAAGCTGTGAACCTGAAGCACGTCGCTGCTCAGCACGCGGCGCGCGATGTCGGTCAGGTGTTGGTGGTGGCTGAACAGCAGCACCTGGCCCCCAACCGAAAACGTCTCCAGTGCTTGAAGCATGCATGCAGCGCGTTGATCGTCAGCCGTCATCAGCACGTCGTCCAGCACCAGCGGCATGAGCCGGTCTGGCGTGCGTTGCACTTCCAGTGCGGCCAAGCGCAAGGCCAGGTAGAGCTGGTCGGCGGTGCCTTCGCTCAGGCCGCCAATGACCACCGGCTGACCCTGCGCAGGCTGGGCCAGCAGCACAGGCTTGTCGCCGTCGGCGTCCACCAGCAAGCGCACAAAGCGGCCGGCCGTCATCGTCTCGAAATAGCGACCGGCCAAGGCCACCACGGGGCCCTGGGCCTTTTCGCGGTGACGCCTGAGCACCTCGCTCAACAGCGCCTCGGCCAGTTTGAGCTGGGCCCAGGGCCGCACACCCGAGCGGTACCGCGCCAGGGCGGACTCCATTTCTTCCCGCGCACGGGCTGCCTCGTCGGACGTGTCGATGGAAGCCAGGTTCGACGCGGCGAAGTGCTCGGCGTTGATGGCGGCTTGTTCCTGCGCCTCCAGGCGCTGGATCTCGTCGGTCAAGGCTTGGCGCTCCATGTCGAGGGCCAGGCTGTCCTGATCCTCCAGCAGGTGGCGCAAGGTGTTCAGGTCTTTTTCACTGGCACCCGCCAGTTGCACTCGTTGGTGCTGCAGGCGCTCTGCCATGGTTCGGCGACGCTCAGAGCGGGTTTCGGCCTCAGTCAGCTCGTCCGCGGAGCTCACGCGGGCCTGTTGAACCAGGGTTGCAAGTTCGGCAGCAGCGGCGTCCAGCTCAGCCTGGACCCGTGTGCGGCGACGGGCCTCGTCCTGCAGTTGACGTGCAAATTCGGCTTGCTGCCGATGGGCTTCGCGACTGGTTTGCAGGCGCGCCACAAGGGCATCGACCCAGGCGTCCAGGTGCGCGCCCAGCGGTTCGCCAAGGAGTTGCGCCAGGGCCTGCGCCTCGGCCACAACCGCTTGCTCGGCGGCTTCGCCTTGCTTGAGTTGCAAGGCCTGCTCGGCGTGACGACGGTGTGCGTCACCCCAGTCTTGCCACTCTGCCAGACGGGTGTTGATCACCTCGGGCGAGGCGTCCGGCGGCAGGTGCAGGCGCGCACAGGCGACATGCAGGCGCTCCCGTACGGGTTGTGCGGCCGACTGCAGTGCGCGCTCAGCGTGCTCCGCCTCTGCAATCTCGCGTTGCCAGGTCTGCGTGGCCTGGGCATGTTGCTCGGCAGCGACGCGGCGGGCCATCAGGTCGCGTTCCAACTGCTGTGCCTGGCTGATCCGGGCTGCCAGGCCCTGCCCCGCTTGATGAAGGTGATGGGCCGGCGACACCAAGGCCTGGATGGCGGCGGCCAGTTCGGCGTCGGCCTCTCGCTCCTGAGTACGGCATTGGTTCAGCTCGTCGGCCAATTCAGCCACGCGGTCGCGTTGTGCGAGGGCGCTTTGACGCAGCGCCAACCATTCACGCGCCGCGCCGGTGCCCATCACTGGCAGGCCTTGTTCGCTTAGGCGCGCTTGCCAGCGGGCCTCCAGGTCGGCGATGGAGGCCTGCAAGCCGGCCTCGGCGGTCCGCAACTCGGTCAAGGTGTGCTGCATGTCGGCGATGCGCTGGGCACACTCGGCCATTTCGGCGGCGCGCTGGGCGCCTTCGCGCAGCAGATCGGCCTGGCGGTCGGCCTCCGAGATGGCCTGGGCACAGTGCTGCGACAACGTGGCTTTGTCAGGGACGGCTGGCGCGCCCTCTTCCAGCACGGCGCGCACGCTTTGCCAAAGTGTGTCGCGCTGGGCTCGGGCTTGACGCAGGGTGTCGGCACTCACGACCTCGCCCACGGCGCCGAGCTTGTGGTGCCTGGCGGTTTGCAGGCGCAAATCGCCCTCGGTGCTCTCGCGCCGGGCCACCAAGGCCGCCAGTTCCTGGCGCAGCTTGGCATGGGCGTGCTCGTGGGCATCGATGTCCACCAGGCTCAGCCCCCGGCTGGCGGCCAGTTGCGCGACCGCGCTCAGCCCCAGCGCCTCCAGGTCGCGCTCGAGCTGACGCTGGGCGCTGCGGTGCTGCTGCTCCAACTTTGAGATGCTCTGGCCGATGTCGCCCAAAGCAAGCGCCCGCTGCAGGCGCTCGCTGAGTGCGGCCTGCAAAGCCGTATCCGGCGCTTCGAGCGACTGCGCACGCCACTGCTCGTTCAACTGCACCAACTTGCGACGGGCCGTGTCCAGTTGCTGGCGCGCACCGATCAGGTCCCGCGCCTGGTCCAGACTCTCGGCTGCAGCGGCCCGCCACGCGGTCTGGTCGGCCAGGGAGGGCATGTGTGCCACACCTTCGTCGACGCTCAAGGTGTGCAGCGCTTCGGGCAGCAGGCGACGCATCTGGCCCAACAGGCTGTGTGCGCCCTCCTCCACCGCGGCGCGCAGTCGGGCGAGGCGGTCGCGATCGCGGCGCACCTGGGCCAAGTTGGTCTGCAGGCGCTCGATGGCCGCGCCTTCCCGCAACAAGGCTTGTTCCACCGTCAACGCCGACAGCGCCTGCTGACACTGGGCCTCTCGCTCCAGGGAGTCCGCCAGGTCGCGGCGGGCCTGGGCCTGCGTTTGCTGTGCCGCCAGACGACGCTCGCGGGCGTCAGGTGGCAGTTGCACATCCCCTTCCACCGTGGCCCAGTCGGCTTCCAGCCGGTCCAGCTCGCGGATCAGAGGGGCCACGGCCCGTAACTCGGTCAGCTCGTTCTGGCGACGGCGATGATGGGCCAGTTGCTCGCGCAGCATCTGTACCTGCTGGCGGGCCTCATCGTGGGTGCGCTTGAGCGCTTTCCACTGGTCGGGCTTGGTGATGGCCTGCTTGTGGCGCTTGCGGGCCTCGTCCAGTTCATCGGCGGCCTGGTTGAGCAAGGCATTACGCCCTCGGGGCATGAAGTAACGCCTCGCCTCGGTGTCCAGCAAAGTCTGCAAGGCCTTGATGCCCGCCGAGCCCGTGCTGGCCTCGAACAGCGCCGCGCCCAGTTCGCCCTCCCCTCGGATCAGTTGCTGACCGCCCTCGCGCAGATGCGCTGAGTTCAGCCCGTACATCGTCTCGAACTGCTCGCGCTGCACGCCGCCGGTCAGGGCCAGTTGGACATCGGGCGGTACGGTGCTGTTCGGAATCGGCACGCCGGTGGCCGGGTCGGCCAGCATCAGCGTGTTCTTGGTGCCCTTGCGGCGGGCCAGCGCATGCACCTGCCCGGCGGCGTCTTCAAAGGTGCCCGCCAGCAGCATGTCCTTGAAGGCGTGGATGAAATCATCGGTACTGCGAGCGTGGATGCCGTAGCGCAGGTCACCCAAGGCGCGCAGGGCCGATGATTTGCCCGCCTCATTGGGCCCATAAATCAGGTGGATGCGCGCCGGGCCGGAGAAGTCCAGGGTGGCATCGGTGAAGGGGCCGAAGGCCTTCAGAAACAGCTGACGGATTTTCATGGCTGCTCCTCGCCAACGTTCAGGTGGGCCAGCAGCGTGGCTTCGGCGTCTTTCAGCAGGGCCAGCATGGCGCCGGCATCCTCCCACTGGGGCACATCGTCAGCGGCCTCGCGCATCAAGGCCTGCCGCAGCTCGGCGGGCAATTTGTCCATCACCTCGGCGAGCACAGGTTGGCCAAAGGATGCCAGGGCCTGCGGCTCAGCCGCCAGGTCGTCCACCCAACGCACCAGCTCTCCCAGTGCGTCGGTGCGCTGTGCCAACTGCGCCCGGTCCACTGGCGAGCGCAAGGCCAGTTGCACCTTCTCGATCCACACGTCGGCATCGGCCAGGTCTTGGGCCGCAGCCTGTACAGCGGCAGCCAAGGTGCCCGGCTGACGGGCCTCGTGCGTGTGCAAGGGCGATTCGCCCATCAAAAGGACGCGCACGGCGTGCAGCCGTTCACCGCTCGCCGACGCCACCGCGGCCCGCAAGGCCTCGCCCACCAACTGCGGCAAGGCGTCCAGGCTGTGCGACGGGTTCAACATCACGTCGATCTGGTGCCAGCGCACCACGTCCAGCGGCACGAAGGTGGCGTCCAGCTTGCCGCCGACCACGCTCACCAATTCGCAGCCCTTGGGGCCGGTTTCCCGGGCATGGCGCCCTTGCAGATTGCCGGGGTACACCACCCGCGGCTCGTCACACACCACCTGGCGGGCATGCACATGGCCCAGCGCCCAGTAGTCGTAGCCCTTGCTGCGCAGCGTGTCCAGCGAGGTGGGTGCGTAGGTGTCGTGGCCCTCGGCGCCGGTCAGGCTGGTGTGCAGCAGGCCGATGTTGAGGTAGCCCGGCACCGCCATCGGGTAGCCCGGCACCAGGTCCTCCGGCACCTCGCGGTCGGGGAAGCTGTGGCCGTGGATGGCCACGCGCAGGTCGTCGAGCCGCACGGTCTCGGCCGAGCGGCTGGAAAACACCTTGACATTGTCGGGCCAGGGCAACTGGCGTGAGATCACGCCCTGCGCATCGTGGTTGCCCTGCACGATGAAGACTTTCACCCCCGCACGCCCCAGGCGCACCATCTGTTCGCGCACGAACAGCCCGGTGTGAAAATCCTGCCAGTCGCGGTCGTACAGGTCGCCGGCGATCAGTACAAAGTCCACCTTTTCGTCGATGGCCAGATCCACCAGCCGAATCAAGGCTTGTCGGGTGGCGCCGCGCAGGCGGGCCACAGGAGCGCCCTCAAAGCGGTTGAGCCCGCGCAAGGGGCTGTCAATGTGCAGATCTGCGGCGTGAAGGAAGCGCATGCCAACTCTCGTGTCGATGGGGGGTGACCGTACGGCTGAACGGCACTCTAACAAGGGATCGGCTCACCCGATGAGCCCGCCTCGCGTCTTGACGCAGATTCTGGCGCCCCTCGGCCCGCATCTTGCTGTGGGGAATTGGCCTCATCCTTTATGCTCAAGCCATGACGCATCTTCTCTCTCGCCAATGGCTCGCGCCTGCCCTGCTCCTGTGTGCCGCCCTGTGGCCCGGACTCGCCAGCGCGGGCAAGACCCTGAGCACCCTCCAGCAACGTGGACAGATCCTGTGTGGGGTCAGCACTGGGGTGGCCGGCTTTTCTGCACCCGATGCCAAGGGCCAATGGCAAGGGCTGGACGTGGACATCTGCCGGGCCGTGGCTGCCGCCACCCTGGGCGATGCCAACAAGGTGCGCTACATGCCGCTCAACGCCCAGCAGCGCTTCGCCGCCTTGAAATCCAGCCAGGTGGACCTGCTGTCGCGCAACACCTCGTGGACGCTGAGCCGCGATGCCTCGCTGGGCTTCCACTTCACCGCCATCACCTTCTTCGACGGCCAGGGCTTTCTGGTCAACAAGAAGTACAAGGTCACGCAGGCCAAGCAACTCAAGAACGCCCAGGTCTGCGTGCAAGCCGGCACCACCAACGAGAAGAACCTGGCTGACTTCTCACGCACCCACAAGCTCAACATCAAGCCGGTGGTGTTCGACAGCTTCGAGGCCGCCTTCAAGGCGCTGTTCAGTGGCCGCTGCCAGGCCTACACGGCCGACGCCTCCGGCTTGTCCAGCGTCCGCAACAAGGAAGCGCCCCGGCCCGACGACTACCTGATCCTGCCGGACCTGATCTCAAAGGAGCCGCTTGGGCCCCTGGTACGCCGGGGTGACGACGAATGGTTCGCCATCGTGAAGTGGACGGTGTTCTCCCTGCAAGAGGCCGAAGAGCTGGGCATCACCCGGGCCAACATCGAGCAGTTGCGCAAGACCTCGACCGATCCAGCCATCCAGCGCCTGCTCGGCACCGGCGAAGACACGGGCGCCATGCTCGGACTGAAGAAGGACTGGGCCTACCGCGCCATCCAGGCCGTGGGCAACTACGGGGAAATCTTCGAGCGCAACGTGGGTGCCCAATCGGTGCTCAAGCTGCCACGCGGACCCAACCGTCTGTGGAACCAGGGCGGGCTGATCTACCCCCCACCGGTGCGCTGAGGCGGGCGCGGGCCGATGCTGTCCTTCTTCTCGCAACCGGCCGGTTTCGACATCGGTGAGACCGGGCTGCTGGTGTTCGATGCGAGCCAGCCTTTGTGGTGGGCCATCGTGGTCGGGCTGGGTAACACGCTGCGGGTGAGCCTGCCGGCCCTGCTGCTGGCCACGACGCTGGCGTTGACCATGGCCCTGCTGCGCCGTTCGCGCACGCCGGGCTGGTCCCAACTGGCCACCGGCTATGTGGAACTGATCCGGAATGTGCCCCTGCTGCTGCAGGTGCTGATCTGGTACTTCCTGCTGGTGGAATGGCTGCCAGACTCCAACGAAGCGCTGTCGCTGCTGCCCGGCGTCTGGCTGAGCAAGGGCGGCCTGGCGTTTCCCTGGCTGATACCAGACGAGCTGGGTGCCTGGCACTGGGAGGTGCCCGTTCAGGACGTGTTCAATGTGCATGGTGGCGCAGCGGTCACACCGGAGTTTCTCGCCCTGACCCTGGCGCTGAGCGTGTACACCAGCGCATTTCTGTCCGAGGTCATCCGCAGCGGCCTGGAGGCGGTGCCGCACAGCCTGATGGAAGCAGCCAGCACCCTGGGCGCCACGCGCTGGCAACAGATTCGGATGGTGCTGATTCCGCAGGCGCTGCGCACCATCATCCCGGCCACCACCAACCAGTATCTCAACCTCATCAAGAACTCGTCGCTGGCCGTGGCCATCGGCTACCCGGATCTGGTGTCGGTCAGCAACACAGCCCTGAACCAGACCGGCCGCGCCATCGAATGCCTGGCGGTGATGATGGCCGTGTACCTGAGCCTGTCGCTGCTGGTGTCGGTGCTGATGAACTGGTTCAACGCCCGCCAGGGGCTGAAAGGCGTGGCATGACCGGCGTGTGGCAGCGCCTTCTTGCGCTCCTGGGGCTGCTGCTGGCAGCCACCGTGCTGTGGCACCTGTACGCCTGGGGCATCCGCGATGCGGTGTGGGCGCCCGATGCCGAGGCCTGCCGCGCCCTCGCCCACGAAGGGGCCTGCTGGGGCGTGATCGCCGAGAAAGGCTGGCCCATGCTGATGGGCCACCCCGCCGACACCGGCCTGAGTGGCCTGCCGCTGACGCTCGTGCTCTTTGCCGGCAGCCTGTTGGCGTCCTGGCCCCTCGGCCTGGCACTGGCCTTGGCCCGCCACAGCGGTCCAGCCTGGCTGAAAGTGCCTGCGGTGGCCTTCATTGAACTGATCCGGGGCGTGCCCTTGGTCACCCTGCTGTTCGTGGCCGCCTTCATCCTGCCGCTGATCTTGCCCGAGGCCTGGCAGCTGAGCTTGGGCTGGCGGGCGGGCATCGCGCTCACCCTGTTCTCCGCCGTCTACCTGGCCGAGGTGCTGCGCGGCGGCTTGCAGACCGTGCCCGCCGAGCAGCGCGAGGCCGCCGCCACTCTGGGGCTGTCCTGGCTGGGTATCCAGCGGCGCATCGTGCTGCCGCAAGCCGTGCGTGCCGTCTTGCCCGCCCTCACCGGCCACGCCATCGGCCTGCTCAAGGACAGCTCCCTGGTCATGGTGATCGGTCTGCACGAGCTCACCGGCGGCCTCTCTCTCAGCCTGGGCGGTGATCCGGTCTGGCGCCCCTACTACTTTGAGGCCTATCTGTTTGTCGGGCTGGTCTATGCGTTGATGTGCTGGGGGCTTTCGGCACTGGGAAGATGGCTGGAGCGCCGCTGGAACTCGGCCGCGCTGTGAGCGAAATTCAGGCACCGTGAACGGATGCGTCATAGATAATGAATCGCATCTCCCCCCTCCCCCATTTCTGCCCCTTGCATGGACCATAACGTCACGCTCATCTCCACCATTGCTGCAGGCTTTGGCATGGCCCTGATCCTGGGCTTCATCGCCGAGCGTCTCAAGGTCCCGGCGTTGGTGGGCTATCTGCTGGCGGGCATTGTCCTCGGGCCGGGCACGCCTGGTTTCGTGGCCGACATCGGCATTGCGTCTCAGCTGTCGGAGATCGGGGTGATGCTGCTGATGTTCGGCGTCGGGCTGCACTTCTCGTTGAAGGACCTCCTTGCGGTCAAGCGAATTGCGGTTCCCGGTGCTGTGGTGCAGATGTCGCTGGCCACACTGTTGGGCATGGGGGCGGCATGGTCGTGGGGCTGGAGTTGGGGCGCCGGCCTGGTGTTTGGCCTGTCCCTGTCGTGCGCCAGCACCGTGGTGCTGCTGAAGGCGCTGGAGTCGCGCGGACTGATCGACACCATGAATGGCCGCATCGCGGTGGGGTGGCTGGTGGTGGAGGACCTGGCCACCGTGCTGTTGCTGGTGCTGCTGCCCCCATTGGCGGGCGTCCTGGGTGGTGCCGCGGTTCAGCAGGCAAGCACCAGCACGACAGAGCTGTGGTGGACGATCGGTCAGACCCTTTTGCAGGTCGCCGCCTTCATCGTCGTCATGCTGGTTGCGGGGCGCAAGGTTTTGCCCTGGCTGCTGTGGCAAGTGGCCCGCACGGGCTCACGCGAGTTGTTCACCTTGTCGGTGGTGGCCATGGCCATCAGCATCGCCTACGGTGCTGCGGTGCTGTTCAGCGTGTCGTTTGCCCTGGGCGCATTCTTCGCAGGCATGGTGATGCGCGAATCCGAATTCAGCCACCGGGCCGCGGAGGAGTCCCTTCCCCTGCGCGACGCCTTCTCGGTGCTCTTCTTCGTCGCCGTGGGCATGCTGTTCAAGCCGGAAATCCTGCTACAGCAGCCCGTTCATTTAGCCGTGGCCGTGGCCATCATCATCCTTGGCAAGTCTCTGGCGGCACTGGCCTTGGTATTGGCTTTTCGCTACCCGCTCAACACCGCCATCACAGTGGCCGCCAGCCTTGCGCAAATTGGCGAGTTCTCGTTCATTCTCGCTGGCCTGGGTGTGACCTTGGGCCTGATGCCTGCCGAGGGCATGAGTCTGGTGCTGGCCGCTGCGCTCATCTCGATTGCGCTCAACCCGCTCATCTTTGCCTCTGCGCAGCCCATCCAGCGCTGGGTGTTGGCACGATCCGAGTTTGCGCGCCGCCTGGAGAGTCGTGACGACCCCTTTGCAGAGCTCCCCATGAGCACCGAGCGCCGCTACCTCGCAGGACAGGTGGTTTTGGTAGGCTACGGTCGTGTCGGTCGGCGCATTGCGCAGGCACTGGAGGACAACAGCATCCCCTACGTCGTCGCCGAGCAAAATCGCGAGCTGGTCGAAGACCTGCGCAAACAAGGCAAGGCAGCCGTCTCAGGCAACGCTGCCGACCCCGCGGTGCTGATCCAGGCGCACATCGCCGATGCCGCCTTGCTCGTCGTGGCCACGCCTGACCCACTCAATGTGCGCCAGATGGTTGACACCGCGCGCACGCTGAACCCAAAGATCGAGATCGTCTTGCGCACGCACAGCGAGGAGGAATCACTGATGTTGCGCAAAGAGGAAATGGGCAAGGTCTTCTTTGGCGAGGAAGAGCTGGCCAAGGGCATGACCAGCTACGTCGTTGACCGTTTCGGTCCACCGCCGACTGAGAGCCAGCACGGGCGACTGTGAAGCCTCACCAGGGACACAGGCGCTTGTCAGTCGGAACGCACGAGCAACACGTCTGACGGTAACCATTGCAGCAGCCGCAAAGCGGTGCTGCCCAACAAGGCACCCAACAAGCCCGCCCTGGCCTGAATACCCAGCACGACCAAATCCACATCGTGCGTTCGCACATACGACGGCAAGGTGCTCGCCACAGCCCCCCGTTCGCACTGAATGCTCACCGCAGTACTTGGCGGCAACGGCGTTTCGGCAAGCAATGCCTCACACGCCTGCTGTGCCGTACGGCTCACTGGCGGCGCCTCGTCCGCGCGGCCGGCCAATCCAGCCAGAGGCACATCATGTGCGTGGTACAGCTGCAAAGGCTGCCCGGGAAACAAGCGTGCCGCTGCCTGCAACCCAGCATGAGCCCCTGCCGACAAATCAGTGGCCACCACGATGCGTCGATATGGTTGACGAGCACGCTGCCGCACGATCAGCAAAGGCTGAGTGAGCCTGCGGGCCAGTTGCTCGACCGTGGACCCCAGCAAGAAGCGCCCCAGCACCTCGCTGCGGGCCACGCTCGACACCACCAAGTCAGCTTGCACCTCATCGGCGACGTTGCACAGAACGTCAGCGGGCTCATCTCCCCGCTCCACCCGCAAGGTGATGGGAGCCTTCACCCCCTGGGTGTTGCGACGCAGTTCATGCAGGGCGATCTCTCGCATCTCGCGCTCGCTTGCCCGCCCCGCCCAGGCAAGGATCTGGTCAGGGGTGTTGGCAACATCCAGCACGTTGACCGCCACCAGCTCTGCCCCCCAACTTTCCGCCAGCAAACCGGCACGGTCCAGTGCCCGATCGCATCGGGCACTGAGGTCGGTGGCCAGCATCAACCGCTTGGGAATGGCTGTCGAGGTCTGATCGTTGGTCATGACAACAGGCTCCAGGAGGGCGATATACGCCCGTCAGACATGCGCCACGCGAGTGGCGAGCGGCGTGCGCCGGATCACGAACTTCTCGAACTCTGCCACAGTGAACACCAACAGGCCTGCCCCCAGCACCTTGAGCCACTCCAGCGGCGTCAAATGGGTCGAGTCGAAAATGCTGTGCATCACTGAGGTGTGCGTGAAGGTCAATTGCAACAGCACACAAAACGCCACCGCCACCAACACATAGCGGTTGCCGAGCAGCCCACGCACGTTGGTCACCGGCGCCAGAACATAGCGGCTGTTGAACAGGTAGAACATCTCCGCCATCACCACAGCATTCACCGCCATGGTCCGCGCGGTCTCGACCGAACTGCCTGTGCGCAACTCCCACAAGAACAAGCCCAGTGCACCCGTCATCATCAGAATCGAGACCATCACCACGCGCCAGACGAAAAACCCTGAAAGCAAGGGCTCGGCAGGCGGGCGAGGTCGTCTGCGCATGATGCCCGACTCCGCAGGCTCGAAGGCCAACGCCAAGCCCAAGGTGCTGGACGTCACCAGGTTGATCCACAGAACCTGAGCGGCAGACAGTGGCAAGGCCAGTTCGAACAGGATGGCTGCGATCACGACCAAGGCTTCACCGCCATTGGTCGGCAACATGAACAGGATGAACTTCTTGAGGTTGTCGTAGACCACGCGTCCCTCACGCACCGCCGCTGCGATCGTCGCGAAGTTATCGTTGGCCAGCACCACATCAGAGGCCTCTTTGGCGGCCTCCGTCCCCTTCAGCCCCATGGAAACACCCACATCGGCCCGCTTGAGAGCCGGCGCATCGTTGACGCCATCCCCCGTCATGGCGACCACCTGACCATCCTCCTGCAAGGCCTTGACCAAGCGCAGCTTGTGCTCGGGACTGGCACGCGCGAACACATCGACCTCCATGACCACGCGGCGCAGATCCGCATCGCTGATCAAGGCGATCTCAGCCCCTGTCATGGCGGGCTTGCCCACACCAATGGCGAGTTGGGCGCCGATGGCCTTTGCCGTTTCAGCGTGGTCACCCGTGATCATCTTCACCCGGATGCCCGCGCGATGACACTCGCCCACCGCCGCAATCGCCTCCTCACGCGGCGGGTCGATGATGCCGACCAGGGCCAGCAAGGTGTAGCCCTGCGCCACATCACTGAAGGTCAGGCGATCATGAGCCGGCGCCGCCTGCTTGCAGGCCAGAGCCAACAAACGCAGGCCTTGCGCCGCCGTGTCCGTGGCCATCCGACGCCAATGGTCCACATCCAGCGGATGCTCTCCATCGTGGCCAAGCTGCCGGTTGCACATGCCCAGAATGACCTCCGGTGCACCCTTGACGAAAATCCAGGGAGCGCCATCGGCATCTCGGTGGCAGGTCGCCATGAAACGGTGCTCTGACTCGAACGGAATCGAATCCACGCGCGGCCAAGCCAATTCGCCTGCGTCCTGCGTGAAGCCCACCTTGCCTCCCAGCACCAGCAAGGCACCCTCGGTGGGATCGCCCTCCACACGCCACAGGTCGTCTTCGACGCGCAGACGGGCGTCGTTGCACAGCACGCCTGCGCGAACGGCCAAGGCCAAGGCGGGATAGTGCTGCGAATCGATGATGCGGCCGTCGATGCTCAAGTCACCCACGGGGGCATAGCCCACCCCACCCACGTTGAAGGCGTGGCCGGCACACACCACACGCTGCACCGTCATCTCGTTACGCGTCAGCGTGCCGGTCTTGTCCGAGCACACCACGGTCACGGAGCCCAACGTCTCAACCGCCGGCAGGCGTCGCACGATGGCATGGCGTCGCGCCATGCGTTGCACCCCCAGCGCCAGGGTCACGGTCATGATCGCAGGCAAACCTTCCGGGATGGCCGACGCCGCCAGTGCCACAACCATCATGAACATTTCAGAGGGAGGATGGCCACGCAGCCAGACGCCCAACACAAAGGTGGCCGCGGACAACGCCAGGATCACCAGGGCCAGGAGACGACCAAACTTGTCGACCTGCCTCAACAGAGGGGTTTGCATCTGATCGATGCCCGACAGCATCTGGTTGATCTTCCCCAGTTCGGTACGTCCTCCCGTCTCGACCACCACCCCGGTGGCCTGCCCGTACACCACCAGGGTGCCGGAGTACGCCATCCCATGGCGATCGCCCAGGGACGCGTCGGCTGGTGTGCGCTCCGTGCTCTTCTCCACGGGCAGCGACTCCCCCGTCAGGGCGGCCTCTTCCACGCGCAACTCCCTCACCTTGATGAGTCGGAGGTCGGCCGGCACCCGATCGCCAGAGACCAGTTGCACCACATCGCCAGGCACCAGGTCGGCCGCATCGACCTCCCGCACCAGACCGTCACGCACGACCGTGGCATGCGGGGACAGCATGCCTCTGATCGCATCCAGAGCCGACTCGGCCTTGCCCTCCTGAATGAAACCAATGATGGCATTGATGATCACCGCCGCCATCAAGACACCTGTGTCGACCCAGTGCCCGAGGAAGGCCGTGATGACGGCCGAGCCCATCATCACGTACAGCAAAATGTTGTGGAACTGCATGATCAGGCGCATCCACACAGACCGCTTGCGGGTTGCTGCCAGGCGATTGGGCCCATGCTGCAACAGGCGTTTGCCAGCCTCTGCCGTGTCCAGCCCCTTGTCCGACGTAGACAGAGACTGCTCCACCTCGGCCGATGTCATCGCATGCCACGTCAGTGTTGCGGTGTCTGGCTGACTGAATGCGTCGGAACGTGTTGCCATCTGTTCTCCACCGGGTCTATACATTTGAGCAAATTAATTATGATGATTATCACGTCCTCGGTACGCCTCCATCGGCAAAACGCTACACTGAATCATGAGCAAGCTTCACAGCATCCTCTCCGCCACTGACCTGTCCACACCGGCTCGCCACGCTGCGGAACGCGCCGCGCAGCTCAGTCAGGAATGCAATGTCCCCCTGTGTCTGTTGCACGTGGCCAACCTCGCGCCTTTGCAACGTCTGCGGCAAATGCTCACCAGCGACCACGAGTCGGTGGAGCACAAAGTGCTGAGCACTGCTCGCGAGCGCTTACAGGCCGAAGCCGACGCGTTGCACAGCCTTTACGGGGTGAACGTCGACGACCGCCTCGTCGTGGGCTCGCTGATCACCGAAATTCGTGCCGTGGCCGACGAACTCGCCAGCGGGCTGCTGGTGTGTGGCGCTCGCGGCGAAAGTCTGTTGCGCCACATGCTGCTGGGCTAAACCGCAGAGCGCATGCTCAGCAACACCACCCGCCCGCTGTTGGTCGTGAAGCAGGCACCCCACGGCGCATACAAGACGGTGCTGGTGCCTGTCGACTTCTCCCCCTCATCCGTTCGCGCGCTGCGCCACGCGCGATTGGTCGCGCCCTCCGCCCAACTCGTGGTATTGCACGTGTTTGAAGTCCCATTTGAGGGGCATCTGCGCTATGCCAATGTCAACGAGGACATCATCAACCACTACCGTGTGGCGGCGCTGCAGGAAGCGTCACAACGCCTCCAGTCCCTGTGTCAGGATGTGGGACTGAGCGCAGCGAACAGTCGACAGGTCGTCATTCAGGGAGATCCAGCCACTCGCGTACTGGAGCAGGAGATCGAGCAGGACTGCGATCTGATCGTCATGGGCAAACATGGCGAGAACGCGCTGGAGAATCTGCTGCTGGGCAGCGTCACCAAGCAGGTGCTGGTTGAATCGCAAGCTGACGTTCTGGTGTCAGTCTGATCGAAAAAAAGCCCGTCGTGAGACGGGCTTCAAACACGATTGCGGCAAGCCTGACGATCCGGTCAACTCGGCAGCGCGTCTTCCAGTGAGCGCTCCTGCCGACGCGTCGTGGATGACGAAGCGACCTCCTGGGCCAAGGCTTCGAGCCGATCCAGTGGACGGCACACCCGGCTTTGCAGGTGATTGAGGCGCTCGGAGCGCTCCATGGCTGCCAGCACGGCCTCGGGATCCATCATCAAGGCAAAGGGATTGGCATGAAGACTGATCTTTTGCATGGAACCTCCTGTGTGGTGAACCGTGGCGGAGGTCGCTTGAAAAAGTGTTCCGCCTGGAGGAAATTCTCTGCCAATGGCTGCCAGATGGACGTGGGCTAACCCTCAGTGTGCACGCACGAGTGAGAACAAATCCTCGAAGTTGGTCGATGTGATGCGGCCCACTTCATTGACATCCAGGCCTTTGAGCTCAGCGAGTTGACGCGCCACAAAGGGCACGTAAGCCGGTGAGTTGGTCTTGCCACGATGAGGTGCTGGAGCCAGATAAGGGCTGTCGGTTTCAATCAAACAGCGCTCAATGGGAACAAACCGGGCCACATCCCGCAGTTCAGCCGCGTTCTTGAAGGTGAGGATCCCTGAGAACGAGATCATGAAACCCAGGTCCAGCGCGGCACGGGCCACCGCCTCATTCTCTGTAAAACAGTGGAAGACCCCACGCACCTCGCCCTGCCCTTCTTCTTTGAGGATGGCGATGGTGTCGTCGCTGGCCATGCGGGTATGGATGACCAAGGGCAAGCCTGTCTGACGCGCCGCCTGGATGTGTACGCGGAAGCGGTCGCGCTGCCATGCCATGTCGGCCACACTGCGCTCGCCCAGGCGGTAGTAATCAAGCCCGGTTTCACCAATGCCCACCACACGCGGCAGACGCGCGCGGCTCAGCAGGTCATCGAGCGTGGGTTCCTGCACGCCTTCGTTGTCGGGGTGAACACCCACCGTGGCCCAGAAGTTGTCATAGCGGGTGGCCAGGTCATGCACCTGCGGAAACTCTTCCAAGGTGGTGCTGATGCACAGGGCACGGTCCACGCCTGCTTCGCTCATCTCGGCGCGAAGCGTGTCGAGTGTGTCAGCGTATTGCGGGAAGTTCAGGTGGCAGTGCGAATCGACAAACATGGTGTTTGGGGCAGAAATACGGATCGGCAAACCCGTGATCTTGCCTCAAAGCGTCTCACAGTGTTTGCGTGGGCTTGCTCGATGAGATGTTGGTGCCCAGGATCTCTTCGATCTTCAGGCGCAGCAAACGCGTTTTCTCGTCGGCCGGGAAACGCACGCCAACACCCTGTGTGCGGCCGCCCGAGGCATTGGCCGGTGTGATCCACGCCACCTTCCCTGCCACGGGGTAACGCTGGTTGTCATCCGGCAGGCTGAGCAAAAGGTAAACGTCGTCACCGAGGACGTAATCGCGGGTGGTGGGAACGAACAAACCGCCGTCGGTGAACGCGGGGATGTACGCAGCATACAGCGCACCCTTTTCACGGAACACCAGTTGGATGACGCTGGGACGCCCCGCCGCACCAGCCGCCGAACCCGCTGCGGGGCCGAGTTTACCCATCGCGCTGGGCGCGAACGCGGAAGGCATGCTGGTGTTTTGAAACTCGCTCATGATTCAAGAAGTGTAACGCTGTGCTCGCCGCCGTATACACGTATTTCACCGCAGCGCGGCGCGGGCTGGGCGTGGCCGCATGATGGCCCGCGCCTGCAGGAGCAGCGTTTCAATCTTCAGGTTCTGATTCCAAGGGTGCTCGGCATGGCGCGCCACCTTGCCCAGTTCCTGAGACCAGGTGGTGAGCAGCCCCAAGTCCGGCGCCTCGGGCAGGCTGGACGCCGGGAAGTACCGGGGCGTCGCGCCCTGGGCCGTGCGGGCCAGGTCATGGCAAAGTTTCTGGAGTGTCTCCACCACCAGAGGCAGAGGCCACTGGGTCAGGCTCGTGGCGCCCCCTTGCATCAGGGCCTGAGGCAATTGGGGCCACGAGCGTGCATCCAAACCCAATTGCTGTCGGTCTCGCGCCGTCAGAGGCTGTCCGCCGGCAGCGGCGAGCAGCACCTGCGCGTCCGCCAGGCTCATGCCCTCGGTCTGAGCCTGCAGCCATTGGGCAGCAGGCATGGGGTCGGGCATGGGCAAGCGCCAGGCCTGGCAACGGCTGCGTATGGTTGGCAGCAACTGGTCCAAGGTGGCGCCGCTGAGCACAAAGCGCACTTGCCCCGGGGGCTCTTCCAGCGTTTTGAGCAGCGTGTTGGCCGCAATCAGGTTCATGCGCTCGGCCGGGTGAATCAACACCACCTTGGCCCGTCCACGCGACGCCGTGTGCTGCGAGAACTGCACCACCGCGCGGATGGCATCGACCTTGATTTCCTGGCTGAGCTTTTTGCTCTTGCCCTCGGCCTTGTCGGACGCCTTGTCGCCGCCCTCGTCTGCGCTGCTGGCCTGCCATCCGAGTGAGGCCTGCAGCGCCTCAGGCAAGATGACTTGCAGATCCGGATGCGAGCCAGCGTCGATCAGGTGGCAACTGGGGCAACGGCCACAGGCCATCTGGGGGACGGAACCACCCGGCTGGGATTCACACAGCCAACTGCGCGCCAGGGCCAGTGCAAACTCGAACTGCCCGACCCCTTGCGGGCCATGCAACAGCACGGCATGGTGCCCGCTGAGTTGCTGCAATGCCGACTGCAGCGGTTGCTGCAGCCAAGGCCACAGCGGCGCACGAGGTCCATCGCTCATGCCAAACCCCGGGCTGCAAGCGCCTGGCCAATGGCGCGCGCCACGATATCTTGAGGTTGGTCAGCCTGAATCAGCACGAAACGCTCCGGATGCTGGGCCATGCGGGTGAGGTACATCTCGCGCACACGCTCGAAAAACACCTGATCCTGGGCTTCGAAGCGGTCAGGCTGGCGGGCGCCGGCAAGGCGTGCAGCCGCCACCGCGGGAGGCAAGTCAAAGAGGAACGTCAGATCGGGCTGGCGGCCGCCCTGCACCCAGCTTTCCAAGGTCGTGAGCACCGACAGGTCGAAGCCTCGCCCGCCCCCCTGATAAGCGAAGGTGGCATCGGTGAAACGGTCGCACAGCACCCAGGCGCCGCGGGCCAGCGCCGGCTCAATGACCTGGGTCAGGTGATCTCGGCGGGCCGCGAAAACCAGCAGCGCTTCGGTGAGCGAATCCATGGGCTCGTGAAGAAACAGCCCTCGCAACTGCTCGGCCAGCGGGGTGCCGCCTGGTTCACGGGTCCGCACCACTTCATGGCCCGCCTCGCGCCAGATGCGCTCCAGGGCATCGAGATGGGTGGTCTTGCCTGCACCGTCGATACCCTCGAACGTGATGAATCGACCTGTGCTCATGGGTTCTTCCTGGGCGTGCGTTGATAGAGGTTCACGGCACGATTATGTTCGTCCAAGGTGGCGCTGAATGCGCTGCTGCCGTCGCCGCGTGCGACAAAGTACAAAGCCTTGGTTTGCGCAGGACGCACCGCAGCCATGAGGGCCGCTTTGCCTGGCATGGCGATGGGCGATGGTGGCAGCCCACGCCGGGTGTAGGTGTTGAAAGGCGTGTCGGTGCGCAGATGCACGCGCCGAAGATCCCCATCAAAGCTGTCGCCCAGTCCGTAAATGACCGTCGGATCGGTCTGCAGGGGCATGCCGATGCGCAAGCGGTTGGTGAACACCCCGGCAATCAGGGGGCGGTCGGCGTCCTGGCCGGTCTCCTTTTCGACAATGGAGGCGAGGATCAGCGCCTCGTCGGCACTTTTCAGAGGAGTCTGGCTGTCGCGTTGGGCCCACGCGGCATCCAGATGCTTTTGCATCGCGTGCTGAGCACGACGCATCACGGCGAGGTCGGTATTGCCTTTGGCGTAAGCATAGGTGTCCGGGAAAAAGCGCCCCTCAGCCGGCACGCCGGGCAAGCCCAGCGCGTCCATGATCTGCTGCGCCGTCCAGTCTCGGGTGGTGGGCTCCAGGCCATCGGCTTTGGCCAACTCCTCACGCCAGCGCTGGAATGTCCAGCCCTCGATCAATTTGACACGGGCCAGGCTCTCATCGCCCTGCACCATCATGCGCAGCAGGTCACGGGCGCTGGCACCTTGCTTCAATTCGTAGCTGCCTGCGCGAATCTGCCGCGACTGTCCTGACCATCGAAACCACTGATAGAGCACCCAAGGCGAGGTCTGCACACCGGCCTCGGCCCAGCCTTGCGCCACCTCGCGCGGGGTGCTGCCAGCCTCCACCGAATACTCCACCGTGGGCGTGCTGGTGGGCAAGGGTTGACTCAGCCACCACCACGCTGCCGCAGCCACGAGTCCTGTCAGCGCAAGCAACATCGTCAACAGACGGGCGAGGATGCCGCCGTGTTGGCGCACAAAGCGTGGGGGATAGGGCAAGGCAGTGGAATGTTTCATGGCGACCGTGATGATAATGAGGCTATGAGCGAGATCCACCTTCCCGACCCAACTTCCTGGTCCGGCGCCTTGCTGGTGTCCGATCTGGGCGTCATCCAGGCACACGGCGATGAGGCTGCCACATTCCTGCACGGTCAACTCAGTCAGGATGTCAGCGGCCAAAGCGCCAACCAGGCCCGACTGGCCGCCTACTGCTCCCCCAAGGGGCGCATGCTGGGCAGTCTGTTGAACCTGCGCCCCCAACCCGATCTGCTGTGGCTGATCGCCGACCGGGACACCGTGCCTGCGCTGGTCAAGCGTTTGTCGATGTTTGTCCTGAGGGCCAAGGCCAAGTTGACGGACGCCTCCTCGACCCTGTCGGTTATCGGCCTGGTTGGCACGGCAGCCGGCGCGGCGCTGGGCGCCACCGTCGATGCCCCGATCTGGTCGGCCCAGTCGGCCGCTGAAGGCCTGTTGGTTCGACTGCCCGATGTGCTGGGCGTTGCGCGCTGGTTATGGGTGGGCGAAGCGGCGGCCGCGCCAGCCTGCCTGGCCAAACTCCCCCCCCTGCCCGCCGAACAGTGGCAATGGCTTGACGTGATGAGTGGCATCCCACGGGTTCAACAAGCCACGGTCGATCTGTTCGTGCCGCAAATGATCAACTATGAGTTGATCGGTGGCGTGAACTTCCAGAAAGGGTGCTACCCCGGTCAGGAAGTGGTCGCGCGCAGCCAGTACCGGGGAACCACGAAGCGCCGTGCCTTCGTCGCGCACGCAGAGCAGACCTTGACGCCGGGGCAGGAGTTGTTCACAGATGCCGATCCAGGTCAGCCCGCAGGCGTGGTGATCAATACAGCGGTCATGCCAGGTGCGGCGCCGCGCTGCAGTGCGCTGGTCGAGCTCAAGTTGGCCGCGCGCGGTGCGCCTTTGAGGGCCGGCAGTGCCGATGGCTTCACTGTGACCTTGGGCAACTTGCCTTACGCACTCCCCACCGACGACGCCAAGGACTGATACACCCCGCGGTATTGCTGTGTCGCGACCGCAGCGATCCGCGTTTGCGTCAACTAGTTAACGGTAACCACGCACAATGCTGGTGCGTTCACACATCAAGGGCACGTAAGCGGCACTCCTTGCGTTAGTCTGCCTTGCATCGCTGACTTTCCCACGGATCCATGTCCTCGCCTGAAGGCCTGCGCGCCTTGTTCATCTACTACCGGGTGTCCCAGACACGAACCGCCGAAGCGCTCCATGCTGTGATCACCATGCAGGAAGCACTCATGCAGCGTTGGCCTGGTTTGCAGGCCCGCCTGTGGCGACGTACGGATGAAGTCGCGAGCCCTGCCGTGGAACAGACCTGGATGGAGGTGTATGAACACCCCGCCGGTGTGGATGTGCTGTTTGAGCAGATGCTGGCTGAGCAGGTGCACATGCTCCCCCCAGGCCTCATCGGACCACGCCATGTGGAAAGTTTCGTTCCCATGGGCTGGTCGCCTGCCGTGCTCGGGCAGCCTCCATCCACATCGAAGGGGTAAAGCATGTGCCTGGTGGCTTTCTCCCTGGATCAGAGCAGCAGGTTCCCCTTTGTCCTGGCCAGCAACCGCGACGAGTTCTACGACCGCCCCGCTGCACGCCTGGGGTGGTGGGAGCCCGAGGGGGGTGGACCTGCCATCCTCGGAGGGCGTGACCTGTCGGAAGGCGGCACCTGGCTGGGGCTGACCGCGTCGGGTCGGCTGGGACTGGTGACCAACGTGCGAAACCCGGCAAAGATGGATGCGCTCGCGCCTTCACGCGGCCACCTCGTCACGCAGTGGCTCAAGGGCGACACCGACATGAGCCGCTTGTGGCCACGCCTGGCAATGACGGGATACAACGGCTTCAACATGGTGGCGCTGGACTTTGCCGAGGGCGAGTGCTTCTGGCTGAACAACGAAAGGCTCTACCCCGAGCGTCTGCAGAAAGGGGTGTTTGGGCTCTCAAACGCGGAGTTGAACACGCCTTGGCCCAAGGTGCAGGCCCTCAAAACCAGGCTCAAGGCAGCCATGCCTGCCGCCGTCGATGCAGAGGACCTTGCCAATCGCTTGTTCTCTGCGCTCGCCGATCCGGCGCAAGCTGCAGATGCCGAATTGCCTCATACAGGGGTGGGACTGGAGTGGGAACGAATGCTCTCATCGGCATTCATCAAGGCCCCCGAGTTTCGATACGGCACACGGGCCTCGACGGTGATCATCACCGAGCGGGTGAACAAACGGGTGGTGACGCATGTGTTGGAGCGCAGCTTCAGTGCCCACTCCCCCATGGCCTTGATGCGACGTGTGACCTTGAAAAACTGGCCGCCACGGCACACGATGAACAGCGCTGAGGTGGCTCGGCTCAGTGCCACCCTGCCGCCGCCATCGGTGCGTTCCGATGACAGCTTTGAAAGCAGCGAGGTTCAAGAGCAGGACAACCATGAGTTGTCGACCGATCTGCCCGTTCGCAAGACTCGCGCTCGAAGCCTGATCAAAAGCAGTCCTGGTGCGCTCACAGGCGAATGACCATGCGCTGATGGGGAATGCCCACCTCGTCGAACACCGGACCTTCAGCAACGAAGCCTGACTTCTCGTAAAAGGCTCGCGCGCTGAGCTGTGCGTGCAGGCTCACCTGGTGCAACTCCCTGCGACGCGCTTCGGCCATCAAGGCGCTCAGGACACGTTCACCCAAGCCCGTGCCTCGGCTGCTGCGAAGGACCGCCAAGCGCCCGACCTTGGCTTGCCCGGCTGGCAAGCCAAGGTGGATGAGCCGCCCCGTGGCCAGCGGCAGGCCAGCCAGGTTACTGACCAAAGCATGAACTGCTGTGGCATCGTCTGCGTCCCATTCTTCGGACTCGGGAATGCCCTGTTCTTCGATGAACACCGCACGTCGCACGCGGGCAGCACCGGTCTGCAAAGTGTTCCAATCGCCCAACTCATCGCGATAGATGCTGTCGTGCCGCGCAAATGCGGCCAACTGATCGCGCATGGCCTGAGGCACCGCCGTGGGCACGCGGTTGTGCGCGTCGACGAAGACATTGACGACCTCACCGGTGACCAGCAGGCGGCCCTGCGTCCAGATGGCCCACGCCACGGTGATGGACGAATGCCCGATGCGTTCGCAACGCAGTCCGATCTCGAGCCAGTCGTCCATGCGCGCAGGCGCGTGGTACTCGATCAGGTTGCGGCGCACGAACATGTCGCCCTGATGGAAGGCCAGGGCATCGGGGTATGGGAGTCCGGCATGGCGCCAGAATTCGGTGATGGCCACATCCAGATAGGTCAGGTAGTGGCCATTGAACACCACATGCTGCCCGTCCACCTCAGCCCAACGAACGCGCAAACGGTGGATGAAGGTGAAGTCAGCAGGCGCGGTCATGATGTGGGTCAGCGAAGTTCTCGTCGCAAGATCTTACCCACAGGCGTCTTGGGCAACTCGGTGTCGCGGAACTCGACCACACGCGGGATCTTGTAGCCAGTCAGGTTCTTGCGGCAGTGCTCGATCACCGCTTCCTTGGTCAGCGTGGGGGTGCGCGGCACGATGATGACCTTGACGCGCTCGCCGGCGACTTCGTCGGGTACCCCCACGGCTGCCACTTCCTTGACGTCGGGGTGCATGGCAATGACGTCTTCGATCTCGTTGGGATAGACGTTGAAGCCCGACACCAGGATCATGTCCTTCTTGCGGTCCACGATCTTGAGGAAGCCTTTCTCGTCCATCACCGCGATGTCACCCGTGGCCAACCAGCCTTCGGCATCGATGGTCTTGGCCGTGTCCTCGGGACGCTGCCAGTAGCCCTTCATCACCTGCGGGCCACGCACGCACAACTCGCCTGGCTCGTTGATGTCGGCCCAGCTACCGTCCTCACGGCGGCAACGCACCTCGGTGGAAGGCACCGGCACGCCGATGCTGCCCGTGAAGGCCGGGCCGGGATTGCTGATGTCCACTGGCGCCTGGGTGACGATGGGGGAGCATTCTGTCAGGCCATACCCTTCGACGATGGAGTTGCCTGTGACCTCTTTCCAGCGCTCGGCGATGCTGCGTTGCAGCGCCATGCCACCGGCCACGGCGAGCTTGAGATTGGAGAAGTCGCGCTTGCGGAAGTCAGGGTCGTCCAGGAAAGAGGCGTACAGCGTGTTCACGCAGGTGATGCCGCTGAAGTTCTCCTTCTTCAAGATCATCATCACGCGCTTGGTGTCACGCGGGTTGGCGATGAGGATGTTGCGACCGCCCAATGCCATGAAGATCAGGCAGTTCACCGTCAACGAGAAGATGTGATACAGCGGCAAAGGTGTGACCACGGTCTCGGTCTCACCCGTCAGTTGGCCTTCGGCAAATGCCAGTGCCTGCTGGCAGTTGGCCAGCACATTGCGGTGTGTGAGCATCGCACCCTTGGCCACGCCTGTGGTGCCGCCCGTGTATTGCAGGAAGGCGAGGTCCTCAGGCTGCACCTCGGGACGTTTGACCTGCACTTTGCCACCGGCCTTCAGTGCATCGCGCATCCAGACGGCACCTGGCAGGTTGTAGGCCGGCACCATCTTCTGGACCTTGCGGATCACGTAGTTGAGCGCACGCCCCTTCGGATTAAGCCAGCCGTCCGACAGGAGATCGCCGATCTGGGTCAGCACGATGCGCTTGACCTGCGTTCCACCCAGGGCTTCTTGCAAGGTGCTGGCAAAGTTCTCCATCACGATGATGGTTTCGGCCCCGCTGTCCTTCAACTGGTGATTGAGTTCTCGCGCCGTGTACAGCGGGTTCACGTTCACCACCACCGCCCCGATGCGCAACACCGCGAACAGGCACACCGGGTACTGGAAGGTGTTGGGCAGCATGATGGCCACCCGATCGCCCTTGCGGATGCCCTGCGATTGCAGCCAGCCTGCGAAAGCGTTGACCAGTCGATCCAACCGGTCGTAGCTCATCTCGGTGCCGATGCTGACAAAGCCCGGGCGATGGCGGAACTTCTCGATGCACTCATCGAAGTAATGCCCCAATGAGCGGTACTTGTTGACATCGATGTCGTGCGCCACCCCCTTCACGTAAGACGACAACCAGATGCGGTTGGTTGACCCATCTGGGTTGACGATGGACTGGCCTGCTGGGCGGACGGCGGCGGCAACGCTGGCGTTCATGCGAATCTCCTCTTGTACTTCTGGCTGTGCGAACTTCGGATCGCGCGGGGCTCAGCGCTCGATGATGGCAACGACGCCTTGGCCACCGGCCGCGCAGATGGAGATCAAGCCGCGGCCCGAACCCTTTTGCGCCAGCATCTTGGCCAGCGAGGCCACGATGCGCCCACCGGTGGCGGCGAAGGGGTGACCCGCAGCCAGTGAGCTGCCATTGACGTTGAGTTTGCTGCGATCGATGGCGCCCAGGGGCTTGTCCAAGCCCAGACGCTCCTTGCAGTAGGTCGGGTCTTCCCAAGCCTTCAGGGTGCACAGCACCTGGGCGGCAAAGGCTTCGTGGATCTCGTAGAAGTCGAAATCCTGCAGCGTGAGACCTGCACGTTGCAGCATGCGTGGCACGGCATAGGCCGGTGCCATCAACAGGCCTTCCTTCTTGTTGAAGAAGTCCACCGCGGCCACTTCGCTGTGCGTGATGTAGGCCTGCACCGGCAGGTTGCGAGCCTGGGCCCACTCCTCACTGGCGAGCAACACGGCCGAGGCACCGTCGGTCAAGGGGGTGGAGTTGCCGGGGGTCAAGGTGCCTTGGCCCGGGGCCACCTTCTTGTCGAAGCAGGGCTTGAGCGAGCGCAGCTTTTCGATGGTCAGGCCTTCGCGCAGGTTGTTGTCCTGGCTCACGCCCTTGAAGGGGGTGATGAGATCGGCCATGAAGCCTTCCTTGTAGGCACGCGCCAGGTTGGCGTGGCTGGCGCAGGCCAGTTGGTCCTGCTCCTCGCGCGGGATGTTCCATTCGCGCGCCATCAGCTCGGCGTGCTCACCCATGGAATAGCCAGTGCGGGGCTCGCCATTGCGGGGAATGGCCGGCTTGACCAGCATGCTGGGGCGGATCTTGGAGAGCACCTTCAGCTGCGCCACGGTGCCCTTGGCACGGTTGGCCTCCATCAGGATCTTGCGCATCTTTTCGTTGATGCCGATGGGGGCGTCGGAGGTGGTGTCCACGCCGCCGGCAATGCCGGATTCGATGTGACCCAGTGCGATCTTGTTGGCCACCAGCATGGCCGCTTCCAGACCGGTGCCGCAGGCCTGCTGCAGGTCGTAGGCCGGGGTTTCAGGGGCCAGCGTGGTGGACAGCACCGATTCGCGCACCAGGTTGAAGTCGCGGCTGTGCTTCATCACGGCGCCGGCGGCCACGTCCCCCAGGCGTTCGCCATGCAGGTGGAAGCGGTCGACCAGGCCTTGCAGCGTGGCGGTCAGCATCTCCTGGTTGGAGACGTTGGAGTAGACCGTGTTGGAGCGGGCGAAGGGGATACGGTTGCCGCCCAGGATGGCGACGCGGCGGATGGTGTTGCTCATGGTGAAAGTCCTTGAAACTGATGAAGGGGGCGACAGGTGTCAGTACGTGACCCGGCCGCGTAGGTGAGGTTTGTCGCCCCGGGCGTTGCGCACCTCGAAGACCGCACCGTGCTCGTCTCGCACGGCCCACAGCGAGGCGCGTGCCGGCAGGAAAAGCGGCGTCTTGAACTCGACCTGCACCGAGGCGTAGGCCACGTCTTCACGTGGCAACAAGGTGCTCAGGGCCTTGGCCTTGGTCCACATGCCATGCGCCACGGCACGGCGAAAGCCCAGGAACTTGGCCGTGATGGCTGACAGGTGGATGGGGTTGATGTCACCCGACACCAAGCCGTAGCGACGGCCGATGCCGGAGTCGGCATAGAAGTCCGCCTGACGCGCCAGCGGCGGCAGCTCGCCGAGCGCGCTGACATAGGGCGCGCCCTGAGGCTGCCTCACGCCCATGCGCAGCAGGGTCCAGGTGCTGTCCCACACCAGTTGCCCGTCGCGCAGGGCGCGGGCGTGCAAGGTGAAGACCTGCCCCTTCTCGTGCTTGAACAGCTCCCCCGTCTGTACTTCAATGCGCAGGGCATCGCCGGGCTGCACACGCTGGTGCAAGGTGGCACTGTTGGCCAGATGCACGATGCCCATGGCCGGCCACGGGAAGCGCTTGCTGCCAAACAGCATCATGGCCAGCGGGAAGGCCTCCATGTGCAGGAAGAGCATGGGCACGCCATGCGCTTTCTGGAAGCCACACACCTTGGCATAGGCCTGGGCCTTCTTGCCGTCAACCACCACATGCGGGCGCACATAGGTGACCTGCGGCAGGGACTCGACCACCCCGGGACGCTTGGTGCTGGAGCGCAAGGCCCCCAGGTTCAGACTCAAGGGGCTGGGCAGCTTGTTGACTTCGATGATCTTCATGGCCGTGCGCCTCGGGGTGCTGTGAAGATCAGGCGCCGATCAGGCTCTGGCCACACACACGGACCACATTGCCCGTGATGCCGCTGGAAGCGGGGCTGGCGAACCAGCCAATGGCTTCGGCCACGTCCACGGGCTGACCGCCCTGGCTCATGGAGTTCATGCGGCGCCCGGCTTCGCGGATGGCGAACGGGATGGCGGCCGTCATCTGGGTTTCGATGAAGCCGGGGGCCACCGCGTTGATGGTGATGCCCTGCTTGGCAAAGATCGGTGCGCTGCTTTGCACCATGCCGATCACGCCCGCCTTGGAGACGGCGTAGTTGGTCTGGCCCATGTTGCCGGCGATGCCCGAGATGGACGACACGCAGACGATGCGACCACCGGCCTTGAGCGCACCGGATTCGACCAAGGCCTCGTTGATGCGCTCCTGTGTGGACAGATTGACGTTGACCACCAGTTGCCAGATTTCGGGCTTCATGTTGGCGATCGTCTTGTCGCGGGTGATGCCGGCGTTGTGCACGACCACGTCCCAGCCGCCCTGGGCCTTGGCGGCGTCCACCAGCTTTTGCGGGGCTTCGGTCGAACCGATGTCCAGGGCCAGCGAGGTGCCACCTATCTTCTTGGCCACTTCATCCAGGCCGGCCTGCGCCTGTGGCACGTCCAGGCAGATCACCTGCGCGCCATCACGGGCCATCACTTCGGCGATGGCTGCGCCAATGCCGCGGGACGCCCCAGTCACCAGCACCTTCTTGCCGGCCAGGGGCTGCTGCCAGTCAGCGGGCGACTGCGAGGCGCCCACGACCTGACCGATGCGGATCACCTGGGCCGACACATAGGCCGAACGCGGCGACAGCAGGAAGCGCAGCGTGGACTCGATCTGGTCTTCGGCACCTTCGGCCACGTAGACCAGCTGGGCGTTGCTGCCCTTCTTCAATTCCTTGCCCAGCGAACGGGTCAGGCCTTCGAGCGAACGCTGCACGGTGGCCTGGCGCGGCGAGGCACAGCCTTCAGGCGGACGGCCCAACACCACCACGCGCCCGCAAGGCAGCAGCGAGCGAGCGGTGTCGTGGAAGAACCAGTACAGCGCGTCCGACTGGGTGCTGTCGGTCAAACCGGTGGCGTCGAACACCAGGGCCTTGACCTTTTCGCCGCCCTTGCCGGCACCGCCCCACCGGCCAGTCGTCAAGCCGGCCTGGTTGCCAATGCTCACCCACTGGGGCAGACGCTCGTGCGCCAGCGTTTGGGCACCAATGGCCTTGAACACCTTGGCCAGGGCGGGCAACAGCGGCGCTTGTTCACCGCCGCCCACCAGCACCGTGCCCTGGATCACCGGCTGACCAGGCTGATAGCGTTCCAGCGGCAGCGGCTTGGGCAGGCCCAGCATGTTGACCAGCTTGGCGCCCAGGCCCGAATTGGCGAAGTCAAGGTATCCGTCACTCATCAGAACACTCGCAGAGAAAGGGGTCTGCGCCTACATTCCAAGCATCAGACCGGTTGAAGAACATCGCGGCCTTGCGAGCCGCATTCACAGTTGGATCAAGCTTCCGGCGTCAGGCGGGCCACCGCTGGCATCCGGAGGATGGCGTCCAGCACCGTGGCGTCACCGGGCCCAGGCAGGGGCGCCTTCAGCGCTGCCACCATCAGGGAAATCAGGCGGGAGAGCAGCGTGACCTCCTGGTCGCCCTGCCCTTGGGTGAAGTCACGGATCAGCCGCTGGGTGTTGCCACCAGCCAGGATGCCGGACAGCGCGCCCATGGCGAAATTGAGGCGGAAACCCAGGTCTTCGCGGCTCAGTTCGGGCAGCGTGCGCTGGAAGGCCAGGAAGAAGCGGCCCAGGGTTTCGAGGTAATGCGTATCAATGAACTCGCGCACCACGGGAGACGGGTCGGTGTAGGCGCGTCCCAGGAAGTGCAGGAAGCGCTCGGCATTGGGCGCGCCGCTGCGCGACATGCGCACGGCCGGCAGGAACATGGCCACCAGCACGTGCTCGCAGGTCATGCGCTCCCCGAGATCGGTCTCCAGGGCGCCGAGCAAGGCCACACGGGCGTCGTTGAGCGGATCGAGCTGACGGGCCAGCACGGCCTGGATCAACGCATCCTTGCTGCCGAAGTGGTAGTTGACCGCCGCCAGGTTGACGCTGGCCGTGGTCGTGATCTGGCGCATCGACATGGCATCGAAGCCACCGGCCACGAACAGCGCCTCGGCCGCATCGAGGATGCGGGACTTGGTGTCGGCAGGGGTCAGGCGTGGGGTGGCCGCGGTCATGTGCGAAGGGTCTCCGAGATACAGACGTTTCAAACGCCCGTTTCATGCATGAAGCGTATCGTATGACACAGCTTTGACCATGGGGCAAACCAGCAGGTACTTTTTAGTGGGAACCCCCTGCTTTGAGGGGAGAATCGTCCGTCGGCTTTTGATCCCGCCACCCTCTTCATCCCCTACAGCGCCATGGCCACCATCCTGTACCTCACCCAGATCCAGTTCGAGTTCGGCGCCATCCGCCAGCTCGCAGCCGAGTGCGAACGCATCGGCATCCGTCGTCCCCTCGTTGTGACCGACGCAGGTGTGCGGGCAGCGGGCGTGCTGCAGAAGGCGCTGGACGCGCTGGCCGACCTGCCGGTGACCGTGTTCGACCAGACCCCGCCCAACCCGACCGAGGCGGCCGTGCGTGCGGCACACGCGATCTGGGAAGCGGCTGGCTGTGACGGCCTGATCGCCGTCGGCGGCGGCTCCAGCATCGACTTGGCCAAGGGCCTGGCCATCATGGCCACCCACCCCGGCCCCCTGACCACTTACGCCACCATCGAAGGCGGCTCACCCAAGATCACCGCGGCCGCCGCGCCCCTGATCGCGGTGCCGACCACCGCCGGCACGGGCAGCGAGGTTGCGCGAGGCGCCATCGTCATCGTGGACGACGGCCGCAAGCTGGGTTTCCACTCCTGGAACTTGATGCCCAAGGCCGCCATCTGCGACCCGGAACTGACCCTGGGCCTGCCCCCAGCACTGACGGCGGCCACCGGCATGGATGCGATCGCGCACTGCATGGAAACCTTCATGGCGCCCGCGTTCAACCCGCCCGCCGACGGCATCGCGCTGGACGGTCTGGAGCGCGCCTGGGCCCACATCGAACGTGCCACGCGCGACGGCAACGACCGCGAGGCCCGTCTGAACATGATTAGCGCGTCCATGCAAGGCGCCATGGCGTTTCAGAAGGGCCTGGGCGCCGTGCACAGCCTGAGCCACAGCCTGGGTGGCGTGAACCCCAAGCTGCACCACGGCACGCTCAACGCCATGTTCCTGCCGGCTGTCATCCAGTTCAACGCGGGCGCCGAGTCGATTCAGAAGGAGCGCCGTCTGGCCCGCATGGCGCATGCCATGGGCTTGGCCTCCGAGGCCGACATTCCCCAGGCCATCCGCGACATGAACGCCCGCCTGGGTCTGCCCAGCGGCCTGGCCGCCATGGGCGTTCAGCGCGAGTGGTTCGATCGCATCATCAGCGGCGCCATGGCCGACCACTGCCACAAGACCAATCCCCGCGTGGCCACGGCCGAGGAATACCGCGCCATCCTCGAAGCGTCGATGTGATCAGGCAGCCGTATCGAGCGAAGTGGTAGATGCCACCGGTTCGATGCGGCTGACCATCACCTGGTCGATCCGGTAGCTGTCCACGTCCAGCACCTCGAACTGGTAGCCCTCGCACACGACCTTGTCGGTGCGGCGTGGCACGCGGCGCAGCATCACCATGATGAAGCCCGCCAGGGTCTCGTACTCATCCTGGCTGGGCAGGCTGTCCAAGTCCAGGGCACGCAGCACATCCTCGATCGGCGTGACGCCGTCAATCAGCCACGAGTTGGCATCGCGCTGCACGATCTGCTCTTCATCCTGCGGCCCCACCAGCCCGCCCATCACCGTGCTCATCACGTCGTTGATGGTGATGATGCCCACCACCAGGCTGTACTCATTGATGATGACCGCGAAGTCCACATAGGCCTGGCGGAACTGCATCAGCACTTCGGACAAGGTCAGCCGGTCGGGCACCGTCAGCACCTTCTTGACCAGACCGTCGTTGCCACGCAGGCTGATGGGCAGGCCTTTGAAGGCCAGGCTCAGCAAGTCCTTCGAGTCCACATAGCCGACCACATGGTCGATGTCGCCATCGCAGACCAGGTAGGTCGAGTGCGGGTACTGGTCGATGCGGGCCCGGATCAGCGCCTCGCTGTCGTCCAGCATCAGGTGCACGATGCTGTCGCGTGCGGTCATCGAGCTGGTGACCAGGCGGGTGTCCAGCTCAATCACGTTTTCGATGACCTGGTGCTCCTGCGCCGCGAGCACACCGGCTTCCGCGCCTGCGGCCGCCATGGCCAGGATGTCGTCCGAGGTCACGCCCTCGTCGCGGCGATCGGGCAAGCCCAACAGGCGGAAGAGCCCTTCCGACATGCCCTTGAACAGCCAGACCAGCGGGCGCACCACGCGCTGAAACAGGTGCATGGGGCCGACCACCCTCAGAGCCACTTGCTCGGGGGCCGACATGCCCAGACGCTTGGGAAACAGGTCGGCCAACAAGATGAACAAGCTGGTCACGATCACGAACGACACCACCGCGGCCGCCGTGTTGGCCTGGCTCTCGCTCAACGGCAGTGCAGCCAGCAGTGGTTGCAACAGCGGTGCAAACGCACCCTCCCCCACCACACCGCCCAAGATCGCGACGGTGTTCACCCCGATCTGGATGGCGGTGAAAAAGTCACCGGGCTCGTCCTGCACCGCCAAAACCTTGGCCGCACGCGCCTCGCCTTGCTCCAGCATCTGGCGCAGCCGCAGGCGGCGGGAGGCCGCGACCGACAGCTCGGCAATCGCAAAGAAGGCACTGGCGGAAATCAGGGCGGCAATGAGCAACAGGCTGCTGAGGGTGTCCATGCGTTCAAGTGTAGCGAGCCTGCCCGGCTCAGGTCATGACATCACAGCGGCAAGACCTCGCCAGCGGGGCAGCCACGCTGCAACCAGTCTTGCCACTCATCGGCCAGTTGCGCGGCCTGCGCCACGGCCTGGGTCCAGGCGCGCACACGGGCCTCGCGGTCCAAGCCCGTGAAGTCCTTTCGGTCGGGCAGCTTGCGGCCCGGAAGGGTCTCCACCCAGGCCGGGTTGGGCGCCAGCAGCACCATGTTGTCCAACCAGAGCGTGGCACCATGCCGCCATTTCCAGGCCTTGTCCAGCCAGCCCGGCACCACCTGCTTCTGGAAATGCGGATACAGCACCAAGCCAGGCTGCATGGCCGCGTAATGCCAGTGGAAGTGGTAATCCACGATGCCACCGTCCCAGTGCGAGCCCTGAACCGCGCCGGGAATGTCCCGCACTGCCTCCAGCATGAAGGGGATGGAGCAAGACGCCAGCATGGCCGGGATGAAGTTACCGGTGTTCAACTCCACGCGGCCGGTGGGCAGGTCGCGCAATGGCACGGGCAAGGCCTCGCCCGGCGTCGAGAACACCGTGCGCTCCAGAAACAGGCCCACCGCCTTGCGTGAAACCGCGTTGCCCAAGGCCAGACCAGTGAAGCCCAGCATGGTGCGTGACGGGGTGGCCTGGCGCAGCACCTGCCGGCCGCGCGACGTCAGCACATGCAGGCGATAACGAGGGTGACTCAGGATGCCCGGCACTTCCTCACCGAAGAAGCTGTTCAAGGTGTCGGTGAAGCCCTGCGTCACCCGGCGAGGCGAAGGCATCTTGCGCCCCGCCTCCGGCTCGATGTGCTGCGCAATGTAGCCATGGGCCAAATCGGCAAACGAGCGCACCGGGTCGACCATGCCCGCCGTGGCCATGCGCCAGGCCCCAATGGAGGCGCCCACCAGGTGAACCGTGTGGCCCCCTTGCGGTAACCAGTGCCCGAACAGATGCCGGTCCAGGTGGTTGAGGATGAGGCCCTTGGGGCCACCGGCCGCCGCCGGAACGACGCGGATGTCGCTGGGCTGCAGCCCGTTCGCCTCAATGTGTCGCCGGGCGCGTTCGCCCACGTGAATGTGCAAGGCTTTCATGGGCGGCAAGGATAGCGCAGCGACCTGTGCCAATCCGTGAGGCGCGCCGCGTCAGAACAAGGGCAAGGCACTGCCCTCGGCGCACACCGCCAGCCATGCCCTAGCCGCATGCGACATGTGCCGCTCTGGCACCCACACCTGCCCCACACGCCAGCTCACCTCGGGCTCGCACAAGGGGCGGATCACCACGTCGGCCGGCAATCGCAGCCGTTTGAGCAAGGGTTCCGGCATCAGGGCCGTGCCCAGGCCGGCCATCGCCATCGACAACAGAAAGTCCCACTGTCCACTCTGCGCCACGATCACGGGCTCGACCCCGGCCTGGATGAAGCCCGTGCGCAGCCGTTTGGTCAGTGCGTAGTCTTCACTGAACATCAACAACGGCTCCTGATCCAGCGTCGCCAGCGTCGGCTGTTCAACCCGAAACCACGACGATGCCGGGGTGCCGACCAGGCAGATGGGGAAGCGCCCCAACTCCGTGCTGGTCAAGCCACTGTTGGCGGGCACCGGCAACACTGTCACACCCACTTCCAGTTCGCCCGCCAGCACGCGCTGCTCGATCACTTGCCCGCCAGCCTCCTGGGCGCGCAACTTGATCTGCGGATAGCGCTCCTTGAAGCGCTTGATCAAGGGCGGGAAGAACAAATTGACCATGGGCGGAATGCCCACCGTGACCTCCCCACGGACCAAGCCGGTCAGATCCGCCACATCCTGCGTCAGGCTCCTGACCACCCCCAGTGCCTCCTGCCCCCGCTCGAAGACGATCTTGCCGGCGTCGGTCAGGCGCACCCCTCGCCCCTCGCGGATCAACAGGGGCTGGCCGATCTCATCTTCCAACTGGCGCACCATCTTGCTCACCGTGGACTGGGTCACACACAGGTGCTCCGCCGCGTGGGTGAAGCTGCTGTGGCGCACGGTTTCAACAAAGTAACGCAGGGCTCGCAGGTCCATGATGCTCGACGCGCAATGACATTCGTTTTCCGACTGGATCTCATGAATATAAGTCGCCCCGCGACTATATGTCCGTTTTTATACTGATTTCCATATTGCACGCCGGCAAGGCATCGGCGTGTACGCCCCACTGGAGACACCATGTACGAAGACCGCATCCGTCTGGCTCGCCTGCGCGACAAGATCATGTCCGCGCACGACGCCGCCACCCTGTTCGAAAACGGCATGACCGTGGGCATGAGCGGGTTCACCCGCGCGGGCGATTGCAAGGCGGTGCCGCTGGCGCTGGCCGACCGCTCCCGCCAGGAACACCTGCAGATCACCCTGATGACGGGTGCCTCGCTGGGCAACGACACCGACAAGATCCTGGCCGAAGCCAATGCCATCTCGCGCCGCCTGCCCTTCCAGGTGGACGCCACGCTGCGCAAGAAGATCAACAACGGCGAGGTGATGTTCCTCGACCAGCACTTGTCCGAAACCGTCGAGCAGTTGCGCTCGGGCCAGCTGGCCCCCGTGGACATTGCCGTCATCGAAGCCTCGTCCATCACCGAAACCGGCGCCATCGTGCCGACCACCTCGGTGGGCAACTCGGCCAGCTTCGCCATCCTGGCCAAGAAGGTCATCATCGAAATCAACCTGAAGATGCCGGTCGAGCTCGAAGGCCTGCACGACATCTTCATCCCCACCTACCGCCCTTACCGCCAGCCCATCCCGCTGATCAATCCCGAACAGCGCATCGGCGTGCCCTTCATTCCCATTGACCCGGCCAAGATCGCCGCCATCGTCATCACGGAAAAGGACGACAGCCCGTCCAACATCCTGCCGCCAGATGAGGATACCAACGCCATCGCCGGCCACTTGGACCAGTTCCTGCGCCACGAAGTGAAGAGGGGCCGCCTGTCGGCCTCGCTGCAACCGCTGCAATCAGGCATTGGCACCATCTCCAACGCCGTGCTGACCGGCCTGATCGACTCGCCCTTCCACGATCTCAAGATGTACTCCGAGGTCTTGCAAGACAGCGCCATTGAGTTGCTGGACAGCGGCCGCCTGAGCTTCGCCTCAGCCTCGTCCATCACCCTAACCAAGCCGACCTACGAGCGCGTGCTGGGCAACATCCAGAACTACAAGTCGCGTCTGGTGCTGCGTCCGCAAGAGGTGTCCAACCACCCCGAGGTGATCCGTCGCCTGGGCCTCATCGCCATCAACACGGCGCTGGAGTGCGACATCTACGGCAACATCAACTCCACGCACGTCAACGGCACGCACATGATGAACGGCATCGGCGGCTCGGGCGACTTTGCCCGCAACGCCCACCTGTCGGTCTTCGTGACCAAGTCGATGGCCAAGCATGGCGCGATCTCATCCATCGTGCCCATGGTCACCCACGTGGACCACACCGAGCACGATGTGGACGTGATCGTGACCGAGCACGGCCTGGCCGACCTGCGTGGTCTGGCGCCGCGCGAACGCGCCGCCGTCATCATCACGAACTGCGTGGACCCGAGCTACCGCGGCATGCTGCAGGACTACTTCAAGGCCGCCACCCAGCGCGGCGGCCACACGCCGCACCTGCTGGAAGAAGCCTTTGCCTGGCACACGCGCTTTCAGAAGACCGGCAGCATGCGCTGACAGGCCCCGCCTGACATCAGTGCCATCAGGGGTGATGCCTGCGTGCCAGAATGAGGCATGAGCCAGCAGTCGCCTCAGACGCCTCCAAAGCGCGCCATCATCCCCATTCACATTGCGCCACAAGCGCCATGTTGTGCCCCCTCTTCGCCCACCGATCACGGTGACGACCACGGGCACACTGACAGCTGCTGCGGTCCTGCCACCCAGGCCGCGCAGCTTGTCTCCCCTAGCTCTCAAGAAGCCCCGCCCGATGCCGCCCGAGTGCGCTACCGCATCGAGCAGATGGACTGCCCCACCGAAGAACGCCTGATCCGCAACAAGCTTGAGCCCATGCCGGGCATCGTGCGGCTGGACTTCAACCTCATCGGGCGTGAGCTCACGATCTATCACCGACTGAACGACCTGCACCCGGTCGAGGAAGCGCTGATCGCCATCGGCATGGGCCCTCACCTGATCGAAGCCGGCCAACGCCCGACGGCCTTGCCCCCTGCCCTGCCCATGCGGGCGCGCCTGTGGCTGGCCGTCTCCGGGGTGGCCGCCGTCGCAGCCGAAGCCACCGCCTGGATCACCGGCAACGAGCATCACCCTCTGGGTGCCGTGCTGGCCGTGGTGGCGATCCTCACCAGCGGCCTGCCCACCCTGAAAAAGGGCTGGATCGCGCTGCGCCACTTCACGCTCAACATCTACTTCCTGATGACGCTGGCGGTCGGCGGCGCCCTGATCATCGGTCGCTGGTCGGAAGCCGCGATGGTGGTCTTCCTCTTCGCCCTGGCCGAGGCCATCGAGGCCTTGTCGCTGGAACGGGCCCGTCACGCCATCCAGTCTCTGTCCGCCCTCGCACCCGACACAGCTCAGGTCTGGCTCGGCAGCAACTGGGTCAGCCAACCGGTAGAACAGGTGCGCACCGGCGCCCGCATCCGTGTGCGCGCCGGCGAACGCGTGCCGCTCGACGCCCGCGTCACACAGGGGCAGGCGGCGCTCAACGAAGCCCCGATCACGGGCGAGAGCCTGCCCGTGGACAAGCAAGAGGGTGACACCCTCTACGCCGGCACCATCGTCACCAACGGCGTACTCGAAGCCCTCGTCACCGCAGCGGCCGGTGACAGCACCCTGGCCCGCGTTGCCCGAGCCATCCAGGAAGCGCAATCGCAACGCGCCCCCATGCAGCGCTTTGTCGATCAGTTCGCGCGCTACTACACCCCCATCGTCGTGCTGCTGGCCCTGGCCACCGCCGTGCTCGGCCCCTTGCTCACCACGCAAGGCTGGCTGCACTGGGTCTACCAGGCCCTGGTGATGCTGGTCATTGCCTGCCCCTGCGCGCTGGTGGTGTCCACCCCGGTCACCGTGGTCAGCGGCCTGGCCGCGGCCGCCCGACGCGGCATCCTGGTCAAAGGCGGCGCGCACCTCGAAGGCGGCCGCCTGCTCAAGGCCATCGCACTGGACAAGACCGGCACCTTGACCCACGGCAAGCCGGCCTTGACCTTGGTGCACTCCCTGGGCACCTTGAGCGACACCGAAGCCCTGCGCCTGGCCGCCAGCCTGGATCACCACAGCGCGCACCCGGTCGCACAAGCCGTGGTCCAAGCCTGGCAGGCGCGCGCCGCCGGGCAAACGCCCCTGTCCGACGTCACCGCCTTCCACAGCCTGCACGGCCTGGGAGTGCGGGGTGACATCGACCAGCAAACCTGGCACCTGGGCAACCACCGCCTGCTCGAAGACCTTGGCCTCTGCTCCCCCGCGCTGGAAGCCCAACTGGCCGAGATCGAGCAAACCGGCCAGACCGCCCTCATCCTGATCAACAGCGCCGGCCCGCAGGCCCTGCTGGCCGTCTCCGACACCCTGCGCCCGGAATCGGCCGACGCCGTGCGTCAACTCCAGGCTCTGGGCATCCACCCCGTCATGCTCAGCGGCGACAACGCCCTGGCCGCCCGCCACATGGCCCAGCAGGCCGGCATCGACGATGCACGCGGCAACCTGCTCCCCGATGATAAGCTGAAGGCCATCGAAGACCTCATCCGCGAACACGGCCACGTCGGCATGGTGGGCGACGGTGTCAACGACGGCCCCGCCCTGGCTCGGGCGCACGTCGGTCTGGCCATGGGCGCCGCCGGCACCGCCACAGCCCTCGAAGCCGCTGACGTCGCCATCATGGACGACGACCCACGCAAGATTGCCACTTTCGTGCGCCTCAGCCACCGCACCTCGGCCGTGCTGAAGCAGAACATCGCGCTGGCGCTGGGCATCAAGCTGGTTTTCTTTGCGCTGGCGCTGACGGGTCACGCCACCTTGTGGATGGCCGTCTTTGCCGACATGGGCGCCAGCCTGATCGTGGTCTTCAACGGCCTGCGACTGCTGCGCTTCAAGGACTGAGCAGGTCTCACGACCTCAACGTCTCACTCAGACAAGCGCACACAGCAAAACGCCCGGCTTCCACCGGGCGTTTGTCGTTTGACCATCCACCCATTGCAGCCTCGTCGTGCCGCCATGGGTTACTGCTCATCAGCGCTTGGTTTGCAACTTGGCAAACGCTGCGGCCATGGCCGACTGCCCTTGCGCCGCCCCGCCAGCAGCGCCCGCCCCGCGACCGCCACCCTGCACGCGCTCGTTGCGCGCTGCGGGGCGGAAGCCGCTGTCACGCCCGGCTCCTGTGGCCTTCGGCCCCGTCGCCGCATCCAGCTTCATCGTCAGCGAAATGCGCTGGCGTGACAGATCCACCTCCAGCACCTTCACCTTCACGATGTCGCCGGTCTTGACCACCTCACGTGCGTCGGTGACGAACTTGTTGGACAACTGGCTCACGTGAACCAGGCCGTCCTGGTGCACGCCCAGGTCCACGAAGGCGCCAAACTGCGCCACGTTGCTGACCGTGCCTTCCAACACCATGCCTTCCTTCAGGTCCTTGATGTCTTCCACACCATCGTTGAAGCGGGCCACCTTGAAGTCCGGGCGCGGGTCACGGCCCGGCTTCTCCAGCTCACCCAGAATGTCCTTCACCGTGATGACGCCAAACTTCTCGTCAGCAAACAGTTCCGGCTTGAGGCTGCGCAGCACATCGCTCTTGCCCATCAGCTCGCCAATGGGCTTGCCGGTCGTCGCCAGCATCTTCTCCACCACCGGATAGGTTTCCGGGTGCACCCCGGTCACGTCCAGCGGGTTGTCTCCGTCACGAATCCGCAAGAAGCCAGCGGCCTGCTCGAAGGTCTTGGCCCCCAGCCCGGCCACGTCCATCAACTGCTTGCGGTTGCGGAACGCGCCATTGGCGTCGCGCCAGCGCACGATGCTGTTGGCCACCGCCGTGCTCAGGCCCGACACCTGTGCCAGCAAAGGCGCCGAAGCGGTGTTCAGGTCCACGCCCACCGAGTTCACGCAGTCTTCCACCACCGCGTCCAGCGTGCGCGCCAGCTCGCTCTGATTGACGTCGTGCTGGTACTGCCCCACGCCAATGCTCTTGGGGTCGATCTTCACCAGCTCGGCCAGCGGGTCTTGCAGACGGCGGGCAATCGACACCGCGCCGCGCAAGCTCACGTCCAGATCCGGCAGCTCTTTCGAAGCGAACTCCGACGCTGAATACACCGACGCCCCGGCCTCCGACACCACCACCTTCTCGATGTGCGTGCCCGGCGCCAGTTGCTGGATGCGCTTGATCAGGTCGGCAGCCAGCTTGTCCGTTTCACGGCTGGCGGTACCATTGCCAATGGCGATCAGGTTGACGCCATGGGCAGCGCACAAACGCGCCAGCGTGTGGATCGAGCCTTCCCAGTCCTTGCGCGGCTCATGCGGGTACACGGTCGAGGTGTCCAGCACCTTGCCCGTGTCGCTCACCACCGCCACCTTCACGCCCGTGCGGATGCCGGGGTCCAGCCCCATCACCACGCGCTTGCCAGCCGGCGCGGCCAACAACAGGTCACGCAGGTTCTCGGCAAACACCTTGATGGCCGTGGCTTCGGCCGCCTCGCGCAGGCGCGCGAACAGGTCACGCTCCAGGCTCAGCGACAGCTTCACCTTCCAGGTCCAGGCGATGCACTTGCGGATCAGGTCATCACTGGGGCGCTTGCTGTGGCTCCAGCCCAAGTGAACGGCAATGCGCCCCTCGGCCAGCGAAGGCTTGCCGGGCACCACTTCTTCGTCCAACACCAGCTTGGCATCCAAGATCTCTTGCGTACGGCCACGGAACACCGCCAACGCGCGGTGCGAAGGCACAGTGCGAATCGGCTCGTCGTAGTCGAAATAGTCGCGGAACTTGGCCACATCCGGGTTGTTCTCGTCCTTGCCCGCCATCAGCTTCGACTGGAACAGCCCCTCCGACCACAACCAGTCGCGCATCTTGCCGATCAGCGTGGCGTCTTCGGCCCAGCGCTCCGACAGGATGTCGCGCACGCCATCCAGCACCGCAAACGTGTCGGCAAAGCCCGCATCGGCGTTCACAAACGCAGCAGCCTCGGCCTGCGGGTCCAGCGTCGGGTCGGCAAACAGCTTGTCGGCCAGTGGCTCAATACCCGCCTCGCGGGCAATCATGCCCTTGGTGCGGCGCTTGGGCTTGTAGGGCAGGTACAGGTCTTCCAGTTCCTGCTTGGTCGGCACCGCTTCAATCGCAGCGCGCAACTCGGGCGTCAGCTTGCCCTGCTCTTCGATGCTCTTGAGCACCGCGGCACGGCGGTCTTCCAGCTCACGCAAGTAGCCCAGGCGGGCTTCCAGGTCACGCAGTTGGGTGTCATCGAGGCCGTCGGTGGCCTCCTTGCGATAACGGGCAATGAAAGGCACCGTCGCACCGCCATCCAGCAGTTGCACGGCAGCATTGACTTGCGCGGGGCGAACATTCAGTTCCGCCGCCAGTTGCATCAGGATCTTGTCCAAGCTCGGCCTCGTTCAGAAACGCTCACGCGGGTGGGGCCATGCACGTGATCACCGCCACGCCCAACCCAGCTACAGGGGGCGCAGTTTGCCATACCGACACTGTCGCCTCCCCGCCTTGCCCCACACGAAAGACCGTCGACGGCCACCTCCCCGAGATCGGGGACAATAGCGGCTTGTTTCACACGTGTGCCGTTTCTGCCACCTCATGGCCTTACTTCCCTACTCCCTGCCGAAATCCGTGTTGTTCAAGATGGACCCGGAGGCCGCGCACGAGCTGACCATGGCCGGTCTCGCCCGTTTCCAGAACACCCCGCTGGCCTGCCTGTGGGGTGCCGAACGGGTCAACGACCCCGTTGAAATCGCCGGCATCACCTTCCCCAACCGGGTGGGCATGGCTGCCGGCCTGGACAAGAACGGCCGCGTCATCGACGGCCTGGGCGCCATGGGGTTCGGCTTTGTGGAAGTGGGCACCGTGACCCCCAAGGCGCAGCCGGGCAACCCCAAGCCCCGCATGTTCCGCCTGCCGGACGCCAACGCCCTCATCAACCGCCTGGGCTTCAACAACGAAGGCCTTGACGCCTTCCTCGCCAACGTCAAGCGCGCGCGCTTTCGCCGGAATGGCGGCATCCTGGGCCTGAACATCGGCAAGAACGCCGTCACGCCCATTGAAAACGCGGTTGACGACTACCTGATCTGCCTGGAAGGCGTGTACCCACACGCCGACTACGTCACGGTCAACATCTCCTCGCCCAACACCAAGAACCTGCGCGCCCTGCAAAGCGACGAGGCCCTCGACGCCTTGCTCGCCCAGCTTCAAGAGCGTCGTCAGGACCTCATCAAGCGCCATGGCCGCACCGTGCCGATGTTCGTGAAGATCGCACCGGATCTGGACGAAACCCAGGTGGGCGTCATTGCCGCCACGCTGCAAAAGAACGAGATCGACGGTGTCATCGCCACCAACACCACCATCTCGCGCGAAGCCGTCAAGGGTCTGCCCCACGCCGAAGAAACCGGTGGCCTCAGCGGTGCACCTGTGCTGGAAGCCAGCAACCAGGTGATCCGCCAACTGCGTGCTGCTTTGGGCCCGCGCTATCCCATCATCGGGGTGGGTGGCATCATGAGCGCCGCCGATGCCCGCTCGAAACGCGACGCTGGTGCCGACCTCGTCCAGATCTACACCGGCCTCATCTATGAAGGCCCTGAATTGGTCAAGGCCTGCGCTCAGGCCCTCAAGTTGGGCTGACCACTTCCGCCCGCCGCCCGCCGTCTACCAGGCGGGTGGCCAACTCCAGGTTCTGGATACACTCTTTCGGGGTCAACTCCAGCGCACGCGCATAGCGTGTGTACACCTGGTGCACGGCCGAAGGCTGTTTCTCCAGTTCCAGCAGCACCGACGCAGCCAGCTCATTGGCCAGGCTTGCCACCGTGCGCAAGGTTTCCTCTCGGGTGACGGGCTTGCGCACCGGATTGCTTCGACTCAAGGGCCGCGCCGCCGACAGTAGGCGCTCATGCAGCCCCCAGTGACGCAACACGGCAGCCGTCAACTCATCCATTTCAACCCCCAACACTGCACTCACGGCAGCATCTGGCTGCATGCCGGGCGTGGGTCGGCCTTCAGGCTCGGTGGCGGGCAACTCCTGCATCAGCCGCATGATCTGTGCGGCCTCTTCCGGAAAATGGTAGGCGATCAAAGCCGGCCCCAGTGACTGCGCCATCGCAGCCAAGGCGGCTTCCTCATCCTGAATGGAAAAAGGTGCCATCAAGCGGGCCACATGCCCGGCAATACAGTGCCGACGCAACTCACCGGCCAGCACCGCCACAGCAGTGGCCCCCTCGTCGGCATTCAAACTGGCCTGCGCAGCCAAGGCCCCAGGCCAGGCACGAATGCTCGAAGCAACCCGTCGAATCCCCTCCTGCCCCAACATCACCAGGGCCCTCGACAAGGTGGTCACGCCGTCGCCATCGCCCGGGCTCTGGAACGATGCGGTGTTGACCGAACGCAACATTTCCCAGGCCATTGCGGGGTTCTTCAACACCACCTCGACCAGATCATCGACGCGCAAGGTTTCGACCGACAAGGCCGACACCAGCGCCCGCTCGGTACCAGGCCGACCAGGCAAGGCACCCACTGTGTTGAGTCGATCCAGCAACAACACCAGAGGCCCGCCGGCATCCTCGGTGTGCGTCTTGATCCACCGCTGCAGGGCACTCAAGAGCGTGCGCGCATTGAGGTAACGCTGGCGCTGCTGGCGATCCGTGGCCCGGTTGGCGATCGCACGCAGCGGATCCGGTACGGTGTGCGGCGTGCTCCAAGGCAAGCGCACGATCTCTGTGCCAACACGCGTCACCGCATTGCCCAGATCAGGCTCATCCAAGGCTGGCTGGTTCGCCAGCAGACGGTGCAGCAGCAAGCCCACCATCAGCACGTCGCGCTCACATGCCTGACGCAAGCTGAACAGGTCCAGCCTGGGTCGCCGCGGCTCACCAGGAGGCATCGCTCGCAGGCCCACAGCCAATGCGGCCAGTCGAGCACGTCCCGATCGGTCCAGCAACACACTGTGTAAGCCGATGTCCTGATGCACCAGACCAGCCTCGTGCGCATAAGCCAAGCCATCCAGCACATCCACCACGATGGCCGCAGCCTCTGGTGGCGTCAACGGCCCCCCTTCGGACAGGCGTGTGCCCAAGGTCACCAGATCGCCCCACTCCAGAATGACAAAAGGCCAACCTTCGTGAACACCCACCTCCAGCACCTGAGCCAGATGCGGGTGCTTCAGTCGCGCCCCGAGTTGCACATCCTGCATCCAGACATCGCGCTCAGCATCGTTCAAAGGCTGTACGCGCGGCACACACAGGGCGACCTCATGCTTCAAATGGCTGTCCAGCACCAACCACAACTGCGACGCACTGGAGCGACCCAATTGCTGGCGCAATTCGAATCGCCCGAAATAGCGTGGCGTGTTAGGCGATGTGGACGAGGCTCGCGTCATGAAGTGCGCACTGAAAACAAGAGAGTAGCCGGGCCAGAAAGACCGCAGCCCCTCCATTTCACGACATATTCAGACCAGCCAATACTGTAGCCTAGGGGTGAGAAGCGGCTCATTTCCAGCGATGCGTGCGCCTCCGACGCAACAGATTGCGGCTATGGACGCCATCAACAAGGTCTCTCAGGTCAGACCCTGATACCGATCTCTTCTGTGTCAAAATCTTCCTATAAGTGGAAATGAGCGACATCACATCAAACGATCGCTCCTTTCCTTGCACCCACAAGGACAGTTTCATGAGCAGCGACCTGATCAAACACATTTCCGACGCATCCTTCGACGCAGACGTGCTGCAATCGACCCAGCCCGTGCTCGTGGACTACTGGGCCGAATGGTGCGGCCCCTGCAAGATGATCGCCCCCATCCTCGACGAGATCGCCAAGGACTACAACGGTCGTCTGAGCGTGGCCAAGATGAACGTCGACCAGAACCGCGACGTGCCTGCCAAGTTTGGCATTCGCGGCATCCCGACGCTGATGATTTTCAAGGGCGGCCAACTGGCAGCCACCAAGGTCGGTGCGCTGTCCAAGGCACAGCTGACCGCCTTCATTGACGGCAACCTGTGAAACCAGGGCTGATTTCCTCCCTATACTGCGGACACCGACTGCTTCAACACAGTCGGTGTTCGCGTATCTGAACGGTCGCCCGACCGTCAGTCTGGGTGCAGACCCCGCCGTGTGAGTCAACCTCACCGGCCTGAGTTCTCCACCCGAGCGAACCGAGGCGTTCGCCTCAATCTATCTGTTCACCCACGCGTTTCTCACCTGCTCGGCCGAACGTTGCTGCAACGTTGATGTGCCTGCGGGTTTCGTTCAGGGTACCCCCACATGCATCTGTCAGAACTGAAGGCACTGCACATCTCCAAGCTGGTCGAGATGGCAGAGGCTCTTGAAATTGAAAACGTCTCTCGCATGCGCAAGCAGGAGTTGATGTTTGCCATCATGAAGAAGCGCGCCAAGGCTGGCGAGCAGGTCTTCGGCGACGGCGTCCTCGAAGTGCTGCCCGACGGCTTCGGCTTTCTGCGCGCCCTCGACACCAGTTTCCTGGCCAGCACCGACGACATCTATCTGTCGCCCAGCCAGGTGCGCCGCTTCAACCTGCACACCGGCGACCTGATCGAAGGCGAAGTGCGCGTACCCAAGGATGGCGAGCGCTACTTTGCCCTGGTCAAGGTCGACCGCGTCAACGGTTTGTCGCCTGAGGTCAACAAGAACAAGCTGATGTTCGAGAACCTCACGCCGCTGTTCCCTGACCAACAGTTCAAGCTTGAAAGCGACGGCCTGCGCAGCGACGACAACGTCAGCAGCCGCATCATCGACCTGATCGCCCCCATCGGCAAAGGCCAACGCGCCCTGATCGTCGCCCCGCCCAAGAGCGGCAAGACGGTGCTGATGAAGAACCTGGCCCACGCTCTGGTCGCCAATCACCCTGACGTGCACCTGATCGTGCTCCTGGTGGACGAGCGCCCGGAAGAAGTGACCGAAATGCAGCGCACCGTGCGCGGCGAAGTCATCAGTTCCACCTTCGACGAGCCGGCTCAGCGCCACGTTCAGGTCGCCGAGATGGTGATCGAGCGCGCCAAGCGCCTGGTCGAACTCAAGAAAGACGTGGTGATCCTGCTGGACTCGATCACGCGTCTGGCTCGCGCCTACAACAACGTCCTGCCTTCGTCGGGCAAGGTGCTGTCAGGCGGCGTGGACTCCAACGCCCTGCAACGTCCCAAGCGCTTCTTCGGCGCGGCCCGCAACATCGAAGAAGGTGGCTCGCTCACCATCATCGGCACCGCGCTGGTGGATACCGGCAGCCGCATGGACGAAGTGATCTACGAAGAGTTCAAGGGTACCGGCAACTGCGAAATCCACCTGGATCGTCGCATGGCCGAGAAGCGCGTCTACCCTTCCATCCTGATCAACAAGTCGGGCACGCGCCGTGAAGAGTTGCTGCTCAAGGCCGAAATCCTGCAAAAGAGCTGGATTCTGCGCAAGCTGCTCTACCCGATGGACGAGATCGAGGCGATGGAGTTCGTGCTCGACAAGATGCGCTCCACCAAGAACAACCACGACTTCTTCGACATGATGAGGCGTGGTGGCTAATTCACCCCGAAACCCGCTATAATCGTGGGTTTTCCGGCTGTCGGAAAGTGCCAGGCATGGGGCTTGGTGGCTACCGATGATGCAAACAGCAAGAGGTTTTCATATGCCTAAGCAAGGTATTCACCCCAACTACCGCGAAGTCGTGTTCGTTGACCAGTCCAACGGCTTCCAGTTCATCACCCGTTCCTGCGCTCCCACCAAGGAAAGCATCAAGCTGGACGACGGCCGTGAACTGCCCCTGTTCAAGCTGGAAACCTCTTCCGAATCGCACGCCTTCTACACGGGCCAGCAAAAGAGCGTGGACACCCTGGGTGGCCGCGTCGAGAAGTTCCGCAACAAGTTTGCGCAGTTCCGCAAGTAATCCGGCACACGGGCCTGTGCACACAGCGCCCGTTTCCGCGATACTCAAAAGGGTGGCTCCGGCTGCCCTTTTTCATTTCTGCTCTGCTTGTCGCCACCTCGCATGAACGCTCGCCTTCAGGAATCCCGCGTCTCCCCTGCCCTGGTCACCCAGAAGGCCGTTCAGCGCCTGCCTCGTTGGGCCTTATTGTTGTTTTGCGCGGCCTACGTCATCCCTGGCCTGTTCGGACGCGACCCCTGGAAGAACGAAGACATCGCCTCCTTCGGGCACATGTGGAGTCTGGCCCTGGGGCAAGCATCATGGCTGCATCCCAATGTGGGCGGCGTGCTGCCCACCTCGGGCGGCGTGTTGCCCTACTGGCTGGGTGCGGCGTTCATCAACCTGCTGAGCCCCTGGGTTGACCCCGCTGTGGCAGCCCGCCTGCCCTTCGCCATGCTGCTGGCAGCCGTGCTGGCCTTGACCTGGTACACCACTTACCATCTCGCCCGCACGGATGCAGCCCAGCCCCTGCCCCTCGCCTTTGGTGGAGAAGCTGCACCGGCAGACTACGCCCGCGCTGTGGCAGACGGTGGCTTGCTCGCACTCATCGCCTCACTCGGCCTGCTGCAACTGGGTCATGAGACCACCCCAGAGTTACTGCAACTGACGGGCAGCACCCTCTTCCTGTTCAGCCTGGCAGTAGCCCAAGTGCATCCCGTCAAGGCCCGCTGGGCTGCCTTGCTGAGCCTGCCCGTGATGGCGGCCAGCGGGAGCCCTGCTGTCGCTGTGATGCTGGGTCTTGTCGGTGGCGCCATCTGCCTGCTGTCCCGACAAGACGTGATGCGTCAGCATCTGCGCTGGGTCGCCGCATCCACCGTGTTCGCGCTGGTGCTGGCCACGGCCTTGTCGGCCATGAACCTGCCCGGCTGGTCGTGGCGACTGGCTTGGCCTGACGGCCCCGGCGAGGTGCTGCGCCTGCTGGTCTGGTTCACCTGGCCAACGCTGCCTTTGGCCGCACTCACCATCTGGCACTGGCGCAGGCAGATCACGCACCGGCACATTGCCGTGCCGCTGTTCACCGCATTGGTCGGGCTGCTTGCCTCTCTGGCCATGAGTGCCAACGAACGTGCTCTGTTGGCCGTCTTGCCTTCTCTGGCGGTGCTCGCTGCATTTGCGCTGCCGATTTTGCAGCGCAGCCTGGGCTCTGCCCTTGACTGGTTTTCGGTCTTTTTCTTCACCATTTTTGCCAGCCTGATTTGGCTGGGTTATGTGGCGTTGCACACGGGCGCCCCTGCCCGTACGGCTGAACGAATCACCAAACTCGTGCCCGGTACCCAAGCCGATTTCTCTTGGCTGGCTTTGGTGGCTGCCGTCATCGGAACGGTGCTCTGGCTGGGATTGGTGCGCTGGCGTACCGCCCGGGTATCGCATGCGCTGTGGAAGAGTCTGGTGCTGCCCGCGGGGGGCGTGGCCTTGTGCTGGCTGCTGTTCATGACACTGTGGCTGCCCATCCTGGACCAGGCTCGCAGTTACCGTTTCCTGATCGAGCGCATGCAGGCCGATGTGCCCGCTCATACCCTGGTGTGTGCGCCCAAGGCCTCTGTGGCCTTGTTGACCGGAATGGAGTATTTCGGTCAGTACCGTGTGGATGGCCGAGCGTCCACGACGGGTGATGGTTCACGCCACTGCGAGGCACTGGTCGTACAACTCCCCGGGCGGGCGAAGGCGCCTGACATTGAGGGTTGGACTTTGTTGGTGCGCCACAATCAGCGCACTCGCAACTCTGAGCAAATCGCCATTTACCGGCGTTGAGGTCAAGGGCAGCAACTGCCGCGCACAAGGTGCGTCACTTGAGACGCACCCGGACAGCAGGCAGCACAAGTGTGAAAGTCGAGCCTTTGCCCACCTCGCTCGTGACCTTCAGCTCACCGCCGTGACGCTGCACCACGTGCTTGACAATCGAGAGACCCAAGCCCGTACCACCGGTATTGCGAGAGCGACTGCTGTCCGCACGGTAAAAGCGCTCTGACAATCGTGGCAAGTGCTCGGGGGCAATGCCCACGCCCCCATCCTTGACGCTGAACTCTGCACGCCCGTCAGGCAGCACACGCCAAAGAACATCGATGGGTTGCCCATCCGGCGTGTAGCGCACGGCATTGGACACGAGATTACCCATGGCACTCAGCCATTCGCTCTCTACTGCCGCGATCTCGCATGACCTGCCGTCCACATTCATGCTCACTGTCACGGGATGACGCCCGCGAGACAAGCCCCGCACATCGTTGTCGATGCGCTGCATGAGGTCGTCCACGTTCAACCAGCGATCCGGCGCGGGGCGCGGACTCCCCTCGATCTGCGCCAGCGTCAAGAGGTCGGAAACCAGCGTTTGCATGCGCTCCGCCTGCTGCGACATCAAGCCAATGACACGCTGCCGCTCCACCTCCGTCAGCGGCAAGGAGCCCATCGTTTCAATGAAACCGCTCAGCACGGTCAACGGGGTTCGAATTTCGTGTGAGACGTTGGCCACAAAGTCACGACGCATGCGGTCAGCACGCTCACGCTCGGTGATGTCCTGAGACAGGATCAGCTTGAGCCCATCGCCATACTCTTTCACATGAATCTGCAGCCAGTTGTGAGCACCACTTGCCATCGGGCATTTGACGCCCTCACGGTAGTCACCAGCACTGAGGTACTGCACAAATGCAGGCTGACGAATCAGATTCGTCACCCGTTGCTGCAAATCACGCTGTGGATCCAGCCCAAAATGATTGGCAGCGCTGGTGCTGATCCAGGTGATGTGCTCAGCGGCATCAAGGAGCATCACACCGTTGGGCGACACCTCGATGGCCGACAGAAAGTCCGCCAACCGAGCTCGTTCATTCTCGATGGCCTGCTCGCGCGACTGGAGCAAACGCTGCACACGGTAGCCAATCTCGCCCCAGATGCTGGAAATGGCCGGCGGCTCGGTATCGGGTGTGCGCAACCAGTCGATCAAGGTCTGACCACGCCAGGTGTCGATCGCCGATTGAATGATCAAGGCTGACGCACAGCCCGTCAGTGCCAGGGTCACAGGGTACGCGGTGTACGTCCCCAGCAACCAGCCCCCCAATGTTCCGACGCTGGCATACCCCACGCGCGAGGTGATCCGGGCCAGCAACCACGATTGGTTAGAGTCCACCGCTCGCCTTGAGTCAGATCAGGCCGCAGCCTCGGTCAACTGCTGGGTGAGCCGGTAACCCGCTCCCCGCACCGTTTCAATCAACTGTGAACGCTGCACAGGCGCCAGGGCTTCGCGCAAGCGCTTCACATGCACATCCACCGTGCGCTCTTCGATGAACACGTGGTCTCCCCACACCCGGTCGAGCAATTGCGCACGACTGTGCACCCGCTCCGGGTGTGTCATGAAGAAATGCAGAAGCTTGAACTCCGTGGGCCCAATCTTGACCTCCTGCTCGCCCCGTGAAACACGGCGGGTGGAAGGATCCAGGCGCAGTCCGGCAATCTCCACGGCAGAGTCCAGAGCCTGAGGTGCCTTGCGGCGCAAGACCGCACGCACCCGCGCCATCAGTTCATGCGGTGAGAACGGTTTGGTCAGGTAGTCGTCTGCACCGGCGTCGAGCCCGGCCACCTTATCGGCCTCCTCGGCTCGTGCCGTCAGCATGATGATGGGGATGTCACGGGTGCGCGTGGCCCCGCGCCAACGCTTGGCCAGCGTCAGGCCCGATTGGCCCGGCAACATCCAGTCGAGCAAGACCAGATCAGGCATGACCTTGTCGATCTGTGTCTGGGCATCCTCCCCGTTGTCGACCACCGTCACCTCGAATCCGGCATGACGCAGGTTCAGGGCGATCAACTCTGCGATCGCCATTTCGTCTTCAACCACCAGCACACGGCTCATGGGCAGCTCCTGAATCACATTTACTTGATGATGGACTCAACCGCCTCGGGCGTGTTGTGCCGCACGTCGGTACCCTTGACGATGTAGATGACCTGCTCAGCCAGGTTCTTGGCATGGTCCCCCACACGCTCGATGGCCTTGGCCACAAAGACCAGGTCGATCGAGGCCGAAATCGTGCGCGGATCTTCCATCATGTAGGTGATCAACTTGCGCATCAGGCCATCGAACTCGGAGTCGATTTCGTTGTCGGCGCGGATCACCTCGATCGCGGTCTGGGTGTCCAGGCGCGCAAAAGCATCCAGGGCGCGACGCAGCGAGGCGGTGGCCAACTCGGCTGCAAACTGCAGATCCCCAACCGGCAAGCGCAGGCGTGTGGACACACCGGTATTGATCAGACGCTGGACAGTGCGGGCCACGCGCGCAGCCTCGTCACCCACGCGCTCCAGATTACCAATGGTCTTGGAAATGGCGATCAGCAGACGCAGGTCACGGGCCGTCGGCTGGCGGCGCGCGATGATGGTGGACAGGTCGGCATCGATGTTGACTTCCATCTGGTTGACCAGGGTTTCCTGGGTCAACACGCGTGTGGCTTCCTCACCGTTGAACGAGGTCAGCGCGGCCACGGCCTGCGCCACCTGCGCTTCCACCAGGCCGCCCATCTCCAGAACGCGGGTGGAAATGCTGCCCAGCTCCGAATCGAACTGGCTGGACATGTGCTTGTCGGTCATGAGGCAACTCCTTCAATGTTGGTTGTTGTGGGTGCTGGGGCTGCGTCATCAGCCGAAACGGCCAGTGATGTAATCCTCGGTCTCATTGCGCTTGGGCTTCATGAAGATGTCGGTGGTCGGGCCCACCTCGATCAGCTCGCCCAGATACATGTAGGCGGTGTAGTCCGAGCAACGAGCGGCCTGCTGCATGTTGTGGGTCACGATCAGCACGGTGTAATCGTTCTTGAGCTCATGAATCAGCTCTTCGATCTTGCCGGTCGAGATCGGGTCCAGCGCCGAGCAAGGCTCGTCGAGCAGCAGCACCTCGGGCTTGATCGCAATGCCACGGGCAATGCACAGACGCTGCTGCTGACCACCCGACAGGCCCGAGCCGCTCTGGTTGAGCTTGTCCTTGACTTCGTTCCAGAGCGCGGCCTTCTTCAGGGCCCACTCCACGCGCTCGTCCATCTCGGTGCGCGACAGGTTCTCGAAGAGACGCACGCCATAGGCGATGTTCTCGTAAATCGACATCGGGAACGGTGTCGGCTTCTGGAACACCATGCCCACGCGGGCACGGATCAGGGCTACGTCTTCCTTGCTCTTGAGGATGTTCTCCCCGTCGAGCAGGATCTCGCCCTCGGCACGCTGCTCCGGGTACAACTCGAACATGCGGTTGAAGGTGCGCAGCAGCGTGGACTTGCCACAACCCGACGGGCCGATGAAGGCCGTCACCTTGTTTTCAGGCAAGGTCAGGTTGATGTTCTTGAGGGCGTGGAACTTGCCGTAGTAGAAGTTCAGGTTGTTGACGGCCAGCTTGATGCGCTCCGTCTGTGCAGTGTTTACCTTGGTATCCATGATCGGGACTCCAACAAATCAGGGGGCCAGGCGCATCAGCGCTGACGGAAAAGGACGCGGGCGATGATGTTGAGGGCCAGCACACCCAGGGTGATCAGGAACACGCCTGCCCACGCCAGTTTCTGCCAGTTCTCGTACGGGCTCATCGCAAACTTGAAGATCGTCACCGGCAGACTGGCCATCGGTGCCGACATGTCGGCCGACCAGAACTGATTGGACAGCGCGGTGAACAGCAGCGGCGCCGTTTCACCGGCAATGCGTGCCACGGCCAGCAACACCCCGGTCACCACGCCGGCGCGGGCCGACTTCAAGGTGATCGTCAAAATGACGCGCCACTTGGGCGTACCCAGGGCATAGGCGGCTTCACGCAGGGCCTGCGGCACCAGGGTCAGCATGTTCTCGGTGGTGCGGATCACCACCGGCACCACGATCAACGCCAGGGCCAGCACACCCGCCCAGGCCGAGAACGATTGCATGCGAGTCACGACCACCGAATAGATGAACAAGCCCACCACGATCGACGGTGCCGACAGCAGGATGTCGTTGATGAAGCGGGTGATGCTGCCCAGGGCACCCCGTTGACCGTATTCGGCCAGATAGATGCCCGACATGACCCCCACCGGCGTGCCGATCAAGGTGGCCAGCCCCACCATCAGCAGCGAACCCATGATGGCATTGGCCAAGCCGCCTTCGTCGCCCGGGGCCGGGGTCATTTCGGTCAGGATGCTCCAGCTGAGGCCACCGACCCCCAGGCGAATCGTTTCGGCCAGGATCCAGATCAGCCAGACCAGACCAAAGGCCATGGCCGCCAAGGACAACGTCAAGGCCAGCAAGTTCACCATCTTGCGTGACTTGTAGCGCTGCATGCGCAGGGCTTTCATTTCTGCACTCATGCTGCAGCTCCTTCATTACGCTTGAGACGGGACAGCAGGATCCGCGAGAACGCCAGCACCACGAAGGTGATGAAGAACAGGACCAAACCCAGATAGATCAGCGAAGCCTGGTGCAGGCCTTCGTTGGCTTCGGCAAACTCGTTGGCCAGCGCCGAGGTGATGCTGTTGGCCGCCTCGAACAAAGACAGCGAATCCAACTGGTTCATGTTCCCGATCACGAAGGTCACAGCCATCGTTTCACCCAGGGCACGGCCCAGCCCCAGCATGATGCCGCCCACCACACCGGTCTTGGTGTAGGGCAGCACCACCTTGGAGACCACCTCCCAGGTGGTCGAACCCAGGCCATAGGCTGACTCCTTGAGCAGCGGCGGCGTCACCTCGAACACGTCTCGCATCACCGAAGCGATGAAGGGGATGATCATGATGGCCAGGATGATGCCGGCCGACAAAATGCCGATGCCAACAGGTGGGCCGGAGAAAAACGCGCCCAGATAAGGAATGCCATCCGTCCACGACTGCAGCGGCTGCTGCACGTAGGTGGCGAGAATCGGGCCAAACACCAGCAGGCCCCACATGCCGTACACGATGGAAGGCACAGCCGCCAGCAACTCCACCGCGATGCCCAGCGGGCGCTTGAGCCAGTTGGGCGAGAGTTCGGTCAGGAACATCGCGATGCCGAAGCTCACAGGCACCGCAATCAGCAAGGCGATGAATGAAGTCATCAAGGTGCCGTAGATCATCACCAGGCCGCCGTAGGAATCCTGCACCGGATCCCAGTCAGAGCGCCACAGGAAGCTCAGTCCATATTCCTTGATGGCCGGCCAGGCGCCAATGATCAAGGACACCATGATGCCCAACAGCAGGGACAGGGTGATCAAGGCAGCCAATCGGGCCAGGTTGGCGAACAAGGCATCGGCCCAGGGCGCGCTGATACGGCGTTGAGGAGGAGTGGTCATGGGTTCACGCTTGGCTCTCTGGGAGGCCGGGGCGCCAGGAAGTCTGTCAGCAGGAAGAATGGCAGTCATCGACGGCCTCCGTAGAGAGAATCAATCAGCATGGGTGAGCGACGTACGACAAGAGGCCGATCACCCCATCCCAGGTGACCGGCCAGAACTGCATGTGCAGTGATTTACTTATAAGAAACCGGCTTGCCGGAGGCGTCCTTAATCTGAGCCCACGACTTGCGCACGATGTCCTTCACCGAAGCGGGCAACGGCACGTAGTCCAGCTCGGCAGCAGTCTTATCACCGGCGTTGTAAGCCCAGTCGAAGAACTTCAGGGCGCCGCCAGCTTGCTGGGGCTTGTCAGCCGACTTGTGCATCAGGATGAAGGTGGCGCTGCTCATCGGCCAGGCATCCTTGCCAGGCTGGTTGGTCAGCACCTGGTAGAACGACTTGTTCCAGTCAGCACCGGCGGCCGAAGCCTTGAAAGCCGAATCATCCGGCTGCACGAAGGCGCCCGACACGTTCTTCATCGCAACGTGAGCCAGCTTGTTGGTCTTGGCGTAGGCGTATTCGACGTAACCAATCGAGTTAGGCAGGCGACCCACGAAAGCCGACACACCTTCGTTGCCCTTGCCACCGGCACCGGTGGGCCACTTCACGGCAGCACCTTCACCGACCGTTTGCTTCCACTCGGCGTTGACCTTGGACAGGTAGTTGGTGAACACGAAGGTCGTACCCGAACCGTCAGCACGACGCACAGGAGCGATGGCAGCGTCGGGCAGCTTGACGCCGGGGTTCAGCGCGACGATGGCGGGGTCGTTCCACTTGGCGATCTTGCCCAGGTAGATGTTGCCCAGCACTTCACCTGTCAGCTTCAGTTCACCGGGCTTCACACCCTGGATGTTGACCACGGGCACCACGCCACCGATCACGGTGGGGAACTGCATCAGGCCTTCCTTGGCCAGCTCTTCGTCCGTCAGGGGCATGTCAGATGCGCCGAAGTCCACGGTCTTGGCCTTGATCTGACGAATGCCAGCACCCGAACCCACCGACTGGTAGTTGATGCGCACGCCGGTAGCCGTGTTGTAGGCAGCGGCCCACTTGGCATAGACGGGGGCGGGGAAGCTGGCGCCAGCGCCAGTCACGTCATTGGCCATCACGCCAAAAGAAGCCACGGTCAGTGCCACAGCAGCGGCAGTGCGAATCAGTTTGAAGCTCATGTGTACGCCTTTCCTGTCTTGAGACAGTTGAATTTCGACAGTGGCAACTTTAAGCAGGCAATATGACGTGTCTGTGACAGAAAAGGCGGCGTTGTCACAAAGCGCCGCAGGCCGCCATCGCCCAGGCAGTTGGGCAATTTGTCATATTTCAGACGCCACATTGTCATGCGCCATCCGGCGCCCGTCCAGACACAAAAAAGCCGGCCGCTCAATGCGGCCGGCTTGTTGTGAACGGCGTGCTCGTCAGCCCACCACGGCGTCCGCCAACATCTGGGCGCAACGATCAGCAAGCGCCTGCTCGCGCGCCTCCACCATCACACGCAACAAAGGTTCGGTGCCCGACGGACGGATGAGCACACGCCCCTGCCCTGACAGCATCCCGTCCACATCCTGCTGCACGGTCGCCAGTCGAGCGTTCTGTCGCCAATCCTGTCCCGCTTGGAGCCTGACATTGATCAAGCGCTGGGGAAACAATGTCACGCCTTCCAGCCACTGCGCAAGGCTGCGCCCACTGCGCACCACGGCCTGCAACACCTGCAAGGCACTCACCATGCCATCGCCTGTCGTATGTCGGTCAAGCGCCAGGAGGTGTCCTGAACCTTCTCCGCCCAACTGCCAGCCACGGTTGATCAACTCCTCCAGCACATATCGGTCGCCCACCTTCGCGCGGACAAAATCGACACCACGCTGCTGCAGAGCCAGCTCGACCGCCATATTGGTCATGAGCGTCCCCACCGCACCAGGAACCTTTTCACCCTGCGCAAGACGGTCTGCCACCAACACGTAAAGCAACTCATCGCCGTTGTAGAGACGCCCTTGGGCATCCACCAGCTGCAACCGGTCTGCGTCGCCGTCCAGCGCAATGCCATAGTGGGCCCCATGCGCAGCGACCGCAGCAACCAGAGCCTCGGGATGGGTGGCGCCGACCCCATCATTGATGTTCAAGCCGTCGGGCGCACATCCGATGGAGATCACCTCGGCCCCCAACTCATGCAAAACAGCAGGCGCGATCTGATAGGCCGCGCCATGGGCCCCATCCACCACCAACTTCAGGCCCTTCAGGGAGAGATTGGAATCGAAGCTCGCCTTGCAGAACTCGATGTATCGCCCTCGTGCATCCTCAAGGCGGCGTGCACGCCCCAAACCTTGCGAATCCACCCATTGAGGCGCCTGCGTCAGCGCCGACTCCACATCCTTCTCCCAGTCATCAGGCAGCTTCTCGCCATTGGCGGAGAAGAACTTGATGCCGTTGTCCTGGAAAGGATTGTGGGACGCACTGATCACCACCCCCAGGCTCTGACGCAGGGCACGCGTCAGATAAGCCACGCCAGGGGTCGGCAAGGGGCCGGTCAGCAAGACATCCACCCCTGCGGAAGCAAAACCGGCCTCCAGCGCAGACTCCAACATATAACCCGAAATGCGCGTGTCCTTGCCGATCAATACCGTGGGGCGGGACTCGGTTCGACGCAAGACCTGACCCACTGCGTGCCCCAGACGCAGCACGAAATCAGGCGTGATCGGCGCTTGACCGACCGTGCCACGGATGCCATCGGTTCCGAAATATTGGCGTGACATGAATGAATGCAACCCTGCTGACTGTTGAGCCAGAAATCATACCGGGGAATACCCGTCAAACCATCGCATCCAGCAGCCCCGCAGCCTTCCACACTTTCAGCGCGTCCACCGTCTCAGCCACGTCGTGAACACGCACGATGTGTGCGCCGCGCTGCACCCCTGCCAGGGCCGCACTCAAACTGGCCGCCAGTCGCTGGCCAACGGGACGTCCCGTCAAGGCCCCCAAACTGGACTTGCGTGACCAGCCAACGAGCAAGGGATAACCCAATTCCAGCAAGGCAGCCTGCTCGCGCAAGAGCTGGAAGTTGTGCTCGGGCGTTTTGCCAAAACCAATGCCCGGATCCAGCGTGATGCGAGCTGGATCCACGCCTGCCTCCCGCACCACAGCCACCCTTTGCGCCAGATAAGCCTTGACCTCGGTCACCACATCAGGGTAGCTGGGGCGCAACTGCATCGTGGCGGGATCGCCCTGCATGTGCATCAAGCAGACGCCGCAGGAACCGTGGTTTGCCACCACCTCTACTGCACCGACATCCTCCAGTCCCCGGATGTCGTTGATGATGTCCACGCCCAAGTCCAGCGCACGACGCATGACCTCAGACTTACAGGTGTCCACCGACAGCGGCACACCCAAAGACAAGGCGCCCCGGATCACGCCTTCCAGCCGGGACCACTCCTCCTCGACCGTGAGGGTAGGCGCCCCGGGACGGGTCGACTCGCCCCCCAAATCCAGAATGTCCACCCCGTCTTTGATCAACTGCTCGCAATGAGCAAGGGCCTGCCGGGTATCGGCATGTTGGCCACCGTCCGAAAACGAATCCGGAGTGACGTTGACAATGCCCATGACCTGCGGACGGCTCAGGTCAATCTGAAATCGGGTGGTGTGCCAAGTGAACATGATGCGAGAGGGAGAGCTGAAATACACAACGGGGCCGAAGCCCCGTTGATGAATGAAGTGCGCGCTGGTCAGACCGCTGCCGGTGCGCCGTCTGGCTTGACCGGAGGTTTCGGATCGCTGCCGCCAGAGCGGTTGACCGAAGGTGTCCAGTCCTTGGGTGGGCTGGGCTCCTTACCGGCCATGATCTCGTCGATCTGATCCGAATCGATGGTCTCCCACTCCAGCAAGGCCTTGGCCATTGCGTGCATCTTGTCCTTGTTGTCCTCGATGAGCTTACGCGCCAGGGCGTACTGCTCGTCGATGATCTTGCGGATCTGCTTGTCGACCTTCTGCATCGTCTCTTCAGACATGTGCGTGGTCTTGGTGATCGAGCGGCCCAGGAAGACCTCGCCCTCGTTCTCGGCGTACACCACCGGGCCGAGTTCGTCGGTCATGCCGTAGCGGGTCACCATGTCGCGGGCGATGGCGGTGGCACGCTCGAAGTCGTTGCTCGCGCCGGTCGTCATCTGGTTCATGAAGACCTCTTCGGCGATGCGACCACCGAACAGCACCGAGATGGTGTCCAGCATGCGGTTCTTGTCCATGCTGTAACGGTCACCCTCAGGCAACTGCATGGTCACGCCCAGCGCGCGACCGCGCGGGATGATGGTGACCTTGTGCACCGGATCGGTCTTGGGCAGCAGGCGCGCCACCAGGGCGTGACCGGCTTCATGGTACGCGGTGTTGCGACGCTCCTCCTCGGGCATGATCATCGACTTGCGCTCGGGGCCCATCATGATCTTGTCCTTGGCCTTCTCGAAGTCCTGCATCTCGACCACACGGCCATTGCGGCGTGCGGCAAACAAGGCTGCTTCGTTGACCAAGTTGGCAAGGTCCGCACCCGAGAAACCCGGGGTGCCACGCGCCAGGATGTCGGCACGTACGTCCTGACCGACCGGCACCTTGCGCACGTGCACGTTCAGGATCTGTTCGCGACCGCGTACGTCCGGCAGGGTCACATACACCTGACGGTCGAAACGACCCGGGCGCAGCAGAGCCGGATCCAGGATGTCCGGGCGGTTGGTGGCTGCCACCACGATCACGCCGGCGTTGGTGTCGAAGCCGTCCATCTCGACCAGCATCTGGTTGAGAGTCTGCTCACGTTCGTCGTTGCCACCGCCCAGGCCAGCGCCACGGTGACGACCGACCGCATCGATTTCGTCGATGAAGATGATGCAAGGGGCGTTCTTCTTGGCCTGCTCGAACATGTCGCGCACGCGGGATGCGCCCACGCCAACGAACATCTCCACGAAGTCAGAACCGGAGATGGTGAAGAACGGGACCTTGGCTTCGCCGGCGATGGACTTGGCCAGCAGCGTCTTACCGGTACCCGGAGGGCCAACCAGCAGCACGCCGCGCGGAATGCGACCGCCCAGCTTCTGGAACTTCTGCGGGTCGCGCAGGAAATCCACCAACTCCTTCACTTCTTCCTTGGCCTCGTCGCAACCGGCGACGTCGGCGAAGGTCACGGTGTTGTTGCTCTCATCGAGCATGCGGGCGCGGCTCTTGCCGAAGCTGAACGCCCCGCCCTTGCCACCACCGCCTTGCATCTGGCGCATGAAATACACCCACACGCCAATCAGCAGGAGCATCGGGCCCCACGACACCAGCAGGCTCATGATCAGAGAGGGCTCTTCACGGGCCTTCACGTCAAACTTGACGCCACTGGCCAGCAAGTCGCCCACCAGACCGCGGTCAAGGTAGGTGGCCGTGCTGCGCAGGCGCTTGTCATCGGTGGTGATGGCAATGATCTCCGTGGCGCCAGTGCCACTCTCTTGCAGCACCACGCTCTTGATGCGTTTGGCTCGAACCTCCTCCAGGAAATCCGAATAGGCGATCTGACTGCCGCCCGCGCTGACGCGGTCGAACTGCTTGAACACGGTGAACAACACCAGTGCCACCACCAACCAGACTGCAATCTTCGAGAACCATTGATTGTTCACCGAGGCTCCTTCTTCCCATTCAACCTGAACCGGCTGATGCTGGATGCATCACCACACCTGTTCAGGGCTACATCGTTTCGCCACCGTCATCTTCTTGACAAAGTGACACGATGCCATCGCTATATGTAGATGATTCTAGACGAGTCAAGAGAGCCCCTGCAGCGTGCTACCCACAGCGAAACCACGGTTTTAGGCCCTCTGATCGACCCGATCAAGAAAATTCATCGAGGCTTGAGGCCAATCCCGACCAGAAACGTCTCGGATGACTTGTCTCGCGAGGCTTTCGGCTTGATCGGTTTCACCACCCGGAAATTCGCCTTGAACATGTCCACCAGTTGCGTGTAACCCGAGCCGTGGAAGACCTTGCACACCAAGGCACCATCTTTCTTGAGGTGGTGCTGGGCAAAGTCGATGGCCAGCTCGATCAGGTTTTCGACCCGCGCGGCGTCATGGGCGCCGATGCCACTGAGGTTCGGCGCCATGTCGGAGATGACCACATCCACGGGGCGGTCGCCCACACAGGCCTGCAATTGCTGCAGCACCTCTTCTTCACGGAAGTCGCCCTGGATGAACTGCACGCCCTCAATGGGCTCGAAGTCCAGCAGGTCGAGCGCGATGATGGTGCCATTGAGCTCGCCCACAGCCGCCCCACCCGTCCCGGCATCTTTGGGCGCGAACTTGCGCCGCACATACTGGCTCCAGGCACCGGGCGAAGCCCCCAAGTCCACGACCAACTGCCCCGGCTTGATCAGCCCGAGCGTCTCGTCTATTTCCTTGAGCTTGTAGGCAGCCCGCGAGCGAAACCCCTCTTTTTGCGCCAATCTCACGTAAGGATCGTGGATATGGTCATTCAACCAGGCCTTGTTGACCTTTTTGCTTTTGGTTTGGACTTTCATGGCTTGATAATAGAGGGATGCCTGCAATTGAATTGACCACCGCCGAACGTCGTGCCCTGCGGGCCGACGCACACCACCTGGACCCCGTCGTGATGATCGGCGGAGACGGGCTCACGCCCGCTGTCCTCAAAGAAGCCGATGGCGCCCTCAAGGCACACGGACTGATCAAAGTGCGTGTGTTGGGCGACGACCGCGCCGTGCGCGAAGAGATCTACGCCCAGATGTGCGACAAGCTCAACGCCGCACCCATCCAGCATATCGGCAAGTTGCTGGTCTTGTGGCGTCCGATGCCAGAAAAGGAAAGCGCCGAAGAACGCGAAGGTCGAGGCCCGGGCCCCCGCGAAGTCAAGATCCTCAAGTTCTCCAAGAGCGGCCTGCGTCGCCCTGAGATCAAGAAGGTCACCGTGATGGGCAACCAGCGCGTCACCGCCGGCGGCCTGATCAAGCGCGCCAAAAAGCGTACGCCGAGCAAAAAGCCCGCTTGATCTGCGGGTTCGCGGCGGGCCAGCCCGGGAGGGCTGGCTGAAACGCCGGCACTGCCCCAGAGCTGCTACGTGCCCGCGCGGCTCATGCCTTCTGCGACAGCCCCGTCAGACGCCAAGCCAACACCCCGACCAGCAAGGCCTTGAGCCAGAACAGCGTGGCAGAGATGCCATGCAAGGCACCAAAGGACAAAGCCGTCGCGTGTCCGGCCTTCGCCGCCTCGATCATCGGGTGCAAGGCAAATTCACCAAACACCGTCAGGAACAAGGCCCCCAGTGTCAGCAAGAGGTTCGGGCTGACCACGCTGATCTTGGCGCCCGCTTCCAACAGGTCGCGGACACGCCGACGCTCGATCATGAACAACACCACGGCAAAGGCCAGGCTCAAGCGTGCTTCCACGCCAAAAATCCGGCCTGCGCCCTGCCCTGCGATCTGGCGATCAAAGGTGGCAAACAGCGTGGGCGCTGCCACAGCCCCCACCGCGATGATGATGCCGACCCACACCGCCGCCAGCCAGGCTTGAAAGCGCAGCAACTTCATGGTCTCAGCCCCTGCGAGATCAGATGTAGCGAACTTCGATGATTTCGTATTCGCGCACGCCACCCGGCGCTTGAACCGATGCCACATCGCCGGCCTCTTTGCCAATCAAGGCGCGGGCAATGGGGGAACTGATGGAGATGAGACCCTTTTTGAGGTCAGCCTCATCGTCGCCCACGATCTGGTAGGTCACCACGTCGCCTGTGGCTTCGATTTCCATCTCAACCGTAGAGCCAAACACCACGCGGCCACCAGCGTCCAAAGAGGCCGGGTCGATGATCTGGGCTGCAGACAGCTTGCCTTCGATTTCGGCGATACGGCCTTCGATGAAGCCCTGCTTGTCTTTGGCGGCGTCGTATTCTGCGTTTTCAGACAGGTCGCCCTGTGCGCGCGCTTCGGCAATGGCCTGCACCACAGCAGGACGTTCCACATGCTTGAGGCGATGCAGCTCTTCTTTGAGCAACTCGGCGCCGCGCTTCGTGATTGGAATGGTGGACATGGCTTTGTCTCGCAAAAAAGAACTGAGCCGCGGCCCAAACCAACCCGAAGGTGGTGAAAGGGCGCGGCCCAGAGGTGATGACTTGTGGCGCCACAGGCGACCCGCGCCTGTGGCTGAGCACACAGTTTAGTTCAATTTGGCGTGCAGCTCTTGCAGCGAATACACGACCAGGTCGTCATGGTGCTTGAGGGCCTGCACGACCGCTTCGCAGCCGGCCATGGTCGTGTAGTAGGTCACACGATTGGCCAAAGCAGCCTGACGGATGCTGCGCGAATCAGCAATCGCCGTACGCGTTTCGTCCACGGTGGTGAACACCAGCTGGATCTCGCCGGCCTTGATGGCGTCGGAGATGTGCGGACGGCCATCCTTGACCTTGTTCACCGGCTTGACCGGAACGCCAGCTGCGGCGATGGCCGCTGCGGTGCCCTTGGTGGCCACGACGTTGAAGCCCAACTCGACCAGATCCTTGGCGACCTTGACCGCACGCGCCTTGTCACCGTCCTTCACCGAGATGCAGACGGTGCCCTTCTCAGGCAGACGCGAACCGGCACCCAGCTGGCTCTTGAGCATGGCTTCACCAAAGGTGGCGCCCACGCCCATGACTTCACCGGTCGAACGCATTTCAGGGCCGAGGACGGGGTCCACACCCGGGAACTTGTTGAACGGGAAGACAGCTTCCTTGACCGTGAAGTAGGTCGGCACAACTTCGCGCGGGGCCTTGCCGTCAGGCGACTTCTGCGTAGACAGCTTCTGGCCGGCCATGCAGCGTGCGGCGATCTTGGCCAGGGGCTGACCCGTGGCCTTCGACACGTAAGGTACGGTGCGCGAAGCACGCGGGTTCACTTCCAGCACGTAGACGGTGGCGTCGTTCAGACCCTTGGTCACGTCGCCCTGGATGGCGAACTGCACGTTCATCAGACCAACCACGTTGAGGGCCTTGGCCATCAGGGCGGTCTGGCGACGCAGTTCGTCTTGCAGTTCGGCGCTCAGGGTGTAGGGAGGCAGCGAGCAAGCGGAGTCACCAGAGTGCACGCCAGCTTGTTCGATGTGCTCCATGATGCCGCCGATCATGGTGTCGGTGCCGTCGGCAATGCAGTCCACGTCCACTTCCACCGCGTCGTTCAGGAAGCGGTCAAGCAGCACAGGCGACTTCTCGGAGACACGGACGGCTTCGCGCATGTAGCGCTCCAGGTCCTTGTCACCGTGCACGATTTCCATCGCGCGGCCACCCAGCACGTAGGAGGGGCGAACCACCAGCGGATAGCCAATCTCGTTGGCCAGCTTGATGGCGTCTTCCTCGTTGCGTGCGGTACGGTTGGGCGGCTGCTTCAAGCCGAGCTTGTGCAGCAGAGCCTGGAAGCGCTCGCGGTCTTCCGCGATGTCGATGCTGTCAGGCGTGGTGCCGATGATGGGCACGCCGTTGGCTTCGAGGTCGAGGGCCAGCTTCAGCGGGGTCTGACCGCCGTACTGCACGATCACGCCAACCGGCTTTTCCTTCTCGACGATTTCCAGCACGTCTTCCAGCGTCACCGGCTCGAAGTACAGGCGGTCGGAGGTGTCGTAATCGGTCGAGACGGTTTCGGGGTTGCAGTTGACCATGATGGTCTCGTAGCCGTCTTCGCGCATGGCGAGGGCAGCGTGGACGCAGCAGTAGTCGAACTCGATACCC
>JAJUGJ010000014.1 GCA_029268225.1 Burkholderiales bacterium | reverse complement strand
CTGGCCAAGCGCGGCGCTGAAAAGCTGTGGGAAAAGGTCAACGGCGGTGCCAAGAAGGGCTACGTGAACGCTTTCGGCGCCATCACCGCCGGTCAAGCCATGCAACAGGCCAAGGCTGGTCTGGAAGCTGTGTACCTGTCGGGCTGGCAAGTTGCTGCCGACGGCAACACCTCCGAAACCATGTACCCCGACCAGTCGCTGTACGCTTACGACTCCGTCCCCACAATGGTTCGTCGTATCAACAACACGTTCAAGCGTGCTGACGAAATCCAATGGTCGCGTGGCATCAACCCCGGCGACGAAGGCTTCATCGACTACTTCCTGCCGATCGTTGCTGACGCTGAAGCCGGTTTCGGTGGCGTTCTGAACGCTTTCGAACTGATGAAGAACATGATCGCCTCCGGCGCTGCTGGCGTTCACTTCGAAGACCAGCTGGCTGCTGTCAAGAAGTGCGGCCACATGGGCGGCAAGGTGCTGGTTCCCACCCGTGAAGCCGTTGAGAAGCTGATCGCTGCTCGTTTCGCTGCCGACGTGATGGGCGTGCCCACCATCGTTCTGGCTCGTACCGACGCTGAAGCTGCCAACCTGCTGACTTCCGACTGCGACGACAACGACAAGCCGTTCGTCACTGGCGAGCGCACCCAAGAAGGCTTCTACCGCGTCAAGAACGGTCTGGAGCAAGCCATCAGCCGTGGCGTTGCTTACGCTCCCTACGCTGACCTGGTGTGGTGCGAAACCGGCGTGCCTGACATCGGCTTCGCCCGTGAATTCGCTCAAGCCGTTCACGCTGCCTGCCCTGGCAAGCTGCTGTCGTACAACTGCTCGCCTTCCTTCAACTGGAAGAAGAACCTCAACGACGCGCAGATCGCTTCGTTCCAGGAAGAGCTGTCGGCTCTGGGCTACAAGTACCAGTTCATCACCCTGGCTGGTATCCACGTCAACTGGTACAACACCTTCCAATTCGCCCACGCTTACGCTCGCGGCGAAGGCATGAAGCACTACGTCAACATGGTGCAAGAGCCCGAATTCGCTGCTCGCGAAAAGGGTTACACCTTCGTGTCGCACCAACAAGAAGTGGGCGCAGGCTACTTCGACGACGTGACCACCGTGATCCAAGGTGGCTCGTCTTCCGTGAAGGCCCTGACTGGCTCGACCGAAGAAGAACAGTTCCACTGATCCCTGGCGTGAAGTTCGCTCTCTGCGGGCTTCACCCTGGACAGCAAGGCCACCCTCGGGTGGCCTTTTTTGTTTCCACACCACCCCCTCGAATAAGGGGTTTTACCATGTTTGTGAATTTGTAACGGTTTCGTCACTGCGTCTCCCTAGAGTCCGCCTGCGCCCCCGCATCGCAGGCCAGTACCGGAGCGGCACGGATGGGTGTGTTGGACATTCCTCTCCCTTCCTTGATTGCCACGCTCATGCTGACCAAAACTCATGCTTTGCCGATGCTTCGGCGTCTGACTGCCGCCTTGGCTGCTGCGATTCCTTTGTCCCTCTTGGGGCATGTCTCTGCATCGCATGCCGCGATGGTCATCAGCCAGGTCTATGGCGGTGGTGGCAACTCGGGTGCCACCTACAAGAACGACTTCGTTGAACTTTTCAACAACGGTACCTCTGCGGTTGCCGTGGGGGGCTGGTCGGTGCAGTACGCTTCTGCGACGGGCAGCAGCTGGCAAGTGACCCAACTGCCGTCAAGCATGGTGGTGCAGCCTGGTCAGTATGTGCTTGTCCGGATGGCTGCAGGCACCGGTGGTACGGTTGACTTGGTGCCCGATGTGCTGGGTAGCACGGCCATGGCTGGCGCCAGCGGCAAGGTTGCGTTGGTGTCCAGCGCTGTCGCTTTGACAGGTGCAGCGCCGACCGGCGCGGTGGATGCTGTCAGTTACGGCTCGGCGACAGCGCTGGAGGGTGCGTCGACGGCCGTGTTGAGCAACACGACGGCCGCCATGCGTGCTGGTAACGGGTGCCTTGACACGAACAACAACGCATCCGACTTCGCGGTCGTCAGCCCGCAACCGCGCAACAGCGCCTCGCCGATCCTGGCATGCGGCGGTGCCGTCACGCCACAGCCCCCGGTGACGCCGACGGTGCCTTTGCTGGAGATTCCGGCCATTCAGGGGGCGGCGGCGACCAGCCCTTACGTGGGCCAGGTGGTGCGCACCACCGGCGTCGTCACCCGCTTGACCAACAACGGCTTCTACATGCAGGCCATGCAGGGCGATGGCAATGACGCCACGTCGGATGGCATCTATGTGTTTACCAGCACCGCCCCCGCCGTGAGCGCGGGGCAGTTGCTCCAGTTGAGTGGCACGGTGGCTGAGTTCGCGGGTGGTGGTTCGACCGTCACTCAGCTGACTTCGCCCACGGACATCGTTGTGCAGGGCGCGGGCTACAACCTCTCACCCGTTGCCATCACCTTGCCGGTGGTCGGTGGCCTGGAGCGCTACGAGGGCATGCTGGTCACCGTCACTGGCCCCTTGACCGTCAACCAGAACTACTTTCAGGCCCGTTTTGGCCAGTTGACCTTGTCGGCTGGCGGTCGTTTGGAGACGCCCACCAACCGCCATCGCCCTGGTGCGCAAGCCATGGCTCAGGCAGCGGACAACGCCAATCGTCGTATCGTGCTGGAAGATGGCACCTCGCGCCAGAACGTCAACCCGACGCCGTTCACCGGTCCCACCGGGGCCCTGCGTGCTGGCGACACTGTGGGTTCGATCACTGGTGTCATCGACTACGGTCCTTCCACAGCGACGGCGAGCGGCCCTGGGGATTACCGCATCGTCCCGTTGAACCCGGACGCCCTGAGCTACACGATCACGCACCCTCGTCCAACGTATGTGCCATCGGTGGGGGGCAACTACAAGGTGGCCAGCTTCAACGTGCTGAACTACTTCACCACGTTCACCAACGGTGAAACCATCGTCAATGGCCAGACCGGGCAAACGTGTGTAGCCGGGCAGACGGCCGCTGCCAGCTGTCGCGGTGCCAGCAACTACACCGAGTTTGTGCGCCAGCGCACGAAGATCGTTGAAGCACTGAGCAAAATCGACGCTGATGCAGTCGGTTTGATGGAGGTGCAGAACAACGCGGTGGCCGCCCAGAACCTGGTCGACGCCTTGAATGCCAAGGTCGGTGCGGGCACGTACGCCGTCGCGCCGGGGGCTGCGGCTGGGGTCATCGGGACCGACGCCATCAAGGTGTCGATGATTTACAAGCCGGGTAAGTTGCAGGCTGTGGGCATGTCGCAGATCGACGCATCGCCTGTCAACAGCCGCCCGACCTTGGCGCAGACCTTCCGGGCCCCCAATGGAGAGAGCTTCACCCTTGTCGTCAATCACCTCAAGAGCAAGGGCAGTTGCCCGACTTCCGGTGCCGATGCCGACCAAGGTGACGGGCAAGGTTGCTACAACGCCACCCGCTTGCAGCAAGTGAGCCAGCTGCGCAATTTCGTGAGTGCCTTGCAGGCGTCCTCGGGTGTCTCGGATGTCCTGCTGGTGGGGGACTTCAATGCCTACGCCAAGGAAGATCCGATCCACGCTTTGACCAGCAATGGCTACGTGGACCAGATCGGGCGCTTCAACACGTTTGGCTATTCCTATGTGTTCGATGGCGCTGCAGGCCGACTGGACCATGCGATCAGCACGGCATCGTTGTCGCCCAAGGTGTCGCATGCGCTGGACTGGCACATCAACGCCGACGAGTCGTTGGCCCAAGACTACAACCTGGAGTTTAAGCAGCCACTGTGCGCCACTTGCGCGCCAGATCCCTACACGGCCACACCCTACCGCTCGTCCGACCATGATCCGCTGGTGGTGGGCTTGAACCTGTACAACCAGTACATCACCGCGCCTGTCACCAGCACGTCGGTGGTCGGAACAGCTGGGGATGATTTGATCACCGTGGGCGCCGGACGCCGCACGCTGACCGGTGGGGCGGGTCGCGACCAGTTTGCGTTTCGTGCGGACTTTACAGGCGGTGCCACGATCACCGACTTCACTCCCAACGCGGACGTGATCGGCCTGCGCGGCGTGCTGCAAGGTCTGCGCATCCAGGTAGCGGACCCGATCAGTCAGGGCTATGTCAGCTGTGCTGCATCAGGTGTGACCGATGCACTCATCTCTGTCGATCCCGATGCCACAGGCCCCTCAGCCCGTCGCCCCATGATCGTACTCAAGAACACCACGTGCGATGCGCTGAGCCGCAGCAACTACATCTTTTGACGAGCCCAGCCCGCATGTTTCTCGGACATCACATCATGAACACTACTTTTCACGCAGTGGCGAGCCTGGTTCTGGCCAGTTTGGCCACCTCGGCTTCGGCCGCCATGTTCACCTTTGAGGGCAGCGTCAATGACGGCGGTCCCTTGGCCGGGCAGACCATCTCGGGGAACTTTGCTTACGATGACCTGAGCGCGGAGTTTGGTGACACCATCGCTTTGAGTGATTTCACGCTGAACTTCCTCGGGCAAACCTACACGTTGGCGTCACCCAATGCAGCAGGATTTGCCTGGCTGAGTGACGGGGCGTTTGACGGCATCAGTTATGTGGTGTCCGACGGCTTGGCAGTCCCAGAGTTCAGCATCGATTTGGTCTCGGGCTTCCCTGGTGAAGCCCTTCAGGGGCAGTTTGGATACCTCTCCAACACCGTTGATACAACGGTGTTTGGCATGTTCACGATCACGCCTTCTGCGGTTCCGGAGCCCCATATCTTGGGCCTGCTGCTGGCCGGCGGTGTCGCGGCAGCTTGTGTCGCACGTCCACGCCGACAGGTCTGAAGCTCGTCCCGTCCCTGGCATGCCTGCCGGGTGTCCGGAGTGGGCGTCAGAACTTGAGTCTGACGCCCGTCCCGACTGCCCAGGCGCGGTTGCGAGGAAGGGTGGGGTCGGTGCGGGGCCAGAAGTGCCCCACGATGACCTCGCCGATCACGAAGTCTTGGTGAACTGGTTGAGACCATTTCATTTGCAACCCGTAATCCTGAACGACGACGGGCTGTCCGATCACACCGTTGAGCAACGCCTCGATGGACAGCAGTCGTTGCCCCTCAAATGACTTGAAGACGCCAGCGCTGCTGGACCACCCTGCGTCTTTGCTCCGGGCGGTGGCGGTGATGGCATTGAGCCATCTGGCCGTCAGTCCGGGGGCCAGCGCATGCTCGTACGTCAATGCAGTGGTCGAACCAATTTGATCTGCCACGCTGTAGAACAAGGTTTCGCGGAACTCGACGCGGTTCTTGGGGCTGAGTGCCCAGATGTGGCGGTATCGAACCTGCGCATAGGGCTTCAGCCCCCCGCGAAAACCCAGGCGGACATCCAGGTTGTCGCGCAAGGTCGCGCCGATGCCCGCGAAGAATGCATTGTCTCGGTTGTCGCCCCGCAGCAGTTGCTGTTGCCGAGTGAACGTGTCCGGCTGGTCGCTCACGATTTCACGCCTGTCGTCGTTGCCCACAAACAGGTACTGATATGACGCCAGGTTGGGCAGCCGAAAGCGGGCCTTGAATCGCAAGCCCAGGCTGGCCGCGTCATCCTCGCGTTTGTAAAGCGACAGACCAACCTCACCATCGGTGACCTTGCCGCCCTCAGAGAAAGGAATGTCCCCAAACCAGCTGTCCACACCGCTGGCCAGCCATTCCACCGAGGTGCGGACGCTGCTGCGTGTGCGGCTCAGTGGGGATTCTCCGCCGGGCGCGCGGGCATCGCTTGCTGCGGCGGCTTCAGCGCCCGGTGAGTCGGATGCCGGAGGGGTGACCGTCGCAGCAGCCTCGCTGGCCTGCGCTGCGCTCGTCCACAGCAGTCCGGCACAAGACAACAGGGCCAGTGTGGTGCTTACTGGTCGTGACGGCAGCCAAGCAAATCGATTGATCATCCAGTTTTCCGAAGTGGCGAAGGGGGCCTGCGCCGTCCGTGCGGCACCGGTACCCCAGCAGCATACATGCCTGCAATGGTGGTGACATCAGGGTGAAGGGGGTGAAGGCTCGGTTGCGGATGTGCGGGTGCACGGTCCCCGCTACAATAGCGAGATCGGCGCCAGTCTCCGGTGCGCCCCGTGCAGCAGGTAAGAAGCGTAGAAAGGCAGATCCGGTTATGACACCGCGAACTTCGACCACCCCCTACACCTCGATCGAGGTCTAGTCGGCTGGCCGCTGCTTTCGTTTTCCTGTTGTCACTCAGAAAGCGCGGCGTCCACCGCGCTTTTTTCATGCCCCTCGCGGCTTTGCGTCGGGCGCGCTCCAGATACTGAAGGTTTCCTCATGATTTCCATTCAATTGCCCGACGGCTCCAAGCGTGAATTTCCGGGCCCGGTGACCGTGGCCGAGGTGGCTGCGTCCATTGGTGCGGGACTGGCCAAGGCCGCACTGGCCGGCCGCGTGGGCCGTGGCGAGTCTGCCCGTCTGGTTGATACCAGCTATTGCATCGAGGCTGACGAGGCTCTGGCCATCGTCACCGAGAAGGATGCCGACGGCCTGGACATCATCCGCCACTCCACCGCCCACTTGCTGGCCTATGCCGTCAAGGAGTTGTTCCCCGATGCGCAGGTCACCATTGGTCCCACCATCGAAGACGGCTTCTATTACGACTTCGCCTACAAGCGCCCCTTCACGCCCGAAGACCTCGAAGCCATCGAGAAAAAGATGGCCGAACTCGCCAAGAAGGACGAGAAGGTCGAGCGCAAGGTGTTGCCGCGTGACGAAGCGGTGAGCTACTTCAAGGGACTCGGCGAGCATTACAAAGCCGAGATCATCGAAAGCATCCCGGCCGATCAGGACGTGTCGCTCTACAGCGAAGGCGCTTTCACCGACCTGTGCCACGGCCCCCACGTGCCCAGCACCGGCAAGCTCAAGCACTTCAAGCTGATGAAGGTGGCAGGTGCCTACTGGCGCGGTGATCACCGCAACGAGCAACTGCAGCGCGTGTACGGCACAGCCTGGACCAGCAAGGACGATCTGGCCCAGTACCTGCATCGTCTGGAAGAGGCTGAAAAGCGCGATCACCGCAAACTGGGCCGCGAGTTGGATCTGTTCCACATCGACGACCACGCGCCGGGCGTCGTGTTCTGGCACCCCAAGGGCTGGACCGTATGGCAGGCTGTTGAGCAGTACATGCGCCAGGTCTACCGCGACAACGGCTATCAGGAGGTCAAGGGCCCCCAGATCATCGACAAGACCCTGTGGGAAAAGACCGGTCACTGGGACAAGTACCGCGACAACATGTTCACCACCGAGTCGGAAAAGCGCGACTACGCGCTCAAGCCGATGAACTGCCCCGGTCACATCCTGATCTTCAACCAGGGCATCAAGAGCTACCGCGACCTGCCGCTGCGCTACGGTGAGTTCGGCCAGTGCCACCGCAACGAACCCTCGGGCGGTCTGCACGGCATCATGCGCGTGCGTGGTTTCACGCAGGACGACGGCCACGTCTTCTGTACCGAAGACCAGATCCTGTCCGAGTGCGTGGCCTTCACCGCGCTGCTGCAAAACGTCTACAAGGACTTTGGCTTCACTGACATCATTTACAAGGTCGCCACCCGTCCTGAGGCGCGCATTGGCTCGGACGAGGTGTGGGACAAGGCCGAAAACGCCCTGATGGAGTCGCTGCGCGCAACCAACAGCGAGTTCACCATCGCCGTGGGCGATGGTGCCTTCTACGGTCCCAAGATCGAGTACACCCTGAAGGACGCGCTGGGCCGTCACTGGCAGTGCGGCACCATCCAGGTGGACTTCTCCATGCCGCAGCGCCTGAACGCCGAGTACGTGGCCGACACCAGCGAGCGCAAGCATCCGGTCATGCTGCACCGCGCCATCCTGGGCTCGCTCGAGCGCTTCATTGGCATCCTGATCGAGCAACACGCCGGTTCGCTGCCGGTGTGGCTGGCACCGGTCCAGGCGGTGGTGCTCAACATCACCGACGCACAGGCTGATTACGCGCAAGAGATTGCCAAAACGCTGCAGAAGCAGGGCTTGCGCGTGCAGTTGGATTTGCGCAACGAGAAGATCACGTATAAAATCCGCGAGCATTCGTTGCAGAAGGTGCCGTACTTCATCGTTGTCGGTGACAAGGAGAAGGCAGATGGCACCGTCGCCGTGCGCGCCCGGGGTAACCAGAACCTCGGTGTGATGTCACTCGATGACTTCTCCCAGAAGATCTCTCAAGACATCGCCAGCAAGGCCTGAGGCGGGATGGCGCTTTGCCCATGTGGGTGAGGCGCGATCTTGCTGGGTTTGCCTGGGTGCGTGATCAAGGTTAACCGGTGCCAGGCGTCCAGAGCCTGTGGCCAAAAGGAATTCAACATCGCTAACTTCTTTGACCGCCGTACGCGCAATGACGAGCGCAAGCATCGGCTCAATCGTGAAATCATGGCTCCCGAAGTCCGTCTGACGGGCGTGGAAAACGAGCCTCTCGGTATCGTCAGCATCCAGGAAGCACTGCGGATGTCCGCCGAGCTGGACGTGGATCTGGTCGAAATCTCTGCCACGGCTGAACCGCCGGTCTGTCGTCTGATGGACTACGGCAAGTTCAAGTACCAGGAGCAGAAGAAGGCCCACGATGCCAAGATGAAGCAGAAGGTCATTGAGGTCAAAGAGGTCAAATTCCGTCCGGGTACCGATGAAGGCGACTACCAGATCAAGTTGCGCAACCTGCGTCGCTTCCTGGAAGACGGCGACAAAGGCAAGGTGACCCTGCGCTTCCGCGGTCGTGAAATCACGCACCAGGAACTGGGGATGAAATTGCTGGAGCGTGTGCGCGACGACCTGACCGATTGCTCGGTCGTCGAGAACATGCCCAAACTGGAAGGGCGCCAGATGATCATGGTGCTCGGTCCGAAGAAAAAGAAATAATCACCCGGCGAAGGCCGTGTGATTTGCCAAGGTGGCGGTTTGGTCGCCACCACCATTGGCTCAAAGTGCCTGCAGGCCATCAAGACACGGAAGTGGTATCCGTGGCGCCTGGCAGGAACAACGTAAAAGGAGCAGAACATGCCCAAAATGAAGACCAAGAGCAGTGCGAAGAAGCGTTTTCGCGTGCGTCCGGGTGGTACCGTCAAGCGCGGTCAAGCCTTCAAGCGCCACATCCTGACCAAGAAGACCACGAAGAACAAGCGCCAGCTCCGCGGCGCGGTCAACGTGCATGAAACGAACATGGGCCACATGGCTCAGATGCTGCCTTTCGCTGGCCTGTAATCGGCTACCGAACAGCAGATTGTTTCGAATTGGTTCAAGATAGTTAACGCCGAAGGAGTCATCCATGCCTCGCGTCAAACGTGGTGTAACAGCCCGCGCTCGTCATAAGAAAGTTCTCGCCCTGGCCAAGGGTTTCCGTGGTCGCCGCAAGAACGTGTTCCGCATCGCCAAACAGGCTGTCATGAAGGCTGGGCAGTATGCCTACCGCGACCGCCGCGCCAAGAAGCGTGAGTTCCGCCGTCTGTGGATCGCACGTATCAACGCCGGTAGCCGTGCTCTGGGCCTGACCTACAGCAAGTTCATCGCTGGCATCAAGAAGGCATCGATCGAGATCGACCGCAAGGTGCTGGCCGACATGGCCGTCAACGACCCGGCAGCTTTTGCCAGCATCGTTGAAAAGGCCAAGGCTCAACTGGCTGCTTGATTTTTAAGCAATCAGCAAGATGCTGCGCCCGGCTGCATCGGTTCAGGGCAACCTGAGCGAGCAGGCGGGTGATTCAAAGGCCAACCGTGTGTTGGCCTTTTTTTTCGACACAAGACAATGAACGATCCCCATAGCGACCTTCAGGCACTGGTTCAATCCGCCCAAGCGGCTTTTGCGGAGGCCACCACCCCGGCCGATCTGGAGAATGCCAAGGCACGCTTTCTGGGCAAGTCGGGCAGCGTGACCGAGCTGCTCAAGGGCATGGGGGCACTCACTCCCGAAGAGAAGAAGACCCGTGGCGCCGCGATCAACCAAGCCAAGCAGCGGGTCGAGGCCGCGCTCAATGAGCGTCGTCAGGCCTTGGCCGACGCCGAACTGGCGCAGCAACTGCGCGCCGAAAGCCTGGACGTGACCTTGCCCGGTCGCCGTCGCGGCGAAGGCGGTCTGCACCCCGTTTCCCTGAGCATCGAGCGCATCGAAGGCATCTTCGGCTCGATGGGTTTCGCCGTGGCCGATGGCCCCGAGATCGAGACCGACTGGTTCAACTTCACGGCCCTGAACACGCCGGAAGACCACCCCGCACGTTCGATGCACGACACTTTCTACGTGGAAGGCGGCCACCTGCTGCGCACGCACACCAGCCCGATGCAGGTGCGCTACGCCGTGCAGCACGTCCAGCGTCACGCAGCGGCCATGGCCCAAGGTGAGCGCATGCCCGATCTGCGCGTGATCGCGCCGGGTCGCACCTATCGCGTGGACAGCGATGCCACTCACTCGCCCATGTTCCATCAGTGCGAAGGCCTGTGGATTGGCGAGAACGTCAGCTTCACCGACCTGAAGGCCATGCTGGGCGATTTCTTCAGCACCTTCTTCGAGACCGACGAGCTGGACATCCGTTTCCGCCCGTCCTTCTTCCCCTTCACCGAGCCTTCGGCCGAAGTGGACATCGCTTTCGCCTCCGGTCCCCTGAAGGGCCGCTGGCTGGAGGTGGGCGGGGCAGGGCAGGTGCACCCGAACGTGGTGCGCAACTATGGCCTGGACCCCGAGCATTACATCGGCTTCGCCTTCGGCCTGGGCCCAGACCGCCTGACCATGCTGCGCTACGGTGTCAACGACCTGCGCCTGTTCTTCGAAGGCGATTTGCGCTTCCTGCAGCAATTCCAGTAAGGAGCACGCCATGACGACTGCCACCTCGATCCGCGCCTGGGCCGCGCAGGCTTTGAATCAGCCTGTGGTGCCGTTCTCGTACGAGCCGGGCCCCTTGGGCGCGGAGGAGGTCGAGATCCGCGTCGAGCATTGCGGCCTGTGCCACTCCGACCTGTCGGTGATCGACGGCGAGTGGGGCCCGGCTGCGTATCCGGTGGTGGGCGGTCATGAGGTCATTGGCAGCGTGGTGGCACTTGGTCCCCAGGCGCGTGGCCTGAAGTTGGGCCAGCGCGTTGGCTTGGGCTGGATGAGTGGCAGCTGCATGGCCTGTGCGCCGTGCCTGAGCGGCCAGCCGCAGATGTGCCGTGCTGGTGTGCCCACCATCATCGGTCACCACGGTGGCTTTGCCGAGCGCGTGCGGGCGCATTGGTTGTGGGCCGCACCGATCCCCGAGGGGCTGGACCCCAAGGATGCCGGTCCTTTGCTGTGCGGCGGGGTCACGGTGTTTTCGCCGTTTCTGAACTTCGACATCAAGCCGACGCACCGTGTGGGCGTAGTGGGCATTGGCGGCCTGGGGCACTTGGCCTTGCAGTTTGCGCGGGCCTGGGGCTGCGAGGTCACGGCCTTCACGTCCAGCGATTCCAAGCGCGATGAAGCCATGCAGATGGGTGCTCACCACGTCGTCTCCAGCGTGGATGCCGGTGCGATGAAGGCCCTGCGCGGCCGTCTCGACATGGTGCTGGTCACCGTCAATGTCATGCTGAACTGGAAGGCGCTGATGAGCACGTTGGCGCCCAATGGCCGTCTGCATCTGGTGGGGGTGCTGCCGCAGCCCATGGAGGTGGAGGCCGGCCCGCTGATCGGTGGTCAGCGCAGCGTGTCGGGTTCGCCCACTGGCTCGCGTCAAGACATCGACACGATGCTGGAATTTGCCGCACGCCATGGCATCAAGCCGCAAACCGAACATTTCCCGATGAGCCGCCTCAACGACGCGCTGGACCACCTGCGCGCAGGCAAGGCTCGTTACCGTGTGGTGCTGGACGCCGATTTCGAGCAGGCCTGAGCACTGGCCCTGTCCCACACGGTTCACTGAATACAGATACCCAAGGATCCCTGACATGCAATTCCCCGAGTCCTGGCTGCGCAGTTTCTGCAACCCTGACCTGAGCACCCAGCAACTGGCTGACCTGCTGACCATGGCCGGTCTGGAAGTGGAAGAGCTGCAACCGGTGGCCCCGGCCTTCACCGGCGTGGTGGTGGCCCAGGTGCTGGAAGTCGCCAAGCATCCCGATGCCGACCGCCTGAACGTGTGCAAGGTGGACGCGGGCACTGGCGAGGTGCTGCAGATCGTTTGCGGCGCGCCCAATGTGCGCCCCGGCATCAAGATCCCTTGCGCCACCGTGGGCGCCGAGCTGCCACCGGGTGCCGATGGCAAGGTCTTCAAGATCAAGCTGGGCAAGCTGCGTGGGGTCGAGAGCCAGGGCATGCTGTGTTCGGCCCGCGAACTGGGCATCTCGGAAGAGTCCAACGGCCTGCACATCCTCGCCGAAGACGCGCCCATCGGCGTCAACATCCGTGAGCACCTCAAGCTTGACGACACGCTGTTCACCCTCAAGCTCACGCCCAATCTGGCGCATTGCTTGAGCGTGGCTGGCATTGCCCGCGAGGTGTCGGCCCTGACCGGCGCACCGCTGACCTTGCCGAGCATTGAGCCGGTCCAGCCGGGTGTGGATGCTGCACTGAAGGTGTCCGTGCAGGCGCCCGAGCTGTGCGGTCGCTTTGCCGGTCGGGTCATCCAGGGTGTCAATCCTCAAGCAAAGACACCGGACTGGATGGTCGAGCGCCTGGCGCGCTGCGGTCAGCGCCCGGTGTCGGCCCTGGTCGACATCTCCAACTACGTAATGTTCGAGCTGGGCCAGCCCTCGCACGTGTTCGATCTGGACAAGATCCAGGGCGAGCTGCAGGTCCGTTGGGCGCAGCCGGGTGAAACGCTCAAGCTGCTCAATGGCAACACCGTGACGCTGGACGAGCAGGTGGGCGTGATCGCTGCCGGTGCGCAAGTCGAGTCCCTGGCCGGCATCATGGGCGGTGACGACACCGCCGTGGGCGACGACACCCGCAACGTCTACCTGGAGGCCGCGTTCTGGTGGCCCAAGGCGATTGCCGGACGTGCCCGCCGCTACAACTTCTCGACCGATGCCTCGCACCGCTTCGAGCGTGGCGTGGACCCGGCGCCGACCGTGCAGTACCTCGAGCGCATCACCCAGCTGATCCTCGAGATCTGCGGTGGTCAGTCGGGGCCCGTGGACGACCAGATCGTCAAGCCCGCCGAGCGCAGGCCGGTGACGTTGCGCCTGTCGCGCGCCCAACGCGTGATCGGCATGCCGGTGACCTTGGCAGAGTGCCAGACCGTGCTGCATCGCCTGGGCCTGCCTTACAGCACCGTGGCGCAAGGTGACGACACGCACCTGGTGGTAACGCCGCCGAGCTGGCGTTTCGACCTGCAGATTGAGGAAGACCTGATTGAGGAAGTGGTGCGCGTGATCGGCTTTGACAAGCTGCCCAAGCGTCCACCACAAGCGCCGGTCACGCCGTTGGTGTTGCCTGAGGAGCGTCGCAGCCTGTACGCCGTGCGCCGCGATGTCGCTCGCCGTGGTTATCAGGAAGTCATCACCTTCAGCTTCGTGGAAGAGCGTTGGGAAGCCGACTTTGCCGGCAATACCCAGCCCATCCGCGTGCTCAATCCCATTGCCAGCCCGCTGGCCGTGATGCGCTCGACGCTGATCGGCAGCCTGGTCGAGGTCCTCAAGACCAACTTGTCGCGCAAGGCAGAGCGTGTGCGCTTGTTTGAAGTCGGCCGTGTGTTCAAGCGCGACGCCTCGGTGGTGGACAGCAACCTGACCGTGGGCGGTTTTGACCAGCCGGTGCGCGTGAGCGGCCTGGCTTACGGTCCGGCAGAGGCCCTGCAGTGGGGCACCGCTGCCCGCAATGTCGATTTCTTCGATGTGAAGGGCGATGTTGAGGCGCTGCTGGCGCCGCGCCAGGCCACGTTCGTGGCAGCAGAGCATCCTGCTTTCCACCCCGGTCGGTGCGCGCAGGTTCTGGTCGGCGGTCAGGCTGTGGGCTTTGTGGGTGAGTTGCACCCCAAGTGGCGTCAGGCCTACGACCTGCCTTTGGCACCCGTGCTGTTTGAGCTGGACGCGAGCGTGTTGAGCCAGCGTGTTGTACCGTCTTTCCAGACAGTCCCGCGCATGCAATCGGTGTACCGCGACCTGGCCTTGGTCGTGTCTGACACCACGGCCCACGACGCTGTGATCGGCGCGATCACGCAGGCGGCCACCGATGGGCTGGTGCGCGGCGCCCGCCTGTTCGACATCTACAAGCCCAAGACGCCGGTCGCGGGCATGGCCGAGAACGAACGCAGCCTGGCCGTGCGCGTCGAGCTGCGTGACGACGAGCAGACCTTGACCGACGAGCGCATTGACGCTGCCATGCAGGCGGTGTTGGCTGCGGTGGCTTCGGCCGTGGGTGCGCGCGTGCGCGCTTGAGGCCGGGGAGGGCCGTCGACATGAATGACAAGATCAGCGACCTGACCGTGCTGCTGCCGACCATCGAAACGCCCACCCTGACGAAGGCGGAGCTGTCGGAAATGCTGTTTGACCGTCTTGGGCTCAACAAGCGTGAGTCCAAGGACATGGTCGAAGCGTTTTTCGAATCGGTGCAAGGTGCGCTGGTCGAGGGGCAGGATGTGAAACTGTCGGGCTTTGGCAACTTCCAGATCCGTCGCAAGGCCGCGCGTCCGGGGCGCAATCCGCGCACTGGGGAAGTCATTCCCATTGAAGCCCGCAATGTCGTGACGTTCCACGCCAGTCAGAAACTCAAAGGCATGGTGCAGGGTGACGTTCCGTCTGACGAAGACTTGGAGTAAAGTCTGAACTCTTTGCCCGCTGCGGTTGATGCGGGCAAAGTTTTTCATGTTGGATTGACCTCAGGGACACATGGACCGCGTCGACAGCGCTTTGCCGCCCATTCCTGCCAAACGCTACTTCACCATCGGTGAGGTGAGTGAGTTGTGCCTGGTCAAGCCCTACGTGTTGCGTTATTGGGAGCAGGAGTTTGTCCAACTCAAGCCCATGAAGCGACGGGGTAACCGCCGCTACTACCAGCACCATGAGGTTTTGTTGATCCGTCGTATCCGCGAATTGCTGTACGAGCAGGGTTTCACCATCAGTGGTGCGCGCAACCAGTTGGCCGACGGGGCTTCGCAGGGGCATGTGGCCTCCGCATATGGGCATGATGACGATGTGCCTGTCGATGCTGCACAGGTCACGGGTGCCACTGGGTTGACCGCTCAGGCGGTGATGGCTGCGGCCGCAGCACACACGACGAGTCCTTCATCATTCAGTCGTCCTTTGCAAGCCAGTGGCGCCACGGTCATCGGGGCTGCATGGGGTGCCCCCGATCTGACTGAACTGCAATCCGTCGATGCAAGAACAGTGCTGGCCTTGCGCGAAGCACTCGTGTCGATCCGAGATTTGTTGTCCTGATGCAAAAAATTCGCTCGGACTTGCAAAACTCGGCTTTTCCATCATATAATTTAATTCTTGTCGGGGCGTAGCGCAGCCTGGTAGCGCACTTGCATGGGGTGCAAGGGGTCGCGAGTTCGAATCCCGCCGCCCCGACCAAGAAATAGCCGAAACCCGGTATCGAAAGATACCGGGTTTTCTGCTTTTTGGCGCCCCTGCACGCGATACGCACCACATGCCGTCGGTCGGTGCGGTTCAGGTGAAAAGACGGGGGTGTGCGGACGTGACGTTGCGTGAGCCCCGAGATCAAGACGGGCTCACTTCAGGCGCTTCAGCTGCTTTTGGATGCTGCGATCAAATTCTTGCTGAAGCACAACCGGAAATGCGGCGCTGATCGAGCCAATGGCCAGAGGGCGCAGTCGCTCAAACAACGCCTTCAAGGGCTCCACCACATTGCCGTCGGTCGGCTTTCCCTTCGCTTTGGCGCTCTCTGCCTTGGCTGCCACATCTTTGGCCAGGTTCAGGAACAGTTGTTCCACATATGCCTTGGCAATGATGCGGGTGTGCTTGATCAACTCGTCTTGCAGGTCGAGAACGGTGTCGAGCGGCACATGCAATTCAGCCAACTGAATGCCGATGCGCTCCAGTGCCGGGCTGAGGATTTCGACCTCGTCCGGCCCAATGCGCCGGTAAAGCCCGTTCTGGCTCAAGCGCTCTTTCTGCTCAGGTGTGGCAGGGGTGGCCCAATGCGAGGCCATTTCTGACAAGGCCTTGCGCTTGGGCGCTTCTACGGTGAAGAAGGTGGTGGAGAACAGGCCGCTGATCAGCGAATACTCTGACCATGCCCCTTCCGGAGTGTTCTCCAGCATGTCCTTGATCGTGTCCAGGCGGAAGCCTTGCTGCCGCAGATCGCGGATCAGCTCCAGCTTGCCTTGGTGCTCGTGGTCGTACAGCCCAAGTCGGCCCTTCAGCCGCGGCGGTGGCATGAGCCCGGCAGTCTGGTAAGCGCGGATGTTGCGCACGCTCACGCCCGTACGGGCCGACAGCTCCTCCACCGTGATCTCCGGATCGGTGCTGTCTGGCGAGCGGACGGGGCGGGCGCGTGAAGAATTGGCAGATTTGCTTTGCATCGGCTGGGCGAACGCTGAATGGACGACATGATACCGATCGCATATTGCAGAGTTAATGTAACATTCAGTTTGTTGTGTTAATGCGGCTGGTCGTGTATGCGCGGTCGTCTGAGGTATTCATGGAAAAAATCTGGTTGAAGCACTACCCTGCCGGCATGCCGCAGGAAATCGACGCGAGCCAATACGGTTCGCTGGTGGCCCTGTTGGACGAGGCCATGCGCAAGTACAAGGACCGTGTGGCTTTCCGTTGCATGGGTGCAGCGCTGACTTACGCAGAGCTGGACGAGTTGTCGGCTCGTGTCGCGTCTTGGCTGCAGGCGAAAGGCCTGAAAAAGGGCAGTCGCGTGGCGGTGATGATGCCCAATGTGCTGCAGTACCCCGTGGTGGTTGCTGGCATCTTGCGCGCGGGATGTGTGGTGGTCAACGTCAACCCGATGTACACACCGCGTGAGTTGGAGCACCAGTTGCACGACAGCGGTGCCGAGGCCATTTTCATCCTCGAGAACTTTGCGACCACCCTGCAGGCCATCCAGGCGCGGGGTCATCTCAAGCATGTGGTCGTGGCGTCGATGGGCGACTTGATGGGGCTCGTGAAGGGCGCCTTGACCAACTTCGTGGTGCGCCGTGTGCGCAAGATGGTGCCTGCGTGGTCCCTGCCAGGACATCATCGGTTCGGTCAGGTGCTGACGGAGGGCGCGCGCCAGGCTTACAAGCCGGTCACTCTCACGCCTGACGATGTGGCCTTTTTGCAGTACACGGGTGGTACCACCGGCGTCTCCAAAGGCGCTACGCTGCTGCAGCGAAACCTCCTCTCCAATGTGTTGCAGTGCGAGGCCTGGTTGATGAACGGCGTGGACCGTCAGGCCTTCCCGCAACTCAATGTGGTGTGCGCACTGCCGCTGTATCACATCTTCGCGCTGACGGTGTGCGCGCTCATGGGCATCCGCAATGGTGCCTGCATGCTGCTGATCCCGAACCCGCGCGACATCCCGGGCTTCATCAAGGAGCTGTCGCAGTTCCGCTTCCACCTGTTCCCCGCGGTCAATACGCTCTACAGCGGTCTGATGAACAACCCCGACTTTGCCAAGCTGGATTTCTCCAGCCTTCAGGTGACGATCGGTGGTGGCATGGCGGTGCAGCGTGTCGTGGCCGAGCGCTGGAAGGCGATCACGGGCAAGCCGATTATCGAAGGCTATGGCCTTTCGGAGACGTCGCCTGTCGCCACCTGTAACGCCAACAACATTGAGGTCTACACCGGCACCATCGGCCTGCCACTGCCCTCGACCGAAATTTCGATTCGAGATGATGATGGACAGGAAATGGCCCTGGGGCTGGCCGGCGAGATCTGCATCCGCGGTCCTCAGGTGATGGCCGGATACTGGCATCGCCCGGAAGAGACAGCCAAGGTCATGACAGCGGATGGTTTCTTCAAGACCGGCGACGTTGGGGTGATGGATGAGCAGGGCTACGTCAAGATCGTCGACCGCAAGAAGGACATGGTCCTGGTTTCAGGCTTCAATGTCTATCCGAACGAGGTGGAGGATGTGGCGGTTTCACACCCTGGTGTGCTGGAGGCCGCGGTGATTGGCGTGCCGGATGCACATTCCGGTGAGGCGGTGAAGTTGTTTGTGGTTCGCCGTGATCCGGAGTTGACGGTCGCCGATCTGGCCGAGTTCTGCAAGGAGCAGTTGACCGGCTACAAGCGACCCAAGTACATTGAATTCCGCGACGAGTTGCCCAAGTCCAACGTGGGCAAGATTTTGCGTCGTGAATTGCGTGACGCTGACCTGAAGAAAGCCGCCTGATCATGAGCTCCCTGACCAAGAAAATTGCCAGCGCGGCCCTGTCTGCCATGTTGTTGGCAGCGTTGCCCATGGCGCACGCTGCCCGTGAGGTGGGTGGCGTCCGTTTTGAGGATCAACTGACGCTGGCCGATCAGCCTCTGGTGCTCAACGGCGTTGGCATGCGTGTCAAGATGATCATCAAGGTCTACGCTGTGGGGCTGTATGTGCCTCGCCGCGATGCCTCGGCGGCATCGGTGCTGAACCAGCCTGGGCCCAAGAGTGTGCGCATTGTGTTGCTTCGCAATGTGTCGGCCGAGCAGTTGGCCGACAGCTTGGTCGCTGGCATCGAGGACAACGTTTCGTCGGCGGAGCAGGCTGTGCTGCGCAAGCGTCTGGATGCGTTGCAGTCCACCATGCTGAAGGTGGGGGAGGCCCAGAAGGGCTCGGTGATTCAGCTGGATTACGTGCCCGGACAGGGCACCCACATCACCTTGGGTGGCAAGGCACTGGGGCAAGATATTGCCGGGGAAGACTTCTACCGCGCCTTGTTGAAGATCTGGTTGGGTGAGCGTCCCTCGGACAACGCACTCAAGCGAGATTTGCTGGGCGTTTCCTGATGCCTCGGCGTCCTTGATGCAAAAAAGGCCGGTGTTTCAACCGGCCTTTTTTTCTGCCTGAGCGAATGACAGGCGTGTGGTCAGCGGGTGCTCAGCACTTGATGCCCATGTGCATGGCGACCACACCGCCAGTCATGTTGTGCACATCGACATGGCCGAAACCGGCCTCCTTCATCATGGCCTTGAGTGTGGCCTGGTCAGGGTGCATGCGAATGGATTCCGCGAGGTATTGGTAACTTGCGGCGTCTCCTGCGACGAGTTGACCAAGCTTGGGCAGCACTTTGAAGGAGTACCAGTCATAGACTTTCTCCAGCGGCTTGGCCACTTTGGAGAACTCCAGTACCAGCAGGCGCCCACCCGGTTTGAGCACGCGGCACATTTCCTTGAGGGCGATGTCCTTGTGTGTCATGTTGCGCAGGCCGAAGGCCACCGTGACGATGTCGAAGGTGTCGGTCGGGAAGGGCAGCTTTTCAGCGTCGCACAGCGTGGTCGGCAGAGCCACACCGCTGTTGAGCAGGCGGTCACGACCGGTGCTCAGCATGGCCTCGTTGATGTCGGTGTGAACCACCATGCCACTGGGGCCAACACGCTTGGCGAAGGCCTCGGACAGGTCGCCCGTGCCGCCGGCGATGTCGAGCACCTTGTGGCCTTCACGCACGCCGCTGGCGGCGATGGTGTAGGTCTTCCACAGGCGGTGCAGACCCATCGACATCAGGTCGTTCATGATGTCGTACTTGTTGGCGACGGAGTCGAACACACCGCGAACGCGTTGTGCCTTCTGGGACTCGTCAACCTGCTGAAAACCGAAGTGCGTGCTGCTCATGTCGGCATCTTACTACCGGGTTAGCCCGCTGTTGCCCCAGGGCCGGGGGAGAGGGCGCGCCCGCAGGCCACCCCGCTGGCCCAGGCCCACTGGAAGTTGTAGCCGCCCAGCCAGCCGGTCACGTCCACCACTTCGCCAATGAAGTACAGGCCGGGTACCTTCTTGCTTTCCATGGTTTGCGAGCTCAGCTCGCGGGTGTCCACGCCGCCGGCAGTCACCTCGGCCTTGGCATAGCCCTCGGTGCCGCTGGGCACGATGGACCAGGCGTTGGCCGACTGGCCCAGGGCGTCCAGGTCTTTGTCCTTGAGTTCGGCCAGGGCTGCATCGGGGCGCAGCGAGGGCGAGATGCGCACGGCCTGCTCGGCCAGCCACGTCTGCGCCAGGCGCTGCGGTACGGCTTCACCCAGGGCGCGAGCCCATTCTGTCGACAGTTGTTTGCGGGAGCCGGTCTTCGCTTGCTTGAGGCTGGCAGCCAGGTCGCGTTGCGGGGTGAGGTTCAGCGTGAGCGCCTGGCCGGGTTGCCAGTAGCTGGAAATTTGCAGGATGGCTGGGCCGCTCAGGCCACGGTGGGTGAAAAGCAGGTCTTCTAGGAACAGTGGGGCGCCGCCCTTGCCGCGTTTGCCCTTGGCGCCGCCGGTCGCTGGGGTGCTGACTTCGACCTCCAGCGAGATGCCGGCCATGGGCACAAACGGCGCCCAGGTGTCGGCTGCGAAGGTGAGCGGCACGAGGGCAGGGCGCAGGGGCACGATCTGATGACCGAGCTGCGCCGCAAGATTCTGGCCGAAGTCGGTCGCGCCGATCTTGGGGATGGCCAGCCAGCCGGTCGCGATCACGACCTGGTGCGCCCGGATGAGGCCGCGGTCCGAGTCAATCTCGAAGCGCACGGCATCGGTGTCGGCGGCACCCAAGGGCCGGACGGCCTTCACGACGCAGGGCTGCCAGCGGGTGACCTGACCGGCCTCGCATTCGCGCAGCAGCATCTGGATGATGTCGTTGGCGCTGTGGTCGCAAAAGAGCTGGCCGCGGTGCTTCTCGTGCCAGGCGATGCCGTGGCGTTCGACCATGGCCAGAAAGTCCTGCGGGGTGAAGCCCGCCAGGGCCGAGCGGCAGAAGTGGGGGTTCTCGCTGAGGAAGTTGGCGGGTGTGACCTCACGGTTGGTGAAGTTGCACCGCCCGCCCCCCGAGATGCGGATCTTTTCGGCGACTTTGGGAGCGTGGTCCAGCAGCAGGACCTTCAGGCCGCGCTGACCTGCGACGCTCGCACACATCAGACCGGCTGCGCCCGCGCCGATCACCACCACATCGTAAGAAGACATGGCCCGATTGTCGCCGCTTCGGCCACCTGCCCGGCTGCAGTTCAGAAACCGCTGTGACCCAACGTCTGGCTGGGAGAGAACACCGGCAGGCCGTCATCGTCCTCGGCCGACACGAAGCGCGAGTCGCCCTGGCTGCGTGCTTCGTCCAAGGCTTGAGAGGCACGCCGGATGGCATCGGTCAGGTTCTCGTCAGGCTGCACTTGCACGACACCAAAACTGATGCTCAAAGGCTGTTGTTGCAAAGAGCGACGGTTGCGCTCTACATGCGCCACCATGCGTTGTGCCACGTGCAGGGCGTCCTTCACTGTGGTGTCGGTCAGCAGCGCGACGAACTCGTCGCCACCAAGACGGCCCATCAGGTCACGGGTGCGTAGCAGGCGTCTGGCACTGCCTGCCACGAGTTTGAGCGCTTCATCTCCCGCAGCGTGACCATGTTGTTCATTGATCTGCTTGAAGTGGTCGATGTCAAACAGCATCAAGGCGGCAGAGCCTGGCGCGCTCAGGCGCAGGGCCTGTGCGCCCATTTCGGTGAAATGACGCCGGTTGGGCAATTGGGTGAGCATGTCGAAGTCGGCCATGACGCGCAATTGCCGATGCGATTCACGCAGGTCGTGTTCAGTGCGTTCGTACGTGAGCAGCAGACAGATGTAGACCGAAAAGATCACGCCAGCCACCAAGGCCACGAGCACCGCAGGTTGTTGAATGTGGTCGGGCGCGATGACAGGGGCTCCCCAGCTGCTGAGGCCGGAAAGAAGCCGAGGCACCTGTATCAGAGCGGCCGAGACGAGGTAGAGCAGCAGAGCCTTCAGATAGACGCTTTGACGCCAGTCTCGGATGGCGTGGATCTGCCAGGCGGCATACAGGAAAAAGCCGATGCTGACGAAACTGAAACTGGCGACGCGCGCGCCCAGATCGTCGGGCATGTGTTGCTCAAGGGTCAGAAGGGCCCAGAAGCCCAGTACCAGCAGGGCGCCATCCATCCACTGCGGTGTGCGGAAGTCAGTGCGGGCGTAGAACTGCCGCATGCCCACCAGCATGGTCATGGGCCATTGCAGCCACAGCAACACCGACAGGGCCGGCAGCCAGGGGTGGGTGTCGCGCAACAGCAGGCAGATGGCACTCAGCAGAGTCAGCCCCTGAGCGGCTGTCCACCACCAGAAACCACGGTAAGTGCGTTGGGTCAGGCCCACCAGCGTCATGATGACGGTGGTGGTCAGGAGCACCACGCACACCACCAAGGCCAGGGTCGGGAGATGAAGCGACATCGAAGAGGGTAGGAGACAGGGGGCTCCGGCCGAACGGCATCAGAGGCGGCAGATCTCGGCCACAATGATTGCAGGTTTTCGCTCTGCTGTAGTGAGATGCAGGGCATTGTGCGCCCCGCAGGAGGGGTGTGTCACCCCGCTTCCTGGGGTGCGGAACTGGGTGGAGAGTTCAGTCATGGCCATGGATGTGGTGGATTACGAAATCAAGGGTGCCGAGATGCAGTTCGTGGAGGTCGAACTCGACCCCGGCGAGGCGGCCATTGGCGAGGCCGGCAGCATGATGTTCATGGAGTCCGGCATCGAGATGGACACCGTTTTCGGAGACGGCTCAACGCAGCAAAGTGGTGGTCTGTTCGGCAAGTTGTTGGGGGCAGGCAAGCGTTTGGTCACCGGAGAAAGCCTCTTCACGACGGTTTACACCAACCAGGCCAGCGGTAAGAAGCGTGTGGCGTTTGGTGCGCCATATCCCGGCAAGATCCTCCCCATGGACCTGCGGCAACTGGGTGGTACGCTGATTTGCCAGAAGGACTCCTTCCTGTGCGCAGCGCGGGGGGTGTCCCTGGGCATTGCCTTGCAGAGAAAACTGGGCACGGGCTTCTTCGGTGGCGAGGGCTTCATCATGCAAAAGCTTGAAGGCGATGGCATGGCCTTCGTGCATGCGGGTGGCACCGTGGTACGCCGCGAGTTGCAGGCGGGCGAAACCCTCTACATCGACACCGGCTGTGTGGTGGCCTATACCCAGGGCGTCGATTTCGACATTCAGTACGTTGGCAAGATCAAGACGGCATTGTTCGGCGGTGAGGGGCTGTTCCTTGCCCGCGTGACCGGGCCTGGGCAAGTGTGGTTGCAGAGCTTGCCGTTCTCGCGTTTGGCGTCTCGCATCTTCGCTGCCGCGCCACAGGCTGGAGGCCGCGGTCGTGATGAAGGCTCACTGCTGACGGGCGTCGCCGGCGGCTCGCTGCTGGGTGGTCTGCTGGGCGGAGACCAGGAGTGACTGTGAACGTACCGGTGGTGGGCCGCATGCTCGACGCGGCGTGGCGTGCCCTGGCGTATTGCCTGATGCCGCAGGTCATCTGGTTGTCATTGCTGCCGCTGTTGCTGGCCGCCGTGGTGCTGGGGGGCTTGGCTTGGTGGGGCTGGTCGGATGGTGTCGCCTGGGTGCGTGGTCTCCTGGACGGCTGGGCCGTCAGTCAGCATGCGCTCGCTGCGCTGGATGGCTGGGGTTTGTCACAACTGCGAATGGCAGTGGCCCCACTGGTCCTGGTGCTGGTGGTCATTCCGCTGGTGGTGGTGATGTGCTTGCTGCTGGTGGCGGCGTTCATGACGCCAGCCTTGGTCAAGCTGGTGGTACGCCGTCGCTTTCCTGGGATGGTGTCGCGTCATCAGGCTTCTGTGTGGCACAGCCTGTGGTGGTCGTTCCGCGCGACGGTGCTGGCGCTGCTGATGCTTGCCGTGAGTTTGCCGCTGTGGTTGCTGCCTCCTTTGGCCGTTGTGTTGCCACCTTTGATCTGGGGCTGGCTGACTTATCGGGTGTTGGTGTTCGACACCTTGGCGGACTTTGCGACGCCAGCAGAACGCGAGACGTTGATGCAGGCGCACCGCACGCCTTTGCTGACGATGGGGGTTTTGGTCGGCTATCTGGGCGCGGCACCGGCGGCTCTATGGGCCTTGGGGGTGTTGGCCCTGGCGTTGGCGCCCTTCATCTTGCTGTTGTCGGTGTGGATCTACACCTTGGTATTTGCGTTTGCCGCCTTGTGGTTTGCGCACTACCTGCTGCCGGCGCTGCATGCAATGCGTGCGGCCCCCACTTCTCTCGAACCTGTGACGCCACCGTTGGTGGCGGGTGAATCATCATGATCGGACTCATCATCATTGGCGATGAAATCCTCAGTGGACGTCGTCAGGACAAGCACCTGAGCAAAGCCATCGAATTGCTCGGTGAGCGTGGCATGGCGTTGTCCTGGGCTCGTTATGTCGGCGATGATCCGGAGCGGATCACGGCGGATCTGCGGCACGCCTTGAGCAGCGGCGATGTCGTGTTTTCCTTTGGCGGAATTGGTGCCACGCCTGATGACCATACCCGCGCGTGTGCGGGTCAGGCGGCTGGGCGCTCTCTGGTTCTGCACCCGGAGGCGAAAGAGCTGATCTTGCAACGCAGTCGTGAAATGGCTGAAGAGGCCGGCCAGGCGTTTGACCCGGTTTGTCCAGACACGATGCGCCGTTTGCAGATGGGGTTCTTTCCGGAGGGGGCCACCATCATTCCCAATCCTTACAACCGCATTCCTGGCTTCACGCTGGCGGGGCGCGTGCATTTCCTTCCGGGGTTTCCGGTGATGGCTTGGCCGATGATGGCCTGGGCGCTGGATCACCTGCATCAGGACTTGCACGGCAAGGTGCAGGTGCGTGAGAAGTCCATCGTGGTCTACGGTGGGATCGAGTCGACTTTGACACCTTTGATGGTGTCGATCGAGGATCGTTTTGCGCCTGTCAAGGTGTTCAGCCTGCCGAGCGTGGATCATCCGGAGCATGGGCGTCACATCGAGCTGGGCGTGAAGGGGCGGGCGCAGGAGGTGGAGCAGGCATTCGACGCCTTGCTGCACGGTCTGTCCCAGTTTGGTGCGCGTATCGGCCCCATTTCGGTGCGTTAATGGTTTTGAATTCGCGAGCGCACCTATATGGTGCGTTTGCGGGGTGGGGCTGTTCAGTTGCTGCGCCACTCGGTACATTTCCCACTGTTTCGGTGCAGCCCTGTGCCTGCATGTACCTCTGGGCGTTTTCTGCGCACGCGGGCCAAACAAGGTAAGTCGGCACACTTTCTGCTAGTAAACTGGGCGCTGTTTCCGGATCTCTTGAAACAGCTTCAAATTTCTCGCTTTTACATTCAGCCTCTGGCTAGGAGCATCTGATGGCCAACAAGACCGTCGCCGACGTGATGAAGATGGTGAAGGACAACGAAGTCAAGTTCGTTGACTTCCGTTTTACCGACACCCGCGGCAAAGAGCAGCACACCACGGTTCCCGTTTCTCACTTTGACGAAGACAAGTTCGAATCGGGTCACGCCTTTGACGGCTCGTCGATCGCTGGTTGGAAGGGCATCGAAGCCTCCGACATGCTGCTGATGCCGGACGCCAACACGGCCAACATCGATCCTTTCTTTGAAGAGCCGACGCTGATCCTGACCTGCGACGTCATCGATCCGCATGACGGCAAGCCTTACGAGCGCGACCCCCGCTCCCTGGCCAAGCGCGCTGAAGCCTACCTGAAGGCTTCGGGCCTGGGCGACACCGCTTACTTCGGTCCGGAACCCGAATTCTTCGTGTTCGACTCGATCCGCTGGGGCAACGAAATGTCCGGCAGCTTCTTCAAGATCGAATCGGAAGAAGGTGCCTGGAACACCGGTACCGCTTACGAGCACGGCAACAATGGCTATCGTCCGACCGTCAAGGGCGGCTACTTCCCCGTGCCCCCCGTGGACTCCGGTCACGACATGCGCTCGGAAATGTGCCTGATCCTGGAAAGCCTGGGCATTCCCGTTGAAGTGCACCACCATGAAGTGGCCAACGCCGGCCAAATGGAAATCGGCACCCGCTTCAGCACCCTGACCGAACGCGCTGACTGGCTGCAACTGCAGAAGTACGTGATCGTGAACGTGGCCAATGCCTATGGCAAGACCGCCACCTTCATGCCCAAGCCCATCGTTGGCGACAACGGTTCTGGCATGCACGTTCACCAGTCCATCTGGAAGGATGGCAAGAACCTGTTCGCTGGCGACGGCTATGCTGGTCTGAGCGAATTCGCCCTGTACTACATCGGCGGCATCATCAAGCACGCCCGTGCTCTGAACGCCATCACCAACCCCGGTACGAACTCGTACAAGCGTCTGGTGCCTGGCTTCGAAGCTCCGGTGAAGCTGGCTTACTCGGCCAAGAACCGCTCGGCCTCGATCCGTATTCCTTACGTCGCCAACCCGAAGGGCCGTCGTATCGAAGCACGTTTCCCCGATCCTTCCGCCAACCCGTACCTGGCCTTCTCTGCTCTGATGATGGCTGGTCTGGACGGCGTGGAAAACAAGATCCATCCGGGCGAAGCCGCTACGAAGGATCTGTACCACCTGCCGCCCGAAGAGGACGCACTGGTGCCGACCGTCTGCCACAGCCTGGATCAGGCTCTGGAATACCTGGACAAGGACCGTGCGTTCCTGACCAAGGGTGGCGTGTTCACCAACGAGTACATCGACGCTTACATTGAGCTGAAGATGCAGGAAGTGACCCGTTTCCGCATGGCCACTCACCCGGTCGAGTTCGACATGTACTACAGCCTGTGATCCTTCGGGACCGGGCCTGGGAGTGACATCCCGATACAAAGGGCGGCGTGAGTCGCCCTTTTTTCTTGCCTCCGGCGCCTGCGCGTGCGGAACCGCTGGGGCATACTGGGATCGCACTTCAGGCTCAGAACGACACTCACCGGACATGATGCACTTCACCTTGTCACCTTCGCACGCTTTCTCACGGGCATGGCGCCCGATCGCTTGGCTGGCTTTGGCGCTGGCCCCGGTGGCGGGAGCGTATGCGCAGGTGTACCGCTGCCCAGGGAACCTGTATACCGATGCGCTCTCGCCCAAGGAGGCGGCAGCCAAAGGTTGCAAGACCCTGGATGGCGCACCCATCACGGTGATTCAGTCGAGCACGCCGCGTTCGTCAAGCGCAGGCACCCGAGGCCCGGGGGCTTCCGGCTCCAGCAGTTCGTCTGACAACAAGGTGGCCTCCGATGAGCAGAAGGCGCGCGACACGGACGCCCGTCGCATTTTGGAAGCCGAGTTGCGCAAGGAGCAGGCCGCTTTGGACGCCTTGAAGAAGGAATACAACGAGGGGCAGCCGGAGCGTCGTGGAGACGAGCGCAACTATCAGAAGTACCAAGACCGCGTCAATGAAATGAAGGCTGCCTTGACCCGCAAAGAGGCCGACGTGGCCTCTTTGCAGCGAGAGCTGAGCAAGTTCGGCGGCGCAAAGTAACGTATCCATGGATCCAGGGATGGAGCGATCCCCTAGTACACACGACAAAGGGCAGCTGGGCCTGATGCCATACAGCCTGCCAGCCAACCTGGAAACTCTGGATCATCTGGCCACCATGGTGTCTGTGGTGACACCTGATGGCTTGTGCCTGTTTGCCAACACGGCGTTTGAAGAGGCTCTGGGGCTGTCTCGGCGCGCGATGTTGGGCATGTCGATTTTCGACTGGTTGGTGGACGCCACGGTGCTGCGCGATGTCGTCGCCGCAGTGGCGCGCAACGATTACGCGACCAGTCGCCTGAGCGCTGAGTTGCGTCGTCACCTGCATCTGCAGGTGGGGGAGGTGATGTCGGTGCAGGTGATTGCCACCCGACTGGAGCACGGGGATCTGGTGCTGGTGGAGCTGGTTGAAGCCGAGCAGCAGACGCGTCAGGAGCGTGAGGAGCGTGTGCTCGACCAGGCCAGGGCGAACAAGGAGTTGATCCGCAACCTGGCTCACGAGATCAAGAATCCGTTGGGGGGCATCCGGGGGGCGGCCCAATTGCTGCAGATGGAGTTGGAGTCGCGCTCACTGACGGAGTACACCCAGGTCATCATCCATGAGGCTGACCGCCTGCAACTGTTGGTGGACCGCTTGCTGGCCCCGCACCGTCGTCCGCATGTCGTGGGTGATGTGAACATCCATGAGGTCTGCGAAAGGGTGCGCTCGCTGATCCTGGCGGAGTTTCCGAGGGGCTTGCGAGTCTGGCGTGATTACGACACGTCCTTGCCCGAATTTCGGGGTGACCGCGAGCAGCTGATTCAAACCGTGCTGAATGTGGCCCACAACGCTGCGCAGGCCCTCACGGATCGCATCGCGGCCGGGGATGCCTTGTTGACGCTGCGCACACGGGTGGCGCGCCGGGTGACGATCAACCGTCAGTTGCATCGCCTGGCATTGGTCTTGCATATCGAAGACAACGGCCCGGGGATTCCGGAGTCCATCCGTGATCGCATTTTTTACCCGCTGGTGTCGGGGCGTGACGGGGGTTCTGGCCTGGGACTCACTTTGGCTCAAACCTTCGTTCAACAGCATCAAGGCACCATCGAATGTGAAAGCGAGCCCGGACGCACGGTATTCAAGATCCTGATACCGCTGCCCTGAAGTCCGGTCTGGCGATCCATGCGGTTCGGGATGCCCTAACCAGTCCACAGCATGAAACCCATCTGGATCGTTGACGACGACCAATCCATCCGCTTTGTGCTCGAGAAGGCACTGGCGCGCGAGGAACTTCCCGTGCGCAGCTTCACCAACCCCCGCGATGTGCTGATTGCGCTGAATGACGACGAGCCGCAGGTGCTGGTGTCGGACATCCGCATGCCCGGGGGCTCGGGCATTGACCTGCTGAGCAAGGTCAAAGAACGTCTGCCGGGCCTGCCGGTCATCATCATGACGGCCTACTCCGATCTGGACAGCGCGGTGTCGGCTTTCCAGGGCGGTGCCTTCGAGTACCTGCCCAAGCCCTTTGACCTGCCCAAAGCGATTGAGTTGATTCGTCGCGCGGTGGATGAGAGTGTGCGCGAGGAGGTGATCGATGAGCGTGTCACCCAGATGCCCGAGATGCTGGGGCAGGCGCCGGCCATGCAGGATGTGTTCCGCGCGATTGGGCGACTGAGTCAGAGCAATGTGACGGTGTTGATCACCGGTGAGTCGGGTTCGGGCAAGGAGTTGGTGGCCCGTGCGCTGCACAAACACAGTCCACGTGGCAACGGGCCCTTCGTGGCGATCAACACCGCAGCGATTCCAAAGGACTTGCTGGAGTCGGAGCTGTTCGGCCATGAGCGTGGTGCCTTCACTGGTGCGCAGACGATGCGTCGTGGACGTTTCGAGCAGGCCGATGGGGGCACTCTGTTCCTTGATGAAATCGGCGACATGCCTTTCGACCTGCAGACCCGTTTGCTGCGGGTGCTCAGTGATGGTCAGTTCTACCGCGTGGGCGGTCATCACCCGATCAAGAGCAATGTGCGTGTGATTGCGGCGACTCACCAGAATCTGGAGGATCGGGTGAGGCAGGGCGTATTCCGGGAGGACTTGTTCCATCGCCTCAATGTGATCCGTTTGCGCTTGCCACCGCTGCGCGAGCGCCGAGAGGACATTCCAACGCTGGCGCGGTTTTTCCTGCAAAAGAGCGCCAAGGATCTGGGTGTGGAGGCCAAGCGTATCTCCGAGGCGGCACTGGCGCGTTTGGCAGCATTTGACTTTCCCGGCAACGTGCGTCAGTTGGAGAACGTTTGCCACTGGCTGACGGTGATGGCCCCGGCACAGGTGATCGAGAGCAAGGATCTGCCGCCTGAGTTGCTGGACAGCCATGCCGATCCTTTGGCGCCATTGGCGCCGTTGAATGGCATGCCATCGGCCTTGTCGAGCCTGCCACTGGCCGAAACGCCGACGACTTCCGCGCCAGCCTCGTTGGGGGACACCTTGTCGAACCCCGGCGGGGGTATGCCAGTGGGCACGGCTTCTGGCGGTTTCCATAACGGCTTGCCGAGTGTGTCAGACCCTGTTTCACCCGGGTCGCTGACGGATGTGCTGGGCGTGTCGGCCACCCCCGCTTGGCTGCGTGATCTGGAGCGGGATGCGCGCCACCGTCTGGAGGTGGGGCAGCCGGATGTGTGGGACGCACTGACTCGCCAATTCGAGGCTTGCATGATTCACACGGCGCTCGAGTTGACGCGAGGTCGCCGCATTGAGGCGGCTCAGAAGTTGGGCATCGGGCGAAATACCATCACCCGCAAGATCCAGGAACTTGGCATGGACGAGTGAGAGGCAGGCCGCACGGCCTGTCTGCCTCGGCTACAGTGAGCGCATGGTGTCGCATGGATGCATGCGGCGCGTTGGTGATCATGAGTCGAGGTTGTGGGTATGAAGCAAATGATGTCGGTGGCCGCCAAGGCCTTGTCTGTGGTGTCGCTGTGTGCATTGGCGGCGTGTTCGACCACCAGTCCGGATGTGATCAAGCCGGGTGATGCACAGCGCCTGTCTCAGGTGGCCGATGGGGTTGTGCTCAACGTGCGCCCCGTGGTCGTCGAGGGCAGCCAAAGTGGTATTGGTGGGGGGACGGGGGCCGTCATTGGTGGCATTGCGGGTGCTGGCGGCACAAGCAACCCCCGTGGTTCGGCCATGGCCGGTGTGGCCGGTGCCGTGGTCGGTGCCGTGGTTGGCAATGCCGTAGAGCGTTTTGGCACGCGTGAGGATGCGGTGGAAATCCTGCTGCAGTTGTCGACCGGTGAACGTCGTGCCATCGTTCAGGCGGAGGGCAACGAGACGTTCAAGCCGGGTGATGCCGTGATCCTGGTGACGACCGGTGGCAAAACCCGTGTGATGCTGGCGCCCAAGGTCAAGGCGCCTCGCTGAACGCGAGGGCGAGGTCTCTGCCCAATCCGCAGGCGCTCAGCTTTGCATGCTGCTGACCGTGCTGCGGAAGCGTTTGAGGGCCGCTACGAAGAAGGCGGTTCCGATCAATCCGATGGCCGCGAATTGGGGCCACACGATGCTCAGGTCGGCACCTCGGTAGAGGATGGCTTGGGCAAAGCTGACGAAGTGCGTGGTGGGCGCGCCCATCATGAGGTAGCGCACCAGGTCCGGCATGCTCTCGCGCGGGGTCATGCCGCCGGACAGGATTTGCAGGGGCAGCAGCACCAGGATCATCAGCAGGCCCATTTGCGGCATGGAGCGCGCCACGGTGCCCAGGTAGATGCCCATCGAGGTCGTGGCAAACAAGTGCAGGGCGCATCCGGTCAGGAACAGTCCGATCGAGCCACTGACGGGCATGCCCAGCGCATCTCGCAGCACGAACTGCAGGGCCAGGGCTGTGGCCAGCAAGACGACTGCGCCCATGGCCCAGACCTTGGCCAGCATGATTTCTGACGGTTTCAGGGGCAGCACCAGCAGGTGTTCGATGGTGCCGTGCTCGCGTTCGCGGATCAGGGCCGCACCGGTCAGCACGATGGACAGCATCGTGACGTTGTTGATCAACTCCATCACGCCCATGAACCAGGTGTTGTCGAGTGCCGGGTTAAAACGGTTGCGCAAGGCCAGATCCACGATGGGTGTGCTGACGGCACGCTCGCCTGACAGGTACTCGGCTACCTCGCCCAGGGCGATGCTCTGGATGTAGCTGGCGCCCAGAAAGGCCTGGCTCATCTGGGTGGCGTCCACATTGAGCTGGATGGTGGGCTGCTTGCCCGCAAGGACATCGCTCTGGAAGTCCGGTGGGATGTCCATCACGAAGGTGAAGCGGCCCGCGTCCATGCCCGCGTCCATGTCCTGCAGGCCGATGGCCGTGGGCTTCATGAAGGTGGGCGGATAGAAAGCGTTGACGATGCGCTGTGACAGGGGCGACTGGTCTTCGTCCACCACGGCGATGGCGGCGCGGTGCAGGCGGTCGGGCGCGGCCTTGGCTGCGGTGTAGAGCGCGCCGGAGAAGGCCCAGATGACGAAGAGCAGCAGCAGGCGGTCGCGCCACAGGCTGCGCAGTTCCTTGAGCCCGAGTTGCCAGATGTGGCCGATGGAAGTGAACACGCTGTTCATGTGTCCTGCTTTTTCAGAAGGAGGACGCTGGCCAGGGTCAGCACCGGGATGATGAGCAGCAGCGGGACGAAGTAGGTCCACAGGTCGGTCAGGCCCAGGGCCTTGGAGTAGGTGCCGCGGCTGATGATGAGGAAAGGGCCAGTGGGGTAGATCTTGCCGAGCAGGGCTCCCATGCCTTCGAGTGACGACACCGGGTTGATGAGGCCGGAAAACTGGATGGCGGGCAGCATGGTGGCCAGCGCAGTACCGAAGATCGCCGCGATCTGGCTGCCGGTGAAGGTGGACATCAGCAGACCGAAACCGGTGGAGGCGGTGACGTAAAGCAATGCGCCGATGCACAGCGTGAGAAAGCTGCCTTTGAGTGGCACGCCAAAGCCCCAGATGGCCATGGCCGTCATCAACAGGAAGCTCAACAGCGCGGTGCCGATGTAGGGCAGTTGCTTGCCCAGCAGGAATTCGAGTTTGGTGACGGGGGTCACGTAGAGGTTGGTGATGGAGCCCAGCTCTTTTTCACGCACGACGCCCAGAGCCGTGAGCATGGCCGGAATGAACATCAGCAAGATGGGGATGACGGCCGGCACCATGGCGTACAGGCTTTTCACATCGGGGTTGTAGCGGTAGCGCACTTCCACCGAGGCGGGGGAGGCGACCTGGATACCGTGCAGGGTGAGTTGCTCGGCCAGGTAGGTGGCGTGCAGACCCTGGATGTAGCCGGACACCGTTTCGGCCCGTTGCGGCATGGCGCCATCCACCCACACGCCGATGGTGGTCGGGCGGCCGCGCCGCAGGTCGGCGGAGAAGTTGGGCGGGATCTCAATGGCCAGACTCAGCTCGCCGCTGCGCATGCGCCGGTCGAGGTCGGCTTCGCTTTGCAGCGGGGGCTCTTCGAGGAAGTAGGGCGAGCCGGAAATGTTGAGCACGTAGTCGCGGCTGATGGCGGTCTGGTCGCGGTCAAGCACGGCAAAGCGCAGGTCTTGCACGTCCAGACTGATGCCGTAGCCCATGATGATCATCAAGAGTGCGGAGCCGATCAGGGCCAGGGTGAGGCGGATGCGGTCGCGTTGCAGCTCCAGCGATTCGCGGTGGGCGTAGCTGAGCAGGCGAGCGAGGCTGAAGCGGGTGGGGCGGGGGTGTGAGGTGGTGGGGGGCGATGCAGGAGCAGGGACGGCAGCAGTGGCCGGATCGGCCGTGTGGGGCTCACCTCTGGACCCCTCTGGTGTTTCTCGTGGCAGAGGCGGCGAGCTCGCCGCCGGTGATGTCAAAGGCACCGTGTCCCGGGAGGCTTGAGCCTGCTCCAACAATGCGATGAAGGTGTCTTCCAGTTTGTCGTGACCGTGGCGCTGCATCAGCTCGGCGGGTGTGCCGCTGTCGAGCACGCGCCCGGCGTGCATCAGCGAGATCCGGTCGCAGCGCTGGGCCTCGTTCATGAAGTGGGTGGAGATGAACAGCGTCACGCCGTCCTGGCGCGAGAGCTGGAGCATCAGCTCCCAGAACTGATCGCGCGCGATCGGATCTACGCCCGAGGTCGGCTCGTCCAGGATGAGCATGTCGGGCCCGTGCACCACCGCCACGGCCAACGACAGGCGCTGTCGCACGCCCAAGGGCAGCTTCTCGGGCAGTTCGTCGGCGACCTCGGTCAGCCCGAAGCGCGTCATCATCTCGGCGATGCGGGCTTCGCGCTGCGCGGCGGGCACCTGGAAGATGCGTGCGTGCAGGTCGAGGTTCTGGCGCACGGTCAGCTCGCCGTACAGCGAGAAAGCCTGCGACATGTAGCCCACGCGGCGGCGCACCGACAGGTCGTGCGCGTTGACCGACTGGCCGAACAGCTCGGCATGGCCTTCACTGGGTGGCAAGAGGCCGGTGAGCATCTTCATCGTCGTGGTCTTGCCACAGCCGTTGGAGCCCAGGAAGCCGAAGATCTCGCCACGGTGGATGCTCAAATTGACCCGGTCAACCGCCGTGAAGTCGCCAAAGCGACAGGTGAGGTCGTGGGCTTCGATCGCGATCTCGCCGTCGGCGCTGGAACGGGGGGGCACGACCAGCTCGCGATGGCCTTCGCGACGCTGCTCGGGCAGCAGGGCGATGAAGGCGGCCTCCAGCGTGTCGCGCTGGGTGCGCTGGCGCAACTCGGCCGGGGTGCCGGTGGCGAGCACGCGGCCGGCGTCCATGGCGATCAGGTGGTCGAAGCGTTCGGCTTCTTCCATGTAGGCGGTGGCCACCAGCACGCTCATGCCGGGGCGCCGCGCGCGGATGCGGTCGATCAGCTCCCAGAACTGGCGCCGCGACAGCGGGTCCACGCCAGTGGTGGGCTCGTCCAGAATCAGCAGATCGGGGTCGTGGATGAGGGCGCAGCACAGGCCGAGCTTCTGCTTCATGCCGCCGGAGAGCTTGCCGGCCGGTCGGTCGGCAAAGGGGGCGAGACCGGTGGCCTGCAGCAGGTCGGCCATGCGGGCCTGGCGCTCGGCGGGGGCGTGGCCGAACAGACGACCAAAGAAGTCGACGTTCTCGGCCACCGACAGCGTGGCATACAGGTTCTTGCCCAGGCCTTGCGGCATGTAGGCAATGCGCGGGCACACGTCACGCCGGTGGGCGGCGCGGGCCATGTCGCCGTCAAGCACCTGTATCTGACCCGCCTGGATGCGGCGGGCGCCGGCCAGCAGGGCCAGCAGGGTGGACTTGCCCACGCCGTCCGGCCCGATGAGACCGACCATGCACCCTGCAGGGATGTTCACGCTGACATCGTCGAGCGCGGTGATCCGCTTGTAGCGGTGGGTGAGGCCCTGGACCTGGGCCACGGACCGGGTCGCGGAGGGGTTCACGGTGCGGAGGCGGTGGCCGGAGCGGATGCGGGTGCCGAGGCATTGGCAGGTGCCGGGGCAGGCTCGGCAGGCAGCTTCACGGCCAACTTCTCCGGCCAGGGGGCATTGGCGTCAATGCGCACATGGGCCATGCCCGGCATGCCGGTCTTGACCTGGCTGGTGTAGCGGGCCAGCAGTTGGGGGTCGATGTGCGCGCGTACCTTGAACATCAGCTTCTGGCGTTCCACGGCGGTCTCGACGGTCTTGGGCGTGAACTGGGCCACGCTGGCCACGAAGGTGACCTTGGCTGGGATCACATATTGCGGGGCGGCGTCCAGCACCAGACGGGCCTCGCTGCCAATCGCCACACGGCCGGCTGCGGTTTCAGGCAGGAAGAAGGTCATGTAGACGTCGCTCAGGTCGACCATGGACAGCACACGGCCGCCACCGCCGAGCACCTCGCCTTCCTGGGCGGCACGGACCTGGATGCGGCCGTCGCGCGGTGCCTTCAGGGTGGCGTCGGCGAGGTCGGCTTCGATGCGCTTGACACTGGCCTGCGCCGTTTCAATCGCCGATTGCGCTTCGGTGCGCTGGGATTCGGTGGTGGTGATGGCGGTACGGGCTTCGGCCACCTGCGAGCGTGCGGCGCTCAAAGCAGCGCGTGCACCTTGCAGTTGCGCATTGGCCTCGTCGAGCTTTTGAGGCGGCAGGAAGCCTTGGGCGACCAGTTCCTTGGCACGCTGATATTCTTTGCTCACCAAGGCCAGTTGGGCTTCGCGCTGGGCGACCTGGGCCGAAGCCGTGGTCACCGCCTGTTGGCGTTGAGCCAGCAGTGCATCGACAGTGGCGCTGGCTTGCTGGGCTTGGCGGACCTGCGCTTGTGCACGGGCCAGATCGGCTTCCAGCAAAGCGGTGTCCATGATGACCAGGGTCTGGCCCGCCTTCACGTTGTCACCCTCCCGCACCAGCACCTGTTTGATACGGCCCCCGGTCTTGGTGGCGATGTCGGTGTCGGTGGCTTCCAGTCGGCCATTGCCGCTGGCGATGCTGGGCGGCAAGCCTTGAGGCTTGAGGCGCTGCCAGCCCAGCACGCCGCCGCCCACGGCCAGGGCCACGGCTCCCCAGATGAGGATTTGTCGGAGCTTGGCGTGCGAAGCGGGGGTGGATTCGGACATGATGTGCGGGTTTATCTGGATGCTGTCTTTTTAACATGCACAACGCGGTTTCAGGGTGGTGTCAACACAAGAGGGGAACCTTTCCGCGCCCCCCTACACTCACAGCCACGGCAGGCGGTTGACACCTGCGCCACACATGTCTGGCATTCGTGGCATGCCTTGTTCACGCTGATGGATTTCATGACCAAACCGACACGTTTGACCTTTGCGTTGCTGCCTCTTCTGATTGCTTCGGCCTGGGTGCCCTTGGCGCACGCCTCCCCGAATGTGGCCAGCCTGTCTCGCGCGGCGGTGTCGAAGGGGGCGGGGCAGAAGGTCACCAGTGTGGAGGGCATCAGCGAGTACCGCTTGCCCAATGGGCTGCAGGTGTTGCTGGTGCCCGATGATGCCAAGCCCACCACCACGGTCAACGTCACCTATCGGGTGGGGTCGCGCCACGAGGGCTATGGCGAAACCGGCATGGCCCACTTGCTGGAGCACCTGATTTTCAAGGGCAGCCCACGCCATCCCCAGGTGTGGGCCGAATTCAACAAGCGTGGACTCAGCGCCAATGGCACCACCTGGTACGACCGCACCAATTACTTTGCCAGCTTTGCCGCGAATGACGACAACCTGAAGTGGTATCTGAACTGGCAGGCCGATGCCATGGTCAACAGCTTCATCGCTCGCAAGGACCTTGACAGCGAGATGACGGTGGTGCGCAACGAGATGGAAATGGGTGAGAACAACCCAGGCCGCATCTTGCTGGAGAAGACGCTGGCCACCATGTACCAGTGGCACAACTACGGCAAGTCCACCATTGGCGCGCGCAGCGACGTCGAGAATGTCGACATCGGTAACCTCAAGGCGTTTTACCAGCGCTATTACCAGCCTGATAACGCCACCCTCATCGTCAGCGGCAAGTTCGATGTGGCCAAGGTGTTGACCTGGGTGCAGCAGTCGTTTGGCGCCATCCCCAAGCCCAAGAGGGTGCTGCCGCCTCTCTACACCCTTGATCCGGTTCAGGATGGCGAGCGCAATGTGACGGTGCGTCGCGTGGGGGGAGTGCCCCTGCTGTTTGCGGCCTACCATGTGGTGCCGGGCGCGCACCCTGACTATGCCGCGGTGGAGATCCTCTCCTCCATTTACGGCGAGGCGCCATCTGGTCGCCTGCACCGCCGTCTCACTGAACAGCAGCTGGTGGCTTCGGTATTTGGCTTCTCGCAGGGCCTGGCCGATCCAGGGCAGATCTTGCTGGGCGCACAGCTGAGCAGCGAGCAGGATCCGGCCAAAGCCGCCCAGGCCATGCTCGCCGAGATTGAGTCGGTGGCCAAGCAGCCCATCACCGAAGCCGAGTTGGCGCGTGCCAAAACCAAATGGCTCAACGAATGGGAGCAGGGCTTTGCCGATCCGGAGCGTGTGGGCGTTGTGTTGTCCGAGGCGGTGGCTTTGGGCGACTGGCGTCTGTTTTTCCTGATTCGTGACCGGGTCAAGGCGCTGACGCTGGCCGATGTGCAACGCGTGGCGGCGCAGACCTTTGTCGCTTCCAATCGCACTTTGGGTCAGTACGTGCCCACAACGACGCCCCAGCGTGCACCCGAGCCTGCTCGTGTCGATGTGGCCGCGGCCATGAAAGACTTCAAGGGGCAGGCAGCTGCGGCCACGGTCGAGGCATTCGATGCGAGCCCGGCCAACATCGATGCGCGTACACAGCGGCTTGCATTGTCTTCAGGTATGCAGCTGGCTTTGTTGCCCAAGTCCACCCGCGGCCAAGCGGTAGAAGTGCAAATGACCCTGCGCTTTGGCGATGAAAAGTCACTTGCCAATTGGGGGGCTGTGCCCTCCGCATTGGCAGCCTTGTTCGACAAGGGCACCCGCAACCTGAACCGCCAGCAACTGCACGATCGCCTCGATGAGCTGCAAATGGCGTGGTCGGTGTCAGCTGGCCCAGGCCGCATGTCGGTGCAGTTCTCGACCCGACGTGACAAGTTGCCTGCCGCCATCGCACTCATCTCCGAGATGCTGCGCTATCCCTCTCTGCCAGCCGATGTCCTGGAGGAGGTGCGGCGTGAGGCACTGTCGGAGTTGGATACACAGCGCAAAGAGCCTGGTGCCTTGTTGGCAGAGGCGATGGATCGCCACGGTAACCCCTATCCGCGCGGCGATGTGCGTCATGCACGCACCTTTGACGAAGTCGAGGCCGACTGGAAGGCCGTGCAGGTGGACCGAATCAAGGCGTTCCATCAGCAGTTTTTGGGCACCAGTCATGCGCAGTTTGCCGCTGTCGGGGATCTGGACGTGAACGCCACGGTTCAGGCACTGGAGGCCGCCTTCGGAGACTGGCGCAGCCCATCACCGTATGCACGGTTGGCTGAGCCTTACAGGACCGTTCCACCGACCCGGATGCAATTGCTCACCCCGGATCGGCAAAACGCTGCCATGTCAGTGAGCTTGCCCTTGCCTTTGAGCGATACACACGCCGATTATCCCGCCCTCATGCTCGCGAATTACCTGCTCGGCGGCGGCGGAGATTCCCGTTTGTGGAACCGGATTCGTGAGAAGGATGGCTTGTCATACAGCGTTTACAGTTCCGTTCAGTGGAATGCCGAGGAGCCTCATTCTCACTGGCATGCCGCGGCCAATTTTGCGCCTCAAAACCGTGACAAAGTGCTCGCCGCCTTCCAGGAAGAGATCCAGCGTGCGCGCCAAGATGGATTCTCGGTTGCTGAATTCGAAGCGGGCAAGCGGGGATTGTTGAATTTCCGGCGCTTGGGCCGAGCCCAAGATGGACGTCTCGCTGGTGCGTGGGCGAGCAATCTGTATCTCCAGCGCACTTTTGCCGTCTCGGCACAGGTGGATCAGGCATTGGAGAGGTTGACACTGGCGCAGGTGAATGAAGCCTTGCGTCGCTATATTCAGCCAGATCAGTTCGTGCTGGGGGTCGCAGGAGATTTCAAGTCTCCTTGATCAAGGCCATGGCTGTGCATGGCGGCGCAGCCATGAAAAAAGCCGATGCAGATGCATCGGCTTTGGCAGTGCGGAGAGACCGCGTGGTTTGACGGTTTGTGTCAGATCGCGAAGTCTTCCAGCTTCTTGCCAGAAGCAATGGCGGCTTGAATCCATTTGGGTTGCAGACCACGGCCGGTCCAGGTTTCGCCGGTGGCATTGTTGCGATACTTCGGAGCCACCTTGCGGCCGGCGCTGCTGCTCGGGGTGCCAGCCACCTTGCCGCCAGCCTTCAGGCCCAGGTCAGCCACGGTCAGGCCGTGTTCAGCCAGCAACGACTTGATCTGAGCGATCACGCCAGCGCGTTCGGCGCGGCGTGCTTCCTGCAACGCCTTTTCCAGTTCTGCGGCTTGCTTTTCGAGGGCGGCTTTTTGGGCGAGGAGGTCTTGGTAGTTGCTCATGTACGATCCTTTGATGCGCTGTTGCCAGGGCTTGAATACTTATTGGGAGGGCGAGACCGGAGGCAACTTGCTGGCTGTCTCCACGTCATCTGGCGATTATTCTAAACCCAAAAATAAATACCCTGCAATTGCCTTAAATTTCAAAACAACTTATCCGCTTTCCGCGCGGGGGTTTTATGCAGACAACTTGCAAGATCTTTTGCATGAAGTTTTGTGAAGTAATTCCAAGCTTGCGCTGCAAACGCCATCATGGTGTGGAACGTGTCGTCTTCGCGGCTTGGCTCACGGCCTGCCCCAGTTCCACGACAGCCAAGGCGTAATAGCTGGACTGGTTGTAACGCGTGATGGCATAGAAATTCTCTGTCCCCGCAATCAGGGTCGGTTCACTGTCGCCATTTTCCAGAAGCACCAAGGCCAGGGGGCCGGAATGTTGAGAGGCCGATTCGGGCAGGGTGGCCCCCAGGCTGCGCATTTCATCCACAGAAAAGCTCGGGAGAATATCGGGGGCCAGCAGCTTGTGGCGTGCTGCGTCGTCAGACGGGGCGGTCACGCTGAAATGAGTGGCTTGTCCCGTTCGCCAGCCATGCTCTGCCAGGTAATGCGCCACGCTGCCAATGGCGTCGATCGGGCTGTTTTGCAGGTCCACTTTGCCATTGCCATCGAAATCCACTCCCCAGCGTCGAATGGAGCTGGGCATGAATTGCGGCCAACCAATGGCGCCGGCGTAGGAGCCTGAGACCGCCTCCGGGGCCAGGCGTTGTTCAGCACAGAGTTTCAGATATGCGCCCAATTCCTTCTTGAAGAATGGGCTGCGGTCACTGCGGCCAGTTGGGAAATCGAGAGACAAGGTGGTCAACACATCCAGTACACGGAAGTTGCCCGTGTAGCGGCCGTAAATGGTTTCAACGCCGATCACCCCTGCGATGATCTCTGCCGGCACGCCGTATTGGGTTTCGGCGCGTTTGAGTTCACCTTCGTATTGCTGCCAGAACGCGACGCCAGCACGGATGCGAATGGGCTCGATGAACCGTGAGCGATACACCCCCCAATTCTTGGCGGTGCCACGGGGGGCCGGCATCATCAGTCGGGCGGCCTGACTTTGGTAACGAGCCGCCGACAATGCCGACCATACCCAGGCCTCGTCCAATGCGTGTGCCTGCGCGATCTCGCGGGCCAGCGCCCGCGCGTCAGTGCGGCCGCCGTAGCTGTCTGTGTCACCTGGACGTGTCACCCGTTGAGGCTCCACCGTTGGCGTGTTCACAGCCTGGATTTCGGCCGTTGGTGTGAGCGCAGGCGCTGAAGCAGCGGTACCGGGAGGTGGAAGCTCTTGCGTGGGTGGTTGCGACGTGCTGCAGGCGCACAGCAGGGCTGCGCTGAGGCAGAGCCCACTCCAACGGGGGGCAGTGATGAGATGACGACGAATCAGCATGGACATGTCGGGTGAATAACGGAGGTCTGGGTGCAGTGTGGCAGACCAAAGGGGGCCTGATGGTCAGGAGATGCTGCCGGGGCCAAGCTCAGGCGGCGGCTCTCCTGCATCATGGCTGGCGGGGCGGCGCAGTGCGCGTGCGGCGATGGGTCTGGATGTGTTGGCGAATCTGTTTGACCAGGCGCTGCGCTTCCCTCAAGGGCGGCACAGTTTGCTCGCCTGGGGCGGCGTAGCGCAAAGCATCCAGTGCGCTCAACTGCACTTGTAGAAAGTGACTCAGTTCTTTGGGGAGTGTGTTGGCCGACGTTTCACGCACACGTCTCGCCCAGGCGAGTGCAGGGGCCGGCGCAGGGCAACCTTCAGGGGCCGTGAGACCCAGGCTGACGAGGCTGCGGTGAAGTTGCCACATGGTGTGGTCCCATGGGCCGCGTGTGGGGCGAGGACGCTGCCACCACAACCAAGCCAAGCCGCTCAGGCTCACGGCCGCGAAGATCATGGCGCAGATGCGCAAGAGGTCGGCCCAGTTGTGCGCATCGACCCCCCAGTTTTGAAGCAGACCCAGTTGCTGCTCGCGTGCGTACTGCAGCACCCAGACATTCCAGCGGTGGTTGCCCGCGTCGATGTAGGCTTGCCAGGTCCGCCACCACCGTGCCTGACCTTCACCCAACACACCGGCCAGCCCGCCTTGGCCAAGCCGGGGTCCACCGCTGCGCTCGATGCGGTCAGGTGCCACGGCTGCAGTGGGGTCCACTCGCACCCAACCCTCGCCCTCTTGCCAGAACTCGGCCCAGGCGTGCGCGTCGCTGTTACGCACGACATACTGTCCGTCCACCGTGTTGAGCTCTGCGCCCTGAAAGCCCGTCACCACGCGCGCAGGTACGCCCATGGCTCGCATCACCACGACATAGGCCGTGGCAAAGTGCTCGCAAAAGCCGGTGCGACGATCCAGCCAGAAGCGATCAATCAGGTGACGCTCGGGGAGGCCATCTGGACCGGGCGCATCATCTTCGGGTGCCAGCGTGTAAGCAAACTTTTCGGTGCGAATGTGCTGCAACAGTGCCAGCGAAACCGTGCGTGCGTCGGCCTGGGCCAAGCTCGGCAAGGCGCGTTGCGTGCGCGCCCACGCCAGGGTGCGCGGGTTGAAGCCGGCGGGCAGTTGCAGGTAGGGTGTTTGCCGCGTCAGGCCCTCGACAGTCGTGTCACGCGCATCCAGCCACGCTTGCGCGCTGACCTGGATGCGCTCGCCCACGGGACGACCGGTTTCCCAGTCCAAACCCCAGCGACGCATGTCGGGCTGCGTTGCAGGGGGCGTCGGCCTGGCCACCAGCGTGCCGTCCAGCAAAGGCAAAGATCGAAGTCTTGTGGGCTCCAGGGTCACCTGGTAGCTCAAGCCGGGGCCTTGTGCCTGGATCGCGGGGCCGGCTTCCATGCTGAGTTGAGCGCGGAAGGGGAGGGTGCGAGCCGACCACGTCTGGCCATCGAACCAGGTCAGCACCGGGCCACGGAAGTACATCTGGTTGGGGCGTGGGACAACGCCATCGAAGCGCACACGCATGGCGATGCTGTCGTCCAGGGCCAGTTCAGACACATGGCCGAGTTTGAGTCGATCTGACAAGCCGGTCTTGCTGCCCGCATCCGTAGGGAGGCTCCACAGGGGGCCCAGGCGCGGAAAGAACACATACAAGGCCAGCATCAGTGGCAGACCCCACAGTAGGCTGATGCCCGATGCCTTGAGTGCACTCCCTATCGACGGGCGGCCCAGCGGACGTTGCGACAGAACCAGTGAGCTCAGCAATGCCCAGGCTGCCAGAAGCATCAGCAGGGCCATGACGATGCTTTGCGAGTACAGAAACTGCGTGAACGCCAGGAAAAAGCCCAGGCAGGTGATCACAAATGCATCGCGGCGTGCACGCAACTCCAGCGTTTTGAGTGCGGCCAGCACGGTCACGAGGGTGATGCCTGCGTCACGGCCAAACAGGCTTTGGTGGGTCGACAAGGTCAGCCCCACTGCGCCGGCCAAGCTGATGAACAGCACCCAGCGAGGCGGCAGTGGTGCATCGCGCCAAGCCAGCCCGGCGCGCCACAGGAGGGCCAGCACCGTGCCCACGCTGCACCACAAGGGCAGACGACTGAGGTGTGGCGCCAAGCTCCAGGCCAGAGCCAGGAGCAGCCAGAGTGTGTCTCGGCCCTCGCGGGTGAGCGGGCCCATGCCCCAATGTTGCATCAGGCGTTCCCTCCCGTGCCTGTTCCGGGCCAGGTGGCGAGGGCGTCCAGGCATTCGCGCAGGTGGGCAGCACCTCGGCCGCAGGCGATCGTGTGACCGGGCAGTTTCAAACCGTAGATCCCATTTGGACCCTCCAGGCTGTTTTCAGCTTGCATCACCCACGTGGCCAGCCGGGACAGGCGGGCTTCGGTGCCCAGCCCGGACAGGCCGGGGCTTTGCTCATAGTCCAGCCAGAGGTCCGGAGAGCGTCCTTGTTCCGAGGTGCGGCTCACCAGCCCGGTGCCCGATGCAATCGCATGACTGGATTTTTTCCAGGCAATCCAGCGCATCGGGTCTCCACGCCGGTAGTCGCGCAAACCTTCGGGGGGCTCTGTGCTGTGACCGGTCTGCCGTGTGCTCGCACTGAGCGCGGCTTCGGCATGCCAGGCGGGGAGAGCCGGGGCGTGGGGGTCCAGCGCGGGCCAGATCAACACCCGACTGAGCGGGCGCCAGTAAGCCCAGGCGCGAAACAAGCCCAGTGGATAGCCTGACTCGATCGTCACGCGCGGCAAGGTCAGCCAGCCGCGCTGCGGTGCCGGGATGTCCAACTCGAGCACGGCATCCTGCCCCGCGGCCACCTCAACCTGTTGAGCGAGTCCGCCCTGCGCCTGTGCTTGCAAACCCCATCGGCCCTTGGTGCGATGGGTGTTGTGCAAACCGATGCTCACATTCAGCACCGATCCTGCATGGACACTGCGCGCCGACAGCAGACGCAACTGCAAACCCTGCAAGTTGCCGTGAGTCAGGTGTGCTGCGGCCAAGGCGCTGCCACCGAGCAGAAAGGTGAGGGCGTAACCCAGGTTGACCCGCTCATTGATCGATGCCACCAACAAGACCACCAGCACGGCGGCGAAACTCCAGCCGCTGCGCGTCGGCAGGATGTACAGGTTGCGGTGGGTCAGCGTCAACTGGTCTGTGCGAGGCAGGCGGGATTCCCACCACGCGTCCCAGCGCTGGCGCACCAGGGTCATCGGCGCCTTGCTCATGGCACCGGCACCGCCTCCAGCAGTGCGCGTGCCTGGGCGGCGGCACTGCGGCCCGACTGCGGCAGCGCTTGCAAGCGATGTGCCACGGCCGGTACCCACAGCACCTGAAGATCCTCTGGCGAGACATGGTGGCGCCCCAGGACCAAGGCACGCGCCCGTGCCAGCTTCAACAGCGACAGCCCGGCCCGAGGGCTCAAGCCCAAGGCGAACCAGCGACCGTCGCGCGTGGCAGCAATCAGCGCTTGCAGATAGTCAAGCAGCCCCGCCGATACATGCACCGCGGCAACCCGGGCTTGCCATTGCGCCCACTCTTGCGGTGTCATCACCGGTTGCAGGGCCTGCAGCAGACCTCTGCGGTCTTCCCCCACCATCAATGCGCGCTCGGCGGCCGGATCGGGGTAGCCCAGTGACAGGCGCATGGCGAACCGGTCCAGCTGCGATTCCGGCAGCGGGTGGGTGCCCAATTGATCCCCGGGATTTTGTGTGGCGATCACGAAAAACGGCGAGGGCAGGGGGCGTGTCTCCCCTTCCGCAGATACCTGGCGCTCCTCCATCGCCTCCAGCAAGGCACTTTGGGTGCGTGGTCCCGCTCGGTTGATCTCGTCGGCCAGCAACACCTGGGCAAACACAGGGCCGGGATGAAAGACGAAATCCTCCTTGTGCCGGTCGTACACGCTCACCCCGATCAGGTCCGAGGGCAGCAGGTCAGCTGTGAACTGGATGCGTGAAAAACTCAGCCCCAGGCTGTGAGCCAGGGCATGCGACAAGGTGGTTTTCCCCACGCCAGGCACGTCTTCGATCAGCAGGTGACCGGAGGCCAGCAAACAGATGACACTCAAGGTCACCTGCTCGTGCTTGCCCACAATGATCGTGCTAACCTGATCAATGAGACGCGTGATCTGCGAGGTCTGGGCTGACGACGGCAGGGGTGCCGTGGCGGCGGTCGAGGTTTCTTTGCGGAGCATGGTGAAACCATAACTCAAACCCGCCAAAGATGCGGCGGCAGGACACACCCATGGCAACCGGTTATTTTTCCCATCCAGATTGTCTGGCTCACGTGATGGGGGAGGGGCACCCGGAGGGGCCACAGCGCATTCTCGCCATTGAAGACGAATTGAGGTCGCAAGGTCTGGACACGCATCTGGTGCGTGGGGATGTCCCGTTGGCCAGCAACGACGATCTGGCTTTGGCGCACGACCTGAACTACATCCTGACGCTGGACGACTTTCTCCAGCAACTCGAAGCCACCGGCGACAGTCGGGCGCTTGATCCTGATACCTGGGCCTGCCCCGGCACCCGTGCGGCCGCCTGGCGCGCGGCTGGCGCGGCCATCGCCGCCACCGATGCGGTGATCGACGGGCAGATCGACAATGCATTTTGCGCGATCCGTCCCCCCGGCCACCACGCCCCGCACAACCAGACGATGGGTTTTTGCTTCTTCAACAACGTGGCCGTGGCGGCACGTCATGCCCTGGATGTCAGGGGGCTGCAACGGGTGGCCATCGTTGATTTCGATGTGCACCACGGCAACGGCACCGAAGACATCTTTGCGGGTGACGATCGGGTCCTGATGGTCGGTCTGTTCCAGCATCCGCTTTATCCATTCAGCGGGGCGGAGTCGCGCGCTGGCAACATGGTCAATGTGCCCGTGCCGGCCCGCAGCAACGGTCACACCATCCGTGATGTCATCGAAAGCTACTGGATGTACCGCCTGGAAGATTTTCAGCCCGAGATGATTTTCATTTCAGCCGGGTTTGATGCCCACCGAGAGGATGAAATGGGCGGTTTGCAGCTCGTCGAGGCTGATTACGCCTGGATCACGGGGAAAATTGTGGAAGTGGCGCAGCGTTTCTCGAAAGGGCGCGTGGTTTCCTGCCTTGAAGGCGGCTATCACGTCAGTTCGTTGGCTCGCAGCGTGGCAGCCCACGTGCGGACCCTGCTTGAGGCCTGATGCGCGAAGTTTGCTTCCTTCCTGATACATGAATCTCACTCACCCCGTTCAAGATACCTCCCCCCTGACCGCGCGCGAACTGTCCAGCCTTTGGGCCCACCTTCAGACGCCTATTGCCTTGACTGAAATGGTCATCTTGCTGGGCTGCCTGGGCCTGGCTTGGTTGATCGTGCGGTTGTGGCGTGGCCGTCAGGGTGATGTGCGCTCGATCTGGCTGGGTCACCACGTCATTGACGGTGCTTTGTTCCCGGTGCTGTCGCTCGTCCTGGCCTTGATGGCCTACCGCCTGTTCCAAGGGCATCTGCCCATGATGCTGTTTCAGGTGGCGCTGCCGGTGCTGATGTCGCTTGCCGTCATCCGGGTCACGGTCAAGGTGCTGCGCGTGGTGTTCCCTGAGTCCCAGAAGATGCGTGTACTCGAGCGCACCGTCTCTTGGCTGGCTTGGTTGGCCACCGTACTGTGGGTCACGGGCATCTTGCCCATCATGCTGACCGAAATGGAAAGCGTGACCTGGAAGGTGGGCGGCAGCGTTGTCAACCTGCGCAACCTGGTCGAGGGTGTCATCAACGCGGTGCTCGTGCTGATACTGGCGCTCTCCCTGTCTTCTGCTTTGGAAGCACAGTTGCTCAAAGGGGCCACCGACAACCTCTCCTTGCGCAAGATGGCCGTCAACGCCATGCGCTCCATTTTGCTGTTGGTCGGGTTGATGCTGGCGCTGTCCACCGCCGGGATCGATCTGACGGCTCTGTCCGTCTTTGGCGGTGCCATCGGGGTAGGCCTGGGTTTTGGCTTGCAAAAGCTCGCAGCCAATTACGTCAGCGGTTTTGTGATCCTGGCCGAGCGGAGCCTGCGCATCGGCGACCTGGTCAAGGTCGACAACTTCGAAGGCACCATCACCGATATCAACACCCGCTACACCGTCTTGCGGGCCGCGGGTGGGCGTGAGGCCATCGTGCCCAATGAAACCCTCATGACGCAGCGGGTCGAGAATGCCTCGCTGTCCGATCGACAGGTCTCGGTCAGCACCCTGGTTCAGGTCGCCTATGGCACCGATGTCAGGGCACTGTTTCCCGAACTTCTGTCGGCCATTTCTGAAGTGCCTCGCGTGATGGCGGATCCGGCGCCCTCGGTGCAATTGAGCAATTTTGCGGCCGATGGGTTGGAATTGACCATCACCTTCTGGGTCAAGGATCCCGAGTTGGGGTTGGGTGGGCCGCGCTCCAATGTGAATCTGGCGGTGCTCGATACCCTCAACCGCCTGGGCATCGACATCCCCTTTCCGCAGCGCGTGCTTCATCACGCCGCAGCCCCTTCGGTGCGGTCGCATGAGGTATCCTCGGCGGCACCATGAGCTATCCCTTTCAAGCGGATGCCCGCGTGCACGCCTCGGTCGTCGGGCTGATCCTGCTGGCCACCCTGACCCTGTCTTTGGTACTCGGTACGTGGCCGGCCGTGTTGTCGGGTGCCGCAGCGCTGAGCCTGTGCCTCCTGGTGTGGCGCGCCTCACCGCGTGAGGTGCCGGCGCAGTCTGGAGCGGTCCTCTCTCCTGCCGACGGCCGCGTTGTCAAGATTGAAAAAGCCCGCGACCCCTACGCCAACCGTGACGCCCTGCGCATCAGTGTGTTCATGAACCTCTTCGATACCCAAGGCAACCGAGCCAGTGTCGATGGCGTCATCCAGCAAGTTCAGTATTTTCCCGGTCACCTCGTCAGCACCGATCTCGACATTGCCTCTCGTCACAACGAGCGCAATGCTGTCGTCATCGATTCGCACGGTCAAATCGTGACCTTGGTGCAAAGCGCCGGTCTCTTTGCCCGTCGCATCTTGTGTCACGTCAAAGCGGGCGACCGCCTCACGCGGGGGCAGCGCTACGGCCTGATCCGCTTTGGTTCGCGCGTTGACGTCTATCTGCCACCCCACGCCGTGCCCAAGGTGGCACCTGGCGAAAAGGTGTGCGCCACCACCACCATTCTCGCGACCTTGGTCGCGGCCTGAGCATGCCAACTCTCCCTCCCCAGGACCCGGATCACATCGAGGATCACGACAGCCACGACGTGGAAGAGGCGCCGCGTCGGCGTCGCAAGGGCATCTACATCCTGCCCAATCTGTTCACCCTGGCCGCGCTGTTCGGCGGTTTTTACGCCATCGTCATGGCCATGAACGGCAAGTTTGACCTGGCGGCCATCGGCATCTTCTGTGCAGCGGTGCTCGACAGCCTCGACGGCCGCGTTGCCCGCATGACCAACACGCAAAGCGCGTTCGGCGAGCAAATGGACAGCCTCTCTGACATGGTGTCCTTTGGTGCCGCGCCGGCCCTGATCATGTACGAGTGGGCGCTCAAGGACATGGGCAAACTGGGCTGGATTGCCGCCTTTGTGTACTGTTCCGGCGCCGCTCTGCGACTGGCTCGTTTCAACACCAACATTGGTGTGGTGGACAAGCGCTTTTTCCAGGGCTTGCCGAGTCCGGCCGCTGCGGCCCTGGTCATGGGCTTGATCTGGGTGGTGACCGACCTGGGCGAAACTGCGCAAAGCCTGCAAGGCATGATCTGGTTGGCCTGTGGCTTCACCCTGTACGCAGGTCTGACCATGGTGACGAACGTGCCGTTCTACAGCTTCAAGGACGTGAACTTCCGGCGTTCTGTCCCCTTCATTGCCATCGTCGCGATTGCGCTGGGCATTTCGGTGATCACCATTCATCCGCCCATCGTGCTGTTTGCCGTCTTCGTCATTTATGGCTTCTCCGGCTATGGTGTCTATATCTGGCGCCGCATGCAGGGCAAGCCCGTGAGCGTGATCTCCACCTCCACCGATGAGCCGGACGAAGCCGGCCTGCACCGCTGAACCTGCTGATCCTGTTTCGGGAGCCTCAATATGACCGACAAACTCATCATTTTCGACACCACCCTGCGCGATGGTGAACAGTCTCCCGGCGCCTCGATGACCCGCGAAGAGAAGCTGCGCATTGCCAAGCAGCTGGAGCGCATGAAGGTTGACGTGATGGAAGCGGGCTTCGCTGCGGCTTCCAATGGCGACTTTGAGGCCATCAAGGCCATTGCCGACGTCATCAAGGATTCCACCGTGTGTTCCTTGGCGCGAGCCAACGACCGCGACATCAGCCGAGCCGCAGAGGCCCTGAAGGGCGCCAATGCCTGGCGCATCCACACCTTCATTGCCACCAGCCCGCTCCACATGGAGAAAAAGCTGCGCATGTCGCCTGAGCAGGTGCTCGAGCAGGCGAAGCTGTCGGTGCGTTTTGCGCGCAACCTGACATCCGATGTGGAGTTCTCGGCAGAGGACGGCTACCGCTCCGAAATCGATTTCCTGGCGCGCGTGTGCGAGGCGGTCATCAACGAGGGGGCTACCACCATCAACATTCAGGACACGGTGGGTTATGCCATCCCGGAGCTGTACGGCAATTTCATCCGCGAGTTGCGCGCCAAGGTGCCCAATTCCGACAAGGCCATCTGGTCAGTGCACTGTCACAACGACTTGGGCATGGCCGTGGCCAACTCGTTGGCCGGCGTCAAGATTGGTGGCGCGCGCCAGGTGGAATGCACCATCAACGGGCTGGGCGAGCGTGCCGGCAATTGCGCGATGGAGGAGGTGGTCATGGCCATCAAGACCCGTCGGGACTATTTTGGCCTGGACGTCGGTGTGGACACCCGTCAGATCATGCCCGCCTCGCGTCTGGTGTCTCAGACCACCGGTTTCGTTGTGCAGCCCAACAAGGCGGTCGTCGGGGCCAACGCATTTGCCCATGCCTCGGGCATCCATCAGGACGGCGTTCTCAAGGCGCGTGACACCTACGAAATCATGCGCGCCGAAGACGTAGGCTGGGCGGCCAACAAGATCGTCCTGGGCAAGCTTTCGGGTCGTAACGCGTTCAAGCAGCGCCTGGAAGAACTGGGCATCGATCTGGATTCCGAGGCCGAAGTCAATGCCGCCTTCGCGAAGTTCAAGGAACTGGCCGACCGCAAGAGTGAGATTTTCGATGAGGACATCATCGCGCTGGTGGGCGACGAGAGCGTCACCAGCGAACAGGAGCACTACCGTCTGGTCGCCCTGTCTCAGCGCTCCGAGACCGGTGAGCGTCCGCACGCCCGTGTGGTCTTTGCGGCCGGCACGGTCGAACACACCGCCGAGTCTGACGGCAACGGCCCGGTCGATGCGAGCCTCAAGGCGATCGAGACGGTCGTGAAAAGTGGCGCAGAAATTTTGTTGTACTCGGTGAACGCCATTACCTCGGGAAGCACAGAATCGCAAGGTGAAGTGACCGTGCGCTTGCAACTGGGTGGGCGAGTGGTCAACGGCGTGGGGGCTGATCCGGATATCGTGGTTGCCTCCGCCAAGGCTTACCTGTCAGCCCTCAACAAGCTGCACAGCAACGCTGAAAAGGTGGCTGCGCAGGGTTGAGCGGGGTGCAAATGACCTGATTCGTCAGGTTACTTGATAAAGGGCGCGTAAGTCGTTGATCTTGCGCGCCTTTTTATTTACACTTTCTGCAAGACGAAAGGGCTGTACCGTGGCACAAGCAAACTGGAAGAAAAACTGGCTGATTTGGGCCTTGACCTCGGTGTTATCCCTGGCCGTGACGGTGCCTGCACAGGCAGCCAAGTCTGAGCCCACCAAATCGAGCAGCAAGTCCACTGCCGCCAAGAGCAAAGCCAAGACTGTGGCCAAGAAGAGCACGTCCAGCAAGGAACGTGTGACCCGGTCCGCGGCTCGGAAGAGCGACAGGCAACTCGCGCGTACCACGGCCAAGAAGAGTGGGAAGGCAGAAACCCGCGCCGAGCGTCTGGCGCGTGTCCGTGCCGAGGCTCGTCAGGCCAAGGTGGTCAAGCGCCCATCCGGCATCCGCACCGCAGCGGCCTCGACCGCTGACCGAGGTGCCGTGCGCCCTCTGGTGGTTCGTTCGTCCCTGTCTTCTCAGCAGGGGTTCAGTGGCATGACGGCCGCTGCGGGGCCTGTGCGTGCGTCTTACGGTCAAATTTATGGCTTGCATCACACCCCAGACCCCCTGGACCTGCAGTCCAGCGTGGCCTTGGTGATGGATCAGGACACCAACGAGGTGGTGTTTGCCAAGAATTCCGAGGCAGTGCTGCCCATTGCCTCCCTGACCAAGTTGATGACCGCCCTCGTCATGGTTGAGGCGCACTTGCCTTACGACGAAGCCATCACCATCACCCACGATGACGTGGACACCGAGAAGAACAGCGGTTCGCGTTTGGCCGTGGGCACCACGCTGACCCGTGGTGAGTTGCTGCACCTGGCTTTGATGTCGTCCGAGAACCGCGCCGCCCACGCATTGGGGCGCACCTTCCCCGGTGGCTTGGGCGCCTTTGTACGCACCATGAATGCCAAGGCGCGCAGCCTTGGGATGATCGACACCCGCTATGTGGATCCGACGGGACTCAACAGTGGCAACCAGTCCAGTGCCAAAGATCTCGCTTCACTGGCCAAGGCAGCGTATCAGCACCCCCTGATCCGCGAACTGTCCGTCTCGCCTGAGCACGCCGTGAACCTCGGCAAACGTCAACTGCAATACCGCAATACCAACAGCTTGGTGCGTGATCCCGCCTGGGACATCGGTCTGCAGAAAACCGGCTACATCGTTGAAGCGGGGCGTTGCCTGGTCATGCAGGCCAAGATGGCTGGCCGCAAGTTCATCATGGTCTTCCTCGACTCGTCGGGTAAGTATGCGCGACAAGCAGACGCCGAGCGTGTGCGCCGCTGGATTGAAAGTGCGTCGCTCAAAGGCGCCGTGGGCAGTGTGAAGCAGGTGTCGGCACGCGCATCCTGAGTTCAGCGCCTGCTCGCTGTGTGAGCAGCACGCATCTTGCACGGCCCGTCCATCGTCAGGTGGACGGGCCGTGTGTCATTCTGGCGCTCGCCAGCCCATGGCGGTCGAGATGCGCGACGCCGTTGCTTTCAGGGCCTCAACCCAGTCACTGCGCAGGTCTCCGCCTTGCCATGACAGGACCAAGCTGGCGATGATCTGCCCCAGGTCATTGCGGATCGGCGTCGCCGCCATGTGCTGGCCCACCCCCATCGCTTCGTGATGCAACACGATGCCCTGGGTGCGCAGGGTGTCCAGTTCACGTTGCAATCCCTCCAGATTGTCGGCCTGCAACTGGCAGAGGGCCTGCAGGACCAGGCTGGGTTCATCAAGCAGCAGCACCTTGCCGGCAGCACAGCGGGTCAGGGGGGCACGCAAGCCATCGGTGCAGGTCAAATGGATGCCATGTCGCTCGGCCACCGTGCGCTCCACGCACACGGCTTCGTCTTCCTGTCGCACGAACAAGGACACGGCATGCCCAGACAGGCGATGCAGATCCTGCATCGGCCTTGCAGCCTGCTCACGCACATCCAGGCGAGATTTCACCAAGTTGCCCAAGGCCAGCAGACGCATCCCCAGGCGGTAGTGCCCCGGTCCGGAACGCTCCACCAGACCGCCCACCGCCAAGTCATTGAGGATGCGGTGCGCCGTGGATGGGTGCAGACCCGTGCGCTCGCTGGCCACCTTCAACGACACTGCCTGTGACTCGGTGGCCAGAACGTCAAGCAGGGCGAACATGCGGCTCATCACCTGCACGGACGTGGTCGGGGTGGGTGAATCACTCATCGGCATGACTTTCGACGAAGGGGATTTTGATAGGTGATATTCCTCCGGAACCCGGAAATAATCAACTGCATCAAGGGTCAATGCGCTATCGGAATCCCTCGATTCGGTATTTCATGACACCTGAGCTTGATGGATCTGGATGAATGAGCCTCCTTGTTTTGCGTGCACTGTGTTTGACTCTGGCGACTGTGGGTGGTCTGGTGGCGGCAGCTGACCGACCCGGGGCCATGACGGGAGGGAGGGCTGCCTCATCGTCAACCACTTCTTCGGGCTCTGCGACCGCGGCTGCGTCGTCCACGCCCCAGTCAAATGACGCGGCGACGCCTGCCGCGGCTGCGTCGGTTGCCGATGCACCGCCATCTCGGCGGTGGGTGCGCGCCCCTCGTGTCCATGGTCGGCTCACGGCCGAAGACCTCGGCCTTGTCATCAATGAGGATGATCCGTATTCGGTTCAGGTTGGGGCTTACTACGCAAAAGCTCGTCAGATACCGGCATCTCGCATCCTCCGAGTGCGTCTACCCGTCAAGCCTGTGCTGACGCCCGGAGAGTTCGATGGCTTGGCCAAGCAGGTAGATGCCTTTTATGGCAAGCGGGTGCAAGGGCTCGCCTTGAGTTGGCGTCAGCCGTATGCCGTCAACTGCAACGCCATCACCGGTGCCTTGACCATGGGATACGACCACCGGCTGTGTCAGAACACTTGCGGGACGAGTCGAGCATCCACCTACTTTGGCGGCATCTCCACACGCCCCCACACTGATCACGGCATGCGCCTGAGCATGCTGCTGGCCGCCAGCGACGTGACCGCCGCCAAGGCACTGATCGATCGAGGGGTTCGGTCGGATCACACACTGGGCTTGCGGGGGGCACTCCCGGCACAGGTGCACTACGTCCGCACCTCAGACAGCATCCGCAGCCAGCGCCATGTGCTGTTCCCTCCGGCTGGATTGGTGCGGCAGTTGGGCATTGAGGTGCATCTGGACGATACCGACGCCCTGCAGCACGCTGAGCGGGTCTTGCTCTATCTCACGGGCCGAGAGCGGGTGGAGCACCTCGATACGATTGGGTTCCTGCCGGGGGCACTGGCCGACCACCTGACCTCGTTCGGTGGCGTGCTCGATGGGTCGCATGGACAGATGACGGTCCTGTCCTGGATCAATGCGGGAGCGACGGCCAGTTACGGCACCACCAGTGAGCCCTGTGCGCATCTCCAGAAGTTCCCGGATCCGCAAGCACTGTTGGTGTTCTATGTGCAGGGCGCCACCGCGTTGGAGGCCTACTGGAAAAGCGTGCGCTGGCCACAACAGGGCTTGTTCGTGGGAGAGCCTCTGGCCGCGCCCTTCAGTCGCGCAACCAACCCCACTGCACGCGCTGACTGATCCACCACTTGCGCAGGGGTGTCAGCAACACCCGTTCGTGCAAGATGCGATCGCCCTTGGCCGCAATTTCCTGGAGTTGCGCGAGGTGGATGTGGGCCAGCACACGCAGGGGCAGCAGTGCCTGTGCCTCCTCGGCCGGCAAGGCGCGGATGGCGTCCAGTCCTTGCTCGATGCTGGCGCGGGCTTGTCCGATCAGGTGCTGCAACAAGCCCGGCCAGCCTGCCGGGGGCTGATCGGCATCGGGTTTGCTCAACTGGTGCGCCCGCACATCATGGGTCTGCAGCACATCAATCGGTACATGGATCCAACCCAGTCGTGCGTCCAGGCCCAGTCGGGCCACTTGGTGGGACTGCCGCAAGCCCGTCCCCAGCAGACAGGCAGCCGAGCGCGCCGCCAGGCTGCTGGCGCCCAGTATGCACGCAGCCCCCTCCAGCGCAGCGCCAGTGCTCAGCCGGTTGTGACGTTGCAGTGCGGCATCATCGAGCCAGCGGGTTTGGTGAACGAGCTGTATCAGACCTTCGAGTTGCTGTGTCCACAGGCTTGCCTCCGGCCAACAACTGGGTTCGGTCAGTGCAGGCAGGGCGGCGCGGGCTTGCATCAAAGGGTGCTGAGCATGTCCATGGAGGCTGTCCCTGACCTCCTTGGCCCACCACTGCAGTTTGCTTTCTGCCACGCCGGCATCGCTCACTTCCAATGGGATGCGACTGACCTCATGCCACCATTGCAGCCACAGTTGCAGGGCAGGGCGCAGTGCGGGCGGCGCACTGCGAAGAGCGTGGTACAGGCTGCTGCCTGGTCTTGGCACGGCTGGGGAAGGGGGGGCAATGGGCCCGGGAGGGGGGGATGAATTCATGACATCAGGTATGCGGCGACCCGCCATTGTCTCAATAGCTGGATTGACAGGGGCAGGCGCTATTTTCTACATTACTGACCCGCGGGTCAGTTACGATTGCACCTGCGTCACCACCCCCGCTGCCGTACGGGCCGCGAAGAGGGTGGCTTGCCTCTTTGATTGCGGAACAACATGAACAACCTGCGCTGGTCCAAGGCTCCTTACTACCTTCTCCTGCCCGTGATGGCGGCTTTGTTGGCCGGGTGCGGCAAGAAGCCTGTGGCTGAGCCACCAGTGCGCGCGGTTCGCACCCTGGTGCTGGCTGAGACCGGTGGTGTGTTGGAGCGCGAGTTTGCCGCCGAAATCCGTGCACGCACCGAATCGCGCTTGGGTTTCCGCGTGGGCGGCAAGGTCAACCGTCGCTTGGTGGAATTGGGGCAATCCGTGACCCGAGGGCAGGTTTTGGCTCAGCTTGATCCAAAAGATTTGCAGCTGGGGCAGGAAGCTGCGCGTGCAGGGCTGGCTGCTGCCGAAGCCCAGGCCGCCCAGGCCGCCGCCAATTTCAAGCGCTTTGTCGAGCTCAAGGCCCAAGGTTTCATCAGCGCGGCTGAACTCGAACGCCATGACACGATGAACAAGGCAGCACAAGCCAGCTTGCGTCAGGCCAGGGCCCAGGCTGGGGTGCAGGGCAATCAGGCCAGCTACGCAGCGCTCACCGCCGATGCACCAGGTGTCATCACCGGGGTGGATCTGGAGCCCGGCATGGTCGTTGGTGCGGGCATGCCGGTGCTCACACTGGCGCACGATGGTCCCCGCGACGCTGTGTTCTCCGTGCCCGAAGACATGGGGGCGACCGTGCGTGGCCTGATCGGCAAGCCCGGTGCACTCAAGGCACGACGCTGGGGTAGCCAGGACTGGTTGCCTGTGACCGTGCGGGAAGTTGCTGCGGCCGCTGACCCGCTGACCCGCACCTACCTGGTCAAGGCAGACGTGGGTCGCGCTGGCTTTGAGTTGGGGCAGACTGCCACCGTGGTGCTCAATGCTCCCGTTCGGGTGGCTGGCGGTGTGCGCGTACCGTTGAATGCCCTGGCTGAACGCGAGGGCAAGTCTGTGTTGTGGGTGCTCGATGGCAAGGCGATGACCGTCACGCCTGTGCCAGTCACCACCAGTGACATCACAGGCAACGTCATCCTCATCTCCAAGGGCATCCAGCCTGGCCAGGAAATCGTGACTGCTGGCGTGCATGTGCTGACGCCTGGCCAGAAGGTTCGCCGCTATCAGGCATCCAGCGCCGGGGCCCGACCCGCCTCATCGCCAGCTTCCGCCAGCACGCCGACTTCCGGCGTCGCATCCTGATCGAGCGGGAGCCTACGCATGTCGATGTCCCGTCAATCCTGGTCCAAGGACCAGCGTTTCAACGTGTCACGCTGGGCGCTTGAGCACCCGGCGCTCACACGCTACCTCATGATCGTGCTGATGGTGCTGGGCGCCGCAGCCTATTTCAACCTCGGTCAGGACGAAGACCCGCCTTTCGCCTTCCGTGTCATGGTGGTGCGAGCCTATTGGCCGGGTGCCACCGCCCAGGAGGTCGCCGAGCAGGTAACCGACAAGATCGAGCGCACTCTGCAAGAGGTGCCCTACGCCGACAAGATTCAGTCCTATACCAAGCCGGGTGAGTCCTTCACCCTGATGATGGTCAAGGACTACTCCCCGCCCAAAGAGATCCCCAACCTCTGGTATCAGGTGCGCAAGAAGGTGGGGGACATGCGCCACACCTTGCCACAAGGCGTGATCGGTCCGTTCTTCAACGATGAGTTCGGCGATGTATACGGCTCCATCTACGCCCTGTCTGCCGATGGTTTTTCGCAGGAGGAGTTGCGCCAGTTTGCCGAGCGCGTCCGCTCCGAGATGCTGCGCGTGCCCAATGTCGCCAAGGTTGAGTTGTTCGGCGTGCAGCCCGAAAAGCTCTTCATCGAGATTCCGCAGCGCCGCTTGGCTCAGTTGGGTATCGACATGGGGCAGGTGCTGACCCAGTTGAACGCCCAGAACGCCGTCGAAGGTGCCGGTGTGTATGCGGGTGATCGGAACAACATCCAGATGCGCGTCAATGGCGCCATCCAGTCGGTGGAGCAGTTGCGTGATCTGCCCATCCGTGTGGTCAATCCGGTCACCCACCAGGCCCGCAGTCTCAAACTGGGTGACATCGCCACCATCCGTCGTGGCTATGAGGACCCGCCTACCACCAAGGTTCGCCACCAGGGCAAGGACGTGGTGGCCCTGGGAGTGTCCATGGCCAAGGGCGGCGACATCATCGCCTTGGGCAAGAGTTTGACCGAAGCCACCGATCGTCTGCGCCATGAGCTGCCTGTGGGGATCGAGCTGGACCAGATCCAGAACCAGCCGCAAGCCGTTTCCTCTTCCGTGGGCGAATTCGTCAAGGTGCTGCTGGAGGCCGTGTTCGTGGTGCTGGCCGTCAGCTTCCTGAGTCTGGGCTTGCACACCAAGCCTTGGCGTCTGGACGTTTGGCCTGGCTTGGTCGTGGCCATCACGATCCCGCTGGTGCTGGCGGTCACCTTCCTCATCATGAAGTACTGGGGCGTGGGCCTGCACAAGATCTCGCTGGGTGCGCTCATCATCGCTTTGGGCCTGCTGGTGGACGACGCGATCATCGCCGTCGAGATGATGGTGCACAAGCTTGAAGAAGGCTACGACAAGATGCACGCGGCCACGGCGGCCTATGACCTGACCGCCATGCCCATGCTGACCGGCACCCTGATCACCGCCGCGGGTTTCCTGCCCATCGGGATGGCCAACTCGGCCACCGGTGAGTACACCTTTGCCATCTTCGCCGTCACGGCAGCGGCCCTGGTGATCTCGTGGATCGTTTCGGTGTACTTCGTGCCTTATCTGGGGCAGCAGTTGCTCAAGACCAAGCCCAAGATCGCACATGGCAGCAACGAAGACCTGTACGACACCCCCTTCTACAGCCGCTTCAAGGCGACGGTGAACTGGTGTGTCGAGCATCGCTGGATCACCATCGGGCTCACCATCGGCGCGTTGGTGCTGGGTGTGCTGGGCATGGGCAAGGTGCAGCAGCAGTTCTTCCCTGATTCCAGCCGCCCGGAAATTCTGGTCGACCTGTGGTTGCCCGAAGGCAGCAGCTTCGACGCCACCGAAGACATGGCCCATCGCGTTGAGCAGCGTTTGATGAAGGAGCCGGGTGTCAACACGGTCAGCACCTGGGTGGGCTCGGGCCTGCCGCGCTTCTACCTGCCCATGGACCAGATCTTTCCCCAGAGCAACGTCAGCCAGATGGTGATCGTGCCCAAGGATCTGGAAACGCGGGAAGTGTTGCGCCACAAGTTGCCCGAACTGATGGCTGCCGAGTTCCCGGAGTTGCGCGCCCGCGTCAAACTCCTGCCCAATGGCCCTCCTGTGGCCTACCCGGTGCAGTTCCGAATCGTGGGTGAAGACGTCACCACCTTGCGCCAGTTCGCCGAGGAAGCCAAGGCCCTCATGCGTGCTCACCCCGACATGACCGGCATCAACGACAACTGGAACGAGTCGGTCAAGGCCATCCGTTTGCAGGTGGATCAGGACAAGGCACGCGCCCTGGGCGTGACCACGCAGTCGATCGCCCAGGCCAGCCGCATCCTCACCTCGGGTGCCACGGTGGGGCAATACCGCGAGGGGGATCGCCTGATCGACATCACCCTGCGCGCCCCTCAATCCGAGCGTCTGACCATGGAAGCCCTGGACAACGCCTATGTGCCCACGGCCACTGGCCGCATGGTGCCGGTGCTGCAGGTCGCCAAGCCCAAGCTTGTGTGGGAGCCCGGTGTGCTGTGGCGTGACGGCCGCCACTTCGCCATCACCGTGCAGGGGGACGTGCGCGAAGGCGTGCAGGGCCCGACTGTCAGCAGTGTGCTGTGGCCCAAGATGCAGGAGCTGCAATCGCGCATGCCCACGGGTTACCGCGTGGTGCTGGCCGGTACCGCCGAGGAAAGCAGCAAGGGGCAGGGCGCCATCTTCGCCAACTTGCCAGTGATGTTGTTCATCATCTTCACGCTGCTGATGCTGCAGTTGCAGAGCTTCTCGCGCGCGGTGCTGGTCTTCCTGACCGGTCCGATGGGCATCGTCGGCGTGGCGATGGCCCTGTTGGCACTCAACCGTCCGTTCGGCTTCGTTGCGCTGTTGGGTGTGATCGCCCTGATGGGCATGATCATGCGCAATTCCGTCATCCTGATCGACCAGATCGAGAAGGACCGTGCGGTGGGCGTGCCTGCCTGGGACGCCGTGGTTGGCGCTGCCGTGCGTCGTTTCCGGCCCATCGTGCTGACGGCCGCGGCGGCTGTGCTGGCGATGATCCCCCTGAGCCGCAGCAACTTCTGGGGCCCGATGGCCGTGGCCATCATGGGCGGTCTGATCGTGGCCACTGTGCTGACCCTGCTGGCCTTGCCGGCGATGTACGCGGCCTGGTTCCGCGTGAAGCGCCCGGAAACCACCCCAACTTGAGCGTGTCTCAAACAGGGTCTGAGCCGCGTTAGAATCTGCGGTTCAGACCAATTCAGCCAGTTTGGCCGCCACTCCGGTGGCCAGACTTTTCAAAGTCTAAGCGCGGGTGGCGAAATTGGTAGACGCACCAGGTTTAGGTCCTGACGCCAGCAATGGTGTGGGGGTTCGAGTCCCCCCCCGCGCACCAGACACATTCATTCCTTACTCATACTGAGAGTTCACAACATGGCTATCACCGTGGAGACCCTCGACAAGCTGGAGCGCCGCATCACGCTGTCGCTGGCAGCCGACGCCCTCAAGAACGAAGTCGACGCCCGCCTGAAGAAGCTGGCCCGCACCGCCAAGGCCGACGGCTTCCGTCCCGGCAAGGTGCCGATGAACGTGGTGGCCCAGCGCTACGGTTACTCCGTGCAGTACGAAGTGGTCAATGACCAACTCGGCGCCGCTTTCGCCAAGGCCGCTCAAGAAGCCGGTCTGCGCGTGGCCGGTCAGCCCAGCATCTCTGAAAAAGAAGGCGGCCCCGTTGAAGGCCAACTGCAGTTCGATGCCACTTTCGAGGTCTACCCGGAAGTCACCATCGGCGACCTGAGCGCCGCCGAAGTCGAGCGCGCCACCGCCGAAGTCAACGACGCTGCCATCGACCGCACCGTTGAAATCCTGCGCAAGCAGCGCCGCACCTTCGCTCAGCGTCCCGCCACCGAAGGCGCTGCCGACGGCGACCGCGTGACCATTGACTTCGAAGGCAAGATCGACGGCGTGCCGTTTGAAGGCGGCAAGGCCGAAGGCTTCCAGTTCCTGGTCGGCGAAGGCCAGATGCTCGAAGCTTTCGAGAAGGCCGTGCGCGGCATGAAGGCTGGCGAGTCCAAGACCTTCCCCCTGGCCTTCCCTGAGGACTACCACGGCAAGGACGTCGCCGGCAAGGAAGCCGACTTCCTGGTCACCGTCAAGAAGGTCGAAGCCCAGCAACTGCCCGAGCTGAACGAAGAGTTCATCAAGAGCCTGGGTCTGGCCGACGGCTCCGTCGATGCCCTGCGAGCCGACATCAAGCGCAACCTGGAGCGCGAAGTGAAGTTCCGCGTGGCCGCCCGCAACAAGGCTGCCGCCATGGAAGCCCTGCTGGGTGCCGTCGAGTTCGACCTGCCCAAGTCGCTGGTCGATGCCGAAACCGACCGCCTGCTGGAAGGTGCCCGCGCCGATCTGAAGGCCCGTGGCATCAAGGACGCCGACAAGGCCCCGATCCCCGCCGAAATGTTCAAGCCTCAGGCTGAACGTCGCGTGCGCCTGGGTCTGGCCGTGGCCGAACTGGTCAAGGCCAACAACCTGCAAGCCAAGCCCGAGCAACTGCAAGCCCACATCGAAGAGCTGGCACAAAGCTACGAGCAGCCTGCTCAGGTCGTCGCCTGGTACATGAGCGACCGTCAGCGCATGGCCGAGGTCGAAGCCGTTGTGATCGAAAGCAATGTCGCCGACTTCATCCTGTCCAAGGCCAAGGTCACCGACAAGGCCCTGTCGTTTGAAGAGCTGATGGGCCAACAAGGCTGATCCGCCGCACACCCCGCCTTGGCGTCGCCTTTTTTCAGGTGGCGCAAGGCAGGCAAGGCACCTGCCTCCTTCACGGGAGCAGGTGCTTTTGTTTTGAGGGGCTTTCCAGAACCTGCGCCTGACTGTGCGTGCAAACAACGGAAAATCGATTCGCGCTGACGACGGGATTCCTCCCCCGCGAGTCGGCTTTTTTGCACGTCATAATCAATCGACATACACATCTGCGGCGTCCCGTCAACGGGGTGCCGGCACTGAAGGAAGCACATGAGCGCACTGGACATTCAAAACCTGGGCATGGTGCCCATGGTCATTGAGCAATCGGGCCGTGGTGAGCGCGCCTACGACATCTACAGCCGCCTGCTGCGCGAGCGCGTGATCTTTCTGGTCGGTCCCGTCAACGACCAGACCGCCAACCTCGTCGTGGCCCAGCTGCTGTTCTTGGAGAGCGAAAACCCCGACAAGGACATCTCGCTCTACATCAACTCGCCCGGTGGCAGCGTCAGCGCTTGGATGTCCATCTTCGACACGATGAACTTCATCAAGCCGAACGTCTCGACGCTGTGCATGGGCATGGCCGCCTCCATGGGCGCCTTCCTGCTGGCCGCGGGTGAAAAGGGCAAGCGTTTCGCGCTGCCCAACTCCAAGATCATGATCCACCAGCCCCTGGGCGGTGCACAAGGTCAGGCCACGGACATCGAGATCCACGCTCGCGAAATCCTGAAAACCCGCGAGCAGCTCAACAAGATCCTGGCCGACCGCTCGGGCCAGCCTCTGGACAAGATTCAGAACGACACCGAACGCGATTACTACATGTCGGCCGAAGAAGCCGCCACCTACGGACTCATCGACAAGGTGATCGACAAGCGCGGTTGAGGCCTGGGCTGGCTCGCCAGCCCAATTGTCTTATCATGCGTCGAACTCACCTTGCCTCCACTTTGACAGGCCCGCAACATGCCCGATAAAAAAGGCTCTTCCAGCGACAAAATCTTGTACTGCTCTTTCTGCGGAAAGAGCCAGCACGAGGTCAAAAAGCTCATCGCCGGCCCGTCGGTCTTCATCTGCGACGAGTGCATCGAGCTGTGCAACGACATCATCCGTGATGAAGTGGCCGCCGAGGCCGAGCAGGCTCGTCCGGCCAAAAGCGACCTGCCGGTACCCTCCGAGATCAAGTCCAGCCTTGATCAGTACGTGATCGGTCAGGATCGTGCCAAGCGCACCTTGTCGGTGGCCGTGTACAACCACTACAAGCGCCTCAAGCACATGGGCCATGGCGAAGGCAAGAAGGCCGACGTCGAGCTCGCCAAGAGCAACATCCTGCTGATCGGCCCGACCGGCTCCGGCAAGACCTTGCTGGCCCAGACCCTGGCCCGCTTGCTGAACGTGCCCTTCGTGATCGCCGACGCCACCACCCTGACCGAAGCCGGTTATGTGGGCGAAGACGTCGAAAACATCATCCAGAAGCTGCTGCAGAACTGCAACTACGATGTGGAAAAGGCCCAGCGCGGCATCGTCTACATCGACGAAATCGACAAGATTTCGCGCAAGTCCGACAACCCCTCGATCACGCGCGACGTGTCGGGTGAGGGCGTGCAGCAGGCCCTGCTGAAGCTGATCGAAGGCACCATGGCCTCCGTGCCGCCTCAAGGTGGTCGCAAGCATCCCAATCAGGACTTCCTGCAGATCGACACGACCAACATCCTGTTCATCTGCGGCGGTGCTTTCGACGGGCTGGAAAAGATCATCCAGAGTCGCTCGGTCAAGTCCGGCATCGGTTTCGCCGCCGAAGTGCAGAGCAAGGACGAGCGCAAGGCGGCCGAGCTCTTCCGCGAGGTGGAGCCTGAAGACCTGATCAAGTTCGGCATCATCCCCGAGCTGATCGGCCGGATGCCGGTGGTCGCCACCCTGGGCGAACTCACCGAGGACGCCATGATCCAGATCCTGACCGAGCCCAAGAACGCGTTGGTCAAGCAGTACCAGCAGTTGCTGAGCATGGACGGGGTCGAGCTGGAAATCCGTCCGGCTGCCTTGCACGCCATCGCCCGCAAGGCGCTGGCCCGCAAGACCGGCGCGCGTGGTTTGCGCTCCATCCTGGAAGAGTCGCTGCTGGACACGATGTTCGAACTGCCCGCCCAGGAAGGCGTGCAAAAAGTGGTTCTGGACGAATCGACGATCGAAGAGAACGCCAAGCCTTTGTTGGTGTACCGGGAACAGGCCAAGGCCAGTGCCTGAGCGTGCTTGACGCGCTCTGTGGGGCACCGCTGAAAACCTGTGAAACTGGTTTTCGCGGTGCCCTTGTGTTTTGTCGATGAGGCCCCAAGTGGGCATCAGAGAAAGTGAGCCCTATATGTCTGGACACCCCATTCTTCCCTCCGACCCGATCACGCTGCCGCTGCTGCCGCTGCGCGATGTCGTGGTCTTCCCGCACATGGTGATCCCGCTGTTCGTGGGGCGCCCCAAGTCCATCAAGGCTCTCGAAGCCGCGATGGAGGCTGGCCGTCAGATCATGCTGGTGGCCCAGAAAGCCGCCGGCAAGGACGAACCGAAGTCGGACGACATGTTCGACATCGGCTGCGTGTCCAGCATCCTGCAGTTGCTGAAACTGCCTGATGGCACAGTGAAGGTGCTCGTCGAAGGCGTCCAGCGCGCCAACACTTCGTCGATTGACGACAGCGGTGAATTCTTCATGGCCGAAGTGGTGCCCATCCAGCCCGAGGGGGAGGTTACCCCCGAAGTGGAGGCCCTGCGCCGCGCGGTCACCCAGCAGTTTGACCAGTACGTCAAGCTCAACAAGAAGATCCCGCCCGAGATTCTCACCTCGATCTCCGGTATCGATGACGCTGGTCGCCTTGCCGACACCATCGCCGCCCATCTGCCGCTCAAGCTCGAAGCCAAGCAGTCGGTGCTGGACCTGTTCTCGGTCTCGCAACGCCTGGAGAAGCTGCTCGAGCAGCTCGAACACGAAGTCGACATCCTGCAGGTCGAAAAGCGCATCCGTGGCCGCGTCAAGCGCCAGATGGAGAAATCGCAGCGGGAGTACTACCTGAACGAGCAGGTCAAGGCCATCCAGAAGGAGCTGGGTGAGGGCGAAGAGGGTGCCGACATTGAGGAGCTGGCCAAGAAGGTTGAGTCGGCCCGCATGCCCAAGGAGGCCCGCAAGAAGGCCGATGCCGAGCTCAAGAAGCTGCGCCTGATGTCGCCCATGTCGGCTGAAGCCACCGTGGTGCGCAACTACATCGAGACACTGGTCAATCTGCCCTGGAGCAAGAAGTCCAAGGTCAAACACGACCTGACCAATGCCGAGCACGTGCTCAACGAAGAGCACTATGGCCTCGACAAGGTCAAGGAACGCATTCTGGAATATCTTGCTGTGCAACAGCGCGTCGACAAGGTCAAGGCACCCATCTTGTGCCTGGTCGGCCCTCCGGGTGTCGGCAAGACCTCGCTGGGGCAGTCGATCGCTCGCGCGACCGGCCGCAAGTTCGTGCGCATGGCCCTGGGTGGCGTGCGTGACGAGGCCGAAATTCGCGGTCACCGCCGCACCTACATCGGCTCCATGCCGGGCAAGGTGCTGCAGAGCCTGAGCAAGGTCGGGGTGCGTAATCCGCTGTTCCTGCTCGACGAAATCGACAAGCTGGGCATGGACTTCCGTGGCGATCCGTCGTCGGCGCTGCTGGAAGTGCTGGACCCTGAACAGAACCACACCTTCGGTGACCACTACATCGAGGTCGATTTCGACCTGTCCGATGTGATGTTCGTTGCCACTTCGAACTCGCTCAACATCCCCCCGGCGCTGCTGGACCGGATGGAAGTGATCCGCCTGGCGGGCTACACCGAAGACGAGAAAGTTCACATCGTCCAGACTTATCTGCTGCCCAAGCAGATCAAGAACAACGGTGTGAAGGACGGTGAGCTGGAGGTCGCCGAAAGTGCCATCCGCGGCATCATCCGCTACTACACCCGTGAAGCTGGTGTGCGTTCGCTGGAGCGCGAGGTCTCCAAGATCTGCCGCAAGGTGGTCAAGGGCTTTGCACTCAAGCAGTACACCGACAAGGTCGTGGTGACCGACGAGAACCTGAACGACTTCCTGGGCGTGCGCAAGTTCAGCTACGGTGAAGCGACCAAGGAAGATCAGGTCGGTCAGGTTGTGGGCCTGGCCTGGACCGAGGTGGGCGGTGACCTGCTGACGATCGAAGCCGCCATCATGCCCGGCAAGGGCAACATCATCCGCACTGGTCAACTGGGGGATGTGATGAAGGAGTCGGTCGAGGCTGCTCGCTCGGTGGTGCGTTCACGCGCTGCCCGTCTGGGCATCAAGGACGAGCTGTTCGAGAAGCGCGACATCCACATCCACGTGCCCGATGGTGCAACGCCCAAGGACGGCCCCAGCGCGGGGGCGGCCATGACGACGGCTTTCGTATCGGCCCTGACGGGGATCCCGGTGCGTGCCGACGTTGCCATGACGGGTGAAATCACCCTGCGCGGTGAGGTCACGGCCATCGGTGGCTTGAAGGAGAAGTTGTTGGCGGCCCACCGTGGTGGCATCAAGACGGTGCTGATCCCGGAGGAAAACGTCAAGGACCTCGCCGACATCCCCGAGAACGTCAAGAGCCAGATCGAGATCGTGCCGGTCAAGTGGATCGACAAGGTGCTGGAAGTGGCGCTTGTGCGTCAGCCTGAGCCTTTGCCGGAAGAAGATGCCAAGGTCGATGCCAAGCCGGAAGCGGCAGGCGCTGCCCCCGCGTCGCCTTCCAGCAACGATCTGTTGAAACATTGAAAAAGTTTGGGCGGCGTTGACGAAAAAGCCAAAAACGCGCTATAGTTCAGTTCTTCGCTGATCACGCGCCAAACGTGATCAAAGCAGCAAAGCAAACGGCAACGTTAGAGCATCTGTTAAAGCGAAGGCTGCAAGCTGAAGGATCCGTCCTGATAGCGCGCAACATGCGGGATTAGCTCAGTTGGTAGAGCGATACCTTGCCAAGGTATAGGTCGAGAGTTCGAGCCTCTTATCCCGCTCCAAATTTAAAGATGTTGGCGCGGTAGCAAAGCGGTTATGCCCCGGATTGCAAATCCGGTTAGTCCGGTTCGACTCCGGACCGCGCCTCCAGTCAAGCTTTCAGGCTCCCCGGCCTGGATGCAGCATAGTGAACATGCGGGATTAGCTCAGTTGGTAGAGCGATACCTTGCCAAGGTATAGGTCGAGAGTTCGAGCCTCTTATCCCGCTCCAATGCGAAGGGAGCCCATGAAAATGGGCTCCCTTTTTGCTTGGGCGTTTGGTGCGCGGTCGGGCGTGGTTGCGGCGAAGGCTGGCATGGAACGGGTATCTGCAAACCTGGGTGACGCAGCCTGCCTGGCGCGACCCGAAAATGATGGCATGTGCACGGGTGACGCGCTGACCTTCCCAGGTCATGCTGTACTCGGCTGTTCCGCTGACGGCGGATCGCAAGCTTGGTGCCCCGGACCCGACTCGAACGGGCACGACGTTTTAGCGTCGGCGGATTTTAAGTCCGCTGTGTCTACCGATTTCACCACCAGGGCTGTGGCGGCAAGTGTAAGGTGGGCGCGTGCCTGTGACGTGTGTGATGAAAGTACGCAACACTCTTGCGAAGCGAAGCAAAATGCTGGCATAATTTAATTCTTCGCTGATCAATGAACCAGATTGATCAAGACGCAAGTCAAGCGAGCGTTGCGTTTGTCGCAGCACATGCGGGATTAGCTCAGTTGGTAGAGCGATACCTTGCCAAGGTATAGGTCGAGAGTTCGAGCCTCTTATCCCGCTCCATATCTCCAAAGGGAGCCTGTCACCACAGGCTCCCTTTTTGCTTTGTGCTTCAACGACTCGCAGTCATGGCGCCATGCATGCAGACCATGCCCTGCATGGCGCCGACGGTCTGTGGGTTCAGGGCAGGGCCTGCGCTTCAGTCTTCAGGTGGAACCAGCGTTGCACGATCTGGCTCAGGAGGGCCGGGTTGCCACTGCTCCAGAAGCGGATGTGGCAGCCAGAGGCCTCCGGCGTGCAAGCCGGCAACTCGGTCACCAGGTGTGACACATGACGTGCCACCGCATCTGAGGTGTCGATGATCCGGACGCCCGGTCCCAGCACCTGCTCGAAGAGGGGCCGCACAAACGGGTAGTGCGTACAGCCCAGCACAATGGTGTCGCTCTGAGCCTCTTGCAGCGGCCGTGCAAACTGCGCCACCAACTCGCGCAGGCGCGGCGTATCCAACTCGCCGCCTTCGATCTCCTTGGCCAGACCTGGGCAGGCCTGCAGGGTGATCTCGGCATTGCGCCCGTGGCGCTCCACCAGGTGTTGAAACTTGGGGCTGGCCAAGGTGCCCGGTGTGGCCAGCACGCCGATTCTCCCGCTGGGAGAGTGCGCCACCGCGGGCTTGACGCCGGGCTCCACCCCAATGATGGGCACGTCTGGCCAGCGTGCACGCAGATGCTGCGCGGCAGCGGCTGTCGCCGTATTGCATGCGATCACGATGGCTTGCGCCCCTTGCGCCAGCAGGAAGTCGGTGATGTACTCACTGCGGGCGATGATCTCGGTTGTGTCCTTTTCCCCATAAGGGGCATGACCGGAATCTGCCACATACAACATGTCTGCAAGGGGCAGGTATTGGTGCAGTGCGCGCAGCACCGACAGGCCGCCGAGTCCCGAATCAAAGACACCGATGCGTCGATGCAGTCCTTGCTGGGCAGGGGATGTGGCGGTGTCTGAGACAGGAGCTCGGGCTGACATGGCGCAAAAAATCGGTCTTCTCGGGGACTGCTTTGACTGCGAACTCGCGTATTGTCTTTCTTTTGCGAGCTTAGGGGGTTCACGAACCCCGAAGTCACGCTAGAATCGAACGATCGTGCTTTTTTTGGCGCGGCAAATTTTTTCTCAACTTCCTCATGACGCAGGAGAACAACTCATGAAGGTTCTGGTTCCGGTCAAGCGGGTTGTGGACTACAACGTGAAAGTTCGCGTGAAGTCTGACGGCTCTGGTGTCGACATCGCCAACGTCAAGATGTCCATGAACCCCTTCGACGAAATCGCCGTTGAAGAAGCCACCCGCCTGAAGGAAAAGGGCGTGGTCACCGAGATCATCGCTGTCTCCGTGGGCCCGGCCCAGTGCCAGGAAACCCTGCGCACCGCCATGGCCATCGGTGCCGACCGCGGCATCCTGGTGGAAACCGACGCGGAAGTGCAGCCCCTGGCCGTGGCCAAGGTGCTGAAGGCGCTGGTCGACAAGGAACAGCCTCAGCTGATCATCCTGGGCAAGCAAGCCATTGACGACGACTCCAACCAGACTGGCCAGATGCTGGCTGCCCTGGCAGGTCTGCCCCAAGGCACGTTTGCTTCCAAGGTGGAAGTCGCTGGCGACAAGGTCAACGTGACCCGCGAAGTCGACGGTGGTCTGGAAACCGTGTCCCTGAGCCTGCCGGCCGTGGTCACCACCGACCTGCGTCTGAACGAGCCTCGCTACGTGACGCTGCCCAACATCATGAAGGCCAAGAAGAAGCCCCTGGACACCGTGAAGCCGGCTGACCTGGGTGTGGACGTGGCCCCCCGTATCAAGACCCTGAGCGTGGCCGAGCCGGCCAAGCGTTCTGCTGGCATCAAGGTGGCCGACGTGGCGACCCTGGTCGACAAGCTCAAGAACGTCGCCAAAGTGATCTGAGGAGATAACCCATGACCGCTCTCGTTATTGCTGAACACGACAACAACAGCATCAAGGGTGCCACCCTCAACGTGGTGACCGCTGCCAAGGCCCTGGGTGGCGACGTGGTGGTGCTGGTGGCCGGTGCCAATGCTGGTGCCGCTGCCGCTGCCGCTGCTCAAATCGCTGGCGTTTCCAAGGTCCTGCACGCTGACGGCGCTCAACTGGCCGATGGCCTGGCTGAGAACGTGGCCGAGCAAGTGCTGGCCGTGGCTTCGGGCTACAGCCACATCCTGTTCCCCGCCACCGCTTCTGGCAAGAACGTGGCTCCCCGCGTGGCTGCCAAGCTGGACGTGGCCCAGATCTCTGAAATCACCAAGGTGGTTTCGGGCGACACCTTCGAGCGTCCCATCTACGCCGGTAACGCCATTGCCACCGTGCAATCGGCTGACGCCGTCAAGGTGCTGACCGTTCGCGGTACCGCTTTCGACGCCGCTGCCACCACCGGTGGTGCCGCTGCCGTGGAAACCATCGCTGCTGTCGGCGATTCGGGCAAGTCGTCGTTCGTGGGTCGCGAAGTGACCAAGTCCGAGCGTCCTGAGCTGACCGCTGCCAAGATCATCGTGTCGGGTGGCCGTGCCCTGGGCTCGTCGGAGAAGTTCAACGAAGTGCTGCCCCCGCTGGCTGACAAGCTGGGCGCCGCCATCGGTGCTTCGCGCGCTGCCGTGGACGCTGGCTACGCTCCGAACGACCTGCAAGTCGGTCAGACCGGCAAGATCGTCGCTCCTGAGCTGTACATCGCTTGCGGTATCTCGGGCGCCATCCAGCACTTGGCTGGTATGAAGGACTCCAAGGTCATCGTGGCCATCAACAAGGATCCGGAAGCCCCCATCTTCCAGGTGGCCGATTTCGGTCTGGAAGCTGACCTGTTCACGGCCGTCCCCGAGCTGGTCAAGGCCCTGTAATCTGGCTGCGATGTCAGATCACGGTCTGCATCATTGAGCTCTTGGGGCGTCTTTCGAGGCGCCCCTTTTCGTTTATCGGAGAACAACATGAGTTTTCGCGCTCCCGTCAAAGACCAGCTCTTCTGCATGAAAGAGCTGGCTGGCATCGATCAGGTTGCCACCATCCCCGGTTTTGAAGACGCTGGCTATGAAACCGCTCAGGCTGTGCTGGAAGAGTCGGCCAAGTTCAACGAAGGCGTGGTCGCGCCTCTGAACTGGTCGGGTGACCAGGACCACGGTTCGTGGGACAACGGTGTGGTGCGTGCCTCCAAGGGCTTCAAGGAAGCCTACGCCGCGCTGGCCGAAGGTGGCTGGCAAGGTCTGGGTCAACCGCTGGAGTACGGCGGCCAGGGCCTGCCCAAGATCATCGGTGCGGCCTGCGTCGAGCAGACCATGGCGGCCAACCTGAGCTTCTCGCTGTGCTCCATCCTGACCGGTGGCGCCATCGAGGCCCTGCTGACCGCGGGCAGCGACGAGCTCAAGACCCGCTACATCCCGAACATGGTGTCGGGCAAGTGGACGGGCACGATGAACCTGACCGAGCCGCAAGCCGGTTCGGACCTGGCGCTGGTGCGCTCCAAGGCTGTCAAGCAGGACGATGGCACCTACCGCATCTCCGGCCAGAAGATCTTCATCACCTACGGTGAGCACGACATGGTGGAGAACATCGTTCACCTGGTGCTGGCGCGTACCCCTGATGCGCCCGAAGGCGTGAAGGGCATCTCGCTGTTCGTGGT
>JAJUGJ010000013.1 GCA_029268225.1 Burkholderiales bacterium | reverse complement strand
GGTCATGCTCGGCGGCCAGCGCCAGCTGGGCGGCGTAGATGGCTTCCTGGCGAGCGAGGTGGGCTGGGTCTTGCCAGCTTGGCACAAAGCCGTCCAGGCCAATTTCGCCCACGGCCACCAGGCGTGGGTCCTCGTGCCAGCGTTGCAGCGCGTCGGCCAGTTGGGCCACGGCATCGTCGGGCACCTCCTCCACATACAGGGGGTGGATGCCCAAGGCGTACACGCCGTTGCACTGCTGGGCAGCATCGCGGGCGGTGGCAAAGGTGGCGGGCGACACGGCCGGGATCACCAGCAGGCCCACCCCGGCGGCGCGGGCGCGGGCGATCACCTCGGCGCGGTCGGCGTCAAACTCGGGGGCGTCCAGGTGGCAATGGCTGTCGATCCACATGGCCGCGCTCCAAGTGAATCTCAGTCGGCAAACTGCCCGTTGACCAGGCGGTGGCGCTGGCTGCAGCGCTCGGCCAGGGTGCCGTCGTGCGTGACCATGACCACGGCGGTGCCCTGGTCGGCGGCCAGTTGCATCATCAAATCGAACACGGTGTCGGCGGTGCTGCGGTCGAGGTTGCCGGTGGGCTCGTCGGCCAGCAGACAGGCGGGTTGGGTCACCAGGGCGCGGGCCACGGCCACGCGCTGACGTTCGCCGCCCGACAGCTCAGCCGGGCGGTGCGCCACGCGGTTGAGCAGGCCGACCTTGTCCAGGCACAGGCGGGCCTGTTCGCGCGCCTGCTCAATGGGCAGGCGGCGGATCATCAAGGGCATGGCCACGTTGTCGAGCGCCGAAAACTCGGGCAGCAGGTGGTGGAACTGGTAGATGAAGCCCAGGTGCTGGTTGCGCCAGGCACCCTGCTCGGCCGCGCTCATGGCGGCCAGGTCGCGGCCCATGAGCTTGACGGTGCCGCGCGTGGGGGCGTCCAGGCCGCCCAGCAGGTGCAGCAGGGTGCTTTTGCCCGAGCCCGAGGTGCCCACCACGGCCACGGTCTGGCCGCGCTGCACGGTCAAGTCCAGCCCTTGCAGGATGGTGACGTCGAGCGGGCCTTCGTGGAAGCGCTTGAACAGGCCTTGGGCCTGGAGGATGGGGGTGTCAAGGGACATGGGCATCAGATGTTGAGGAGCCAGGCGATGATGTTTTTCGCCACGAAACCCAGCACCCCGAAGCCGAGCACAAGAAACAGCACGAAGGTGCCGAACTTGCCTGCCTTGGACTCGCGCGCCAGCTGCAGGATGATGAACATCATGTAGAGGATGAAGCCACCGACACCGATCGTCAGACCGAACTGCGCGATCTGTTCCTCTGTCATACCAAACATATCAAGCTGCTTCCTGTACCACCAAGTCGCGGTACGCATGCCAGGTCGCGTGGCCCAGCACGGGCATCACCACGATCAGGCCAATCATCCAGGTGCCCAGGCCCACCAGCGTCAGGCTCATCACCATCAAGGCCCAGGTGCTCAGGCAGATGGGGTTGGCCATCACGGCGCGCCAGCTGGTGAGCACGGCGGCCTGCACGGTCACCCTGCGGTCGACCAGCAAGGGAATGGCCACGACGCTGGAGGCGAACACGGGCGCGGCCATCAAGCCGCCCACCAGCAACCAGATCTCGAAAAAGCCGGGGTTGGGGGCCAGCACCACGCGGGTCAGAAAATCTTGCGGGGTGGTCACCGAGGGGTGCACGCCCAGCGTGATGAGCGCCGCCGAGGTGATGACCCAGCCGGTGCCCAGGGCCATGAGCAGGATGCCGAAGCGCACCAGGCGCTGGTCGAGCGAGGCCCACACCTGCCACACCGCTGACAGGCCGGCCGCTTCGCCACGCAGCAGGGCGCGGCTGACGGCGTACAGACCAGTGGCCAGAATGGGCGCCACCATCAAGAAGCCCGACAAGGCGCCGGCCAACACCCAGAAGCGGTCCCACGCCAGCCACAGCATCAGGGCACCGAAGCCGGCCATCAGCGCGCCGTGCAGCAGGCCGACCAGCGGGGCGCGGGCAAAATCGCGGGCGCCTTTGGCGAGCCAGATGAAGGTGCGCAGGGAGTGCACCTTGCGCACGCGCAAGGGACGGTGGTGGGCGGGCAGGATGTCACTCATACCGAAGGGCCTCTGCAGGTTGGACACGGCTGGCGCGCCAGCTCGGGTAGAGCGTGGCGGCCAGGGACAGCACCAGGGAGATCACGGCGATGGGGGCGATGTCGCCCCACTGTGGGTCGGACGGCATCTTGCTGATGAGGTAGATGCTGCCAGGCAGGAAGTGCACGCCCAGCGCCTGCTCGATGGCAGGCACGATGACGTCGATGTTGAACGCGACCAGCAGGCCCAGGCCCAGGCCGCCCAGCGTGCCCATGACGCCCGAGAGCGCGCCTTGCACCATGAAGATGCCCATGATGGAGCGCGGGCTGGCGCCCAGAGTGCGCAGGATGGCGATGTCGGCGCGCTTGTCGGTCACGGTCATCACCAGGGTGGAAACGAGGTTGAAGGCGGCCACGGCCACGATCAGGGTGAGGATGATGAACATCATGCGCTTTTCCACCTGCACCGCGTCAAACCAGTTGCGGTTGGTGTGCGTCCAGTCACGCACGATGACGTCTGCGCCCAACGACTCGGCCAGCTCGCCGGCCACGCGGCGGGCGTCTTGCGGGTCTTTGAGCTTGAGCTGCACCCCGGTGGGGCCGCCAGTGCGGAACAGGCGGGCGGCATCGTCGGCATGCATCAGCACCAGGCCGCTGTCGTATTCGTAGTGGCCGGCGTTGAAGATGCCCACCACGGTGACCTGCTTGAGGCGGGGCACCACGCCAGCGGGCGTCACCTGGCCACTGGGGGCCACGACGGTGAGCGGATCGCCCTCGGTCACGCCCAAGGCGCGGGCCATTTCCTGCCCGATGACCACGCCCCACTGCCCGCTTTGCAAGCGCGCGAAGGTGGTTTGCATGGCAGCGGCCAGCGGTGTCACCGCCGCTTCTTCAGACGGGACGATGCCGCGCACCATGGCGCCGCGCATGTCTTCACCCCGGGCGATCAGGGCCTGGGCGGGCACAAAGGGCGCGGCGCCGATGACGGCGGGGTTCTGCTTGGCCTGGGCGGCCAGGGCCTGCCAGTCAGGGAGGCCTTCGCCGGTGGCGTTGTAGAGCTCGACGTGGGCGACTACCGAGAGCATGCGGTCGCGCACTTCCTTCTGGAAGCCATTCATGACCGACAGCACGATGATGAGCGCCGCCACCCCCAGGGTGATGCCCAGCACCGACACACCGGAGATGAAGGAGATGAAACCGTTGCGTCGCGCGGAGCGGCTGGCGCGGGTGTAACGCCAGCCCACGCGCCATTCATAAGGGAGATTCATGGTGGGGGAAGTGTACTCATTCGATAATCCCATCCCATGCACCCGCCCTCTTCTGTTGTGGCCGCACCCCGTCATTGGGTGCTGCCTTTTGCCGCCAGCCTGTCCGAACCCTGCCAGCACGCCCTGCCGCACCTGAATGCCGAAGGGCAGTTGCCCCCGCCGTTGCCGAATTTGCGCCGCTTGTTGGGCGCCTTGCAGGTGAGCCAGCGTCTGGAGGGAGATGAATACGCCCTGTCGATGCCGCACGAGCGCGTGCTGGCGACGGAAATGGGCTGGACTGGCGCTGCGGCCGATGCCGCCCCCGCTGAGGCCGACGGTTTGCTGCCCTGGGCCGCTTGGTGGGCCGCCCAGGATGGCGTGCAACTGGACCTCGCCCAGTGCTGGGGCCTGCTGAGCCCCGGCCACTGGCTGATGGGCCGCGACCACCTGACCTTGCTGGACCCTGCCTCGCTGGGCCTGAGTGAGGACGAATCCCGCACCCTGCTGGAAGCCGTGCGCCCGCTGTTCGAGGAAGACGGCTGGACGCTGCAATGGGGCGCAGCGCAGCGTTGGTACGCCGCCCACCCTTCGCTGCAAGGCCTGCCCACCGCCTCGCTGGACCGCGTGATTGGCCGCAACCCCGACCTGTGGCTGACCGACCACCCGCAGGCCCGCATGGTGCGGCGTCTGCAAAGCGAGGTGCAGATGCTGCTGTACCAGCACCCGCTCAACGAAGCGCGTGAGGCCGCCGGCCTGGCCACCGTCAATTCCTTCTGGCTGAGCGGCTGCGGTCAGCCCCCAGCCACCACCGCCCTGCCCCCCCAGGTGCAGCTGGTGAACGACTTGCGCGCGCCCCTGCTGGCCGACGACATGCCGCTGTGGCTGGAGGCCTGGCAGCATGTGGACGCCACCGTGCTGAAAGAGGTGTGCACCGCGCTGGACGCGGGCGAAGCCGTGAAGCTGACCCTGTGCGGCGAGCGCCATGCCGTGACGCTGACGCCCGCTGAGGCGCCGTCGCTGGGTGCCCGCCTGGGCCGCGCTTTACGCCAAATGACCGGCCAACTCACCGGCCGCCCCGACGCCGCCCGCGTGACCGACCTGCTCGAGACCCTGTGACCATGAAAATCATCGCCCGCGACGTGCCCCCGCGCACCGCCTGGAGCCTGGAGCAAGCCGGCGTTCACCCGCTGCTGGCCCGCCTGTTTGCCGCCCGCGGCGTGCGCAGCGCCGAAGAGTTGGACGACAGCGCCAGCAAGTTGCTGCCCCCGCAAACCCTGCGCGGCACGCAGGAGGCCGCCGTGCTGCTGGCCGATGCCATTGCGCAAGGCCGGCGCATCTGCATCGTGGCCGACTATGACTGCGACGGCGCCACCGCCTGTGCCACCGGCCTGCGTGGCCTGCGCATGCTGGGCGCCCGCCCAGAACAGCTCAGCTACGTGGTGCCCGACCGTGCCCTGCATGGCTATGGCCTGACCCCGCCCATCGTCGATCTGGTGAAAGCCCAACAGGCCGATGTGCTGGTGACCGTGGACAACGGCATGGCCAGCCACGAGGCGGTGACCCGCGCCCGCGCGCTGGGCATGCGCGTCATCATCACCGACCACCACCTGCCGGTGGTGCTGGACGACGGCCAGGTCAGCCTGCCCGACGCCGACGTGATCGTGAACCCCAACCAGCCCGGCTGCGAATTTGCCAGCAAGGCCCTGGTGGGCGTGGGCGTGATGTTCTATGTGCTGCTGGCCCTGCGCGCCGAGCTGCGCCAGCGCGGCGTGTTCGACGCCGCCACGCAGCCCCGCATCGACAACCTGCTGGACCTGGTCGCCCTGGGCACCATTGCCGACGTGGGCCGCATGGACGCCAACAACCGCCGTCTGGTGGGCCTGGGCCTGAAACGCATCCGCGCGGGGCGCATGCAACCGGGCATTGCCGCGCTGTTCACGGCTGCCGGGCGTGATCCGGCCAAGGCCAGCAGCCAGGACTTTGGCTTCTCTCTGGGGCCGCGCATCAACGCAGCGGGTCGCCTGGCCGAGATGGGTTTGGGCATTGAATGCCTGATCACCGACGACCCGGTGCGCGCGCAGGCCCTGGCGCAGCAGCTCGACGGCATCAACCGCGAGCGCCGCGAGCTGGAAGCGGGCATGCGCGAACAGGCCGAGATGATGCTGGAATCGGTGCTGCCCGAGGGCGAGCCGCCTGCGGCACTGGCAATTTTTGATCCGGAGTTCCATGAGGGCGTGGTCGGCATCGTGGCCTCGCGCCTGAAGGATCGCCTGCACCGCCCAACCTTTGTGTTCGCGCTGGGGCAGGATGGGCTGCTCAAGGGCTCGGGCCGCTCGATTGCCGGTTTTCACCTGCGCGATGCGCTGGATTTGATCGGCAAACGCCACCCCGGCTTGCTGCGCAAGTTCGGCGGCCACGCCATGGCGGCGGGCTGCACCATTGCCGAAGAGGACTTCGACACCTTTGAGGCGGCGCTGGTGCGGGTGGCGAACGACGACCTGGACCCCAGTTTGTTGCTGCGCCAATTGAGCACGGATGGCCCACTGGATGCGCAATGGTTCACGGCAGAGACCGTTTCTCAACTGGATAGCGCCGTGTGGGGCCCCGGGTTTGAAGCGCCGGTGTTCAGCGACGAGGCCGAGGTGCTGACCCAGCGCCTGGTGGGCGAGCGCCACCTCAAACTGAGCCTGCGCGTGCAGGGTCAGGTGCGCGATGGCATCTGGTTTGGGCGCACGGAGCCGCTGCCGAGCAAGGCGCAACTGGCGTTTCGGATCGACCTGAACGAGTTTCAGGGACGCCAGCGCGTGCAGTTGATTGTGGAAGGCGCCAGCGAGGGCTGAGCCTGGGAAGGCCGAAGCTGGGGCTCAGCGGTAAGCTTTGCCCAGGGCGCGTGCAGCAGGGCTTTGGCCCAGCGCACCATAGGTATCGTGGGCCTCTTGCGGAAACAGGGCGCCCAGCGTGCGCCCGGTGGAGGCCAAAGCTTTGTGAACCGCCGCTTGCAGAGACTGGGTCCGGACTTGTGCCGCTTGAAGGCGCTGACGCAGATCGGGCGTCAGGGCTTGCGGAGCAGAAGCCTGGGCGGCAGAGAGGCCGTCGGTCAGCGCGCGTTGCAGTTGCTGGGCCTGGGCTTCGATGCGGTTGGCATCGCCCGCGGCAAGCGCGGCGTCCAACTCATTCAGGCAGGTTTCGATGTTCGCCACCCCAGCAGCGAGTCGGGCGTTGGGGTTGGGCGCATTCACCATGCGAAATCAGGTGCTCAGCCTTGGCGGCCTTGCAGCAGTTCCTTGGCGTTGCCAATCAGCTTGTCGGCGATGGCGCCGGCGTTGACTTGGTAGGTGCCATTGTCGATCGACTGCTTGATGCGGGCCACTTTGGCCGCGTCGAACGTGGCGGTGTCTTCCGCCAGCAGGTTGGCTGCGGTAGACAGGGTCACAGTGGCGCTTTTGCCCGCTGCGCCTTCCGACGCAGCGGTTTTGCCCGTGTTTTTGGCCGAACCGACGCCTTCAGAGCGCGAACTCAAGCCCGTCAGGGCCTTGTCCACCAGGTTGCCGATTTTCATGATTTGCTCCTTGCACCCGGCCGATCCCAGGTGATCACATCTGCGTTATCGACGTGATGCGAGCAAACTTTAGCGTGAATTACAGATTTTCCCGGGCCAGGGGGTAAGCATCGGTAAGGGGGTGTGGGCGAAAATTTCACAATGTGAGCTCCGCGAGCCCTTCCCCCGTGGGTTGGGCACACACCACCCGGCCTTGGCTGGTGCGGACACGGGCACAACGCCCTTCGTCGCCATGCGCCAGGGCCGTGCCCTCGGACGCAGCCATGAAGCCTGGCCCCTTCACATGCAATCGTACCGGATCCCCTGCTGAAAACCAACGGCGCGCCCGCAAATCCGACTGGCGCAGGCTTTCGCCCGCTTCGAGGCGACGCTGGGCCGAACGCCCGATCGCTTCCGACAAGTTCATCACAGCGGGAGAGCTGCTCTCGGCCAAATCGACCTCGGCCAATTTCAGGTCCTGCGGGCCGATTTCCTGGCCGGGGGCCACGGCATTGTTGAGCACCACGGCGGTGCCCCAGACTTTGACGGTGACGGGCCAGAACACATTCCAGCGCACGGCACCTTGCTCACAGCGCAGACCCACGCGGGTACGGCCCCACAGCTTCATGCCTTGCGGCATGTAAGTGGCCACTTTCTGGCAGGGAGCGAGTTTGAGGCGTGGGTCGAGTTCGCCAAGCGCCACCTCCACTCGCGGCGCCACGCCGGGTTGGGTCTGCCCAGTATGGGTCTGAACCTGTTGGGGCAACTGCACCTGCGTCTGGCCTTGCAGCCACTGACTGACCAGGCCCGACAGCGGCGCGGGGTCTGCTGCGCTCTGGTCCGCGCGGGCCAGCGTGGGGATCCAGCACGCCAGCCACCCCAGGCACATGGCCCACAGCACGCGCCTGAGGCCGCGGTGGCGCAAGCGCGGGTGGATGGGGGTGAACAGATGGACTGTGGGCATGGTGCAAACGACTGTACGCCGCTGACCCCGACCCCAGGCTGGGAAATGCGCCGGGAAAGTCCGTTTATTCCGGCTCATGTTTTGGCCTCAGGCGATCACCATACGGCCAGATCCACCATTCGTGTGAACCGCCCACCCCGGAGGGCCCGACCATGCTGAACCGACTCACCGATGCCCTGAACTTTCAGACCGAAGCGTTGAAGCTGCGGTCGGAACGCCAGCGCCTGATCGCCAGCAACATCGCGAATGCCGATACGCCGGGCTATGTGTCTCGCGACTTTGACTTCGCCACCGCGCTGAAGAACGCCACGGGTCAGGCCTCGGTGGGTCCAGCCGGGATGTCGGCGCCCCGCCTGGGCATGAGCGCCGCCAACCCGGGCCACATGCAGCGCAACGGTCAGCTGGCAGGCAGCGGCGCCAGCGCCGAACTGGCCTATGCCCCCACGACCCAGGCGAACCTGGACAACAACACGGTGGACATGGACCGCGAGCGTGCCAACTTTGTCGACAACACCGTTCGGTATGAGGCCACGCTGCGCTTCATCAATTCGTCGATGCGCACGCTCAACACGGCCATCACCGGTCAGTGAGTTGAACGGATCAGGAGCCCATCATGTCGATGTTCAAGATTTTCAACGTGTCCGGCAGCGCCGTCAGCGCGCAGTCGCAGCGGCTCAACGTGGTGGCCTCGAACCTGGCCAACGCCGATACGGTGGCCGGTCCCGATGGTTCGGCCTACAAGGCACGCCAGGTGGTGTTCACCACCACGCCCATGGGCGGTCCGGGCACCGCCGGGGTCACCGTGTCTCAGATCACGGAAGACAACACGCCTGGACGCCGCATTCACGACCCGAAGCATCCTCAGGCCGACGCAGATGGCTATGTGACCTACAGCAATGTGAACACGGTGGAGGAGATGGTCAACATGATCTCGGCCTCGCGTTCGTACCAGAACAACATCGAGGTCATGAACACGACCAAGTCGCTGTTGATGAAGACCCTGCAAATGGGCCAGAGCAACTGATGCGGGCCATCCCGTTTGAACCGATCAGCAAGGATTACCCATGAGCACTTCCGCCATTTCGGGCACCACCGGCACCAGCGGCCAAAGCACCACGAAAAGTGCCACGGCCGCCGCCAATGAGGCCTCTGACCGGTTTCTCAAACTGCTGGTGACGCAGATGCAGAACCAGGACCCGCTCAACCCGATGGACAACGCCCAGGTGACCAGCCAGATGGCGCAGATCAACACGGTAACGGGCATCGACAAGCTCAACAACACCGTGAGCAGCCTGGGCAGCAGCCTGGCGCAGATGCAGATGCTGCAAGGCGCAGGTCTGGTCGGGCGCGCGGTCTTGCTGGAAGGCAATGACCTGGCCTACAACGCCGAGACTGGCAAGGCAGGCGGCGGCTATGAACTGGCGGCCAATGCCGGCAAGGTGCAGATCGAGATCCTCAATGCCGCGGGTGCGGTGGTGGACACGGTCACGCAAACCAACAAGGGCGCCGGTCGCCAGGGCTTCGAGTGGACGCCGCCTGAGGGCATGTCCACCAACGGCATGCGCTTCAAGGTGACGGCCGCCAGCGGCAACACCGCCGTGACGGCAACCCCTCTGACGTCGGCACTGGTTCAGGCCGTCAACACCACCAATGGCACGCTGACGCTGGAATTGAGCAACGGCAGCAGCACCGCTTACAGCCAGGTCAAGGCTGTTTCCTGATCCTGAAAGGACATCATCATGGGCTTCCAACAAGGTCTCTCCGGCTTGAACAGCTCCAGCAAAAGCCTGGAGGTGATCGGCAACAACGTCGCCAATGCGAACACCTACGGTGCCAAGTCCTCTCGGGCCGAATTCGCCGACATGTATGCCGCCTCGCTGGGTGGCAGCGGTGTCAACAAGATCGGTATCGGGGTGCGCGTGGCCGCGGTGGCACAACAGTTCACCCAGGGCAACCTGACGACCACGTCGAACCCGCTCGACATCGCCATCAACGGCGATGGCTTCTTCATGGTGCAGCGCTGGGACCCCGTCAGCGGCACCGAGGACCTGCAAGCGGCGGGTGAGCGCCTGTACACCCGCAATGGCCAGTTCAAGGTGGACAGCTATGGCTACATCGTGAACAACGAGGGCCACAAGGTTCTGAGCCAGGACAGCCAACCGATCAAGCTGAACCTGACGGGCGGCGCCGCACAGGCCACCAGCCGCATCACGGCGGATTTGAACCTGAATGCCGCGGAAGCCACCGACACCGCGTTCGATGCCACCGTTTACCCGCCCACCGCCGGCACCTACTCGTTTGCGACGACGCAAACGCTGTACGACGCCTCTGGTGAAGCGGTGCCGCTGGAGTACTACTTCCGCAAGAGCGGTGTGGACCAATGGCAGGTGTTCACGGCCGTCGATGGCACCTACCTCAACGGCGGGAACGCGTCGTTCACGGTGAACTTTGACCCCGCCACCAGTCAGCCGCTGAACATCGTCAACAGCGCTGGCGCCACCCTGACCGGTGTGAGCCTGGCGTCGGTCGGCTTGCCCACGATCCCGGCGTCTGGCACACGTTCGGCCATCTCGGGCGTGCTGGTGGATTTCAGCGGCATCACGCAGTACGCCGGCAGCTCCACCATCAATGAGCTGACGCAGTCGGGCTACCCCAAGGGCGACTTCTCCAGCTTCCAGATCGACTCGAACGGCGCCGTGCTGGTGCGCTACACCAACGGCGTGACCGAGGTGGGTGGCCAGATTGGCCTGGCCCGCTTCACCAACTCGCAAGGCCTGCAACCTGTGGGTGGCAACGAGTGGAAGGACACATCGGCATCGGGTGCACCGCTGGTGGACAAGCCCGGCAGCGGCCGCTTCGGCCTGCTGCAAGGCGGCGCCCTGGAAGAGTCCAATGTGGACCTGACAGGCGAACTCGTGAACATGATCGTGGCGCAGCGTGCCTATCAGGCCAATGCGCAGACCATCAAGACCGAAGATCAGGTCTTGCAGACCCTGGTCAACCTGCGCTGATCGGTAGCGCACTCAGGAGCCCATCATGGACCGCATGATCTACCTCAGCATGGCTGGCGCCAAGATGAACATGCAGCGCCAGGAGGTGCTCTCGCACAATCTGGCGAACGTGAGCACCACGGGTTTTCGCGCCGAGCTGCAAGCGGTGCGTGCCGTGCCGGTGCGTGGCGACGGTGCCAGCACCCGCGTGTACGCACTCGACACCACGGTGGGCTACGACGACAGTGCTGGCCCCATCAACTTCACTGGTCGCGCCCTGGATGTGGCCATGCGTGGTCAGGCCATGCTGACGGTGCAGGGGCTCGATGGCACGGAGGCTTACACCCGCGCCGGCTCGCTGGTGGTGGACTCGCAGGGCAACCTGATGACCCACAGCGGCTTGCCGGTGATGGGCGATGGTGGCCCCATCACGATTCCGGCGGGCACCACGCCCAGCATTGCCCCCGATGGCACGGTGAGCGTGCGCCAGCAAGGCGGCATCACCACGCCGGTGGGCCGCATGAAGCTGGTGACGCCCGAGACCAAGCTGGTGCGGGGTGACGACGGCCTGTTCCGCTCTCCCGACGGCGACCTGCCGGCCGATGCGAACGCGCAGTTGCAAGACGGTGCGCTGGAGGGCTCGAACGTGAACCCGATCGAGACCATGGTGTCGATGATCACGGCCGCTCGCCAGTTTGAAACGCAGATGAAGATGATGCAAACCGCAGAACAGGCGGAGAAAGCTGCCGCTCAACTGCTGAACAACGGTGCCTGATTGCCCGGACACTGAACGGGCATTGCGTATTGACCTCAAAGGAGAACGGCCATGATGCGTTCACTGTGGATTTCCAAGTCGGGCATGGATGCCCAGCAGGTTCAGCTGGACCACATCTCGCACAACCTGGCCAACAGCTCGACCACGGGCTACAAGCAGTCGCACGCGCAGTTCGAGGATCTGATGTATCAGACCCTGCGGCAAAGCGGCGCGAACAGTTCCGAGCAGACGCAGCTCCCGACCGGTTTGCAAGTGGGCCTGGGCGTGCGCACGGTGGCCACCTCGCGTGAGTTCACGCAAGGCACCTTGCAACAAACCTCCAACAGCCTGGACCTGGCCATTCAGGGCGACGGCTTCTTTCAGATCACCATGCCGGACGGCACCACGGGCTACACCCGCGATGGCTCGTTCAAACTGGACGCGAACGGCCAGATCGTCACCAACAACGGCTATGTGCTGCAACCGGGCATCACGGTGCCGGCCAATGCCAAGAACCTGACCATCGGCAACGATGGCACGGTGACGGTCACGCTGCCAGGTTCGACGGCCGTGCAGCAGTTGGGCCAGCTTCAGTTGGCCACCTTCATCAATCCGGCCGGCTTGGACCCCAAGGGGCAGAACCTGTTTGCAGAAACCGCCGCTTCGGGCACGCCCCAGACCGGTAGTCCCAACACCGAAAACTTCGGTTCGCTGTCGCAGGGCTTTCTGGAGTCGTCCAACGTGAACGTCGTGCAGGAGCTGGTCACCATGATCCAGACCCAGCGTGCCTATGAGCTGAACTCCAAGGCGATCCAGACCTCGGATCAGATGCTGCAGAAGCTGGGACAACTGTGATGACCGCCGCCCGCCCTTCTCTGATCGTGGCCGCCTTGTCGGGCGTGCTGCTGAGTGGCTGCATCACCCTCAATCCCAAGGTCGATGTGCTGGAGCCTACCCAGACGCGCCCCGTGGCCGCCGTGCAGCAGCCCGTGTCCAATGGCGCGATCTTTCAAAGCGCAGGCTACCGCCCGCTGTACGAGACGCACCGTGCACGCATGGTGGGCGACATCGTGAACATCGAGATCAACGAGGTGGTCGAAGCCTCGCAATCCAAGACCAGCAACATCCAGAAGGGTGGCTCGCTGTCGGCCAAGACGAAGATGCCGCTGGGCGCGAGCATCCTGTCCAAGATCGACGCCGATCTGCCCAATCTGGATGCCTCGGTCTCGAGCAACAACAACTTCAGCGGCAAGGGCAACGCCACCAGCGACAACGAGTTCCGGGGCAACATCACGGCCACCGTCATCGAGGTGCTGCCCAACGGCCACTTGGTGGTCTCGGGCGAAAAGCAGATCGGCGTGGGCTCCAATGTCGACGTGCTGCGCTTCTCGGGCCAGATCGATCCGGTCACGATCCGTCCAGGCAATGTGGTCCCCTCCTCTCAGGTGGCCAATGTGCGTCTGGAGCAGCGCGGCCAGGGCGCACAGCAGGAATCGCAGGTAATTGGGTGGCTTGGACGGTTCTTTTTGAGCCTTGCCCCGTTCTAAAGTTCTCCAAAATGGTGCCGAACCCCTGAAGGATTCGGCCCATGAACACCACCTCCACTCTCACCAAGCCGCTGATCGCTCTGGCCTTTGTGGCCACCTCGGCCTTGTCGTGGTGGCCGATGGAGGCCCAGGCGGTGCGTCTCAAGGAGATTGCCGCCGTTCAAGGCGTGCGCTCCAACCAATTGATGGGCTACGGCCTGGTCGTGGGCCTGGATGGCACCGGCGACCAGACCACGCAAACCCCCTTCACCACCCAAAGCCTGACAGCGATGCTGCAGCAGATGGGGGTGAACCTGCCGGCCGGCACCAACATGCAGCTCAAGAACGTGGCCTCGGTGTTGGTCACGGCCACGCTGCCCGCGTTCGCTCAACCTGGCCAGGCGATTGACATCAACGTCTCGTCCATGGGCAATGCAAAGTCCTTGCGCGGTGGCACATTGATCGCCACCCCGCTCAAGGGCGCCGACGGGCAGATCTACGCTCTGGCGCAGGGCAACGTGGTGGTGGGCGGCGCAGGCGCCTCGGCCGGCGGCTCGAAAGTGCAGGTCAACCACCTCAGTGCAGGCCGCATTCCGGAAGGTGCCACGGTGGAGCGCAGCGTACCGACCCCCTGGCTGCAAGGTCGCACCATCCAATACGACCTGCGTGCCGACGATTTCAACACCGCCCGTGAAGTGGCCGATGCCATCAACCGCGCCAAGGGCCCTGGGACAGCGGAGGCCATCAGTGGCCGCACCGTGGCCGTGAACCTGCCCATGCAACCGGGTGAACGCGTGGCCTTCGTCGCCGACCTGGAGAACTTGTCCATCGACCGCGCGGCCCCGGCCGCCAAGGTGGTGATCAATGCCCGCACCGGCTCGGTGGTGCTGAACCAGGCCGTGACCGTGGGCCCCTGCGCGGTCGCCCACGGCAACCTGTCCGTCACCATCAGCACCACCCCGGTGATCAGCCAGCCCAACCCCTTGTCGCAAGGCCAGACGGTAGTGGCCGAGAAGTCCAACATCCAGCTCAACCAGGAGCCGGGTGCGCTGATCCAGATGCCGGCGGGCACCAAGCTCACCGATGTCGTCAAGGCCTTGAACGCCCTGGGTGCCAATCCGCAAGACCTGCTGGCCATCCTGCAGGCCATGAAGGTGGCCGGTGCCCTGAATGCGGAACTGGAGGTGATCTGATGAGCAGCCCCACGCTTTCAGGCCGGCACAACGGCCTGACCATGGACCTGCGCTCGCTGGACCAGCTGAAGGCAGCTTCCGGCAAGAATGCGTCCAGCCAGAGCACGATCAAGGAAACGGCGCGCCAACTCGAAGGCCTGTTCATGCAGGAGCTCATGAAGAGCATGCGCGCCACCACCATGAACAGCGGCATGCTCGACAACTCGGGCACCGAGATGGGCCAGAGCATGCTGGACACGCAACTGGCCAACCAGATGACCGGCTTGCCACGCGGCCTGAGCGCCCTGATCGAGCGTCAATTGGCGCGGCAGATGGGCGTGAACACCTCGCAAGACGGTGCGTCGCAGCCCCTCACCCTGAACGAGTTGCCCGATCGCCCCACCCTGAGCCTGAACCGCACCGATGGCAGCCATGTGGCCGCCGGCCTGCCGCTGGATCGCCGCATGGAGGCACGCCTGCCTGCCACCACACTGGAAGCCGCCGGCACGACCGGCGCGGCCAGCAACCGCAAGCTCAACCCGGCCGAAAGCTTCGTGCGCAAGCACCAGGCCGCCGCCGATGCCGCCGAACGGGCCACGGGCATTCCGTCTTCCCACATCCTGGGACAAGCGGCCTTGGAGTCGGGCTGGGGCAAGCGCGAAATCCGCACCGCCGACGGCGGCAACAGCCACAACCTGTTCGGCATCAAGGCCACGTCGAACTGGAAGGGCAAGGTGGCCGAGGTCACCACCACCGAGTACATCGGTGGCGTGGCCCGCAAGGTCACGGCCAAATTCCGTGCGTATGACTCGTACGAAGAGGCCTTCAAGGACCACGCCCGCCTGCTCAGCCAGAGCCCCCGGTACAGTCAAGCCATGGCTCAGACTGACTCTGTGCGTGGCTATGCCCAAGGTCTGCAACGCGGTGGTTACGCCACCGACCCGGCGTATGCCGACAAGCTGACCCAGGTGATCAACACCGCCTTGCGTCTGCAACAGCGCTCGGCTTGACGCCTGAGAGGAGACACGCATGGGATCCGGAATTTTTGCACTGGGCACGGGGGCGATGACCGCGGCCCGCGCCATGCTGGACACCACCGCCCACAACATCAGCAACGTCAACACGCCGGGCTATTCTCGTCAGCAAGTTGAGTTGGCCACGGAAGACGGTCTGTTCACCGGCGCCGGTTTCTTCGGTCGGGGTGTGCGCCTGACCACGATCTCACGCGCCACCAATGAAATCCTGGTCAAAGAGACCAACATGAACACGGCGGCCGCCTCGGCAGACGCCACCCGCCTGAACAAGCTGGAGCAACTGGAAAACGTGTTGCCCTTGGGCCAGTCCGGTTTGGGCTATGCCGCCACCCAGTTTCTCAACAGTTTTGTCGACGTCTCCAACCAGCCATTGGACATGTCGGCGCGCCAGGTGGCACTGGCCAAAGCGCAGGAATGGGTCAGCCGGGTCCGCACGGCAGACCAGCAGCTCACGCAGTTGCAAAGCGGCGTGGTCTCCGACCTCACGCTGAATGTGGAACAGGTCAACAACCTCACCCGCAACATCGCCGAGATCAACCAGAGCATCGCGACCTTCAAGGGCAGTGGGCACACGCCCAACGACCTGCTGGACCGCCGCGACAAGATGATCAACGACCTGAACAAGCTCGTTCAGGTGAACACGGTGGAGGCCGACGACGGCAGCTTGAGCGTGTTCATGGGTGGCGGACAGTTGCTCGTGCTGAGCAATGCTGCGCAAACCTTGTCCGTTGTGCGCGACCCCAGCAACAACGCCCTGGGACGGGTGGCGTTGCAGACCCCCAACGCCAGCAACCCCAGTGCGCCCAACAACCGCATCCTCGACAGCGATCAGATCACCGGCGGTGCCATCCAGGGGCTGCTGCAGTTTCAGGATGTGGACCTGGCCGCCACCCGGCAGGACCTGGAAGCCTTTGTTTCGGACTTCGCTGCTGCCGTGGATACCCAACAAGGGCTGGGACAAACGGCAACGGGGGTGTTTGGAGCCGCATTTTTCGGCGGCGGGCCCTACAGCGCCAGCACCCTGGCCGTCAGCCTGACGGATCCCGCCGGCATTGCGGCCTCGGCCCCCCCCTTCAGCCCCAGCGACAACACCAATGCCCGCAACATGCTGGCCTTGCGCGATCAGGCCATCATCACGCTGAACGGTCTGCCCCCTTCCACGCTCACCGATGCCTATTCCCAGATGATTGGCAACCTGGGGGTGCTGGTGCAGAACGGTCGTACAGCGTCTGAGATCTCCAGCACGCTGGAAGACAACTCCCGACAAATGCTCAGCGGCGAGACCGGCGTCAACCTTGACGAAGAGGCCTCCCGCCTGATCCAGTATCAACAAAGCTACCAAGCTGCCGCCAAAGTGCTGCAGGTTGCGCAGACCGTGTTCGACACGCTGCTGAGCATCAACCGTTAAGGAGCGTGACCATGCGACTCTCCACGGCTTACCGCTACGAACAAACCATCACCAACCTGCAGCAGCGCCAGCAGGATCTCAGCACGGCCCAGATCCAGCTGACCTCCGGCAAGCGCGTCAACGCTGCCAGCGACGACCCGACGGCCGCCGCGCGCGCCGAACGCGCCCTGGCCTCCATGGCCCGCTCCGACGCCGACCTGCGCGCCGTGCAGGCCAGCCGCAACGCCATGTCCCTGGCCGAATCAGGCTTGGGCAATGCCGTGGACCTGTTGCAAACCGCGCGGGAAACCATCGTGGCAGCCGGCAACGCCACTTATTCGCAAGGCGAGCGTGAGGCGCTCACCGCCAAACTGCGCGAAATCCGCAAGCAACTCGTGTCCGTGGCCAACCAGCCCGATGGCGGTGGCGGCTACGTTTTTGGCGGCAAGGGCGCCACGACCGCCCCGTTCACCGAAACGGCGGGCGTCGTCAACTTCAACGGCACGCCCGGCGAGGTGCTGGCCGCCTCCACCGAACAGGTCAACCTGACCATGAACGGCGAGGCGATCTGGATGAACATCACCCGCGACCTCGGCGGCGGCACCACCGAAAGCTTCAGCGTGTTCACCGCCCTGGACACGGCCATCACCGACCTGGAGGCGGGCACCAACGTCAGCGGCACGGTGACCACGGGCCTGGCACGGCTCGACCGCGCCCTGGGCCAGTTCCAGACCGCACGCTCGCAAGCCGGTGAAATGCTCAACCGCCTTGACGGGATCGAGTCGCGTCTGGCAGACAGCAAACTGGCTTCTGAGACCGAAAAGTCGAACGCCGAAGACCTGGACATGGTCCGCGCCATCTCCGAATTTCAAAACAAGCAAACCGGGTACGAAGCCGCACTTCAGAGCTACGCATCGATTCAGAAAATGTCACTGTTCCAGTACATTAGCTGAAACCCGATCCTCGCTGCGTCGCTTCCATGAACCATCCCATCCTGGGTCAGACCGCCCTCGCCTACAGCCCTGTCATCGACCGCAGCCGCACCGTCATCGCCACCCGCCTGACGGTGATGCCGCTGACACAAGATGCCGCACCCGATGCCGCAGCCTTGCTGGCGGCCCTGGCAGAGACCTGGCCCGAAGGTGGGCAACAGCTGTGGCTGAACGTGACCAGCGAAAGCCTGCTGCAGGACCTGCTGCAAACCGAGGTGCCGGCACACATTTACATCGAAGTGCCAGCCTTCATGGCGGTTGACCCGGGCAACAGCGCCGCCCTGCTCGCTCTTCACAGCCGCAAGAACACCCTGCTGCTCAAAGGGCGGCCGCTGCAAGAGTTGCCCCGGGAAGTGCTGCCCTGCTTCAAGTATTCGCTCATCGACTACGCCGATGACCGACGGATCCAGCAAGGCAACCCGACCCAGCCCAGCACGGCCCCAGAGGGCACGGTGCGCAGCATCAGCCACGTTCAAGCCGGCATCACCAGCATCGAAGAGATGGAGCTGTCGTTCCGCAAGGGGGCGGTGGCCGTGCTTGGCTGGCCCATCGACAACGTCATCGACCAGTCCAGCAAGCCCGCTGACCAGCCTGCCCTGCAGGTGATCGTGCAGCTGATCGACCAGCTGCACCGCGGCGAGGACATCGAAGACCTCGAAAACACCCTCAAGCGTGACCCGCCCCTGGCCTTCAAGCTGATGCGCTACATCAACTCGCCGGCTTTCGGGCTGTCGGTTGAGATCAGCTCCTTCCGCCACGCCATCATGATCCTGGGCTACCAGCGCCTCAAGCGCTGGCTGGCCCTGTTGCTGGCCACCGCCAGCAAGGATCCCAATATGCGTCCGGTCATGTTCGCGGCCGTGCGCCGCGGCCTGCTGATGGAAGAGCTCGCCAAGATCAGCGGTGACGACGAGATGCGCAACGAGTTGTTCATCTGCGGCGTGTTCTCGCTGCTCGACCGCATGTTCCGTCAGCCTTTCAGCGAGTTGCTGAAAACGATCCCGGTCCCCGAGCGGGTCTTCCAGGCCCTGGCAGACCAGTCCGGCCCCTACGAGCCCTATTTCGAGCTGGTCCAGGCCATCGAGGCCGGCATCATCTACGACATCAAGGACGTGGCCGACAAGCTGCTGCTGACGTTCCCCGACCTGAACGCCGCGATCCTCAAGGCCATGTACAACGCCGCCCAGCTGGACTGAGCCACAGCGTCGTCGCCTAAGATGCGGCATGCACGCCGCTGACACCCCTTACGCCGACCTCACGCCCGATCTCGTCCTCGACACCCTGGAGGCCTTTGGCCAAGGCGTGGACGGGCGACTGCTGCAGCTGAACTCCTACGAAAACCGCGTCTTCCAGGTTGGCCTGGACGATGGCGGGTTCGTGGTCGCCAAGTTCTACCGTCCCGGACGCTGGAGCGACGCCCAGATCCTGGAAGAACACACCTTCACCCAGGCCTTGGCCGACGCCGAAGTGCCCGCCGTGCCGCCGCTCACGCTGGCGGCCAACGGCACACCAGGGGCGACGCTGCTGGGCAGCCCGCCCACCCTGGGCGCCTTTCGCGGGCACCGCGTGGCCGTCTCCCCCCGCCGCGGCGGGCGGGCGCCAGAGCTGGAAGACCCTGAGGTGCTGCGTTGGCTGGGACGATTCTTGGCCCGCCTGCACACGGTGGGCGCCGAGCAACCCTTCACACACCGCCTGCGACTGGATGTCGACCAGACCGGCCGTGGTGCTCGCGACTGGCTGGCGAGCCACGGCATCCTGCCGCCCGACCAGGCCCCCCGCTGGCTGAGTGCTGCCGACCAGGCCCTCGACCTCGCTCAAGCGGCCTTCGAACGCATCCCCGACCTGCGCTACCGCCGCGTACACGGTGACTGCCACCCCGGCAATGTGCTGTGGACCCCCGACGGCCCCCACTTTGTCGACCTGGACGACGCGTGTATGGCTCCGGCTGTGCAGGATTTCTGGATGCTGCTGAGCGGCAACGAAGCCGACCGCCGCGGTCAGCTGGACGCCCTGCTGGATGGTTACGAGACCGTGGCCGAGTTCGACTGGCGCGAGCTGCGCCTGATCGAGCCGCTGCGCACCCTGCGCATCCTTCACCACAGCGCCTGGCTGGCGCGGCGCTGGGCGGACCCGGCCTTCCCCGCGGCCTTCCCCTGGTTTGGCAGCGGCAATTACTGGCAGCAGCAAACCGACCTGCTGAACCAGCAAATCGAACTGCTGCAGGCCCCCACGGACCAGCCTGCCTGGCTGTCTTGACGACCGCGCCAACCCGCGTGACATAGTCCCGAGACCAGCCCACACCATCCGTCGCTCACAGGCGGCCGGGTGTAAGGTATCGGCTGGAGTGAACAGGAGATTTCTGGATGAGTGCGGCGACCGCCCAGTCCGACAGCAACCGCAGCGTGTGGACCTTGATCCTCGCAGGCGCTGCCTTGATTGCCTTGCTGGCCCTGGCGGCCTGGTCATGGCAGAAGTTCGTTCAGGCGCCCTCTGAACAGTCCCGCCCGGTGCCCATCTATCTGAGCATCGACAAGATCGAAACCAAGATGTCGGACGGCAGCGTGCTCGCCTTCAAATTTGGACTGCAGTTGCAGGACCCGAAAGATCAGAAGGCACTGGGGCCCTATGCCCCGGCGTTTCGCACCATGGTCGAGACCATGACGACCGAGCTCAGTTACGAAGATCTCTCCCGCCCGGACAGCATGACCGAGATGGGGGGCTACATCCAGTACACGCTCAACGACTACCTGACACAGCAAGGCCTGCCCCAACGCATCCAGGGCGTGCTGTTCGAAGACTGGCTCTTGCTGATGTGATTCAGCCCTTGGCGCTGACCGTGACCTTGGTTTTGCGTGCCACCGGTTTGCGCGTCTTGGAGGCCGCAGTTTTACGCGACAGGCGTCGGCTGATCTCGTCCGAGTCGATCCAGTAGTCCGCCCCCTTGAGGATGCGGTCCACCTCGTCATCCGAGAGGAATGGCGTACAGATGCGCCGCATCACTTTCTCGAACCAGCGCCCCACTGCGGCAATTTCGGCCTGTTGCTCATTGCCCTTGCCCGCGAAGATGCCGGAATAGGTGTGGAACATGAGCTGACAGTTGTCGTGCACGAACAGCTCATCCCCGCTGAGGAAAATGAGGGCCGCCATCGAGTACGCACGGGCCTCCAGGATGGTGACCACCCGGGCGCTGGATGCCGCGATGTTGTTGATGATCTGCAGCCCCGTGTTGAAGTCCCCACCGGGGGAGTTCAGGTGCAGGTAAATCAGATCCGTTTCACTGGCGGTGCGCAGCGTGTAGAACAACTCGGTGTAGTACTGCGGCTCTTTGAGCTCACCGCAGATGTAGTACGACACCTGCCGCACCGGCACCTGACGCTCGTAGCGCAGCAGGCCCTGAAACGGCACGACGTCGGTGTCGGCCTCATCGTCATCATCGCGTCGGGTGGCAACTGGCAAGGTGCAATCCTCCATGGAACGGAATGCCCATTATGCGCAGGCCATGTCACCGGGTTGAGGCTCAGCCAGCACAATGGTCTGACGGCCTGCCTCCTTGGCGCGGTACATCGCGGAATCCGCGCGCTGCAACAAGCGGTCTTCGCTGCCCGCCTCGCTGTGGAAGAGCAGCAAGCCAATGCTCGCGCCGCATTCATGCATCACGTGCCGCACACTGCCATCTTCTTGCGGCAGATTCAGGTGATAGGGCTCGGACAGACTGCGCAGCACCTTGTCGGCCACATTGCGAGCCTGAGCCAGAGAGGTAGGCCGGTCTTCGTGCAGATCGGCCAGCATCACCACGAACTCGTCGCCACCAAAGCGCGCCACCGTGTCGGTTTCGCGCACGCAACGTATCAGACGCTGCGCCACCTCGATCAACACCAGATCGCCAGCCACATGGCCGTGCGCATCGTTCACAGGCTTGAAGTGATCCAGATCCAGGAACATCAATGCCCCATACCGGGGCAAACGCTTGTGACTGGCCAATGCCTGCTTGAGTCGATCGCGCATCAGCACGCGGTTGGGCAACTGCGTCAGGCTGTCGTGGTAGGCGAGAGAGCGAATCTGGCTCTCCATCTCGACGCGGTCCTGAATGTCGGTGAGAAAATTGAGGGTGGCCGGACGCCCCCCCCACTCGAACTGCGTGCCACTGATCTCAAACCAGCGCAGGCCACGGTCATGGGTGAGCACGCGCAGCGGGTACTTCAAGCCTTGGGCCATGCCCTGCACCCGCAGGTTGTAGGACTCCAGCACCTTGGCACGGTCGTCTTCGTACACGAACTGCAGCAGGTTCTGGCCCAGCACATCCTCGGCGGTGTACCCCAGCAAAGACAACAGCATCGGATTGACAAACTGCACCCGCCCGCTTTGCGCCACCACAATGCCCTCGGACGCGTTTTCAACCAGCAGGCGGTAGTTGGTGCTGCTGCGCGCCAAGGCCTTGGCCAGCCGCTCCTCACTCATCAACACCACGCCCAGAACCAGCAGCGACATGCCGACCAAGGCAGCCACCACGGAAAGCGACTGCACCGCGCTGGCATCACGGAACGACAACGCGGGATGATCGGCGGTGAGTGCGCCATGCAAGCGCAGCACAAAGATCAGCAACACCAGGCCGACGCCGCTCAGTGCGATGAAACGACCACGCCCCGGCAGCGCCGGGTGGGGAAGCCATAGCTGCCACACCATGCACACACACAGGCCCCCGTACACCACGCTGCCCAGCGCCACACGCAAGGCCAGGTGATCCGGCGACGGAAAGAAAGCAAAAACCAGCGGCAGTGCCAGGACGGGTCCCCACCACCAGATGCGCCGAGCCTGTACGGCGCGAAGGTCAAGAAACACCTCCACCAACAGCACCATGCACCCTACCAAGGCGGCATTGCCCAGCACGACCGGCACGAAAGGGGGGGCTTTGCCTGTCTGCGCAAAACAGACGTAGGCCACCCCATGCAAGGCCATCGCCAGGGCGCACCACAGCAGATCCTTTTTGCGAGGCACGGCCACCCAGGCCAGCGCCACCGCCCAGGCAAAACTGAGAACGACCACCACCAGCAACAGCGTCGGCGCATGCATACCGGTCATGGTAACGCGCTCCAGGCCCACAAGGAGACGACCGCCACGCACACCACATCCAGTGCGCCCCCCGCCAGCAGCATGTGCCGCTGCGGGATGCGCCCGGTGCCAAACACCAGCGCATTGGGTGGCGTGGCCACCGGCAAGGCAAAGCCACAAGATGCCGCCAACGCAACGGTGATCACCAGCACATCCTGTGGCAGACCCATGCGCGATGCGATGGCCGCAAACACGGGAATCAACAAGGCCGCTGCCGCGGTGTTGCTGGCGAACTCGCTCAAGAGCACCATGAAGGCGCACACGGCCAACAGCATCCACACCGGATTGCTGCCCTCCAATCCCTGTGCCACCTGTGTCCCCAAGACCTGCGAAGCGCCAGACGCGCCCAGCAGATCCCCCAGGGCCAAACCGCCACCGAACAGGATCAACACCCCCCAGTCGGTTTGCTCGGACAACTGCGCCCACGAGGTCAGCCTCAGCCAGACCACGGCCACCAAGGCAGCCAGCGCAAAAAAAGTGTCAGGACTCTGAATGCCCCAAGCCTGCAGGCGAGGCCCGCCAAGCGTCCACCCCAAGGCCGTGGCACCGAAGACCAGCACCGTGAGCACGCGATCACGGGTCCAGGGCACCACTTCCGCCTCGATGGGGATGCGCTGGTTCAGTCGAGGGCGCAACACCAACCACAAGGTCAGCACCATCAGGGGCATCAACACCGCCATCAACGGCAACCCAATGCGCAACCACCCTGCAAAATCCACCCCCGCGGCCCGCGCGGCGAGCGCATTGGGTGGAGAACCCACCAAGGTGCCCAAACCACCCAGGCTGGCTGCATAGGCCACCCCGAGCAAGACAAAGGTATGGGTCCGGCGGTCCCGCTCAGGGTCCACCGTCTGCAACACACCCAGGGTGAGCGGCAGCATCATGGCCGCTGTGGCTGTGTTGCTGATGCCCATGGACAGAAGTGCCGTGGCCGCGAACAGCAAGCCCACCGCAGCGCCGAGGTGCCCGCGCGACAAGGCCAACAAGGCGACAGCCATCTTGCGATCGAGTTGCTGCACCCGCAAAGCTGCCGCCAGTGCAAAGCCTCCCAGAAAGAGAAACACGATGGGATCGGCAAAAGGGGCCAGCGCCTTCTGCGTGGTCAAGCCCTCGAAGCCCAACAGCAAGGCCCCCAGAGGCACCAACAAGGCCACCACCGCCAGAGGCAGGGCTTCGGTCAACCAAAGCACACCGATGAAAACAGTGAGGCCGAGGCTCTTGCGAACCTCGGCCTCAAAGGGCAGCCCCGCATACAGCAAGGCCGACATGGCCAGCGCCCCCAGCATGATGACCGCTGAGCGCACGCTGGCAACTGGCATCAGAAGGTTTCCCAGTCCTGATCGTCGACCACCGCGGCCTTGGCGGAACGTGCTGGCGCAGGGGCCGGAGCGGAGACTGGCGCTTTGGGCGCAGCCTTTGCCGGCGCCGGGGCCTGTGCCACAGGCTCAACCTTGGGGGCGGCAGCGGGCGCGCTCACTTTGGGGGTCGTGCGTGGTGCAGGCGCGGTGTGCATCGGCGCTTTGACTGGCTTGGGCATCGCCACGGCCGACGTCACCACACCACCGTTGACCTTGAACAAGGACACCACCTCACCCAGCTTGCGCGCCTGTTCGCTCAAGGCACTGGCCGCTGCGGCAGATTCCTCCACCAGGGCTGCGTTATGCTGCGTCATCTGGTCCAGATTGCCCACCGCCTGGTTCACCTGGCTGATGCCCTGCTGCTGCTCGCTGGCAGCAGCCGAGATCTCGGCGATCAAGTCACCCACGCGTTGCACACCCATCACGATGTCCTGCATGGCCGAACCTGCCTCGGTGACCTGCTGAGAACCCGACTCGACGCTTTCCACCGAACGCTGGATCAAGGTCTTGATTTCCTTGGCCGCCTCGGCGCTGCGGTGCGCCAGGCTGCGCACTTCGCTGGCCACCACGGCAAAGCCACGTCCTTGCTCACCCGCACGGGCCGCCTCCACCGCCGCGTTCAAGGCGAGGATGTTGGTCTGGAAGGCGATGCCGTCGATGACGCCGATGATGTCAGCAATGCGACGCGAGCTGTCAGAGATGTGCTGCATGCTGTTGACCACATTGCCCATGACCTCCCCACCGCGCGTGGCGGCCTGGGTGGCATTGAGCGCCAGCTGGTTGGCCTGTCGTGCGGTTTCGGCCGACTGGGTCACGTTGCTGGTCAACTGCTCCATGCTGGCCGCAGTTTCTTGCAGGTTGGCGGCGGTCTGCTCGGTGCGAGACGAAAGATCCTGGTTGCCGTTGGCAATCTCGGTGGAGGCGGTCGACACCGAATCGACCCCCGCACGCACCTCGGAGACCAGGCCGCGCAAGCGTTCACTCATCTGCGCAAACGCCTTCAGCAGGTCACCAAACTCGTCATGACGGGTCGTGTGCAGGTTCTGTGTCAGATCGCCCTCGCTGATGGACTTGGCCACCGCGATCACCTGTTGCAGCGGGTGCACGATGGAGCGAATCAGGATCAGGGTCAAGCCCACCGCCACCGCCAACAAGAAGGCTGCAGCAATCAGGCCGAAGATGGCGGCCAACTTGCGCGATTCGTGCATGTGCGCAACCGCTTCATCGCGAGCTTGACTTTGCAGCTTGATGAACGCTTCCAGAGAGGCGAGTAACTTGTTGGCGGCCGGCGTGAACTCTTGCTCGGTAAAGCGCAGCATGGCCTCGGTGTCGCCCGCGGCTTTCATCTCGGGCACGCGCTTGAGCAAGGTCAGCGCCTCAGTGCGCATCTTGCCGACGTGTTCATACGCCTGCTTTTCCTCGTCGGTGCTCAGGTACTTCTGCACCTCTTCCTGCACCTTGGTGATCGCCGCCGAGTTGGCCGCAGAACGCTCGGTGAGCATCTTGCTGGCGGCGGGGTCTTGCACGTTGATGGCAGCCGTGGTGCGCTCGATCACCACCTGGGTCAGGCCCAACCACTGCCCAGCACGGGTGATGGCCTCTTCTTTTTCCAGCACCTTCTCCAGCGCTGACACCATGGCCACACTCGCTCGGTTCTGCGTGAACGCGGCGGCTGCCAGCATCACGATCAGCAAGCCCATGACCGTGCCCCACAGCTTGGGGCCCACGCGAATATCGTCCAGCTTCATGTTGTCATCCCGTTGTGCGTTCAACTAAGCAGGTTCAATTTACCTGATCGGCCAAGGAGCGCAACAGATTGACGCGGAAATAGTCAAAGGTCGTGCAAGACACCGCACCTTGGGAAGATCGGACGTCGCAAAAATGCACATCCGCCCGCCAGAACATGACGAGAGACCGAAAGCTTTACTCTTTTGCGTAAGGCGCCAACACCCGGCAGGTCACCGCAAAAGGCACGTGATAAGTGTCAAACCATTGCGCGGCGGTTCGCCAGGACATGTCACCGCGCTCCAACAAGCGCAAGGCCCGGTCAATCATGCGTCGCATCTCGTGTCGATAACGCTGCTCCACCATGGTCTACCCCATTTGGTTTGATTTTCAGATCAATATAGCGATATTTTCATGAAGCGCAATACACAGCAGGGTCCGTCCGCATACGCCAGACAGAGCGTGGGGGATACTCAGTCGTTTACGACATCCCCCTCACTGGAATCCCCATGACCAAACACCGCAGCCGACGCCAACGCAAGAAGCTTCATATCGGCGAATTTCAGGAATTTGGATTTGCCATCAAAACACAACTGAAAGCCGATGCCCGCGAAGAGGTTTTTGTCGATGCCCTTCTGGAGGAGGTGATCGAGCCCCATGGACTGGAGTTTGGCGGCTGGGCCAACGGCGGTTTCATCACCAAGGCGGTGCGTGGCAGTGTGTCCGCAGCCGACCGCGAGGCCGTGATCACCTGGCTGCGCGCACGACCTGACGTTCAGGCGGCACGCGTCAGCGAACTGGTGGATGCCTGGTACACGGACTTCGTGGCGGATGAGGCGTTGACATCTGTGATGGCGTGACACGCGGTGGGTGCAGATGCGCGCCGGCTGCACGCTGGCGCAAACTCGCCATGAAACAAAAAAGCACCGTGCGCCAGAGCGCATGGTGCTGATCGGTGTTGGTAGGCCGTGTTGGACTTGAACCAACGACCAAAGGATTATGAGTCCTCTGCTCTGACCAACTGAGCTAACGGCCCCCTGCCTTGCACAACAAGGAAGCGGCGATTGTAGAGCGAAGTCTGCTCACGCCTTACCCTTCAAACGCCGGGAACTGCGGCAGGGTCTTCATGACGTTCTCATCATGGGCTGGCACCATCTTCAAGCTCGGGAAGCGCCGCTGGATGCCATGCAAACGGACGATCGCAGCCTGGTTCATGGCCTCGTCGTGGTCCAGATGCACCATGCGACGCAGCACCTTGGAGCGGTCTGCAGGCCAGTCGATGCCCTCCTTCGTCCAGGTCACATCCCCGGTGAAGAAATAGCGCTTGCCCGAGGGCAGGTTCAGGAACATGCCAGTGTGGCCGGCCGTGTGCCCGGTCAAAGGCACCAACACCACCGAACCATCCTTGAACATGTCCAAGCTGCGCTCGAACCCGACATAGGGCCCATCGGTGAAGTGCAGCGAACGCCAGCGTTTGACCGTCTCGAATTGCGAGCGCAAGAACGCGGGCGGCGCGCCATGCTCAGCCTGAGCCTGCTCTTGTGGGGTCACCCACACCTCGGCATCGGGGAAGTCCACCAGACCACTGACGTGGTCCCAGTGCATGTGCGAAGGCACGATCATGCGGATGCGTGACACCGGCCATCCAGCCGCCGCCAGCTGATCCGCCGCCGGCCTCACCTCCCCGTAGCCCAGAAGCAGTTGGTGCGCCACCCCGTTGACCGCAAACTGGGCCGCATGTTCACGCCCCAAACCGGTGTCAAACAGGAACGCCGCCTGCGGATGGTTCACCAGCACGGCCACCTGCACCGGGCGGCGATAGGTCAGCCAAGAGCCCCCGCCCACCACCAGCGCCTCTGACCCGCCATTCGAGGCGGCCGTGGGCAAAACGGAGAACGCAAGACCCTTGGGCGGTTGCGCCGCGGGCAAGGTGGCGCCCATGTCGGGCCAGTTTGCCGGCACAGGCAAGCGATCATCTTGTGCGCTCATGAGCGCGGCGCCCCCCACCAGCAAAGCAGAGACCCCAGCCAAGGTCCACAGGACCCGGCGCCAGGCCCCACCGCGCTGAACAGGGCGAGAAAGAACAGTTTGAGCAGTCATGTCCCGCAGCTTAGGGCGCGCGGCCACCTCACACCCCCCTCAGCCGAGGGTGGGACTGACACTCACTTCTGGCTCAGCGCGTTGCTGACCAGGCGCGAGGTGATGTCCACGATTTCGATCATGCGGTCGTAGGCCATGCGGGTCGGACCGATCACGCCCAGCGTGCCGACCACCTGGCCGTTGATCTCGTACGGCGCCGACACCACCGACAACTCCTCGAACGGTACCACCTGGCTTTCGCCGCCAATGTAGATGCGCACGCCATCGGCGCGGCTGGAGCCGTCGAGCAGGCGCATCAGCTGCGTCTTCTGCTCGAACAGGTCGAACATGCGGCGCAGCGAACCCAGGTCGTGCGAGAAGTCTTCCACCGTCAGCAGGTTGCGCTCGCCGGACAGCACCAGTTGGTCGCTGCTTTCGGCCAGGGCCTCGCCGCCAGCCTGCACCGCCGCCTGCATCAGCGTGGCAATGTCACCGCGCAACTGATCGACCTCTGAACGCAGGCGCTCGCGCATTTCGTCGATCGTCAGACCCGAGTAATGGCTGGTGAGGATGTTGCTGGCCTCGACCAGTTGCGACTGGCTGAAGTCTTCGGCGGTGAAGATGACGCGGTTCTGCACATCGCCATCGGGCGAGACCAGGATGACCAGCACGCGCTTTTCACCCAGGCGCAAAAACTCGATGTGGCGGAAGACCGAGGCCTTGCGCGGCGCTGTGACCACGCCCACAAACTGCGACAGGCTGGACAGGATGTTGGCCGCGTTGGCGATCACACGCTGCGGCTGGTCGGGCTGCAACTGCCCACGGGCTTCGCTGGCCAGTTCGGCCAGCCCCTGCGGACGGGCAGTCAGCATGGTGTCGACGAACAGGCGGTAGCCCTTGGGCGTGGGCACGCGCCCGGCCGAGGTGTGGGGGCTGACGATCAGGCCCAGGTCTTCGAGGTCGGCCATCACGTTGCGGATGGTCGCGGCCGACAAGTCCAGCCCCGACGCGCGCGACAGCGTGCGAGAGCCAACAGGTTGGCCATCGGCAATGTAGCGCTCGACCAGCGCTTTCAACAGGATCTTGGCACGGTCATCCAGCATGGGTCCTTCATTCTAGTTTCTGGCCCGGGGTTTTGCCGCCCAACCGCCGGGGGAATGACCTAATTTGACACATTCGCTGTGGTGTAATTCCTCGCATGTCGAGTCCGTCTTCCTGCCGCTTCCGTCACGCTGCCCTGGTGGGCAAATACCAGGCCCGCGGCATCCGCCCGATCCTGGAGGATGTCGCGCATTTATTGGCCCGCGCGGGGGTGGACGTGTCGCTGGAAAGCGAAACCGCTTTCAACACCGGCATGACGGAATACCCGGCCCTGACGATCAAGGAGATCGGTCAGCAGTGCGATGTGGCCGTGGTGCTCGGCGGCGACGGCACGATGCTGGCCATCGCCCGTGAGCTGGCACCCTTCAACATCCCGCTGATCGGCATCAACCACGGCCGCCTGGGCTTCATCACCGACCTGCCACTCAAAGACGTGGGCACCACCCTGCCCCTGATGCTGCGCGGCGAGTACGAAGAAGAAAGTCGCGCCATGCTGGCCGGCGCCGTGCTGCGCCCCATCCGCGGCGACGGCTTCGAGACCATCTACGAAGGCTTTGCCATCAACGAGGTGCTGGTGAGCCGCGGCGCCACCGCCAGCATGGTTGAGCTGCGCGCCGAGATCGACGGGCAGTTCGTCGCCAACTACCGTGCCGACGGCCTGCTGGTGTCGTCGCCCACGGGCTCGACCGCCTACGCCATGTCGGCCGGCGGGCCCATCATGCACCCCGGGGTGGGCGGCTGGGTGATCGTGCCGATTGCCTCGCACACCCTGTCCAACCGCCCGCTGGTGGTGTCGGACGACGTGACCATCACCATCGAGATCGTGGCCGGCAAGGACGCGGGCATGAATTTCGACATGCAAAGCCTGGCCAGCCTGCTGCACGGCGACCGCGTGATCGTGCGGCGCTCGGACCACCATGTGCGCTTCCTGCACCCCAAGGGCTGGAGCTACTACGCAACCTTGCGCCGCAAACTGCGCTGGAATGAAGGAGTGAGTTGACACCATGCTGCGTCGCCTGACCCTGCGTGATTTCGTCATCGTGACCAGTCTGGAAGTGGACCTGAGCGGCGGCTTCACCGCGCTGACAGGCGAGACCGGTGCGGGCAAGTCCATCCTGATCGACGCCTTGCAACTCGCCCTGGGCAGCCGGGGCGACGCAGGGGTGGTGCGCGAAGGCGCGGCACGCGCCGACATCACCGCCGAGTTCGAGCCCTCGGCCCAGCTGACCACCTTGCTGGCCCCCTGGCTGGAAGAAGCCGGCTTCGACAACCTGGAGCCAGGTGCCCCCCTGCTGCTGCGCCGCGTGGTGGACGCCCAAGGCAAGAGCCGCGCCTGGATCAATGGCTCGCCCGCCACCGCCACCCAACTGCGTGAGTTGGGCGAGCATCTGGTCGACATCCACGGCCAGCACGCCTGGCAAAGCCTGACTCGCGCCGACGCCGTGCGCGCGCTGGTCGATGCGCAGGCGGGCGTGGACAACGAGGCCCTGCAAGCCGCCTGGGTGGCACGCCGCGAAGCCGCCCGCCGCCTGGACGAAGCGCGCAGCCAGCAGGCCGACCTGGAACGTGAACGCGAGCGCCTGCAATGGCAGATTGGCGAACTCGACAAGCTCAACCCGCAGGCCGATGAGTGGGACACGCTCAACACCGAACACAGCCGCCTGAGCCATGGCCAGGCCATTCTGGATGCCGCCCGCCTGGCCCTGGATGCCGTCTCGGAAGCCGATGAGAGCGCCGACAGCCTGACCGCCCGCGCCATCGACGCCCTGGAAGACGTGGCCTCGGTAGAGCCCCATCTGGGCAACGCCTTGGAGGTGCTGCGCGAGGCCCAGGCCCAACTGCAGGATGCCGCGCGCAGCCTCAACAGCGCCTTGCACCACACCGAGCTGGACCCGGATCGTCTGGCCGAACTCGACAACCGCATGTCGCTGTGGATGAGCCTGGCGCGGCGCTATCACCGCCCGGCCCCCGAACTGCCCGAGCTGCTGCAAAGCTGGCGCGACGAGCTGGCCAAGCTGGACGCCGCCACCGATCTGGACAAGTTGGAGCGCGAGGCCCAGGCTGCCCACCAAGCTTGGCTGAAGGTGGCCCAAGCTGTGAGCCGCCAGCGCAGCGCCGCCGCCCCCGCTTTGTCGCAGGCCGTGACCGAGGCCATGCAAGAGCTGGGCATGAAGGGAGGCCGCTTCGAGGTGGCCCTGACCGCGCAGGCCGAGCCGCAGGCCTATGGCCTGGAAAACATCGAGTTTCTGGTGGCTGGCCATGCTGGCAGCACGCCGCGCCCCTTGGGCAAGGTGGCCTCCGGCGGCGAACTGTCGCGTCTGGCGCTGGCGATTGCCGTCACCACCTCGCAACGCAGCGACGAGCGCAGCCAGGTCGGCACCCTGATCTTTGACGAGATCGATTCGGGGGTGGGCGGCGCCGTGGCCGACACCGTGGGCCGCCTGATGCAGCGCCTGGGTCGCGATCGCCAGGTGCTGGCCGTGACCCACCTGGCCCAGGTCGCCGCCTGTGCGCACCAGCATCTGGTCGTGGCCAAAGCCGTGCACGACGGGCAGACCACCAGCGACATCCGCGAAGTGCGTGACGAGGTGCGCACCACCGAGATCGCCCGCATGCTGGGTGGACAGATCACCGACACCAGCCGGGCGCATGCGCAGGCCATGCTCGCGACCGCCCACGCACAAGACACCGAAGCTGCCGAGGCAGCCCCTGCCACCGGCAAAGCCCCCCGCAAACGCAAGGAGGCCGCATGAGCCAGCTCGACATCGTGTTGCTGACCGGCATCTCCGGCTCGGGCAAATCCGTGGCGCTCAATGCGCTGGAAGACGCGGGTTATTTCTGCGTGGACAACCTGCCCCCCGAGTTGCTGCGTGGCCTGGTCGATCTGGAGGTGCAACGCCCCTCCGAACTGAAGCGACGCATTGCCGTGGCCATGGACGCACGCAGCGTGGACTCGCTGCCTCACCTCAAGCCCGTGCTCGACACCCTGCGGCAAGAAGGCCTGAAGGTGCGCTCGGTGTTTCTGGATGCCAGCACCGACACGCTGGTGCGCCGCTTCTCCGAAACGCGCCGCCCTCACCCCTTGCTGAAGCTGCGGCCCCAGCCACCGGCTGATGCCCCTCGCCGGCGCGCCAGCGATCATGAGAACACCGGGGCCGAAGCCGCCACACATGCCCTGATCGACACGATCACCATGGAGCGCGAACTGTTGGGTCCGTTGCGCGAAGTGTCCACCGTGATCGACACCAGTCTGCTGCGACCAGCGCAGCTGCGCACCTGGGTGCGTCACATCGTGAGCGCGGAGCCTGCGGGCCTGACCTTGGTGTTCGAATCGTTTGCCTACAAGCATGGCGTGCCGATGGACGCCGACTTTGTCTTTGACGTGCGCATGCTACCCAACCCCTTCTACCTGAAGGAGCTCAAGCCGCTGACGGGACGCGATCAACCCGTGATCGACTATCTGGCCGCCCAACCGGAATCGGCCGAGTTGCTCGCGCAGATCGAGGCCTTCTTGCTGCGCTGGCTGCCCACGCTGGAGAGCGATCAGCGCAGCTATGTGACCGTGGCCATGGGCTGCACCGGTGGTCAGCACCGCTCGGTGTACTGCGTAGAACAGTTGGTCAAGCGCTTTGCGGGCCGCGGGGTGGTCCTGTCACGTCACCGGGAACAGGACGCCCGCAGCGTCTGAGTGACCTGATCGCCCACATTGGCCGACCAGGTCGTCACGCGCCTCAGTCCTCTTTGGCGAGGGCTTCGCGCAGGGCGGTCTTGAGCTGATCGCCGATCTCCGGCTTGCCCGCGAAGGGGTCGGTCGGGTTGCGGGCCTGCATCACGTCTTCCAGACGCACCTGCACCATGCCAATGGCCTTGGGGTGGGTGTAGATGTAGAACTTGCCCGTTTCAATGGCGTCGTACACCAGCGCAGCGGTGTCGGTGGCCGTCACCTTGCCCGAGGTCACGGCCTTGGCGCTCATGGCCTGTCCGATCAGCTGGCTGGCCGTGGGCTTGGCATCGGTGCGCAACTCGGCAGGGCGGTTGCGGTGCGACTGGTGGATGCCGGTGGGCACGAAGTACGGACACAGCACCGAAGCGTGCACCTGCTCGGTCACCAGGGCCAGGTCCTGATACAGGGTCTCGGACAGGCTCACCACCGCGTGCTTGCTGACGTTGTAGACGCCCAGGTTGGGCGAGTTCAGCATGCCGGCCATCGAGGCCACGTTGACGATGTGTCCCTGGTAGGCGGGGTTCTTGCGAGCCTCGGCCAGCATCAGCGGGGTGAAGATGCGCACGCCGTGGATGACGCCCCAGAGGTTGACGCCCAGCACCCATTCCCAGTCACGCGGACCGGCTTCCCAGATCAGGCCACCGTAGGCCACACCGGCGTTGTTGATGACGATGTGGGGGACGCCAAAACGCTCCAGGCACAGGTCGGCCAAAGCCTGGATGTCTTCACCGCGAGAGACGTCACCGCGCAGAGCGGCCACCTTGGCACCGGCCTCGGTCAACTCGGCCACCACCTTGTCCAGGGCTTCTTGCTGCACGTCGGTCAGCACGAGGTTCAGGCCCTTCTGGGCGCCCAGGCGAGCCAGTTCCAGGCCAAAGCCGCTGGCGGCGCCGGTGATGACGGCCGTCTGGCCTGCTTGCAGTTTCAGTTGCGACATGTTGTGTTGTTTCCTGTTTTAGGTATCAGATCAGTTTGACCAGTTGCTTGCCGAAATTCTTGCCCTTGAGCAGTCCCAGGAAGGCGTCGGGCGCGCTGGCAATGCCGTGCGCCACGGACTCGCGGAACTTCATCTGGCCCGAAGCCACCATGGTGCCCAATTCCTTGACGGCATCGGGCCACACTTCGGGGTGCTCGCTCACAATAAAGCCCTCGACTTTGAGCCGGTTGACGAGGATCAGGGCCGGGTTCTGCATGGGGGTGGGCTCACCGTTGTAGCCAGCGATCATCCCGCACATGGCGATGCGACCGAAGGCGTTCATGCGCAACAGCACGGCATCCAACATCATGCCGCCCACGTTTTCGAAGTAGCCGTCGATGCCGTTGGGCGTCGCGTCCTTCAAGGCCTTGTAGAAGCTCTTGGGGTCGGGGTTGGCCTTGTAGTCCACGCAGGCATCAAAGCCCAGTTCCTTGACCACGTAATCGCACTTGTCGGCGCCACCGGCCACGCCCACCACGCGACAGCCACGAGCCTTGGCCAGCTGGCCGACCACGCTGCCCACCGCGCCGCTGGCGGCACTGACCACCACGGTTTCACCGGCCTTGGGGGCGATGATCTTGACCAGGCCGTACCAGGCGGTCACGCCGGGCATGCCGACCGAACCCAGGTAGGCCGACAAGGGGATGTGAGCGGTGTCCACCTTGGTGAGCGCGCCACGCTGGTTGGCGTCGATCACGCTGTGGGTTTGCCAGCCGCCCATGCCCAGCACCTTGTCGCCCACAGCGAACTTGGGGTGCTTGCTGAGCATCACCTCGCCCACCGTGCCGCCAATCATCACCGTGTTCAGGGGCTGGGGTTCGGCGTAGCTCTTGCTGTCGTTCATGCGGCCGCGCATGTAGGGGTCCAGCGAGAGGTAGTGGTGGCGCACCAGCACCTGGCCATCCGCCAGTTGCTCGGCGGTGGGCAGCGGTGTGCTCACCAGCTTGAAGTTGTCGACCGTGGCTTCTCCCTGCGGGCGCGACACCAGCAGGATCTGTTCGTTGACGAGGCTCATGACATGGACCTTTCAGGTGTGAAAACGGGAGAACGGATCAATCGGAGCCGGGGCCGGCCAGATGGGGCTCAGCGGCTGAGCCCGATGTGGGACGCCCCTTGGGGATGTCTCTCAGGTACTTGAAGGTGCCGGTGGCGTGGGCGCACAGGCGGTCTTGTTCATCGAAGATCTTGCCTTCGCAAAACACCAGGGTGGCGGTGCTGTGCAGCACGCTGCCGACGGCCCGGATGCGACCGACGCCGGGGCGGGTGAAGCTGGTCTTCATCTCGATGGTGACCGCGCCGGGGCTCTGCCCTTGGGCATCGAGGCGCAGGCTGCGGGCGGCGTGTGCCATGGCCACGTCCAGCAAGGTCATCATCACCCCACCGTGAGCCACCCCAAAAGAATTGGTGTGGTTCTCAGTGAGCGCCAAGGTGATCTCGGCCTGACCGCCTTCGAAGCGTTGCAACTCGCAGCCGATGCCCTCGACGAAGGGGATGCGGAAAGCAAAAGGAATGGCCATGCTTTTGCGACGCTCGACTTAGCCCACGAGGGCGCTGACGCCCCCGTCCACCGCCAGGATCTGGCCGGTGATGTGTTTGCCGGCTTCGGATGCAAACAGCAGCACGGCGCCCTTGAGGTCTTCGTCGTCACCCAGGCGCCCCAGGGGCGCGTGGCTGGCCATGTTCTCCTCACCGACCGCACCGATGAGACCGGCGGTCATCTTGCTGGGGAAGAAGCCAGGGGCCACGGCGTTGACACGGATGCCAAGATGACCCCATTCACAGGCCAGCGCGCGAGTGAAGTTCACCACCGCACCCTTGCTGGTGTTGTAGGCGATGGTCTGCATGAAAGCGGGGTTGCCGCCCAGGCCGGCGATGGAGGCCACGTTGATGATGCGGCCCTGCTTGCGCGGGATCATGCTGGCTTTGGCAATGGCCTGCGACAGCAGGAAGTAGCCGCGCACATTGAGGTTCATCACCTTGTCCCAGGCGTCCAGCGGGTGGTCCTGCGCTGGGGCGCCCCAGCTGGCACCAGCGTTGTTGACGAGGATGTCCACGTCACCGACACGCTCCAGAGTCTCGTCGGCGAGGCGCTGGATGTCTTCGGGCTTGCCAGCGTCGGCGGCGATCCAGCGGGCGTCGATGCCGCGGTCTTGCAGGGCCATGACGGCCTGTTCCAAGTCAGCCGCCTTGCGGGAGCTGATGACGACCTTGGCACCGGCTTCGCCGAGGGCCTGCGCCATCTGCAGGCCCAGGCCACGGGAGCCGCCGGTGATGAGGGCCTTCTTGCCCGTGAGGTCGAACAGGTTCTGGATGGTGCGGGCTTCGCTCATACGGTGTCTTTCAGTGAAGAGGGAGGCGGTCGTCAGGGCCGGCTGAAACCAATCAGCACGGGCTGATCAGCAGATGTAATCGAGCACTTGGCGGCCCGATGCCATCTCGCGGATCTGGGCGACGACGCCCTGGTGGTGGGGATGAGGCTGGTAGGCCGCCAGGGCCGCCGCATCCTCAAAGGTGGAGACCAGCACCACGTCGGCCGTGGCTTCCAGGCCCTCGGTCTTGATGCCCACCTCGAACTCACGGATGCCGGGAACGATGTCCTTGCAGCTGTCGAGCAAAGCCTTGACCTTGGGCGCGTTGGCCGGGTCTTTGAGGGTGAACAGGACGATGTGCTTGATCATGGTGAGGTGCTTTCGGTGGTGAGGAACGCCCCGAGTGGATGCTCGGCCGTGCGCTCAGAACCAGTCGGCCTGGGCTTGCGCGCAGGTCAGGTCACGGCGCGAGACCACGCCCAGCCAGGCGTCAATCTTGGGCAACTCGTAGGCAAAGAAGTAGTCTGCCGCAGCGCGCTTGCCTTGCAGGAAACCCGCGCCCAGAGGCCCTTGGTCCCATGTGCCCTTGGCCTGGGCAGCCTGGGCCGCGATGGCCAGCTCCAGCCAGATCCAGGCCAGCACGGTGTGGCCGAAGGCCTGCAGGTACAACGTGGCGTTGGCCAGGGCTTCTTCGGGCTGGCCCGTGCTCCAGGCGGCCTTGGTGGCGGCGCCCACCTTTTGCAACGCGCCGGCCAGGGCATTGGCGTGCAGCGCCAGGCCTTCGATGTGACCGGCCTTCTGGATGGTTTCGCTGATGCGCTCGGCCAGCACGGCCAGGGCTTTGCCACCGTTCATCACCACCTTGCGGCCCAGCAGGTCCATGCCCTGGATGCCGTGGGTGCCTTCGTGGATCATGTTGAGGCGGTTGTCGCGCCAGTACTGTTCCACCGGGAAGTCGCGGGTGTAGCCGGCGCCGCCCAGCACCTGAATGGCCTGGCTGTTGGCCTCCAGCGCCCATTCGCTGGGCCAGCTCTTGGCGATCGGGGTGAGCAGTTCCAGCAGCAGGCGGGCTTTCTCGGCTTCGGCCTCGTTGCCGGTCTGTTCGTCGTCCACCAACTGGGCGCACAGCAGCGCCAGCGCCAGGCCGCCTTCGGCGACCGTCTTTTGCATCATCAACATGCGCTTGACGTCGGTGTGCTGGATGATGGGGATCTGCGGGCTGCTGGCGTCTTTGCCGGCGGCGGTCATGGCGCGGCCTTGCGGGCGGTCCTTGGCGTAGGCCAGCGAGGCTTCGAAGCCGGCGTAGCCCAGCATGGTCGCTCCCAGGCCCACGCCGATGCGGGCCTCGTTCATCAGCGTGAACATGCACTTGAGGCCTTCGCCAGGCTTGCCGATCAGGTAGCCCACGGCGCCGGACTGGCCGTGCACCGGGAACTTGCCTTCGCCAAAGTTCAGCAGCGTGTTGACGGTGCCGCGGTAGCCGCACTTGTGGTTCAGACCCGCCAGAGAGACGTCGTTGCGCTGGTCGGTGATGGTGCCGTCGGCCTGCACCAGCTTGCGCGGCACGATGAACAGCGAGATGCCCTTCACGCCAGGGATGGTCTTGCCGTCTTCGCCCGGGATCTTGGCCAGCACCAAGTGGACGATGTTGTCGCCCATTTCGTGCTCGCCGCCCGAGATCCACATCTTGTTGCCCTTGAGGCGGAAGCGTGGGCCCAGCGGGTCTTGCTGCCAGGGCGTGGCACCGTGGGCTTCGCTGGCGGTGTCGGGCACGGCCTTGGTGGCGATGTCCGACAGGCTGGAGCCGGCTTGCGGCTCGCTCAGGCACATGGTGCCGAAGGTGCGGCCTTCAAAGCTGGGCTTGGCGAACACCTCGATTTGCTGGGGGGTGCCATGCGCCAGGATGGTGTTGGCGTTGCCCCGCGTGAGCATGGGGTAGCCGGCCAGGGACACGCTGGCCTTGAAGAAGAAGCTCATCGCAGCCATCTCGACCACGGTAGGGAGTTGCATCCCGCCCACTTCGGCGTCCTGCGCGCCGGCCATCAGGCCCGAGTCGATGAAGGCCTGCAGGGCCTTGGGGGTCTCGGCTGGCAGGTGCACGCGCTCGCCGTCGAACTCGGGCTCCTGCAGGTCGGTCAGGCGGTTGAAAGGGGCGAACTGCTCGGCAGCGATCTTCTCGCCCAGGTCCAGCACGGCATCAAAGGTGTCGCGGCTGTGCTCGGCATGGCGGGGGCGTTCGCACAGGGCGTCGGCTTTCAGCCAGTCGTAGAGCAGGAAGTCGAGGGTGGCGCGTTGGGTCATGATGGCAAACAGTTCAGATCAGGTTGACAGACAGGCTCAAACGATGCGCCTCAGCGTCCTTTGAAGACGGCTTCGCGACGCTGCAGGAAGGACGCCACGCCTTCGGCAGCATCCTCGCTCTGCATCACGGGCACCATGTCCACAAACAGGTGACGGGCGGCTTCGGCCTCGCCCTCGTTCCACGCCATGCGGGTGGACTTGAGCACGCCTTGCACGCCCAGAGGCGCGGCCTTGGCAATTTGCGTGGCGATCTCGCGGGCCTTGGTGACTTGCTCACCGGGAGGCACCACCTCCTGGACCAGGCCCGTGCGCATGGCTTCTTCGGCGTACCAGAATTCGCCCGTCAGCAGGTAGCGGTGCGCCGCCCCCCAGCCCATCTGGCGTGGCAGGCGCAAGGTGGCACCGCCACAGGGGAAGATGCCGCGCTTGACTTCCAGCATGGCGAAACGCGTGTCCGAGGCCGCGACGCGGATCTCGGTGTTGAGCATGATCTCCACGCCCCAGGTGAAGCAGTTGCCCTGCACCGCCATCACCACCGGCTTGGTGTGACGCTGAGGCTGCAGGCCGAAGGGGTCGATCTCGCCCTCACCCACTTCGAAGCCCTTGCCGTTGCCGAAGATCGGCGCCCACTTGTCCAACTCGACCCCGGAACTGAAGTGCGCGCCCTCGCCGTAGAGCAGGCCCACGCGCAACTCGGGGTTGCGGCTGAGCTCGCCATAGGCGCGGGCCAGATCACGGTACATCTCGGGCGAGAGTGCGTTGTGCTTCTCGGGCCGGTTGACCTTGATTTCCAGGATGTGGCCGTTCTGATGGGTTTCGATGTGAGACATGTCAGACACCTCTGTGCAGGGGCGGTCAAAAAAGGGTCTGCCTGGCCATCGCCGTCGTGCAGACCCTCACGGTGGGCTCAGTGCTAATCAAACTGAGCCATGAATGTCATGGGCTGCTCAAGCCTTGCCGTTGAAGGTCTTGCCTTCGGCCACCAGACGGGCCAGCAGCGGTGCCGGGGTCCAGAAGGCCTGGTCCGCGCCGGGCAGTGCCTGGAAGCCCTTCATCAGCTCGACCACCTTGGGCAGGCCCAGCAGGTCGGCGTACAGCATCGGGCCACCCCAGGTAAGCGGGAAACCGTAGCCGGTCAGGTAGACCATGTCGATGTCGGAGGCCTTGGAGGCGATGCCCTCTTCCAGGATCTGCGCGCCCTCGTTGACCATGGCCAGCACCAGGCGGTTGACGATTTCTTCGTCGCTGATGGCGCGCGGCGTGATGCCTTTGTCAGCACGGACCTTGTCGATGCAAGCCTGCACCTCGGCCGAGGGGATCGGGTCGCGCTTGCCGGCTTCGTAGTCGTACCAGCCCTTGCCGACCTTCTGACCAAAGCGGCCCAGCTCGCAAATGGCATCGCCCACCGGGCTGTAGACCACATCGGGCTGCTCGACACGGCGGCGCTTGCGGATGGCAAAGCCGATGTCGTTGCCGGCCAGATCCCCCACGCGGAAGGGGCCCATGGCAAAACCAAAGGCCTCGGCCGCCTTGTCCACCTGTGGCACCGTGGCGCCCTCTTCGACCAGCTGGAAGCTCTGGCGCACGTACTGCTCGAACATGCGGTTGCCGATGAAGCCATCGCACACGCCCGACACCACAGCGACCTTCTTGATCTTCTTGGCCACCTGCATCACGGTCGCCATCACGTCCTTGGCGGTGTGCTTGCTGCGCACCACTTCCAGCAGACGCATCACGTTGGCCGGGCTGAAGAAGTGCAGACCCACCACGTCCTGCGGGCGCTTGGTCACTTCGGCAATCTTGTCCACGTCCAGCGTCGAGGTGTTCGACGCCAGGATGGCACCGGGCTTCATCACCGCATCCAGCTGGGTGAACACCTGGGCCTTCACCTCCATGTTCTCGAACACGGCTTCGATCACCATGTCAGCCTGGGCAATGTCGTCGTAGCTCAGGGTCGTGGTGAGCAGGCTCATGCGCTGCTCGTACTTGTCCTGGGCCAGCTTGCCCTTGGCCACCTGGGCTTCGTAGTTCTTGCGGATCACACCCACGCCACGGTCGATGGCTTCTTGCTTCATCTCCAGCAACTTCACCGGGATGCCGGCGTTGAGGAAGCACATGGTGATGCCACCGCCCATGGTGCCGGCGCCAATCACGGCGACCTGCTTCACCTCGCGGGTGGGCGTGTTATCGGGCACATCAGGGATCTTGCTGGCCGCGCGCTCACCGAAGAAAGCGTGCTGCATGGCCTTGGCCTGCGGGCCGACCATGATGGCCTTGAAAATTTCCAGCTCTTTCTGGATGCCGGTGTCGATGTCGTCCTTCGTGGCGATCTCGATGGCGTCGATGCAGCGCTGGGGCGACACCAGACCGCGGCGGGCCTTGGCCATGTCGGCGCGAGCCTTGTCGAACAGGCCGGCATCGGCCACCACCGGCGCAGGCAGGTCACGCACGCGTGGCATTGGGCGCACCGCAGCCACTTCCAGCGCGAAGGCCTGCGCGCCAGCGAGCAAATCACCCTCGATCAGCTTGGCGATCAGCTGTTGGCCAGGCACCTTGGCCAGCTTGTCGCTGGGCACCGAGGCACCGCTCGTGACCATCTGCAGGGCCATCTCGACCGGCAGGACGCGGGGCAGACGTTGCGTGCCGCCGCCGCCAGGGATCAGGCCGATGTTCACCTCCGGCAGGGCCACCTGCACGCCAGGGGCCATCACGCGGTAGTGGCAACCCAGGGCCAGTTCCAAGCCACCGCCCATCACCACCCCGTGGATGGCGGCGACGACCGGCTTGCTGCTGGCTTCGATGGCCGCGATGACGGCGTGCAGACCAGGCTCGGCAAAGGCCGCCGGGGTGCCGAATTCACGGATGTCGGCACCGCCGCAGAACACCTTGCCGCCACCGATGATCACCACCGCCTGCACGTTGGCGTCAGCCTGAGCCTGCTTCAGACCCTCAAACACCCCGGTGCGGGTGCTGTGACCAAAGCCGTTGACGGGCGGGTTGTTCAGGGTGATGACGGCGACGCCGCCGTTGACTTGGTAGATGGTGCTCATGGCAATCTCGGGACGTTGATAGACGGATGCCAGGCCGCGCGTCACCACCTCACGCGGCGACCACGCTCTGCCTGGCGACCAGACAACTCATTCTGACAAGAGTTCTTGTAAGAATATCCGAAGATTGTGGCAGAGCTTGCTCCCCGTGTTGCACAAACACAGGGAAAGTCCCGAGCCACAAAGTCCGCGAATTCCGCCACGCGGACCAAAAATTAGACCTCCAGCCACTCCTTGCGGACGTACTGGTCGGCCCGCAACTCATCGGGCGTGCCGTGGAACACCACCTCACCGTGGCCCATCACGTAGCAACGCTGCGAGATATCCAGGGCGATCGTGAGCTTTTGCTCCACCAACAGCACGGCCAGACCGCGCTTTTGCAGCTCCTTGAGGTACTCCCCCACCAGTTCCACGATCTTCGGCGCCAGCCCTTCGGTCGGCTCGTCGATCATGATCAGGTCCGGGTCGCCCATCAGCGTGCGGCACAGGGTGAGCATCTGCTGCTCACCGCCCGACATCACGCCCGCCTCGGTGTGCTGGCGCTCCTTCAGGCGCGGGAACATCTGGTACATGTCGTCCAGGCTCCAGCGTCCGGGCTTCTTGCCCCCCTTCTGGCCCAGCAGCAGGTTCTGCTCCACGGTCAGCTTGGGGAACACATCGCGGCTTTCGGGCACATAGCCCAGGCCGTGGCGCGCAATGTCATAGGTCTTGTGGCCCAGCAGTTCCTGGTCATTCCACTTGACCGAGCCTTGTGCATCCACCAGGCCCATGATGGCCTTGATGGTGGTGGAGCGCCCCGAGCCGTTGCGGCCCAGCAGACTGACGATCTCGCCGGGTTTAACCTCCATGTCGACGCCATGGAGGATGTGGCTCTTGCCGTAAAACGCGTGCAGGTTTTGAATGCTCAACATGCTCAGACTCCTGCCTCGGCGGCCTGGTTCTGCGCCAGCACCGAACCCAGATACGCCTCTTTGACCCGATCGTTCGCCCGCACGTTCTCGGGCGTGTCAAAAGCGATCACCTCGCCGTACACCAGCACCGCAATGCGGTCGGCCAGGCCGAACACCACACCCATGTCGTGCTCCACGGTCAGCAAGGTCTTGCCTTCCGTGACTTCACGGATCATGCGCACGAAGTTCGCCGTCTCCGACTTGCTCATACCGGCCGTCGGTTCGTCCAGCAGGATCACATTGCCACCGCCGGCAATCGTCACGCCCACTTCCAGCGCACGCTGCTCGGCGTAGGTCAGGGACGTGACATGCACATCACGCTTGCGACGCAAACGGATCATGTCCAACACCTCTTCCGCGCGCTGGTTGACCGCATCAAGCTTGGACAGGAAACGCCAGAAGGCGTACCGCTCCCCCATGGACCACAGCACCGCGCAGCGAATGTTCTCGAACACGCTCAAGCGTGGGAACAGGTTGGACACCTGGAAGCTGCGGGCCAGGCCGCGGCGGTTGATCTCGTAAGGCGTCATCCCGTGGATGGCTTCGCCATTCAACAGGATCTCGCCACTGGTGATCGGCAGTCGCCCGCTGATCAGGTTGAACAGCGTGGACTTGCCCGCGCCGTTGGGGCCGATCAGGGCCACGCGCTCGCCGGCTTTCACCGCCAGCTCGGCCCCTCGGATGATTTCGGTCTTGCCAAAAGACTTGCGCACGCTGCGCAACTCCAGTGCCAGACCTGATGCAGATGCCTTGTGCTCGCTCATGATTGGCCTCTCAATGCATTTGACGACGGAGGTTCTCCGCCTCGATGTCTTCCTGGATCTGTCCCCACTGGTGCACGAACTGACGCCGCACCAACTCGAACAGACCCACACCCGTGATCAGCAGGAACACCGATCCCACCCAGGCATCCACGCCATGCGTGTTGATCGTCGCGCCCATGAAGCTCATCTCCGGGCCCAAGGCCTCGTTGAGCTTGATGTGATAGACCATCTCCACGATCACGGCCACCGCGGTCAGCACCACCAGCAGCGATCCGGCCAAAGCCAGGTACGAGGTCCAGAGGCGACGCAGCATGCCGTAGGCGGCCAAACGCAGGTTCATCATGATCAGACCCGAGATGCCACCGGGGGCGTACATCACCATCACCAGGAAGAAGATGCCCAGATAGAGCAACCAGGCCTTGGTCATCTCCGACAGCAGCACCGTGGCCAGCACCATCATCACCGCGCCGATGATCGGCCCGAAGAAAAACAAGGCGCCACCCAGGAAGGTGAAGAGCAGGTAGGCCCCGGAGCGGTGCGCACTCACCACCTCGGCGGTCACGATCTCGAAGTTGATGGCGTACAGGCCACCCGCAATGCCGGCAAAGAAGCCAGCGATCATGAAAGCCAGGTAGCGCACACGCTGGGTGTCGTAACCGATGAACTCGACCCGCTCGGGGTTGTCACGGACAGCGTTCAGGATGCGACCCAACGGCGTCTGCGTGAAGGCAAACATCAGCACCGTGCACACAAAGGTGTAGACCGCGATCAGGTAGTACACCTGAATCTCGGGCCCGAAGGTGATGCCCATGAAGGGCTCACCGACCATGCGGTTGCTGGAGATGCCGCCTTCACCACCAAAGAACTCCGGCAGCATCAGCGACATCGAGAACACCAGCTCACCAATGCCCAGGGTGATCATCGCAAAGATGGTCCCCGACTTCTTGGTGGTGATGGAACCCAGCAGCGCCGACACCAGCAGGCCCGCCACGCCACCGACCAGCGGCAGCAGGCTCACCGGCACGTTCCAGGCGCCTTCGGACACCTTGTTGAGCACATGGATGGCGGCAAACGAGCCCAGGCCCGAATACACCGCATGGCCAAAGCTCAGCATGCCGCCCTGCCCCAACAGCATGTTGTAGGACAGGCAGGCAATGATGGCGATGCCCATTTGCGTGAGCATGGTCATGGACAGGCTGCTGTCGAAGACCTTGGGCGCCACCAGCAAGACGATGGCGAACAGGGACCACAGCACGATACGGCCCACGTTGAGGGGGCGGAATGTGTACATCTTGTCAGTCATGGTCTCTTTACTCCTCGCGGGTGCCCAGCAGGCCCTTGGGTCGGAAGATCAGGATCAGCACCAACAGGAGGTAGGGCAGGATCGGCGCCATCTGCGACACCGAGATCTTCAGGATCGGGTAAGCCCAGTGGTCAAAGGCCACCGGGTTGCCCAGCTTCTCCATCACCGACACCACCGACACGTCGATGACCACGGCAAAGGTCTGGATCAGGCCAATCAGGATGGAGGCCAGGAAGGCCCCCGCCAGCGAGCCCATGCCGCCAACGACCACCACCACGAAGATGATGGCGCCCACCGAGGCCGCCATGTTCGGCTCGGTCACGAAGGCGTTGCCCCCGATGACGCCAGCCAGACCAGCCAGGGCACAACCGCCCCCGAACACACCCATCATCACGCGCGGGACGTTGTGACCCAGCGACTGGGTCATCTCGGGGTGCGTCAGCGCAGCCTGGATGATCAGACCGATGCGGGTACGGGTCAGCAGCAGCCACAAGGCCACCAGCATCGCCAAAGCCACCATGGCCATGAAGCCGCGGTACATCGGGAACTGGGTGCAAGAGTTGCCGGCGGCTGCACAAATCGCCGCATCACCGGCGCCCGCAAACCAGCTCAGGCCATGCCCCTGGATGTTGGCCAGGGTGAACAAGGCCCCATCCAGCGCCTCGGGCACGCGATAGTCCACGTTGGCCGGGCCCCAGATCAGGCGCACCACTTCCAGCACCACATACGACAGGCCGAAGGTCACCAGCAGTTCGGGCACATGACCATAAGGATGCACCTTGCGCACCGAATAGCGCTCGAACGCCGCGCCCAGCGCGCCCACCAGCAGCGGCGCCACGATCAAGGCGGGAAAGAAACCGATGCTGCCCGTGAGCGCATAAGCGAAGTAAGCACCCAACATGTAGAAGCTGGTGTGCGCAAAGTTCAGCACGCCCATCATGCTGAAAATGAGCGTCAACCCGGAGCTGAGCATGAACAGCAGCAGCCCGTAGCTGAGCCCGTTGAGGGCAAAGACAAAAAACGTTTCCATGACTGGCCCGCAGAGTTCGTTCACCGGCCAAGCCGGCACCACGATCAGGTCAAAAAAAGGGCATGCGACGCGCCGTAGCGCCCTCGCATGCCCTCAGCGCCTCACATCAAGAAGGGCGCTTCATCTGGCACGAAGTGGGCGTGCTGGCCACGTACGCGTCAAACTGCTTGACCGGCACAAAGGTCATGCCCGTGCCTTCCACGTTGTACGGGTTCTTGGCATCCACTGGCGCCCATTTGGTCAGGAACACAGGCTGCTGCATCTGATGATCGCTCTTGCGCATCTCGACCTCACCATTGAAGGTCTTGAACTTCAGACCTTCCATCGCGTAGGCCACCTTGACTGGGTCCGTCGACTTGGCGTTGGCCATCGCGATCGTCAGCATCTGCAGGCCCGAGTAGGTCGCGGCGGAGTAGTAGTCGTCATTGAAACGCTTCTTGAACTCGTTCACCAACTGACCATTCAGCCCCCCCAGGTTGTAGTGCCCATAGCCGATCTGATAGACACGGCCGTTGGCAGCCTTGCCCAGAGCGGTGGGCGTGCCACCGAAGTTGGCGTAGTAGGTGTAGAACTTGGCCGTCAGGCCGGCGTCGTTGGCGGCCTTCACCAACAGCGACAGGTCCGAACCCCAGTTGCCCGTGATCACGGTATCGGCACCCGAGGCCTTGATCTTGGCGACATACGGCGCGAAGTCACGCACCTGGGCCAGCGGGTGCAGGTCGTCGCCCACCACCTGGATGTCCGGGCGCTTGCGCTTGAGGTTTTCCTTCGCGTACTTGGAGACCTGGTGGCCGTGCGCGTAGTTCTGGTTGATCAGGTAGACCTTCTGGACGTCCTTCTGGTCCTTGATGAAGGTGGTCATGGCTTCCATCTTCATGGAGGTGTCGGCGTCCAGACGGAAGTGCCAGAAGCTGCACTTGCTGTTGGTCAGATCGGGGTCCACCGCGGCGTAGTTCAGGAAGACGATTTCCTTGCCGGGGTTGCGCTGGTTGTGCTTGTTGATGCCGTCGATCAGGGCCGTGGCGGCGCCCGAACCCAGACCCTGCACCACGTAACGCACGCCCTGGTCCGCAGCCGACTTCAGCGCGTTCAAGGTTTCGGCAGGGCTCAGCTTGTTGTCGATGCTGACGATCTCGAACTTCACGCCAGCCGGGTTGTTGGCGTTGAGCTTTTCAGCGACAAATTGGTAGCTCTTGAGCTGGTTCTGACCCACGCTGGCCATCAGGCCCGACAGCGGATCGATCCAGGCGACTTTGACGGTCTCACCCTTCTGGGCAAACACCGCACCGGCGCTCAAAGAGGCCGCCACCATCACGCTCATTGCTCGTACAGGGAATCGCATCGCTAGCTCCTTATTCGGGGGGATCGGAAGTCGTTACCCTCCCAATCTATCCCCCATGTTCGCGGGGGTCAGTCAGAGCTTTCCCGTAATGTGCGAACACGCATTCCACTCTGCAGTTCACAAAGAAAAAAGGACACCCGAAGGTGTCCTTGTTAACCCTTGAATACAGGGTTTGCGCTGAGGCGTCAGGCCGTTGGCAGCTTGTAATCGCGATACTGCTCACGCAGCTTGAGCTTGTACAGCTTGCCCGTGGCCGTGTGCGGCAGCTCGTCCACGAACACGATGTCGTCCGGGGTCTGCCAGTTCGGGATCTTGCCCTTGTAGAAGGCCAACAACTCCTCCTTGGTCACCTCGGCACCCGGCTTCTTGACCACCACCATCAAGGGGCGCTCGTCCCACTTGGGGTGATGCGCCGCAATGGCTGCCGCTTCGTGCACGGCCGGATGGCCCATCAACACGTTTTCCAGCTCGATGGAGCTGATCCACTCCCCGCCCGACTTGATCACGTCCTTGGAACGGTCGGTGATCTGCATGTAGCCATCCGAGTCGATGGTGGCCACGTCCCCCGTGGGGAACCAGCCATCGTGCAGCGGCGACTTGTCGACGTTGAAGTAGCTGCTGATCACCCAGTGACCGCGCACCTCCAGATCGCCCGTCGCCACGCCGTTCCAGGGCTGCACATTGCCCTCGGCGTCCACGATACGCATGTCCACACCGAACACCGACTTGCCCTGCTTTTCCAGGATCTTCTGCTTGGCCTCGGGCGCCAGGTTGGCGTGCTTGGACTTCAGGCGGCCCAGCGTGCCCACCGGCGACAACTCGGTCATGCCCCAGGCGTGCACCACCTCGACGTTGTAGTCGTTCTCGAAGGTGCGGATCATCGAAGGCGGGCAGGCCGCGCCACCGATCACCGTGGTCTTGAAGGTGCTGAACTTCAGGTTGTTGGCCTTGACGTAATTCAGCAGGCCCATCCAGATGGTCGGCACGCCGGCGCTCATCGTCACGCCTTCGGATTCGAACAGCTTGTAGAGCGACTCGCCGTCAAGGTGATGGCCCGGCAGCACCAGCTTGCAGCCCACCAGCGCGGTGGCGTACGGTGTACCCCAGGCGTTGACGTGGAACATCGGCACCACAGGCAGGACCACATCGGTGCCCTTGATGCACATGGCATCCGGCAGCGCCACGGCGTACGCGTGCAACACGGAGGAGCGGTGCGAGTACACGGCGCCCTTGGGGTTGCCGGTCGTGCCCGAGGTGTAGCAGATGCTGGCGGCGGCGTTCTCATCGAACGACGGCCAGGTGTAGTTGCCGTCTTCGGCGTCGATCAGATCTTCGTAGCACAGCAGGCTGGGCAGCGAGTGCTCACGCGGCATGTTGTCACGGTCGCACATCAGCACCACGTGCTTGACGGACGGCAGCGAGGGCACCAGCTTCTCCACCAACGGCAGGATGTTCAGGTCCACGAAGATGACCTTGTCCTGCGCGTCGTTGATGATCCAGGCCACCTGCTGGGGGAACAGACGGGGGTTGATGGTGTGGCACACCAACTCCGAGCCCGACACGCCGTAATAGATCTCCAGGTGACGGTAGCCGTTCCAGGCCAGGGTACCGATGCGGTCACCCGCCTCGCAGCCCAGACGGGCCAGCGCCTGTGCCAGCTTGCGCGAACGCAACTCCACCTCGGCCCAGTTGGTGCGGTGGATGTCGCCTTCGACACGCTTGGACACCACCTCGATATCCCCGTTGTGACGCGCTGCATGGGTCAGCAGCGACGAAATCAACAGGGGCATTTGCATCATTTGGCCCATCAGGCTCATAGGTCGTCCTCCGGAAAGACACGCAGATTGGTGGTTGACGACAGCACGCTATTTTGACAATGCCGCCTTCCACATCCTCAAAATCATAGACCTGTTTGTCCGGCGCTCCGAAGCCCTTGACCCCCGTGAAGACCCTAGAAAAAAGGGCCAAACTGCGTCAAATCAAGGCCAAAAAGTCGCAAACTCGGACACCGTTACACGCTCCGCAAGCAATGAGTTCTCAATGGCCTCCGGGTCGGCGTGCCCCAGGGCCATGCCCACGACCACCATCTCGCGCTCGGCATCCAGACCCAGCTGGTCCGAAATCAAAGCGTGGTAGGCATTGAAAGCGGCTTGCGCGCAGGTGTCCAGTCCGCGCGCACGCGCGGCCACCATGATGTTCTCCAGGAACATGCCGTAATCCAGCAAGCTGCCCTGGCCCATCACCCGGTCGATGGTGAAGATCATGCCCACCGGCGCGTCAAAGAAGCGGAAGTTGCGCCCGGTCTGCTCATGCATGCGTACCTTGTCGCCCTTGGCAATGCCCAACAGGCTGTACAGATCCCAACCCACCTTGCGGCGGCGGTCGATGAAGGGGGAGATCCACTCCTTCGGGTAGTAGTCGTACTCCTCCTGATGCAAGCCCACCTGCGCCGGGTCGTTGTACGCCGCCATCAAACGGTCCACCAGCGCTTTCAGACTCGCCCCGGTCAGCACATGCACGCGCCAAGGCTGGGTGTTGGTGCCCGAGGGCGCCCGCGAGGCCACGCGCAAGATGTCTTCCACGACAGCACGCGGCACCTCGGTGGGCAGGAATCGACGGATCGAACGACGCGACGTGATGGCCGCGTCCACAGCGGCCGTGCGCTCAGGGGTGATGAGATCGGGCGCGCGTGACACCGAGGCGGGATGACTCATGACAAAGTCCAGACTGCAAAGGAGAGGAAACAAGGGGAACGGTCAACTCAGGCCGACTCGGGCAGTTGCAAGGCCTGCAGGGCTCGCACAAAGGTCTCGGGCAATTCGGTGGGTCGGCGCGTGGCACGGTCCACATACACATGCACGAAGTGGCCGCTGGCAGCCGACTGCGGCTCCCCCTCTTCGAACAGGCCGATCTCGTAACGCACGCTGCTCTTGCCGATGTGGGCCACGCGGATGCCCGCCTCCACATTGCGCGGGAAAGCGAGCGGGGCAAAGTAGTTGCAGTGCGTCTCGATCACCAGACCAATGACATCGCCTGCATGGATGTCCAGCACACCCGCGTCGATCAGATAGCGGTTCACCGCCGTGTCGAAGTAGCTGTAATAGGTCACGTTGTTGACATGACCGTAGATGTCGTTGTCCATCCAGCGAGTGGTGATGGGGCTGAAATGGGCGTAGGCCGCCCGGCTCTGGGGTTGGGGTCTGCTGCTCATGTGAAACATTATTCATGATTCATTCCCTCGTCTGAACACACCCTCCCGCCCGGCCCGATTGACCACACGCCAAAGCCGCCGCTACATTAATGACCCACCGGTCAGTTACTGAGAGCCCTTCCGTTTGAGCGAGCCCGACACGTCTCCCGCCACCCGCACGCGCCAGCGACGCAAGGCGGCCCGCCCCCAGGAATTGCTGGAAGCGGGACTGCGCCTGTTCCTGCGCAAAGGCCTGGCGGGCACCCGCATTGAAGAGGTGGCCCGCGAAGCTGGTGTGTCCAAAGGCACGCTCTACCTCTACTACCCGAGCAAAGACGAGCTCTTCAAAGCCGTGGTGCGGCACTACCTGACCCAGGTCATCGTCGAAGCCGGCAACCTGGCCGATGTGCACGACGGCCCCAGCGCCGCCTTGCTGCACCAACTTGCCACCACCTGGTGGCTGCGCGTGGGCTCATCGGAAGCGGCCGGCTTGGTCGTGCTGCTGATGAACGAGGCCACCGCCTTCCCTGACCTCGCCCAGTTCTACATGGACGAAGTGCTCGCACCCACCACGCCTTGCTGCGCCGCGTGCTGGAGCGTGGCATGGCGCGCGGCGAGTTCCGCACACTCGACATCACATCGGACGTGCACGGCATGATCGCCCCGGTGCAGTTTCTGATCCTGTACAAGCGCTGCACCTCGGTGTGTGCGGTCAACTCGGTCCCGCTGGACCCCGAACAGTTCCTCAGCACCCAGGTCGAGATTCTGCTGCACGGACTCGCCACCCCTCACCCGTCTGGACCCGCCTCCTCATGAAAACATCGGCCTCGTGGATGAAATGGCTGGCCCTGTGCGTGGCCCTCCTGGTGCTCGGAGGCAGCATCGCCCGCGCCATCGTGGCCCGCAAAGCCCAGCAAACGGCCTTAGCCCAAAGCACCGAGAGCGCTCAGGCCAAAGTGATCCAGTTGCGTGCGCAAGATGCCTACACCGTCACCACCCGCTCACTGAGCTGGTCCCTGCCCATCTCCGGCAGCCTCGTGGCACAGCGTTCGGCAGTGGTCAAAGCCAAGGTGGCCGCCGAACTGCAGGCCCTGCACGTTCGCGAAGGCGACACGGTGCGCCAGGGTCAGTCACTCGGCCAACTTGACACCCAGGAAGTCGGCTTGCGCCGTCAGCAGGCGCAGCAACAAGCGGCCTCGGCACAGGCCATCTGGCGCAATGCCGAACAAACGCTGCGCAACAACCAGGCTCTGGTCCAGCAAGGCTTCATTTCGCGGCAGGCGCTCGACGCCTCCCTGTCCAACGCCGCGTCCACGCGTGCCAACTTCGAGGCGGCCCAAGCCGCCGCCCGCCTGGCCGACAAGGCCTGGCAAGACACCCGCATCCTCGCGCCCCTGGGCGGACAAGTCGCCCAACGCTTTGTTCAACCCGGTGAGCGCCTGAACGTCGATGCCCGCATCGTCGAGATCGTCGACCTCGACAGCCTGGAGTGGCAAGTCCCACTGACACCCCAAGATCTGGCCCGTGTGCAGGTGGGCGCCAGCGCCAGCCTGCGCATCGAAGGCTTGAGTGACCCCCTGCAGGCCCAGATCGCCCGACTCAATCCCAGCGCCACTGCCGACACCCGTGCCGTGATGGCCTACCTGAGCCTGCCACGCCACCCGGCTCTGCGTCAGGGCTTGTTCGGTCAGGGCGAGATCCTGCTGGAACGCCGTGAAGGCCTGGCCGTTCCCGCCAGTGCGATCACCCGAGAAACCGGCCGCGACGAGGTCCTGCGCATCGATGGCGACCGCGTGGTGCGCGTCCCTGTACAACTGGGGCTGCACGGAGCCCAGGCTCCGGAACCGGGCGCGGCAACCGATGGCGGCCATCGCAACGCCTGGGTGGAAATTCGACAAGGCTTAAAGCCGGGTGATCGCATCCTGCGTGACGCTGCCAGCACCGTGCGCGAAGGCAGTCGGGTGAGCGTCTCCTCGGCCGCAGCGAGCGCCACCGCCGCTGCCGTGCCCCCAGCTGCCTCACGCTGAAGCAGGCCCGCACCATGTGGTTCACGCGCCTGTCCATTGGCAACCCCGTCCTGGCCACCATGATGATGATGGCCTTGGTGGTGCTTGGCCTCTTCTCCTACCAACGCCTCAAGGTCGATCAGTTCCCCGACATCGAGCTACCCACCCTGGTCGTGCAGATGGCCTACCCCGGTGCCTCACCCGAGATCATCGAAACCGAGGTCACCCGCAAGGTCGAAGAGGCCGTCAACACCGTCGCCGGCATCAGCCAACTCTACTCGCGCTCCTACGAGGGCAACTCGGTTGTCATCATCCAGTTCAACATGAGCGTGGACGGGCGCCGGGCTGCCGAAGACGTGCGCGAAAAGCTCTCCGCCATCCGCCCCCTGATGCGTGACGAGGTCGAAGACCCGCGCGTGCTGCGCTTCGACCCGGCCAACCGCCCCATCTTCTCGCTCGCCCTCACCTCACCCGACGGCAGCCAGAGCCCGCAGGCGCTCACCACCTACGCCGACCAGATCCTGCGCAAGCGCCTGGAGAACGTCGAAGGCGTGGGCAGCGTCAACCTGGTGGGCGGCCTCAAGCGACAGATCAATGTGTACCTGCGCCCGGAAGCCCTGGACGCCTTCGGCCTGCGCGCCGAGCAAATCGCCGCCACCGTGCGTACCGAAAACCAGGACCAGCCTGCTGGCAGCGTGCGCACCCTCGACCGCGAACGCGTCGTGCAAATCGACGCCCGCCTGCGCACGGTCGAAGACTTCCGCCGCCTCGTGGTCGCCACCCGCAACGACCAGCCCATCCGCCTCAGTCAGGTCGCCGACGTGGTCGACGGCCCACAAGAACTGGAAACCCTGGCCCTGCTCAACGGCCAACGCACCCTCGCGCTGGAAGTGCTCAAGTCCCAGGGCGACAACACCCTGGATGTCGTCAACGGCCTGCGCGCCGCCATCACCGAGATCACCCCCAGCCTGCCCCCCGGCATGAAGCTCGACGTGGTGCGCGACAGCAGCCGCCCCATCAGCGTCAGCGTGCAGACCGTGCGCGCCACCCTCATCGAAGGCGCCGTGCTCACGGTCGCCATCGTCTTCCTGTTCCTGAACTCCTGGCGCTCCACCGTCATCACCGGGCTGACCCTGCCGATCTCCATCATCGGCACCTTCCTGTTCATGCACGCCTTTGGCTTCTCGATCAACATGGTCACGCTGATGGCGCTGAGCCTGTGCGTGGGCCTGCTGATTGACGACGCCATCGTCGTGCGCGAAAACATCGTGCGCCACCTGCAGATGGGCAAGTCCGCCCTGCAAGCCTCCATCGACGGCACGCAGGAAATCGGCCTGGCCGTGCTGGCCACCACGCTGTCCATCGTCGCCGTGTTCCTGCCGATTGGCTTCATGGGCGGCGTCATCGGCAAGTTCTTCCACGAGTTCGGCATCACCATCGTGGCCGCCGTGCTCATCTCCATGTTCGTCAGCTTCACGCTCGACCCCATGCTGTCGAGCGTCTGGCACGACCCGGCCATCGCAGCCCACGGCCGAGGCGCAGCCGGCGCGCCCCGCAGCTGGTACGACCGCACCTTCGGTCGCCTCACCGGCGCCATCGACCGCTGGTCCGAGTCCCTCAGCGACGGCTACCAACGCCTGCTCGGCCGCGCCCTCGACCACCCATGGTGGACCATGCTGGTGGCCACGGCCACCCTGGTCGGCAGCGTGGCCTTGATGCCCCTGGTCGGCACCGAATTCGTGCCCAAGGCCGACTACTCCGAAACCTTCGTCAACTTCTACACCCCCTCGGGCACCTCGCTCGAAGCCACTGAAGCGCGCACCCGCGAAGTCGAACAGCTCATCCGCCAGATGCCGGAAGTGGCCTACACCCTGTCCACCATCAACACCGGCCAAGCCCTGGGCCGCAACCAGGTTTCCGTCTACGTGCGCCTGACCGACCGCCACCTTCGCCAGCGCAACGTCGATCAACTCTCGGCACCGCTGCGCGAAGCCCTGTCCGCCCTGCCCGGCATCACCGTCACCCACGTGGGCCTGCTCGATGCGGTCGCCGGCCTCAAACCCATCATGCTGTCCATCCAGGGCAGCAACATGAAAGAGCTGCAGCGCCTCAACACCGAAGCCCTGGCCCGCCTGCGCCACATTCCCGGCCTGGTCGACCTCGACACCAGCCTCAAGGCCGACAAGCCCACGCTCGACATCCGCGTGCGCCGCGATGCCGCTGCCGACCTCGGCCTCAACGTCAACGCCGTCAGCCAGGCCCTGAGCGTGCTGGTCGAAGGCAAAGTGGTGGGCAGCTGGCGCGCCGAAGACGAGCAAAACTACGACATCCGCGTCTCCCTGCACCCCGACGCCCGCCGCACCGCCGACGACCTGCGCAATCTCACCCTGGTCATGGGAACCGACGCCCAAGGCCGCCCCCGGCAGGTCCGCCTGAGCCAGGTCGCCGACGTGGTCGAAAGCCTCGGCCCCACCCAGATCAACCGCCGCGACCTCAACCGCGAAGTCGAGATCACCGCCAACTTCACCGGCCGCTCCATGGGCGAAGTCTCTGCCGACATCCGCAAGGTGCTCGACGACATGCCCTGGCCCAGCGGCTACCACTACCGCTTCGGCGGCTCCACCAAGGACATGCAGGAGTCCTTCGCCTACGCCCTGTCTGCGCTGGGCCTGGCCATCGTCTTCATCTACATGATCCTGGCCTCGCAGTTCCGCAGCTTCCTGCAGCCCATCGCGCTGATGAGCTCCCTGCCGCTCACCCTCATCGGCGTGGTCCTCACGCTGCTGGTGTTCGGCTCCACCGTCAACATGTTCTCCATCATCGGCGTCATCATGCTGATGGGCCTGGTCACCAAGAACGCCATCTTGCTGGTGGACTTTGCCAACCGCGCCCGGGCGGGCGACGCTGGCGAAGGCCACGAAACCGCCCCCCTGCCCCGCCGCGAAGCCCTGCTGCTGGCCGCCCGCGTGCGCCTGCGCCCCATCCTCATGACCACCCTGGCCATGGTCTTCGGCATGGTGCCTCTGGCTTTTTCGCTCACCGAAGGCTCCGAGCAGCGTGCCCCCATGGGCCAGGCCGTCATCGGCGGCGTGCTGGCCTCCTCCCTGCTCACGCTGGTGGTCGTGCCGGTGGTCTACGCCTTCCTCGACGACGTGTCCGCGTGGCTCAAAAGTCGAATGCATCCGACGAACTTGCAGCAGATTCCCCCCAAGTCAGGCGGCTCTTCTTAAAATGCCCGTTTTACCCGGATTCCTTTCCATACCGTCTCCCGTAGGATGCCCAGCATGAACGTCGAACAAGCCCGCTTCAACATGATCGAGCAACAGATCCGCCCCTGGGATGTCCTGGACCCCGCGGTGCTGGACCTGCTGTCGTCCGTGCACCGTGAAGATTTCGTGCCCGAAGCCCACCGCAGCCAGGCCCTGATGGACTTCGAGATCCCGCTGGGCAACGGCCGCGCCCTGCTGGCCCCACGCGTCGAAGCCCGTCTGGTGCAAGACATCAGCCTGCAAAGGGATGAAACGGTCCTGCTGATCGGCGCTGCCACGGGCTACATGGCCGCCCTCATGGCCCACCTCGCCCAGCGCGTGGTCGCCATCGACGCCGATGCTGGCCTCGTGGCCGCTGCGCGCGCCAACCTGAAGAAGGCTGGCATCAGCAACGTCGAGGTGGCCCAGGCCGACGGCACCCAAGGTTTCCCTGGCAAGGCCCCCTACGACGCCATCCTGCTGGCCGGCTCCGTGGCCGAAGTGCCCCAGGTGCTGCTCGACCAACTCAAGCCCAACGGCCGCCTGGTCGCCGTGGTCGGCCAGTTGCCGATGATGTACGCCACCCGCTACACCCGCGAAGGCCAGGGTGCGTTCAGCAGCCAGCAGCTGTTCGACACCGTGCTGCCGCGCCTGACCGGCTTTGCCGAACCCAGCCAATTCAAGTTCTGAGCCCTCCGTCCGGCTCCGCATCCAACCGAGGAAACCCACGATGTTCCAGCACGTTTCGCCTTCGCACCCGACCTCCTCTGCCTCCCCCAACGCGTGGCGGCCGCTGGCACGGGCTTGCGCCCTGGCCGTGCTGGGCATGGTGGGTTCGCTCTCGGCCCAGGCAGAGAACCTGATCGACCTTTACCAGGCCGCTCGGGGTTACGACGCGGCTTATCTGGCGGCCAAGTCTCAATTTGATGCGGCCCAGTTCAAGGCAGACCAGGCACGCTCACTGCAGCGCCCCTCTGTGAACCTGCAAGCCACGGTCAAGCGCAACCGTCTGGACTCGTCTTTGCCCGACTCGCCCAATGGCATGGGCGGCACTACCAGTTACGACAGCACCAGCACCAACAGCCAACTGGCGGTCGCCGCTCGTCAGCCCCTCTTCAACCAAAGCAACGCCGCCAAAGTCGCCCAGGCCGAGGCATCGCTGACCGCTGCCCAGGCCGATCTCAAGATGGCCGAAGACGATCTGGTGGCGCGCCTGGCCCAAGCCTATTTCGATGTCCTGTCTGCCCAAGACGTCCTGGCCACCGCGCAAGCCAACAAAAAAGCCCTCGCCGAACAACTGGCCTCGGCCAAGCGCAGCTTCGAAGTGGGGAACTCCACCATCACCGACACCCGTGAAGCCCAGGCCCGCTTCGACCTGGCCTCCGCTCAGGAAATCGCCGCCACCAACGACCTGCGCGTCAAACGGATCGCCCTGGACCAGTTTGTGGGCCGCGCCGACGTCAAACCCAACCCTTTGCGCACTCCCGTCAATCTGGATGCCCTCGCCCCTGGGCAGATCGACACCTGGGTGCAAAGCACCGGCACCGCCCCCATGGTGCGCAAGGCTGAAGTCGGCCTGAAGGTGGCCCGACTGGAAGTCGACAACGCGCGCGCCACCCATCTGCCCACGCTCGACGCGGTGGCGCAGGTGGCCCGCACCCATGTCGACACCAACAACCAACTGGTCAAGGCCCAAAGTGGCTCTGGTACCGCTGGCTCCATCGGCCTCGAGTTCAACATGCCCCTGTATGCCGGCAACGCCATCCAGAACCGCGTGCGTGAAACCCTGAGCCTGCAGGACAAGGCAGAGCGTGACCTCGAAAACGCCCGCCGCGGCGTTGAGCTCGGCACGCGTCAAGCCTACTCGGGCGTGCAGTCCGGCTTGGCTCAGGTCAAGGCCTACGAAGCGGCCGAAGCATCGGCCAAGCTCGCGCTGGAAGCCACGCAATTGGGCTACCGCGTGGGCGTGCGGATCAACAAAGATGTGCTGGATGCCCAAACCCAGCTCACCAACACGCAGAAAGACCTCTACAAGGCCCGCTACGACGTGATCATCGGCGCCATCAAACTGCGTCAGGCCGCAGGCACCCTCACGTCTGACGATCTGGTCGAGCTCAACAAGCTGGTCACGCCCTGATTTTGGCCCTCGCTGGGCCGACGCGCGTCACACCGAGTCGGCCGGCAGAGCCAATTCATCGATCTTGCGCAGCAACTGGCCCACGTCAATGGGCTTGGTCACATAGGCGGCAAAACCTGCGGCGCGGCTGCGCTCCAAGTCGCGCGGCATGGCACTTGCGCTCACCGCAATCACCGGGATGCCCTTGGTCGCCGGGTGCTCACGCAGGCACTGCATCACTGCATAACCATCCATGTCGGGCAGGTTGATGTCCAACAAGATCAGGTGGGGTCGATGGGTCCGAGCCAACTCCAGCCCCAACCCCGGCGCCATGGCGCTCAGCAGGCGCACCCCCGGCAGCATCCCCAGCACGCTCTCGATGAGCTGCATGTTGTTCGGATTGTCCTCAATGCACAGCACCGTGCGCGTCGCAACCGTTGAGCCCCGCCACGATGCTGCAGCCCCCTCGCGCAAAGCGCGGGTCGCCTCAACCGCCGCCACACCATCATCCGCACGTGGCAGTTTCACCCAGAAGGTGCTGCCCTCGCCTGGTTGACTCTCCACACCAATCTGGCCATTCATCAAACCCATCAGGCGTTTGCTCAAGGCCAGACCGATGCCGGTGCCCTCGACTTGCTGATCATCGGCATTCAGTCGTTCAAAGGGCACGAACAAGCGTGCCTGCTGCGCCGGCGTCAAGCCCGCGCCGGTGTCGCTGATGCGAATGCAGATGCTCTCCCCCTCCAGCACGCACCCCACACTCACCACGCCCGCAGGCTGGTTGTACTTGATCGCATTGGACAAAAGGTTCAAAAACACCTGCTTGAGCCGGGTGCGATCTGCGCGCACCTGCCACACCTCATCGCACGCCACGTCCAACAGACGCACATCACGTGCCTGCGCCTGTGGAAGCACCAAAGTCAGGCATTCTTCAAGCAGATCTCGCAAGGCCACCTGCTCCAGGCTCACCGTCATCTGCCCAGACTCCACGCGCGCCAGGTCCAGCACCTCGTTGATCAGGGCCAACAGGTGCTTGCCACCGTGCAGAATCTGACGCACATGCGCACTTTGTAGCGGGTCCCGAACCGAGAACTCCAGCAACTGCCCAAAACCGAGGATGGCGTTGAGCGGCGTACGCAACTCGTGGCTCATGCGTGACAAGAAATCACTCTTGCTGTGATTGGCCCTCTCCGCCTCATCCTTGGCTGTGGTGAGTTCAATCGTGCGCGCAGCCACACGCATCTCCAGCTCTTCGTTGAGCTGCTTGAGCCGCTGCTCAGCCTCTTTGCGAGAAGTCACGTTGCGAGAAATCAGGATGTAACTCGAACGTGCGCCCTCTGGCACTTCCTTGCGGGCCACCGAGATCTCGAACCAATTGTTCCCGGCAGGCACCTCCAACTCCAATTCACGTCCCCACACGGCACCCAGCTTCTCGGCGTCTCGCATGGCCTGGTGCACGACCTCGGCAGCTGCGGGAGACATCACTTCACGCACCGTTTTGCCGAGCAAGCTCTCGGGGTCCTGCAACAGCCACTCGTTCTTGGGGCTCAGCACCCTGAGGTAGCGCCCATCGGCATCCAACTCGAACAACAGATCGGGCAAGGCTTGCCAGGTTGCCGCCAACTCTTGCCGCAACGCATCAAATCCCGCGGCCAGTTGATCGATCTCGACAAAATCACCCCGGGGCACCGGCGTACCCCATTCCCCGCGTCGCAAGGCCTGTGACACCTTGTCCAACTGGTTCAAGGGGCGTGTGACATACCGCCCCACCAACCATCCCAGAAGGACCAACATGCCGCACAGGCCCAGCATGTCGGGCACACGCCCCATCACTTCGGCATGCCGAGCCTGCGCACGCAGCGTGCCCATGTCATAACCCACGTAGACCACGGCGCGTCGCAGGCTGCGCACTTCGTCCTCGCGCGAGGGCAAAGTGAAGGACTGCAGGGCGTCCATGCGCATGCCATCTGCACGCATCTGCCAATCCGGCAAGCGCCCCCGAGCCGTCTTGCGCAAGCGGGCCAGATCCAAGGCGGGCCACACCTCGCGCACCGATCGACCGCGCCAGGCAGCCCGACTGGACTGCAGCACCTCTCCCGATTCACTCACCAACAGCACCACCTGAACCCAGGGCTGGCTCGCCACCTGGGCCAGCTCCTCTGCCAACAAGGTCGAGTTCTCGGCGGGCAATTCATCGGCCAGGCGCACCAGATGCGCGACATCACGCAACACATCCAATCGAGCAGACTGGGTCAAGGCCTGCTGCTTCTGATAGAGCGCGTACGTTAACGACAGCCCCCCCACGATCAACATGGCCAGCAGCAGCACCAATGGCAGGAACAGGCGCAACGATCGCCGCCTCATGCAGCCTCCGGCAAAAAGCGTGGCTCGCACAAAGCATCCAGATCAGGCATGCGGTCGAGCAAACGCGACTCATGCATCACCCGTCCGACCAGTTTGGCTGACTGATAAAGCCGTGCGTTCTCGCCGGCCAACCACGCACGATTACCAGCCAGGTCGGCCATCGCGATGCCGGCAAACGCCTGCAGCACCTGCTCGGCAGACAGTTGCTGATGGGGCGCCATCAGGCGCGCAGCCACCTCGGGCTGATCGCGCCAGTGACCGAAGGCTCGGAAATAGCCCTGTAGCAAATGACGCCACTCAGCCACCTGGTCCGGCATGGCATCGGCCCGCACCGCCAGCACATCGACGATCAGACCGGGCAGCTTGCGACTGTCGAGCAGTGCGTGAGCACCCTGAGCTCGCAACTGAGACGCCATCGGCTCGAAGGTGATGACCACATCCACTTCACGCTCCGCATAGGCTCCCACATGGTGATCGGCCGTGACGGGCACCTTGACCACGTCCGCAGCACTCAACCCCGCCGCGGCCAACAAGCGTGACAACATCAACGCCCCCAAAGCCGTGGTTTCCACGCCAATGCGCTTGCCGCGCAAATGCGCCAGCGTCACCACCGACGGATGAGCCATCACCACGTCCGCGCCATGAGACTCGTCAAACACCAGAATGGCACGGGCATCGACGCCGCCCTCCCTGACCTGCAGCAACTCGTCCAGGGTCAACGCCGCAGCCGGTACCCGCCCCTCGACCAAGGCCATCATGCTGGCGGTGTTGGAAGGAAACTCCTGCAGCCGTGCCACGCCCTCACTGAGGTAATCCAACTCGGCCGCCAGGTGCAGCAAACCATACCCCACCCAGGCGTTGAGTGCCACCTGGACCGGATCACGCGGTGCTGAACACCCTGCAAGCCCCCACGGCAACGCCGGCACGGCCAACAGCGTCCCCAAGCCCGTTCTCAACCAGGTGCGCCGTTTCATCTTGAGTCAGCCATCGCCTGCGACAGGCATGGATCAGCGGTACAGCGCACACGCCTGCGCGAGACGGCTTGCCACCGCCTGCTTCAACGCAGCAGGACGCAGGACTTCGACATCAGGCCCCCAACGCAGGATGTCCATGACCAACTCGGTCGCGTCGGCATAGGGCAACTTCATCAACAAGGCTCCGGTATCGTCAAACTCGGTTTCCTGCTGAGGGTGCCAGGCCTCCTGAGACACCCAAGGTGCCACATCGGCGCTGAAGCGAAGCTGGGCCCAGCTCACCTTGCTGCCGGCAAAGATGCCATAGCCGCCATCCATTTCCTCCTCGACACGCTTGAGGGGGAGATTGCGCGCCTTGCGCTCCAAGGTCTGAGCCTCCTCCACGGCATCGAGCGCAAAACGACGCAGCGCCTCACTCTCGTGGCACCAGGCGTCCAGGTACCAAGTGTGTCGGTAGTGGATCAAACGCTGAGGGGAGACCTCGCGCACCGTGCGCGCCTTGCGCGAACGCGTGAAGTACTGCAATTGCAGGCGGCGACGCTGCAACAGCGCCGCACAGACGACTTCAAAGCATCGGCTGGTCACGGCCCGCTTCGCCACCCCGACGATGCGCACCCGACGCATCAATTCGGCGGCGTCCACTTCGGCGCTGCCCAACAACTGGTGCACACGGTCCAGCAAGGGCCCCATGTGCCGGCTCAGCGTCCCTTCCGGCGCGAGATCTGACAGGAGATGGTGCGCCATCAGCAGCGCATACAACTCCTGCTGATCGAACCACAGGCCCGGCAACTCGTGCTTGTCACCGGCCTGCCCCTCATCTGCGAAACGGTAAGCGTTTTCACCCCGGTCGTAGATGATCGGCGCTCCCATGCGATCACGCAAAAACTGCAGGTCACGCTTGAGCGTCGCCCGAGACACTTCGAGCTCGCTGAGCATGTCCTCGAAGCTGACCCGGCCACGGTGACGGATCATCAACTCAATCTTGTAGAACCGTTCGGTTTTGCTGCCCATGATGTGTCTTGGTGATTCGTGAACGCAAAGCGCATCGGATGACTGTAACAGGGCTCGGTTACAGGATTCAATCCGTCACATCACCCAGAGGGGTGTCCCCAGCAAGCCGGTCAGGCTCACCCCGTGCGCCATCACCGGGCGACATCGGCCCAACATCGTCGGTAAGCGCCATCGGCATCGTAATCGCCAGCCTGCTTGTCCGGGTTGAAACGCCGACCTCCCCGCGGATCAGTGCCCCGGCCACTCAAGTACAGCCAGTTACCCTGATTGCTGTAAACGTCATGGTCCAACAACTGTGACTCGAACCACGCTGCACCGGCACGCCAGTCACCCTGCAACTCGTGAATCAAGTAGCTGGCCACGTTCTGGCGCATCCGGTTGGACAGGTAGCCTGTTGAAGCCAGCTCACGCATGCCCGCGTCAATGAAGGCGTGCCCCGTTTGCCCTCGACACCAGCGCTCGAATGCCTGCGCGTCATGCGACGGGCTGGCGCCACCCTTGATCCCGCCTGGGCGATAGAGCGCCGTGCCGTACTTCCAATGCAACCATCGAAAGTGATCGCGCCACAGCAACTCGAACCAAAGCCAATAAGTGCTGTCTGATGCGCCACGCTCATTCTCAAAAGACTGAATGGCAGCCCAGGCCTGGCGTGCCGACAAGGCGCCCGTGGACAGCCAAGGCGACCACTTGCTGGAATAGTCCACCCCCATCAATCCGTTGCGGGTCGCCTTGTAGCGATGCGGCAAGCCCCGCTCGCAATAGCGCCGCAAGTGAGCCAGCGCAGCACGCTCGCCGCCATGGAACTCTGGCTCATGGCTGGGAAAGGCACTGCGGGGATCCCCGTTGCCGGTCGCAGCGCCTGGCCCCGAAACTGGGGGCACGCCGACCGATCCCGTGCCCGCTGGCATCGTGCACGCACCGCTCCGAAGCCCGTCGACAGGCGGACTCGGCGGCAAATGTGTGGGTACGGGCAAGGGTGTGGGAGCCCGAACCGAGGCCTTTTCAATGAGCTGGCGATAAACCGTGAAGGTGTCTGGCACCGCCTCTGGCGCAAACGGCAGACTGCCCGGCTCAAGCAAACTTGATTGCCACACGGTGAAGATCGACACCCCCGCCTCGCGCAGGGTTCGCACCACCGCTTGCTCCTCGGGCGCTGCAATGTCCTCACACACCACCTCCGGGTGCCCGAGTTGCGTCACCAACTCTTGCAAGCACTGCGCCGGATCTCCCTGGCACTGCCACAGTGTGCTGCCCAATGCCAGCAATTGCCCTTCGAGATCATGCAGAGCCTGGGCGCGCCACGCCAAGCGCCGAGGATGCGTTCGCGGAAAACCCCATGTCGTTGGTCGATCCTGGATGGCGTCGTGCACAAACACGGGCAACAACCATCCACCGCATCGCCGGGCGCGCCTCACCGCTTCATGCAAAGCCACCTGATCGTGCAAGCGCAGGTCATGACGAAACCAGAAGAGAACACCAGGCGGATGCGAACAGGTTTCAGACATGAGCACGTGTGCTGAAAAAATGGTCGTGGTCAACCACCGAGGCACACGCCGAAGACATGGGACCACGGCGAAGTATTGTCTGTTCAGTGCGCGGCCTGGACGCGAGTCAACTTGCGGTCACCCCAATTTTTGGAAAACCAAAACAAAAAAGCCGCCAGACCTGAAGTCTGGCGGCTGAATGTTTGTGGTGCCGGCTGTCGGATTCGAACTGACGACCTACCGCTTACAAGGCGGTTGCTCTACCAACTGAGCTAAGCCGGCACTGCCTCACATTCTACACAGCTTCTTCACTTGATTCGACGCAGTGTCGGGCGGCCGCCACCCGAAGGAGGTGGCTCAGGCGCATCATCACTGCCCCCACTGGTCGACTCCGGGCGAGCCTCGGCTTCCACCGCCTTCAGCACCGCCTTCTCTTTGGCAGGCTTGGTCGCACGTGCGACATGCAAGGCTGGAGCCGCCGCATCCACCGCCTTGGTCTTCCCAGTCTCAGCTGACTCCGCTCCGGCAGTCGACTCGTCGTCCGCCGATGTGGGCGCATCAACGCCCTCACCGCCCAGCGACGTGGGAACCGGAAAAGCCATCCCTTGACCGTTCTCGCGGGCATAAATTGCCACGACGTGATCGACCGGTACCACGATGTCGCGCACCCGACCGCCGAAACGAGCCTTGAACTCCACGCACTCGTTGCCGAGCACCAACTGGCTGGTGGCCTCGAAACTGACGTTCAGAACAATCTCATTGTTCTTCACGTACTCCTGAGGCACCTGCACGGAGCGGTCCACGTACACAGCGATATAAGGCGTGAACCCGTTATCGGTGCACCAGTCGTGCAAGGCGCGAATCAGGTAGGGACGGGTGGAGGTCCCTTGGGCTTCTTGTTCAGTGGACATGCTCATTGGGTCGGTTATCGATCACGCAGCACGATCACTTGCGCATCACCTTTTCAGACGGCGTCAGCGCCTCGATGTAGGCCGGACGCGAGAAGATGCGTTCAGCATACTTCAACAGCGGCAAGGCGTTCTTCGAGAGCTCGATGCCGTAGTAATCCAGGCGCCACAGCAACGGTGCAATGGCCACGTCGAGCATCGAGAAATCGTCGCCCAGCATGTACTTGTTCTTCAGGAAGATCGGCGCCAACTGGGTCAGGCGGTCGCGGATTTGCGAACGGGCCTTTTCCAGCTGCTTGTCGGTTCCCTTGACACCGCCACGGCCTTCGAGCAGGTTCACGTGCGAGAACAGCTCCTTCTCGAAATTGAGCAGGAACAGGCGCACGCGAGCACGGGCCACCGGGTCACCCGGCATCAGCTGAGGATGCGGGAAACGCTCGTCGATGTACTCGTTGATGATGTGCGATTCGTACAGGATGAGGTCGCGCTCAACGAGGATGGGCACCTCGTTGTACGGGTTCATCAGGGCGATGTCTTCGGGCTTGGCAAAGACGTCCACGTCACGGATTTCGAAATCCATGCCCTTTTCGAACAGCACAAAACGGCAACGATGCGAGTAAGGGCAAGTCGTCCCGGAATAAAGCACCATCATGGGGGTGGGTCTCCTCAATATCTAAAACAATGAAGCGCAGTGGCTGCTCAAAGCAAGCCACTGCGCCACCAGGGCACTCACTGATCGCTCAGTGAATGCATCAAGATCACTTCACGTCTTTCCAGAACACGGCATTCAGGCGCCAGGCGATCACGAAGAAGATCGCCAGGAAAATCAGCACGCCCACGCCGATGCGCTGACGCTGCTGCTGCACCGGTTCACCCATCCATTGCATGTAAGCAACGAGGTCGGCAATGGCGCTGTCGTACTCCTGCGGAGACATGGTACCCGGCGTCAGCTGTTCGAAACCTTCGAACTGATGCGTCTTCTTGGTCGGGTCATGCGGATCGGCCACTTCCACGAACTTCGCGGCGCGCTGACCTTGCAGTTCCCACAGGGCGTGCGGCATGCCGACGTTGGGGAAGGTCAGGTTGTTCCAACCGGTCGGACGGGTGTCGTCACGGTAGAAAGTGCGCAGGTAGGTGTAGAGGTAGTCGGCACCCGAACCATCGTGGCTGGCGCGCGATCGGGCCACCAGGGTCAGGTCGGGCGGAACCGCACCGAACCACTCCTTGGCGTCTTTCGCGTCCAGGGACACCTTCATCACTTCGCCCACCTTGTCGGTGGGGAACAGCAGGTTGTCCTTGATCTGCTGCTCGGTCAGACCGATGTCCTTCAGGCGGTTGAAACGCATGAAGGCCGCGGAGTGACAGTTCAGGCAGTAGTTGACGAACAGCTTGGCACCGTTCTGCAGAGCAGCCAGGTCAGAGACACGTTCCTTGGGGAACTTGTCCAGCACCAGGGCGCCACCGGCAGCCTGTGCACCCGTCACCAGGGCAAAGGCGGCCAACAGGGAAGCAAGAATCTTTTTCATGTCTGTTTTTCCTGCAGCGATCAGTGGGGCTTGAAGGTCACGCGGTCGGGCACGGGCTTGAAGGTACCCAACTGGCTCCACCAGGGCATCAGCACGAAGAAGCCGAAGTAGATCAGGGTGCCAACTTGCGAGACCAGTTCACCCGTAGGCGACGGCGGTTGCACGCCCAGATAACCCAGGATGACGAAGTTGATCACGAACACGCCGTACACCAGCTTGTGCCAGCTTGGACGGTAGCGGATCGACTTGACCGGGCTCTTGTCCAGCCATGGCAGACCCACCAGGATCACCACGGCGCCACCCATCACGGCCACGCCCCAGAACTTGGCTTCGAAGGTCTTGAGCAAACCGATCACCACCGCAGCGATGACCACGCCCACGATCTTGGACTTGCCTTGGCCCTTGATCAGGTTCAGCACGGCACCCGCGGCGATGATGACTGCCAGCACGTTGACCATCAGGTCGGTCGTGGCACGCAGCATCGAGTAGAAAGGCGTGAAGTACCAGACCGGCGCGATGTGTGCAGGGGTCTTGAACGGGTCCGCCGGGATGAAGTTCGGGCGCTCCAGGAAGTAACCGCCAAACTCCGGTGCGAAGAAGATCACGGCCGAGAAGACGATCAGGAAGCCAACCACGCCCAGCAGGTCATGCACCGAGTAGTAAGGATGGAACGGAATGCCGTCGAGCGGCTTGCCGTTGGCGTCCTTCGGGCCTTGCTTGATCTCGACACCGTCCGGGTTGTTCGAGCCCACTTCGTGCAGCGCGATGATGTGCGCGACCACCAGACCCAGCAGGACCAGGGGCACGGCGATCACGTGCAGCGAGAAGAAACGGTTCAAGGTGGCATCACCGACCACGAAGTCACCGCGGATCAGGATGGCCAGGTCCGGACCGATGAAGGGCACGGCTGCGAACAAGTTGATGATCACCTGTGCGCCCCAGAAGGACATCTGACCCCAGGGCAGCAGGTAGCCCATGAAAGCCTCGGCCATCAGCGCCAGGAAGATCAGGCAGCCGAAGATCCAGACCAGTTCACGCGGGGTGCGGTAGGAGCCGTAGATCAGGCCACGGTACATGTGCAGGTACACCACCACGAAGAACGCCGAAGCGCCGGTGGAGTGCATGTAGCGGATCAACCAGCCCCAGGGCACATCACGCATGATGTATTCCACCGAGGCGAAGGCCAGGTTGGCATCCGGCTTGTAGTTCATCACCAGGAAGATCCCGGTCACGATCTGGATCACCAGCACCAGCAGAGCCAGCGAGCCGAAGAAATACCAGAAGTTGAAATTCTTCGGGGCGTAGTAGTCGCCGACGTGTTCGTTCCAGAGCTTGGTGGCCGGAAACCGGTTGTCCACCCAGGTCATGAACTTTTCGCCAGCCGAAGCGCCCGCGGGCGCCTGCTTCATTTCAGCCATGTGCGTGTCTCCTGTCAGGCCTTCTTGTCTTCACCAATCAGCAGCTTGGTGTCAGACAGGTACATGTGGGGCGGAATCTCCAGGTTGTCCGGAGCCGGCTTGTTCTTGAACACGCGACCTGCCAGGTCAAAAGTGGAGCCGTGGCAAGGACACAGGAAGCCGCCCGGCCAGTCGTCTGGCAGCGACGCCTGAGGGCCTGCCTGGAACTTCGACGAAGGCGAGCAGCCCAGGTGAGTACAGATGCCCACAGCAACCAGCACGTCTTCCTTGATGGAGCGGTGGGTGTTGCGGCAGTACGCCGGGGTCAACTCCGCGGGCTTGCGAGCGGAATCGGGATCGGCCAGTTGAGGGTCGATCTTCTTGAGCGCGGCGACCTGCTCGGGCGTGCGCTTGAGAATCCAAACGGGCTTGCCGCGCCATTCGACCGTCATCATCTCGCCCGGCTTGAGGGCGCTGATATCAGCCTCAACGGCGGCACCGGCGGCTTTCGCGCGCTCGGACGGTTGGAAGGTCGAAACGAAGGGGATGGCGGTGGCCACGCCGCCCACGCCACCGGCGGCGCAGGCCATGGTCACCCAGGTCCGACGGCTTTGGTCCACTGGCTGATTGCTCATGGGTATCCTTAGGGACTGATAGGACGATGACAGAGATATGGGGTCAACCGCATATTCTAACGGAGGTCAAGGGCGCATCTCGTTCGATCCACAGCAGCACGGTCAAGCGTTCAGCCAGGCAGCCTGCTACATTTTTGCAACAAGCTCAGGCGACACTGGCATTTGCGCATGTTCCGGCAGGCACTGCCTGCAGATGGAGCCGGCTTTCAATCAAAGGAGCAAAAAATGGGTTTCTTCAGCGAGTTCAAGGAATTTGCCGTCAAGGGCAATGTGATGGATTTGGCCGTCGGGGTCATCATCGGCGGAGCATTCGGCAAGATCGTCGACTCCACGGTCAACGATCTCATCATGCCTCTGGTCGGCAAAGTGGTGGGCGGCCTGGACTTCAGCAACTACTACATTGCCTTGGCAGGGCAAGATCCAACCTTGCCGCTGGCGGAAGCGAAAAAAGTGGGGGCAGTGTTCGCTTACGGCAACTTTCTGACGGTCGCCCTGAATTTTGTGATTCTGGCCTTCATCATTTTCTTGATGATCAAACAGATCAATCGCCTCAAGAAGGAAGCCCCCGCTGCGCCCGCCGCCCCGGCCGCCACGCCCGAGGACATCGTTTTGCTTCGTGAAATTCGTGACAGTTTGAAAAAGTAAGCGACTCATGCAGATCTGCACGGTCACGGATGATCCCGACTTGCGCACCCGATCTGGTTTCAGGACAGAATCAAGTGTCTTCCTGGCCCTTTCGGGCTGCATGCTTTTGAATTGGATGGTTTCGTGATCGACCCACGCCTTGACGCTGTGCTGACGCAGGCACTCGGACGCCTCCGAGTTGCCGTCTCGGGCGTGCTGGATCAGACGATTGTTCAGTTGGGCGCCCAAGCCTCTGCCAGCACCAGCAACATGCAGAGACAGGTCCTGATGACGGCCGACCGCGAGTTGCGCTTGAAATCGGGACGCCTGCTGCAGGGCTTCGAGCGTGAGCTGAAGTCCCTGGCAGAGAATTGTCTTCAGAACACCCCAGACACGCGCGCGAACAGTTTGGCCAACACTGACTGGGCCTCGCTCTCTCTGGTCGATAACGCCCAGGTCGAACGCGATGTGCAGGCCGACCGCCTGGCACTGGCGCTGATGCCCGCTTGCGAGCGCCCACTCGAGGCCGTGAGCAGCTACATGGCTGCCTTGCTCGAAGATCCAAATCCAGAGCGCAACCCGCTGCGGCCGAAATTGGTGACCAAGGCGCTGCTCGACAGCCTGGTTCAACTCGGTATCGAAGAGAGCGTGGTCAACGCCATCGCTGGGCAGTTGCCTGCCCTGTTGGGCGCGGCGCTCTCGACCAGTTACGAGCAGATGAGCATCGACATGCGTGGTCATGGGCTCCAGCCCATGGGCATGTCCTTGCAAAAATCTCGGAACTCTTCGGCCATGCCGCTCGGAGCGGATGCGCGAAGAACCGAGCCAGCGCCACTCACAGGCGGGGAAAGAACCCAACCGGCCCCGATCTCCACCCCGAATCCACAGCACGCTCGGGCCGCACAGGCTTTGGGAGAGATGTTCGGCATGCCCCTGCCATCCGGGCAGGGCGCACTCGACGAAGTCGTTTCAAACAGCGTGGCCGGCGGCGCCCCGCTGAACGTGGATTTCCAGAACCTGCTGCGACAGATCAGCCGTCAGGCTGGCGAAATTGGCCAGGAAGCCATGGCTGCAGCAGGACTCAGCCTGGGCAGCGATCAGCAGGATGCCGGGCACCGGACACCTGGTTTCGCCGGCCCACTCATGGCCATCAACCAGATCCGCGCCAACCGGGATGAGCTGATTAGCGCCAGCGGTGGGGCCGCGCTCGACAAGATGGTCATCGACATCGTGGCCGCCTTGTTCGATCAGGTCTTGTCTGACCCGAAGGTGGCGCCAGAGATGGCGCGCCAGATTGCCCGTCTGCAGATGCCCGTGCTGCGTGTGGCGCTGGGCGACATGAATTTCTTCAACTCACGCAAGCACCCGGTTCGGCGCTTCGTGAACCGCATCGCCTCCCTGTCCGCATCGTTCGAAGACTACACGCAGGGGCCTGGTGCGGACTGTTTGGCCCGCATCACCCATCTGGTCAATGACATCGTCGATGGCGATTTCGACCGCATGGATCTCTACGAGACCAAGTTGCGTGAGCTGGAAGCGTTCATCGAAGCCGAGACGGCGCAAGATGCAGCCGATAACGCCGACGTGGCGGCGCTGCTGAGTGCCAAAGAAGCCGATCTGCGGGTGCAACAGCGCTACATGCAGATCATGCAGCGTGAGCTGCTTGACGTGGAACTGCCAGACTTCCTGCGCGACTTCCTCTCGCAGGTCTGGAGCCGAGTTCAGGTCGTGGCCGCCACGCGCGATGGCGCGGACTCTGCTCTCGCCCAGCGCATGAAGGCCGCCGGCCGTGAATTGGCCATGAGTGTGCAGCCCAAGGGCCACCCCAAGCTGCGGCAGGCCTTCTTGCTCAAGTTGCCGTCGTTGATGAAGGACATCAACGAGGGCCTGGCCCTGATTCAGCACCCCGAACCTGCCAAACAGGCTTTTTTCGCGGAGTTGCTGCCGGCCCATGCGGCCTGCTTGAAGGCCGCGCCCACCCACGATCTGACTCAGCGCCTGCTGGAGCAACGCCTCAAGCAAGTTGAGAGCATCGCCATCCCCACGCGTGAAGAAACGGCCGGGGACTCGATGCCCACGCCGCTGGACAGCCTGCAGTCCGACACCAGCCTGATGAGCACATCGGCATTCACAGCCGAAGAGATCAAGCAATCGGGCTTCATCCCGGAAACGGCCCTGGACAGCGGCAGTCTGGACATCAACCTGGACCTGGCAAGCCCACAACCCGAGGCGGACCCGACGCTGGGTGAACTCGACATCAACCTCGACACCCCGCCTCCACCTGCAGCTGGCCTGCAATTGGTGCACCACATTCAGAAGGGGACGCCGTACCACATGATCATGCAGGGCAAGTGGCAGAAGGTGCGCCTGACCTGGGTGAGCGAGGGTCGGACCTTCTTCATCTTCAACACCGGCCACCTGCACAAACAGACGATTTCCTTGACAGGTCGGACTTTGGCCAAGATGTGCGAAACCGGCCGATTCAAGGCTTTCGAGCAAGCCGAATTGATTGAACGTGCCACCGTGCGTGCACGCAAACAGCTGGCCGCCTTGAGTGCCAGCACAGCACACTGACGCAAATTTGACGGCCGATGAGGCCTCAAGGCATGCGACAAGGCCGGCGCGTCACGCCTTGCGACCGGCCACCAAGGCTCTGGCCATGTTGGCCGCTGCAGCCAGACTGGAAGGATCCGCCCTGCCAGTGCCGGCCAGATCAAAAGCGGTGCCGTGATCAGGACTGGTGCGCACAAAGGGCAACCCCAATGTCACGTTGACGCCTTGATCAAGCCCCAAATACTTGACGGGAATCAGCCCCTGATCATGGTACATGGCCACCACCACATCGAACTCCCCAGGGTGCTCAGGCGGTGCGTGTCGGGCACGCATGAACACGGTATCGGGCGCCAGCGGCCCGATCGCCTCGATGCCCTCCCGACGCGCCGCCTCGATGGCGGGCCCGATGATGTGCAACTCCTCGTCACCGAACAAGCCCCCCTCACCTGCATGCGGATTGAGCCCCGCCACGGCAATGCGCGGCCGAGACTGCCCCCACAGGGCCGCGCTGCGATGCGTGATGCGCAAGGTCTCCAGCACGCTGTCGAATGTGACCTGCTCAATGGCCTGACGCAAGGACACATGGATGGTGACCAGCACCGTCTTGAGTTGGTCATTGGCCAGCATCATGCGCACGGGCGCAGGGGGATGGCCGGCAGGACTGCCTTCGGCCTGCAAGAGCTCGGTATGCCCGGGATAGGGTTCACCCGCCATGGCCAAGGCCTCCTTGTGCAACGGCGCCGTCACCATGCCTGCCACCTCACCCACCTGGGCCAGGCGCACGGCTTCACGGATGCAGGCCGCAGCGGCCCGGCCGGCGCGCTCGTCCACCCGCCCCACAGGGGCGTCCAACAGGTCGTCAGGCAGTCCAGGAGGCACCCAGACACCCAGCTCGCTCTCAGCCAAAGCCTGAACGTCACGCAAAGCGCTGAGCACCCGTACCGTGGGCCGCTTGTCAGAGGGCATCCAACTCACAGCACGGGCCATGACACGAGGACATCCGACGACCACCCACTGACGTCCATCGGGCCACCATCGGGCAATGATCTCTGGACCGATGCCGCAGGCATCTCCCATGGTGACAGCCATCAGGTCGGTGGTTGTGGGGGCGGAAGCGGTCACCAAGAATATCCTTCATGCGGTCTTGACATGAACATATTGTGACCTCAGCTATGGGATCAACGCCTCGCTGGCTTGCCGATTGCTACACTCCCGTCATGAATTGGCTCGATGAGATACGCTGGGATGACAACGGTCTGGTGCCGGTCATTGCCCAGGAGGACAGCACCGGTGACGTGCTGATGTTTGCCTGGATGAACCGGGAAGCCTTGGCGTTGACGGCCGAACGGGGTGAGGCGGTGTATTGGAGTCGCTCCCGTAAGCGCCTGTGGCACAAGGGTGAAGAATCAGGTCACATTCAAAAGGTGCACGCCATACGCATGGATTGTGACAACGATGTGGTGCTGTTGCGCATCACGCAACTGGGTCATGAACCCGGCATTGCCTGTCACACTGGCCGTCACAGTTGTTTCTTTCAAAAATATGAGAATGGCAAATGGGTTGCTGTCGACCCAGTTCTCAAAGATCCCGAACACATCTACAAATGAGCGATTCCCTGGACACCTTGGACGTGTTGAGCCGCTTGGCCAGCGTCATTGAGTCACGCAAAGGCGCTGACCCGGACCAAAGCTATGTGGCCCGACTGTTCCACAAGGGTACCGACACGGTGCTCAAGAAGGTCGGAGAAGAAGCCACCGAAACGGTCATGGCGGGCAAAGACATGGCCGCCGAACCCAGCGAGGCCCATCGCAAGGCCCTGGTGGGAGAGTTTGCCGATCTGTGGTTTCATTCCATGGTGGCCATGGCACATCTGGGTTTGAACCCGCGAGATGTGGTGGGAGAACTGGCACGCCGTGAGGGTTTGTCGGGTCTGGAAGAATTTGCATCGCGCAGCAAGCCAGCCTCAGGCCCGCAAGGCGCCTGATTCGCGTTTTTACTCGGGGTCCCCCCTTTTTCACGGAGTACATCATGGGTTCTTTCAGCATCTGGCACTGGTTGATCGTGCTGGCCATCGTCGTTCTGGTGTTCGGCACCAAGAAACTCAAGAACATCGGCGGCGACCTGGGCGCCGCGGTCAAGGGCTTCAAGGACGGCATGCGTGACGGCACCACCAGCGAGTCCACTGACCCGCAAAAGGTCACCAACGCCACCCGCAACGACGCCAACACCGTCGACGTCGAAACCAAGACCAAGTCCTGATGGGTTCGCCCCGCCGGCTACCTGGAGTGGCCTGATCCATGATTGATTTTGGTATCGACAAACTGGCTCTGATCGGGGCCGTGGCCCTGATCGTGATCGGCCCGGAGAAGCTGCCCAAGGTCGCCCGCACGGTCGGGCTGCTTCTGGGCAAGGCGCAACGCTACCTGTCCGAGGTCAAGAGCGAGGTCAACCGCTCCATCGAGTTGGAAGAGTTGAAGAAGGCCAAAGCCGGCCTGGAAGAGGCTGCCCGAGACATTGGCCAGAGCGTGTCGGCGGGTTTGCAAGAGGCAGGCGATGCCCTGAGCGAGCAGGACCAGCTTACGGCCGCCAGCTTTTATGACGAGCAGCCCTACTACAGCAGCGGCAAGCCGGTGCGCAAGAACTGGCGCCTGAAGCGGGGCGCGATGCCGCTTTGGTACAAGCAGCAACATGGCATTCGGCGTCATGTGCAGTCTGGCGCTGCGCGTGTGGCACGTTTTCGCCCTCCGGTGGCCTCCAAGCCACGACAACACTGACACCCCGTGAGCGATCCCAAACCCAATCCAGACGAGCTGGATGGCTCCGAGCAGCCCTTTGTCTCTCATCTGATCGAGCTGCGCGATCGGCTCATTCGCGCCGTGATCGCCATCGCGGTGGCGTTCGCGGTTCTGGCCATCTACCCATCGCCATCAGGTCTGTATGACCTCCTCGCGATGCCATTGGTGGAGCATCTGCCCAAAGGTGCCACGCTGATTGCCACCAACCCGATCTCGCCCTTCATGGTGCCGGTGAAGGTGACCATGCTGGCCGCTTTCATGCTGGCGTTGCCGGTGGTGCTGTACCAGATCTGGGCCTTTGTCGCGCCCGGCCTCTACACGCATGAAAAGAAGCTGGTGCTGCCGTTGATCGTGTCGAGCACCTTGCTGTTCTTCATCGGTGTGGCGTTTTGCTACTTCTTCGTTTTCGGCAAGGTGTTCACCTTCATTCAGAGCTTCGCGCCCAAGAGCATCACCGCCGCACCAGACATCGAGGCCTACCTGAGCTTCGTGCTCAACATGTTCCTGGCCTTCGGTGCAGCCTTCGAAGTGCCCGTGGTGTTGGTGATCCTGACCCGCATGGGCATCGTGTCGATTCAAAAGCTCAAGGACTTCCGCAGTTACTTCATCGTGATTGCCTTCGTGATTGCCGCCGTGGTGACCCCGCCAGACGTGGTGTCTCAGCTGGCTCTGGCCATCCCGATGTGCCTTTTGTACGAGGTGGGCATCTGGGCCGCGCAGCTGTTCGTCAAGCACACCAAAGCGCCAGACAGTGACGCATCATCCACCGTGAATTGACGGCAACCAGCATCCGTGCCGGATGCGAGGAACTGACATAGACAAGGCCCGCAGGATGCGGGCCTTTGTTCTCCATGGATCAAGCCGGCGGAAGTGCCGACGAATCCACCTTACGCCTGAGCCTGCGGGCGACGACGGGCCCATCCTGCCCCGGCCAAGGCCAAACCCACCAAGGCCAGACCGGCGGGCTCCGGCACCGACAAAGGCTCGGTGGAAATGGCCAAGCCGAAAATCAGGTTGTTGCTCTGACCTTCCACGGTGGTGAAACCGAGGCAGTTGGGATCAGCACCCGCAGCAGCGCACACACTGTCATCCAGCGTTTGGAGTTGCCCCGAACCGCCAATGGGGAACGCGTTAACGTAGTAGAAATACCCGTCGTAATTGAAGCCCTCGTTGAGCAAACCCTCGGTCAGCACGAAGATGTCGTTACAGGGGGTGGGGCTGGTGGCCACCTCACAACTGTTGTCGTTGGACGTTTCCAGAAACTTGATGGCGTAGTCGATGGTGGGCAACGGGAAGCCCGGCGCGACGGGAACCAGGGGCGCCAAGGACAGCGACACGGTCAGCTGCGCACTTTGCAACGACGTCCCCTGAATCGGGTTGTTGTTGTGGGTCAGGGTCAAAGTCTGAACAATGTTGGCGGCAGGAGGCACACCTGCGCCCACGTAGGTGTCCAAACTGAGGTTCGGTACTGGATTGGTGATGACCAGAGAACTTTGCCCAAACCCGGTCGACGTCCCCCAACGCAGGCGCGTGTCGGCCAGATCCCTGATAACGCCCGCCGGTCCCTGCGCGGTCCAGGTGCCAGCGATGTCGACCTCCCAGGTCTCCACCATCGCCGCGCTGGCTTGCGCGCCCATCATCAAGGCGGCAGCGGCGATCAGGGTTGTTTTCAAGTGCTTCATGTTCAACCTCATCTGAAAGTGTGTGAACCCGCATCGTTGGGCGATGCGCCCCGTGCATGGGTCAATGACTCGCCCCGCACACACACTCCCGCATAATGCGTGCCCAAGGTCAGGCATGCATGCAAGTGATTGATTCAAAAAGACTTCTCAAACCGACACTGCAAAGTGACTAACACCGCTGTCAAATATTCCAACAGTTTGTTACCTCACCCATTGCACCAGATGGAAATCACCAGCCATCTCCGAGGGCTCACTCCTCGCTGTCTTCCTGCTGTGCGGGCATGGCCATGCGTGGCCGCTTGGCCACCGTGACCGTGGCGGTCACCCCTTGGCTTCCACGCAACAGGCGCAATTGGGCAGGCTCGCCCGGCTTGAGCGCCGCCACGGCGTTGAGCAGTTGCGCGGTGTTCGCCACTTTTTGCCCGGCCACTTCGACCACCACGTCACCAGGACGAACACCGCCGAGTGCCGCGGGTCCGTTGTGCAGCACGCCGGTGATGAGCACCCCCTCTTTCAGCGGCAAATTGAAGGTCTCGGCGATCTCGGGCGTCAGGTCGCGTGGCTCGACACCGATCCACCCGCGAGTGACCTGTCCGTCACGGATCAGACTCTCCATGACCTGGCGAGCCGTGGAGACAGGGATTGCAAAGCCAATGCCCATGCTGCCGCCAGAGCGGGAATAGATGGCACTGTTGATGCCCACCAGATTGCCATCGATGTCGACCAGGGCGCCACCGGAATTACCGGGGTTGATGGCGGCATCGGTCTGGATGAAGTTCTCGAAGGTGTTGATACCCAGCTGATTGCGTCCCAGCGCACTGACGATGCCCGAGGTCACGGTCTGTCCCACACCGAAGGGATTGCCAATGGCCAACACGGCATCACCCACCTGGAGGCTGTCGGAGCTGCCAAACGTGATGGCGGGCAAGCGATCAAGCTCCACCTTGAGCACAGCCAGATCAGTGTCCGGATCGGTGCCGATGACCTTGGCCGAAGCCTTGCGGCCATCGGTGAGCATGATCTGAATGTCGTCCATGCGATCGACCACATGGTTGTTGGTGAGCACATAACCCTCAGGCGACACGATCACCCCCGAGCCGACACCCGACTGCGGTTGCGACTCCTGGTCACCAAAGAAATACCGGAACCACGGATCACTGCGGCGCCCCTGGCGTGCAGCGGTGTTGCTGGCGCTCACACTTACCACGGTGGGCGCAGCCTTGCGCGCAGCATCGCGAAAACTGGTGAGAGACTGGCGCTCGGCGGCGGAGGCACCTGAGGCGGGCGCCGATGCCACGACGACCGTGGGTGAAGGCAAACCTTGACGCAAAGTCCAGGCCGACAGCCATTGGGGCCGGAACGTGGCCACCACAAAGAGCACACCGACGGCAACCGTCACCGTCTGCGAGAAAATCAACCAGGTTTTGCGCATGAACATCACAAGCCAGAAAGGGCCTGCCGTGATCGATAGAGACACCCTGCATTCACACCTCCAACAGTTGCTGGAGGCGGATCGCTTTCGGGATTATGGGCCGAACGGTTTGCAGGTGGAGGGCAAGCAGGTCATTCGCAAGGTGGTGACCGGGGTGACCGCCAGCTTGGCGCTGATCGAGGCTGCCATCGAGGCAGAGGCCGATGCCATCCTGGTGCACCACGGCCTGTTCTGGAAGGGACAAGATGGCCGGGTGACTGGCTGGATGAAGCAGCGTTTGCAGCGCCTGCTGGCCCATGACATCAACCTGCTGGCCTACCACCTGCCCTTGGACGCCCATGCCAGCCTGGGCAACAACGCACAGTGGGGCGACAAGCTGGGGCTGCAGGCCGACGCATGCTTTGGCGAGCAGGACCTGGGCTTCATAGGACCAGCACCAACGGGCTTGAGCTTGAGCGCTTTGCAGGCGCGCGTTCGTGCGGTGATGGCGCGCGAGCCTGTGGGGCTGCCGGGCGACGGACGCGCACTGCGACGCGTGGCCTGGTGCAGTGGTGGCGCGCAAAGCTACTTCGAAGCAGCGATTGCGGCCGGGGCTGATGTGTTCCTCACCGGTGAAATTTCCGAGCCGCAAGCGCACTATGCGCGTGAAACCGGTGTGGCCTTCCTGGCCTGCGGCCACCACGCCAGCGAACGTTATGGGGTGCAGGCGCTGGGCCAACACCTGTCAGAGCAGCTCGGCGTGCAGCACACCTTCATCGAGATCGACAACCCGGCGTGATCAGGACACAGCACAGCAACGAGCGGTCAGCCCCGCCTGCCGCGGCGGCACGTCACTGTGCACCAAGAAAAAAGGCCGCGGTGAACGCAGCCTTTTTGAATGGGGCAGAGGCAGGGCTTGCGACCCTGCCGTGCGATCAGAGCCGCACCGGGATGCCGCGCTGCGCCATCAAGGCCTTGGCCTGCGCCACGGTGTACTCGCCGTAGTGGAAGATGCTGGCGGCCAGCACAGCATCCGCCCCCCCCTGCTGAACACCGTCGGCCAAGTGATCGAGATTGCCCACGCCGCCCGAGGCGATCACGGGCACGCCCACGGCATCGCTCACGGCACGGGTCAACTCCAGATCGAAACCGGACTTGGTGCCATCACGGTCCATGCTGGTCAGCAGAATCTCACCCGCGCCATGTTCGGCCATCTGTTTGGCCCACGCCACGGCGTCGAGCCCGACGTTCTTGCGGCCGCCATGGCTGTACACGTCCCAACCCGGTCCACGTGCAGCGAGGTCTTCACCCTGACGCTTCTTGGCGTCAATGGCCACGACGATGCACTGCGAGCCATAACGCTCGGAGGCTTCGCGGATGACAGGCGGGTTGGCCAGGGCAGCAGAGTTGAAGCTGACCTTGTCGGCCCCGGCGTTGAGCAGGCGGCGTACATCTTCCACGGTGCGCACGCCCCCACCCACCGTCAGAGGGATGAAGACCTGCGAAGCCACGGCCTCGATGATGTGCAGGATCACGTCGCGGCCATCGCTGGTCGCGGTGATGTCCAAAAAGGTGAGCTCGTCGGCACCCTGGTCGTTGTAGCGTGCGGCGATCTCGACCGGATCACCCGCGTCACGCAGCTCGACAAAGTTGACACCCTTGACGACGCGACCACCGGTCACGTCCAGGCAAGGAATGATGCGTTTGGCCAGCACGTCAGACGCCGCCGTTGAGTTCGTCGGCGCGCTTCTGGCCGGCAGCGAAGTCGAGGTCACCGGTATAGATGGCGCGACCGCAGATCACCCCTTCGACGCCTTCGGACTCGACGGCGCACAGGCGCTCGATGTCTTGCAGGTTGGACAGACCGCCCGAGGCGATCACAGGGATGCTCAGCGCCTGGGCCAGCTTGACGGTGGCTTCGATGTTGACGCCCGACAGCATGCCGTCACGGCCGATGTCGGTGTAGATGACGCCTTCGACGCCATAGTCTTCGAACTTCTTGGCCAGATCCACGACCTCGTGACCGGAGAGCTTGCTCCAGCCATCGGTGGCGACCTTGCCGTCCTTGGCGTCCAGGCCCACGATGATGTGACCACCGAAGGCGGTACAGGCATCGCGCAGGAAACCGGGGTTCTTGACCGCGGCGGTGCCGATGATGACGTAGCTCAGGCCACCGTCGAGGTAACGCTCGATGGTGTCGAGGTCACGGATGCCGCCGCCCAGTTGCACGGGGATCTCGTCGCCGACTTCCTTGAGGATGGCCTTGATGGCGGCCTGGTTGACGGGTTGACCGGCAAAGGCGCCGTTCAGGTCCACCAGGTGCAGGCGACGGGCGCCCGCATCCAGCCAGCGACGGGCCATGGCAGCCGGGTCTTCGCCGAAGGTGGTGGAATCGTTCATGTCGCCTTGTTTGAGGCGAACACACTTGCCGTCTTTCAGGTCAATCGCAGGGATCAGCAGCATGGCTGTGGTGCGTCAGTGAGGAAATCGTTGAAAAGCCCGGGCCCAGGATCAGGGTTGCCAGAGCAGGAAATTGCGATACAGGGCCAAGCCATGCTCCGCACTCTTTTCAGGGTGGAACTGCGTCGCGAAAATATTATCCCTGGCAACGGCACAGGTAAAGCGGACGCCGTACTCGGTTTCACCCGCACTGTGGCGGGGATCGTCCACAACCGCATGGTAGCTGTGAACGAAATAGAAGTAGCTGTTGTCGGGGATACCGGACCACACCGGGTGCGGCTGGCCGCCCCAGACGCCGTCATGGCGGGTCTGGTGCACGGTGTTCCAGCCCATCTGCGGCACCTTGTAACGGCTGCCATCGGGCTGGGTCAGGCTATCCAGGCGGAAGCGGATCACCTTGCCGGGGATGAGCCCCAGGCCAGGGGTGTCCTGCTCTTCGGAATGGTCAAGCAGCATCTGCATGCCCACGCACACGCCCATCAGGGGCTTGTTCGCGGCCGCGTCCAGCACCGCACCGAGCAGGTCGCCGCCATGGGCGCCGCGCAGTTCGGCCATGCAGTCACGCATGGCCCCCTGCCCCGGCAGCACGACGCGCTGGGCAGCGCGCACGACGGCCGGGTCGTTGGTGACCACCACGTTCAGGTTCAGGTCCTTGGCGGCGTGCTCCACTGCCTGCGATACCGACCGCAGATTGCCCATGCCGTAGTCGATGACGGCCACTGTCGAAGTCTGGCTCATGAGAGTCAAAAAGATGGCAACAGGGGGGCGAAGCTCACAGGGAGCCCTTGGTCGAGGGGATCACACCGGCCATGCGGGGATCGCGTTCCAGCGCGCCGCGCAGGGCACGGGCAAAGGCCTTGAACACGGTTTCGCACTGATGGTGCGCATTGACTCCCTTGAGGTTGTCGATGTGCAGGGTGACACCCGCGTGGTTGACGAAGCCCTGAAAGAACTCGTAGGTCAACTGCGTGTCGAAACCACCGATGCTGCCCGAGGTGAAGGGGATGTCGATGTGCAGACCGGGGCGGCCCGAGAAGTCGATGACGACACGCGACAGCGCTTCGTCAAGCGGCACGTAGGCGTGGCCGTAGCGGCGGATGCCCTTCTTGTCGCCCACGGCCTTGGCAAAAGCCTGGCCCAGGGTGATGCCGACGTCTTCCACGGTGTGGTGGCCGTCGATGTGCAGGTCGCCCACCGCGTGGATGTCCAGGTCGATCAGGCCGTGGCGGGCAATCTGGTCGAGCATGTGGTCGAAGAACCCGATACCGGTGTGCAGCTTGGCCGCACCGGTGCCGTCGAGGTTGACGCGCACGGTGATCTGGGTTTCGGCTGTGTT
>JAJUGJ010000012.1 GCA_029268225.1 Burkholderiales bacterium | reverse complement strand
CGGACGATGCCAAGTTCCTGTCCGAAGTGGCCGGCACCAAGATCGACGAAGCCTTCATCGGTTCGTGCATGACCAACATCGGTCACTTCCGCGCCGCCGGCAAGCTGCTGGAAGGCAAGAAGGACATCCCGGTGCGCCTGTGGGTGGCCCCGCCCACCAAGATGGACGCTCCCGAGCTGACCAAGGAAGGCTACTACAACACCTTCGGCCAAGCCGGTGCTCGCACCGAAATGCCGGGCTGCTCGCTGTGCATGGGTAACCAGGCTCAGATCAAGGAAGGCTCGACCTGTATCTCCACGTCGACCCGTAACTTCCCGAACCGTCTGGGCAAGAACACCAACGTGTTCCTGGGCTCGGCCGAGCTGACCGCCGTGGCCTCCAAGCTGGGCAAGCTGCCGACGCCGGCCGAGTACATGGCTGAAATCGGTGTGGTGGCCAAGGACGCCGGCAATGTCTACAAGTACATGAACTTCAACCAGATTGAAGAGTACGTCGAGACCGCCAAGACCGTGAAGGCCTGAGCCTTGCGTCCCTGACGCAGCGCTGAGCTGACACCCAAGCCCGCCGGGGAAACTCGGCGGGCTTTTTGCGTTCTGGACAAGACGAATGGCACTCGCTCTGCTCCCGACACCACAGAAACCCGCCTTATCAGACTCAAAAACGATTCACAAGTGCGTCAAATGCGCGGCGACGTGCTGCACACGGCACACTTCTCATATGACTTTGAATCGAATCGTCTATGACGTTGAGTGGGGGAGCGAGCCATGAAAATCCTTTTGTGTGGTGCGCGTGGTTTCGTCGGCGGCCACCTCGAGCGCGCCTTGGTCCGCGCGGGGCATCAGGTCATCGGTGGCGTCTCGTCGGTGCGAGCGGATGAGCGCGATCGCGTCGCACTGAACTACGCACGGGATGTACAGATGGCCGACTGGCTGCCGCGCGTGCGTGACGTGGACGCCGTGATCAATGCCGTCGGCATCTTGCGCAGCACCAGCAGTCGTCCCATCACGGCGGTTCACACCGATGCCCCCAAGGCCTTGTTCGATGCGTGTGCCGAAGCTGGCGTCCCCAGGGTCATCCAGGTGTCCGCACTGGGCATTGAGCACAGCGCCACCCAGTATGCGCAAACCAAACTGGCCGCCGAGAAGCATCTGCAGGGCCTGGTGGCCTCAGGTCGGCTGTCGGCCACCATCCTGAGGCCGAGCATCGTGTTCGGCAAAGGCGGTGACAGCAGTGCCCTGTTCGTCAACCTGGCCAAGCTGCCGGTGGCCCTGCTGCCCGGTCCCGTGATCGATGCGCAGGTGCAGCCGGTGGCCGTGACCGATCTGGCCGATGCGGTGGTGAACCTGCTCCAGACCAGCCCACAGCCGCCCGGCCCCCTGCCCTGCGTGGGCCCACAGGCCGTGCCACTGGGTGACTTCATTGCCAGCCTGCGTCGCCAACTGGGCCACCGCCCCGCCAAGGTGCTGCGTTTGCCCGATGCACTGACCTCCTTGAGCGCCATGATGGGCGATCTGGTGTCAGCCAGCCCCTGGAGCAGCGAGGCCGTGGACCTGCTCAAGCAACCCAACGTGGCCTCCCCCGCCGCGTTCGAGGCCGTGCTGGGACGCTCGGGGGTGCATTACAGCCGCCTGCTGGCCGAGACCTGGCATTGACATGTGCACCATGAGCCGGCTCGGGCCGGCTCACATCTCCTTGCAAAGGCAGATCTGGCAGCAGCCATAATGCGCGCTTGCTGACTCGATGGCACCCTTCGGTGCCGGCCTTGCTGTATGTCCGATTCTGCGACCCAGCGCGGTGGCGCTTCCCGCTGGCTGCGCCGTGCCCTGTGGGCCCTGTTTGCTCTGTGTCTGGCTGGCGTGCTGGCCTTGGGCGCCACGGTGATGGTGCTGCTGCCCCAATTGCCTGACACCAGCAGCCTGGCCAACTACCAGCCCAAGCAACCTTTGCGCGTCTACACCGCCGACGGGGTAGAGATCGGTGGCTTTGGCCAGGAGAAGCGCGAGTACCTGCGCATCGAACAGTTTCCGAAGATGATGCTCGACAGTCTGCTGGCGGTTGAGGATTCGCGCTTTTACGAGCACCCTGGCATCGACGTGATTGGCGTGCTGCGCGCCATCGTGGCCAATGCCACGGGCGGTCGCACCCAGGGGGCATCGACCATCACCCAGCAGGTGGCCCGCACCTTCTTCCTGACGCGTGAACGGACGCTGTCACGCAAGCTCAAGGAGGCCTTGCTGTCGCTGCGCATCGAACAGCAGCTCAGCAAGGACCAGATCCTTGAGCTCTACATGAACCAGATCTATCTGGGGGCACGCACCTACGGCTTTGCCGAGGCCGCGCGCACCTATTTCGGCAAGCCCATCTCACAGTTGTCGGTGGCCGAATGCGCCATGCTGGCCGGTTTGCCGCAAAACCCGGCGTACGCCAACCCGATCAAGAGTCCCAAGCGCGCCAAGGATCGCCAGCTGGTGGTGCTGTCACGCATGCGCGCCGAAGGCGTGATCGACGACATCGTGTACGCCGCCGCCAAGGCAGAGAAGCTGGATGTGCGCAACCCTGGCGAGATGGACGTGCACGGCGAGTATGTGGCCGAGATGGCGCGTGCCCAGGTGTATGCCCAGTATGGTGAGTCGGCTTACACCAGTGGCATGAAGGTGGTGACCACGCTGCGCGCCGCCGATCAGCAGGCCGCTTGGAAAGCCGTGCGCAAGACCCTGATCGATCGAGAGCTGCGCTTGGCCTGGCGTGGCCCCGAAGCACAGGAGGACCTGCCCGCTGATCTGGACGACCAGGACCCCGCTTTGGCGCAATTGCTCGCGGACCACAATGACGACGAAGCCTTGCGCGTGGCGCTGGTGACGCAGGCCAGCAGCAAGCAGGTGACGGTGGTGCTCGCCTCCGGTGATGTGCTGCAAATCAGTGGCAAAGGCCTGCGCCAGGCCCAAGCCGGTCTATCGGCCAAGGCGCGCGCCACCTTGCGACTGGAGCGCGGTTCAGTGGTGCGCGTCATGCAACAGGGTCAGGAGTGGGTGATCACGCAATGGCCCCAGGCCGAAGGGGCGTTGGTGGCCATGGACCCGCACGATGGCCAGATTCGGGCGCTGGTCGGCGGGTTTGACTTTCAGCGCAACCAGTTCAACCACGTCACCCAAGGCTGGCGTCAACCCGGCTCCACCTACAAGCCCTTCCTGTATTCCGCCGCGCTTGAAAACGGCGTGATGCCGGAGACCCTGATCAACGATGCCCCGCTGACCAATGTGGGGGACTGGACGCCCAGTAACGCGGACGGCAGTGCCGACGGCCCCACTCCGCTGCACATTGCATTGGCCAAATCCAAGAACCTGGTCAGCATCCGTCTGGTTCAGTTGATGGGCCCGGAGGCCGCGCGCCAATGGACGGGACATTTCGGCTTTGATGTGGACAAGCAACCCGCCAACCTCACGTTGGCACTGGGCTCTGGTTCGACCACAGCCATGCAGATGGCCAGCGCCTATGCGGTCATTGCCAACGGCGGCCTGTCGGTCAACCCTGTGCTGATCCAGAAAATTCAGGATGGCCAGGGCAAGGTGGTGTTCGAAGCCAAACCCAAGGTGGCCGACGAGTCCCAGCGCGTCATCCCGGCCCGCAATGCATTCCTCACTGCCACCTTGCTCAATGAGGTGGCTCGCAGCGGCACCGCTGCCAAGGCGCAAGCGCAACTGCGTCGCCCGGATCTCTATGGCAAGACCGGCACCACCAACGACGTGGTGGACGCGTGGTTTGCAGGGTTTCAGCCCAATCTGGTAGCCGTGGTCTGGTTTGGGTACGACACGCCACGCAGCCTGGGCACCCATGCATCCGGCGGCTCTCTGGCGCTGCCGGCCTGGATCCAGTTCATGAGCACGGCGCTGCGCAATGAGCCTGTGCGCACGCTGAGTGCGCCTGAAGGTGTCGTCAGCCTGCCCACGGGTTGGCGCTATACGGAGTGGGCCGAAGGCGGTTTCCTCACAGAGTTGGGCGTGGACGAGACACCGATCGATCGCAGCCTGATTCCGACACCACCGGCCTCGGGTGCCTCGGCCAGCGAGGGAGAGGACACGCTGCGCTCGTTCATCGACCGACTGTTCAACTGACCCCCAACCTGGCCAGGGCTTCAGCCTCCAGCTGGGCCCTTGGCGCCCAGGAGTCCCAACTCCTGAGCCACGAGCCACAGCCGCAGATCGAACTCGTGCTGGTGGTACTGCGGTGCCATGTGCGTGCACAGACTGTAAAACGCCTTGTTGTGCTCACGCTCCTTGAGGTGTGCCAGCTCGTGCACCACGATCATCTCCAGAAACTCGGGTGGTGTCTCCTTGAACAGGCTGGCGACGCGGATCTCGCGCTTGGCCTTGAGCTTGCCGCCCTGCACTCGTGACACCATGGTGTGTGTGCCTAGCGCGTGCGCGATGACCTTGATCTTGCTGTCGAACGCGATCTTGCTGAGCGGCTCACTGCTGCGCAGGTAGCGCTGCTTGAGGTCCATCACGTAGTCGTACAGGGCCTTGTCGGTGCGCACCTCGTGCTGATCGGGGTAGCGCCTGGCCAGCATATCGCCCAGCTTGCCGTCGTCGATCAGGCCCTGCACCTGCTGCAACAGGTGGACCGGGTAGCCGCTGAGGTATTTGAGGTGCGGCGGCGTGCTGCGGTGATGCGGCACAAGTGCGGTCACCCCGGGCGTCACCGACGGACGGCTTTCAGGGCGCGATCTGTTCGGCATAGTCGTACAGCGCTCCCAGGATGTCCTGGCCGCGCTCATCGTCGTCAGACAGGGTTTCACTCAGCGCGTCGATGCGCTCGAAGAAGGCTTGCAGCGACAGGCCACCGCCCTGCCCTTCGTGCAGGCGCGCCACGCGCAAGGCGTGCCAGCGCGCCAGCTCGGGCTCGTTAAGGGTGTCAGGAAAGTTTCGGGCGCGGTAGCGGAAGAACAGCTCGTCGAGCCGTTCATCGACAAAGCCGGGGTGCTTGTCGGCCAGTTGTTCGCCAGAGAGCACCCGCAGGCGCTCCAGCACACGCCGGTCCTCGTTGCCGACGAAGCCGCCGTACAGGTCTTCGTCCACATCGGTGTCGAGCGAACGCTCGGGGCGGGTGAACACCTCAGCCCAGATGCCGTCCATGCTGGGGCCTTGCGCCGCTGCCCATTCGGCGTGCGCCATCGCCTGGGCCACGTCGATGCCCCATTTCTGGCACAAGGCCGGCGTCAGCACCTTGAGGTTGCCGACCACGATGGGTGACTTGTTGATGTGCACGCTCTTGAGCGGCAAGCGGGTCACGCCTTCGGGCAGGTCGGCGGTCTTGGTGAACAGACGCAAGCGCAGTTCCTCGGCGCTGAGGGTGAACAGCTCACGCGGATCGTGCGCGAGGTCCCACACCAGGATCTCGTTCTTGTTGCTGGGGTGCTGGGCCAGGGGCCAGACCAGGGCCATGCAACCGCGCTCGTGGCTGAACATGCCGGAGATGTGCAGGAAGGGCTTCCAGTGCGAGCGTGGTTGGTCCAGTCCGGCTTCAGCCAGCACGGCGTCTTTCTTGCGCAGCTTGAGGCAGAAGTCCCACAGGCGCGGCTGAGCCTGTTTGAGCAGGCGGGCCAGCGCAATGGTGGCGCGCACGTCGGACAAGGCATCGTGCGCCGCTTCGTGGCTCAGGCCGTTGGCAGCGGTGAGGTGTTCCAGCTTGAAGGACTGGCGGCCGTCGTCGTGCTTGGGCCACTGGATGCCATCGGGGCGCAAGGCCCAGGTGGTGCGCACCACGTCCAGCAGGTCCCAACGGCCACAGCCGTTCTGCCACTCGCGGGCATAGGGGTCGATCAGGTTGCGCCAGAACAGGTGGCGCGTCACCTCATCGTCGAAGCGGATGGTGTTGTAGCCCACACCCACGGTGTTCGGTTGGGCCAACTCCTGAGCGATGGCCTGGGCAAAGGCATGCTCCGGCACGCCCTGCTCCAGGCAGGTCTGCGGCAGGATGCCGGTCAGCAGGCAGGCTTCGGGCTCGGGCAGGTAGTCGGGCGCGGGGGCGCAGTACTGCATCAGCGGCTCGCCCACCTCATTCAGATCGGCATCGGTGCGGATGCCGGCGAACTGCGAGGGGCGGTCGCGTCGCGGCACCTTGCCGAAGGTTTCGTAGTCGTGCCAGTAGAAGGTGAATTCGCCGCTCATGAACGCAGAAGAAGCCAGGATCGTCAGGATGGACAAACGGCCCGCTGGACAACCAGACGGGCCGCTGCAGGAGGGGTCAGGCCAGGATCAGCGCTTGCGCACGACCACGCAGCCGACCGAGTAACCGGCGCCGAAAGAGCAGATCACGCCGACGTCGCCCGAGGCCAGATCGCCCTTGTGCAGGTGGAAGGCAATGATGGAGCCGGCCGACGAGGTGTTGGCGTACTCATCCAGGATCAGCGGGGCGATGTCGGGGGTGACTTCGCCGCCGGTCAGTTTCTTGACGATGAGCTGGTTCATCGACAGGTTGGCCTGGTGCAGCCAGAAGCGACGCACGTCGGTGGGGGCCAGCTTCAGCTCGGTCAGCTCGGACTCGATGTGGGCGGCGGCGATGGGCACCACTTCCTTGAACACCTTGCGGCCTTCCTGGCGGAAGGTCTTGTCGCGGGCGGTGGGATCGCTGTCTTCGCTGCGGTTGAGGTAGCCGAAGTTGTTGCGGATGTTGTTGGAGAACTGGGTGGCGAGCTTGGAGCCCAGCACTTCCCACTGCTCTGCGGAGGTGGCGGTGTCGGCACGCTCGACGATGGTGGCCGTGGCCACGTCACCGAAGATGAAGTGGCAGTCGCGGTCCTTCCATTCCTGGTGGCCCGAGGTGATTTCGGGGTTGATCACCAGCACACACTTGGCCGAGCCCGACTTGATGGCGTTGACCGCCTGCTCCAGACCGAAGGTGGCGGCCGAGCAGGCCACGTTCATGTCGTAGCCATAACCCTTGGCGCCGATGGCGTTCTGGATCTCGATGGCGATGGCGGGGTAGGCGCGCTGCAGGTTGGAGCACGAGCAGATCACGGCGTCGATGTCGGCACCGGTCTTGCCGGCGGCGGCCATGGCTTTCTTGGCAGCTTCCACACCGATTTCGGCGAGGATGGACAGCTCGTCATCGCCACGCGGTTGCAGGCGCGGGTACATGCGCTTCGGGTCGAGGATGCCCGACTTCTCCATCACGTAGCGCTGCTTGATGCCCGACGCTTTTTCGATGAATTCGACGCTGGAGTGGGCCAGGGCCGTCAAGGTACCGGCTTCGATCTCGGCGGCGTGCTCGGCGTTGTACCGATCCACGTAGGCGTTGAAGGCCTCAACGAGCTCGGCGTTGGTGATGGTGTAAGGCGGCTGGTACAAACCAGTTCCGCTGATGACGACTGCGCTCATGGCACCCCGGGGACTCTAGCCAAAACCCTGGATTTTGCCACCTTTCACCTGCGGGGCCAATCCATGACAGACCTGTCATGTGCGCACCTGACACGGTCTGCGGTATTAAAAAGGCGCCGCGCAGACCCAGCTCGCCCGCTCGCCGGACACCGGGTGAGGCAAGCTCAAAGTCTCTGCGTGCAGGAGCAGCCGGGGCGCACGGGCCTGGCTGTCCGCATCACCGTAGAAGGGGTCGCCCAGCATCGGGTGCCCCAGCGCCAGCATGTGCACGCGCAACTGGTGCGATCGCCCGGTCACTGGCGTGAGCGCCACACGGGTCTCGTCCTTCAGCGGGTCGCGAGCCAGCACCTCGTACAGCGTCTGCGAAGGTTTGCCCCGCTCAAAGCACACCATCTGGCGCGGCCGGTTCGGCCAGTCGGCGATCAGCGGCAGGTTGACCTCGCCCTGGTCCTGCGCCAGCAAGCCTTTGACGACGGCCACATAGCGCTTGTCCACCTGCCGGTCCTGGAACAGCACGCTCAGGGCCCGCTGCATGGCCTCGCCACGGGCGAACACCAGCAGGCCCGAGGTGGCCATGTCGAGCCGGTGCACGGTGAGCGCCTCGGGAAAGCGCTGCTGCACGCGGTGCACCATGCAGTCCTGGCGGTCCTCTCCGCGGCCGGGCACCGAGAGCAGGCCTTCGGGCTTGTTGACGACGATGAGGGCCTCGTCCACATGGATCAGGTCCAGCCCTTCGTCGGGCGGTGGGGTGTAGATGACCTCGCTCATGTCACGCCGTGGTGAAGCTCGCGCTCACGCCACCTGCTTGCTGACGCGCGCGGCATAACGGCGCGCCAGCACCGCGCACACGAACAACTGCATCTGGTGGTACAGCATGATGGGCAGAATCAAGACACCCATGGCCGCGTTGCCGCCAAAGAGCAGCTTGGCCATCGGCATACCCGACGCCAGGGTCTTCTTGGAGCCACAGAACACGGCCACGATCTCGTCGGGCAGGTCAAAGCCCAGCGCACGGGCCACCTTGCGGCTGAACCACAGCATCGGGAACAGGAAGACAGCCGCGCCCAACAGCGCCTGCGCCAGCAGCACCGGCCCATGCTTGGTCCACAGGCCGTCGGCCACCGAGTCGCTGAACGCGGCCCACACCATCAGCACGATCACGCCGCGGTCGAAGATGGTGGTGTAGCGCTTGATGCGCGCGAAAAAGGCGCCCAACCAGGGGCGCAGCAGATGCCCGATCACGAAAGGCAGCAGCAGCATCTGTGCGACCTTCAGCATGGTCTGGCTGATGTCCATGTGCTGTCCCTGCCCGCTCATGACCAGGCTGACCAGCAAAGGCGTCAGGAACACGCCCAGCAGCGTGGACAAGGTGGCGTTGAGCACCGCGGCCGCCACGTGGCCCCGCGCCAGCGCGGTCATGGCCACCGACGAGGACACGGTGGACGGCAAGACCGCCAGGTAGAAGAAACCCATCAGCAGGTCGTGCGAAATCCAGCGCCCACCCACCAGCGCCAGCACGGCCCACCAGATCGGGAAGATGACGTAGGTGCAGGCTTGCACCAGCAGATGCAGCTTCCACTTGCTGGCACCGGTCTTGAGGCTGTCGGTGGACAGGCCCATGCCATGCAGGAAAAAGAGCAGGAAGACGCCGATGTCGGTCACCTGCCCAAGATGCAAAGGGCCGTCACTGCGACCCCAGTCGGGCACGAAGGACGCCAGCAAGACGGCACCGACCATGGCGATCAGGAACCAGTCGGCCGCACCGCGCTGCGCGCTGCGCGCCCTTGATCGTGAGCCTGACCGTAAAGCCGGTGTGGACCTGTGCAATGGCTTCTCTTGCTTCAACACCCGATGACACCCCGCCCGCGCAAGCGGGCACAAAAGGCGTATTGTCTCTCGGCAGCTCAGCGTGCGAAAGCCGCGGCGGCCTTGTCGGGCGCAAAGCCCACCAGCACCACCACGCCATCGCGCTCGATCACCGGGCGCTTGATGACGCTCGCCTGCGCCAGCATCAAGGCTTGGGCGCTCGCGGCATCCACCACCGAGGCCTTGGTCGCGTCATCCAGCTTGCGCCAGGTCGTGCCTTGGCGGTTGACCAAGGGCTCCCAACCCACCGCAGCCACCCAGGCGGCCAGACGCTCGGCCGGCACGCCCAGCTTCTTGTAGTCGTGGAAGGTGTAGTCCACGCCTTGCTCGGTCAGCCAGGCTCGGGCCTTCTTGACGGTGTCGCAGTTGGGGATGCCGTAAACGATGGTGCGCATGGAGGGTCGACTCAAGCAGGTTGATGCAGGCGCCACTGTGTCACAAGTCGGGCGACATGGCGCCGCCTGCGCGTCATGCACCTCAGCGCACGGGGGACAAATCTGCCTGCTCGGCTGCGCTCAACTTGCGGGTGCGGATCACAAAGTGCAGGCCATCGGCGTCTTCCAGCGACATCGTGCCCAGGCTGCCTGAGCGCACATCCAGCGTCAACTGCGCACCCCCCAGGTAATCCAACTGCATGCGGCTGGCGTGAAATGGCACGCCCAGCACCTCGCCCAGTTGCACATCGCCCTCACTGAGCGACATTTCCCCGCGCTTCAAACACATGGGCGTGCTGCCATCACAGCAACCGTGCGAGAGGTAGAACATCACGTCGCCATATCGCTGGCGCAAGCCCCGGATCAGCGACTCTGCCACTTCGGTGGCGATCACACGTTCGATCATGTTGCGATCTCTTCCGAACGAAACCCAATGAAAAGGGGCGGCCAGGCCGCCCCACCTCCAACCAGGGCCCTTGTGGAGCCCTGTTCATGTCAGAAGAAGCCCAGCTTGTTGGGGCTGTAGCTCACCAGCAGATTCTTGGTCTGCTGGTAGTGATCGAGCATCATCTTGTGGGTCTCACGACCGATGCCAGATTCCTTGTAACCACCGAAGGTGGCGTGTGCCGGGTAGGCGTGATAGCAGTTGGTCCAGACGCGACCGGCCTGGATGCCACGGCCAAAGCGATACGCGCGGCTGCCGTCACGGGTCCACACGCCGGCGCCCAGGCCATACGGCGTGTCGTTGGCAATGGCCATGGCTTCGGCCTCATTCTTGAAGGTCGTCACGGCCAGCACCGGGCCGAAGATTTCCTCGCGGAAGATGCGCATCTGGTTGTGACCCTTGAACAGCGTCGGCTGGATGTAATAGCCCTCGCTCAACTCGCCGCCCAACTGGGCGCGGTCGCCACCGATCAGCACCTGGGCGCCTTCTTCCTTGCCCACCGCCAGGTAGGACATGATCTTGTCCATCTGCATGGCCGAGGCCTGGGCCCCCATCATCGTGTCCGTGTCCAGCGGGCTGCCCTGCTTGATGGCGGCCACACGCTTGAGCGCACGCTCGATGAAGCGGTCGTAGATCGATTCCTGGATCAGGGCGCGCGATGGGCAGGTGCACACCTCGCCCTGGTTGAAGGCGAACAGCACCATGCCCTCGATGGCCTTGTCGAGGAAGGCATCGTCTTCGGCCATGACATCGTCAAAGAAGATGTTGGGGCTCTTGCCACCCAGCTCCAGCGTGGCGGGGATCAGGTTGCCGGCAGCAGCCTGGGCGATCACGCGGCCCGTGGCGGTGGAGCCGGTGAAGGCGATCTTGGCGATGCGTTTGCTGCTGGCCAGCGGCATGCCGGCTTCGCGGCCAAAGCCGTTGACGATGTTGAGCACACCGGCCGGCAACAGGTCGGCGATCATCTCGGCCAGGATCAGGATGCTGATGGGGGTGGACTCGGCCGGCTTGAGCACCACGCAGTTGCCGGCGGCCAAGGCCGGAGCCAGCTTCCAGGCAGCCATCAGGATCGGAAAGTTCCAGGGGATGATCTGACCGACCACACCCAGGGGCTCGTGGAAGTGATAGGCAATGGTGTTGCCGTCAATTTCACTGATCGATCCTTCTTGTGAACGCAAACAGCCTGCAAAGTAGCGGAAGTGGTCCACGGCCAGCGGGATGTCGGCGTTCAGCGTTTCGCGGATGGGCTTGCCGTTGTCCACAGTCTCTGCGTAGGCCAACTTCTCCAGGTTCTGCTCAAGGCGGTCGGCGATCTTCAGCAGGATGTTGGCGCGGTCCGCGGGGGCCGTGGCGCCCCAGGCGTCTTTGGCGGCGTGGGCAGCGTCCAGGGCCAGGTTGATGTCCGCCTCGGTCGAGCGGGCGGCCTGGGTGTAGACCTTGCCGCTGATGGGCGTGATCACATCGAAATACTCGCCGCCCAGCGGGGCGACGAACTTGCCACCGATGAAGTTGTCGTAGCGGGTCTGGTAGGCCACGGGAGCGCCAGCGGCGCCGGGTGCTGCGTAGATCATCGAGTGTCTCCTCAAGGTCAGGTGTAGGGGATCAAGGGGCAAAGGAAGCCAGGCTTGTGGCCGTGACGTCCTCCTTGAGTGCAGAGCGCGTGCCAATGCGGGTTCGTCCCGAGACCGCAGGCCCCTGTCCCAGAGACGCCGTGACACACGAGCGGCTGTCACCCTGTGTCAGCCACCTTGTCTCCGCAGCACACACTGTCCCAAAATGACACAGGGTGACCACGGGTGTGTCACCTTGCCCGCCACGCCATACTCCCCCTACCGCGACCGAATTCCCCTACCCCAACCACTCCTGCCATGCCGCTGCAGCTCACCCACCACCAGTCAGAAACGGACCTCCTGCAGGCCCGCCGCTGCCTGATGGACGCCGGCGACGTGCCCCCAGGGCTGGTGGACGACACCCTGAGACAGTCCTGGCTGCGCAGCCGTCATGCGGGCCTCAGCCCGGTCGATGTGGCCAGCGAGCCCCCGCTGTGCACACCCGCCGACCTGCGCCATACCCTGGCCAGCGAGCACGACCTGCTGGCCCACGCCCGCCCAGTCATGAGCTTCGTGTTCGACCAGATCCGCGACAGCGGCAACGTGGTGGTGCTGGCCGACAACCACGGCCTGCTGCTCGACACCCTGGGCGACATCGATTTCGCCACCCGTGCCGAACGCGTCTCGCTCCGGCCCGGCGCGCTCTGGCACGAACACGACCGCGGCACCAACGCCATCGGCACGGCCCTGGCCGAAGAGCGCGCCGTCGTCATCCACGGCGCCGAACACTACCTGGCCCGAAACAGCTTCCTGACCTGCGCGGCTGCGCCGGTATTGACCTCGGAAGGCCGCTTGCGCGGCGTGATCGACATCTCCGGCGACCACCGGGGGCAGCACCCGCACACCTTTGCGCTGGTGCGATCGGCCGCCCGCATGATTGAAGACCGGCTGTTCCATGCACGCCATGGCCACGACCAAGTGCTGCGCCTGCATGCCCACGCCGAAGGACTGGGTGCGGTGGGTGAAGGCCTGGTGGCCCTGTCGGACGACGGCTGGGTGGTCGGCAGCAACCAGCTGGCCCGAGAATGGTTGGGGCTGCCAGCCCTGGGTGGCGGCACACTGGCCGACCTGACAGGCCTGCGGGTGGCTCAGATGCCGCCCAGCCGCACCCTGCGTGTGCGCACCGCGCGAGGCCTGTCCTTGTTCGCGCGCCTCGACTGGCCCCGGCGTCCGGCCATTCACACGCCATCGCCGTCCATCGCCCCCACCGCGCGACCAGCGTCGCCTCCCGACGCCGCCACACCTCCGCGCACGGCATCACACGCCCCGCAGCACAAGGAGTGGACGCTCGACATCCGCCTGGCCGAGGCTCACCACCGCGCCCAGCGGGTGCAAGCCCAGGGCATCCCTGTCCTGATCCAGGGTGAATCCGGCACCGGCAAGGAAGTCTTCGCCCGCGCCCTGCACCAGGAGGGTCCCCGCGCGGCCCGCCCCTTCGTCGCCCTCAACTGCGCTGCCCTGCCCGAAACCCTGATCGAAGCCGAGCTGTTTGGTTATGTCGGCGGCGCGTTCACCGGCGCACGCCGCGAGGGCGCGCCCGGTCGCATCCGAGAAGCCGATGGCGGCACCCTGTTTCTGGACGAAATCGGCGACATGCCGCTGGCACTGCAGGCCCGCCTGCTGCGCGTGCTACAAGACAAGATGGTCGTGCCCCTGGGTGGCAACAAGGCCCACCCGGTGGACTTCGTGCTGGTGTGCGCCACCCACCGCAACCTGCGGGAAGCTGTGCGCACCGGCCAGTTCCGCGAGGACCTGTTCTACCGCCTCAACGGCCTGACCGTCACCCTGCCCGCCCTGCGCGAGCGCCAGGACTTCGACACCCTGGTGACACACATGCTGGCCGACATCTGCCAGAGCATGGGCCGCGCGACCGCCCCGGTGCCGCAACTGCATCCTGGCCTGCACCAGGCTCTGGCCGCGCACCACTGGCCCGGGAACCTGCGCCAGCTCCACAGCCTGCTGCGCACCGCCTGCGCCTTGCTGGAGCCCACCGAGGTCGCCATCGACTGGCGCCACGTGCCCGACGACATGCAACAGGAGTTGCAGGACGCCACACGCGACGCCCGTCGTCACGCTGACACCCACAACGCCTCGCACGGCCCACATCGGGCCTCTGGCCAGTTGGAGTCAGACCTGGGGGCCTCCGCGTCGTCGTTGCAAGAACCCAATCTGCGCCGCCTCTCCCAGCAGACCATCCAGCAGGTGATAGCCGCGACCCAGGGCAACATGTCCGAAGCCGCGCGCCGCCTGGGCATCAGCCGCAACACCCTCTACCGCCGCCTCAAGCGCCCCCCTGAGTGAGCGCTGCGGGCCCGCGTCAAGACCGCGTCAGGTCAAAAAAACTGCAAGAAAAGCCCCCGATGGGCGGAAGCGGGCGGTCCTTTGGGTAGCATCTCGTCCATGACGAACGCCGACCCCCAAGAACTCGCCAAATTCAGTGACCTGGCCCACAAGTGGTGGGACCCGGAAAGCGAATTCCGTCCGCTGCACCAGATCAACCCCCTGCGCCTGGACTGGATCGACCAGCACGCCGCCATCAAGGGCAAGACCGTGGTCGACGTGGGCTGCGGTGGGGGCATCCTGGCCGAATCCATGGCCCGCCGTGGCGCCAACGTGCTGGGCATCGACCTGGCCGACAAGCCCCTGAAAGTGGCCCAGTTGCACGCCATGGAAGCCGGCGTCGCCAACCTGGACTACCGCAGTGTGGCCGCCGAAGCCCTGGCCGCTGAGCAGCCCGCGCAGTTTGACGTCGTCACCTGCATGGAAATGCTGGAGCACGTGCCCGACCCCTCGTCGGTCATCCGTGCCTGCGCCGACATGGTCAAGCCCGGTGGCTGGGTGTTTTTCTCGACCCTCAACCGCAACCCCAAGTCCTTCCTGTTCGCCATCGTGGGCGCCGAGTACGTGCTCAAGCTCCTGCCCAATGGGACGCACGAGTTCTCGCGCTTCATCCGCCCGGCCGAACTGGCTCGCTGGATCCGCGAAGCCCGCCTCGACACCGTGCAGTTCAAGGGCCTGGAATACAACCCGCTGACCCGCCTCTACAAGCTGTCGGGCGACACCAGCGTGAACTACATGGTGGCTTGCCGCAAGCCTTTGAACCCGTGAACGCGCAGTCCACGTCCGGGCACCTGAGCTGGGCCGAGCCCGCTCAGGCCGTGCTGTTTGACCTGGACGGCACCCTGGCCGACACCGCGGGCGACTTGGTCGGCGCCGTCAACCACCTGCGTGTGAAGCGCAGCCTGACGCCCTTGCCCCTGGAGACCTTGCGTCCCTACGCCTCGGCCGGCGCTCGAGGTCTGATCGGCGCGGCACTCGACATCCATCCGGGCCATGCCGAGTTCGAAGACCTGCGCACGGCCTTCCTCGACACCTACGAACGCATCCTGGCCGACACCACCGTGCTGTTTGACGGCATGGCCGAGTTGCTGGCCACGCTGGAAGCCCAGGGCATCGCCTGGGGTGTGGTCACCAACAAGCCGCACCGCTTCACCGTGCCGGTCATGCAGGGCCTGAAACTGGCTGAACGGTCGGCCACGCTGATCAGCGGCGACACCACCGCCCACGCCAAACCGCACCCGCTGCCCTTGCTGACCGCCTGCGAGCAGATCGGCGTCAGCCCAGCGCGCGTGCTCTACGTGGGCGACGACCTGCGCGACATCCAGGCAGCGCAAGCGGCCGGCATGCCCAGCGCGGCCGCGGCCTGGGGCTACATCGGCCACAGTGGCGAGATCGACACCTGGGGCGCCAGCGTCATCGTGGCGCAGCCCTTGGATCTGCTGCGGCACCTGGGCCGCTGAAGCGCGCCACGTTCAGGCACCTGTCGGCCGGTGGACGCTAGGCCCACCTTTCACAAAGCGGCACCTGGCTCGGCTCACACGCGGTTCAGTTCGTGCGACCGTAGTTGTCCTGGAAACGGACAATGTCGTCCTCACCCAGGTAGCTGCCTGACTGCACCTCGATGATCTCCAGCGGGATCGCACCGGGGTTCGTCAGACGGTGCACATTCCCCAAGGGGATGTAGACCGACTGATTCTCGGAAATCAGCTTCACCTCTTCGCCCACGGTCACCTCGGCGGTACCGCTCACCACGATCCAGTGCTCGGCGCGGTGGTGGTGCATCTGCAGGCTCAACGAAGCCTTCGGCTTGACCATGATGCGCTTGACCTGGAAGCGCTCACCGGCATCGATCGAGTCGTACCAACCCCAAGGCCGGTGCACGCGGCGGTGCAGGCTGCCTTCCGGGCGAGACTGCTTGTCCAGCGCAGCAACGATCTGCTTGACCTCTTGGCTGCGACTGCGATCGGCCACCAGCACGGCGTCCGGCGTTTCCACCACGACGATGTTGTCCAACCCGACGGCTGCCACCAGACGCGATGAAGCATGGATCAGGGTGTTGGTGGTGCCCTGGAACAGCGCATCGCCATGGGCGGCGTTGCCTTGCGCATCGTGCGGCGTCACCTGCCAGACCGCATCCCAGGCGCCCAGGTCCGACCAGCCTGCGTTCAACGGCACCATGCGCACCACAAAACCCGCCTCAGGGTGCGCAGGGCATTGCTCCATCACCGCATAGTCCACCGACTCGGATGGCACGGCCTTGAACTCGTCCTTGCCAGGGCGAACGAAGGCAGCATCGGAAGTCCGCACGGCGAATGCGGCCTGCGTGGCCGCCAGGATGTCCGGGCGGAAATGTCCCACCGCAGCCAGCCAGCGCGAGGCCTTCATCACAAACATGCCGCTGTTCCAGAAGTAGCCGCCATCGGCCACATAAGCCTGCGCAGTCTGGGCGTCGGGCTTCTCGACGAAAGCCTGCACGCAACGCGCACCCAAGGCATTCGCTTCTCCCGTGCGGATGTAGCCAAACCCCGTCTCTGGGCGATCCGGAGTGATGCCCAGGATCACGATGTCCCCCTCGGCTGCGGCGCGCACGGCCGCCTGCACGGCGGCGGTGTAAGCGGCCTCGTCGGTCACGGTCTGATCAGCGGGCGTGACCACTAAGATCGGGTCGGCCCCATCCGCCACGGCCTGAAGGGCCGCCAAGGTCACAGCCGGTGCCGTGTTGCGGCCCACCGGCTCCAGCAACAAAGGTGCGGCTTCCCCCTTCACCTCGCGCAACTGGTCGAGCACCAGAAAGCGGTGCTCTTCGTTGCCCACCACGCAAGGCTGCGTCACAGCGATGTCGGCAGCCGCCAGGGATTGCAGGCGCAGGTGGGCTTGCTGGAAAAGGCTTTGATTGCCCGTCAGGATCAGGAACTGCTTGGGATACAAGGCGCGCGACAGGGGCCACAGGCGGGTGCCCGAACCACCGGCCATGATGACGGGAAGCAAGGAATGGGTCATGTTGTCAAACTGAAAAAGAGAGAGACGGTCGCGCGGCCAACCACAGGGTCAGTGGCGCTCAATCTCGAAAACCATGGGGGTTGTGCGACTGCCAGCGCCACGAATCCACGCACATCTCGTCCAGCCCCCGTGTGGCCTTCCAGCCCATGGTCTCGAACGCACGTTGCGGGTCGGCATAGCAGGCCGCCACGTCACCGGCACGACGCGGCGCGAACACCACCGGGATCTCACGGCCCGATGCACGGCCGTAGGCTTGCGCCAACTCCAGCACGCTGTAGCCCTGGCCCGTACCCAGGTTGACCGTCAAGGACTGCTGACGCTCGAACAGGTAACGCAGCGCGGCCACATGGCCCTCGGCCAGGTCGCACACATGGATATAGTCGCGCACGCCGGTGCCGTCGGGCGTGTCGTAATCGTTGCCAAACACGTTCAGATGAGGACGCTGCCCCACGGCCACCTGGGCCACATAGGGCATCAAGTTGTTGGGAATGCCTTGGGGATCTTCGCCGATCAACCCACTGGGATGCGCCCCAACCGGGTTGAAGTACCGCAAACAGGCAAAGCGCCAGGTGGGGTCGCAGCGCCCCAGCTCGCGCAGGATCTCCTCGCCCATCAGCTTGGTCTGACCATAAGGGTTGGTCACACGCAGAGGAGCATCTTCGGTGATCGGCAGGGTGTCAGGGCTACCGTACACCGTGGCCGACGAGCTGAACACCAAGTTGTTCACGCCATGGCGCTTCATCGCCTGGCAAACAGACAGCAGGCCACCGAGGTTGTTCTCGAAGTAGTCCAGCGGACGCTCGACCGACTCGCCCACCGCCTTCAAGGCCGCAAAGTGCACCACGGCCTTGATGCCACCAAATCGCGTGCGGGCCAACTCGAAGCACCGGTCCAGCGCCGCCGCGTCGCGCACATCACCCTGCACAAAATGCGGTGCACGCCGCCCAGTGGTTTCCAGGCGATCGAGCACCTTCACCGAACTGTTGACCAGGCTGTCGATGCCCACCACGTCGAAACCAGCCTCCTGCAAGGCCAGCCAGGTGTGCGAAGCGATGTAACCGGTGGCCCCGGTCAACAGGATGCAAGGCAAAGTGAACTCCCGATGTCAGTCAATGGTGAACGAGGCACGACACGCCACGCTGTTGCCATCATACGCACGGGAAAAAGCAGATTGCGTCCGATCGTAGCGCTGCATATCGCAACCCAATCCGACCGCACGAATGGGCTGATAAGAGACGCCCAGCGACAAGGCACTGTAGCGCCCCGTTTGATCCGTGCCACCCACCAAGCTAGATCCAAAAATGTCCTGATCTTCACGATACTCCGCGAAGGAATAGCCTGCATTGAGTTTGACTTTTGAAGTTGCCTGCCATGTCGCCGTCGCAGACAAGTTGTTCGTCAGTCGCTTGTTGGTGGCGTAGGCAGAGCTGGCGTTAATCAGGCCCAAACCCTCGTTACTGGTGTCCCGCACCCAGTTCAGCGCATAGGACACCTTGCCAGCCGGTGTGAAATTCCACGAAGCGGATCCGGTCAGACCATTGAAGTCCCGGCGACGGTCTTGAGGATGCTTCTCACTGGTGGCTGCCAGGCGAGCAGACAGGCGACTGAAGCCCGTCACCTGCCAGACCGTGTCCACGCTCAGGCTGTTGCGCTCGATGGTCTCGCCTCGCGTAGCGACCCCCACCAACCTCCGGTTTGGCACATCGGTATCGGTCCGGTACAGGGTCAAACCGATGTAAGCCAGATCGGAGGGCAAATAGCGGATGCCGGCAAACACCGAATCAGACGTCTTGTTCTCGTCCGTGTTGACCTGGAAGTCCACCTTGCTGTAGCTGGCTCCCGCATTCACGGACCAGCGTCCGTACAGACCGTAGCGCACATCGATCGCCGCCTGCCGGCCGCGCTCCGTGTTGCGTACCAAGCGGTTCGCCTGGTCTTCAAAGTTGGGCAAAAACTGAGAGGCCGAGCCGGACAGGGTGACCTTGAAGTTGGCCCCCACCTCGCTGGCCAACTCCCCGCTCACGGCATAGCCATCGTTGTCGAACTGCTGGTTCTCACGGTAAGTGCTGCGCGAAGCCGAAGCAGAGACCCGGTAATTCTGCCGGCCATAGGCCTTGCTCAGCCCGCCAGCCACCGTGGTGACCGAGATGGTGTCACTGCGGCGGTCATTGTTGTCGCGCAGCAGGTTGCTGTCGCGCGTGAGGCTTTGGCTCAGGGTCAGATACAGCGGCAGCTCTTCGGCACCCACACTCCCCGCGCCGGCGGCCAGCGCCATCAGCGCAGCCAGCGCCCTCCCCCTGACGATCACGTTCTTCTGGTGCATTCCACCCTCTCCGGTTTTGATTGAAGGAACAACGCTCACATCGCGCACGGGTACTCAATACGCATTGCGATCAAACAGCACCAGACGAATGGTGCGGAAAATGATGGCCACATCGAGGCCCAGCGACCAGTTGCGCAGGTACTCCAGGTCGTACTCCACCCGAGCCTGCATCTTGTCGAGGGTCTCGGTTTCACCGCGGCAGCCATTCACCTGAGCCCACCCGGTGATGCCAGGACGCACCTTGTGGCGCACCATATAGGCCTTGATGAGGCGGCGGTACGACTCGTTGTGCGCCACCGCATGGGGGCGCGGGCCCACGATGCTCATGCGCCCCTGCAGCACATTGATGAACTGTGGCAACTCATCGAGCGAGGTCTTGCGGATGAACGCCCCGAAAGGCGTGATGCGCGGATCCCCCTTGGTCGCCTGCTTCACCACGGCGCCGTTGTCCATGGCTCGCATCGAGCGGAACTTGTAGACGATGATTTCCTCGCCATCGAGGCCGTTGCGTCGCTGCTTGAAAATGACGGGCCCCGGCGAACTGAGTTTGACCCCGATCGCCAACGCCAGCAAAACCGGTGAAATCAGAACCAGGATGATGCTGGCCACCACAATGTCGAACACCCGCTTGGCCAGTTCGTTGATGCCCGTGAACGGGGTTTCGCAAATGCCCACCACGGGCACGCCGTTCATGTCCTGCAAACGGCCTTGGATGATGCTGATGCCGAACACGTCAGGCACAAAATACAAAGACGCCGTGGTGCCCTGAATGGCCTCCATCAATGCCAGGATGCGGGGCTGTGACCCCAGCGGCAAGGTGATGTAGACCTCGTGGATGCCGTGCGCCTGAACATAGTCCGCAATGTCTTTGAGCCCCCCCAGGCGCTGAGCCTGTGTTTCGGGCTGGACGCGGTCACCCGAGCGATCGTCGAAGTACCCGACGAAACTCACCGCTTGACCCGGATTGGCCTGAAGTGCCTTCGCCACCTTCAGGCCCAGCGCACCCGCACCAACCACCACCGCCCGGCGACGGGACTCTGGACGCGCCATCTGGCGAAGCACGATGGCACGCCCCACCATCACGACCACCCACTGCACCAACGGCGTGGTCAAGGCCCAGGCCAGCATCACCTCCATCTTGAAGAACATCAGGCTGTTGGTGGCAAAGCCGCACACCGCCAGGATCAACAGCACCGCCACCCAGGAGGAGACGATGTCGATGGCGGCGTCCAGCGGCTCATCGTGGAAGCGATTGCGCCCAGGAAAGGTCAAGGCGAACGCCAGCAGGCACAGGGCCAGATCCGGCCTCAGCACCGACTCATTGAGATGCAGCATCACCGCCAGCAAGGTTCCGACGGTGACAAAGGGCTCCAGAAACGCCGCCACAAAGGATGTGACCGACTCAGGCGCACTGAAAAAAGTGGGGCGGTAATTACGCTTGTTGAACATGAGACCTACAGCTCCCCTCGCACCATCCCGCACCGAGGGGCAACATGACAGGAAAAACCCTAAACTCGTTGTATGTGAAATGCCAGCCGTCGCAGCTTAGCGTCGAATGCACCCCTCGCCTCCCCCTGCTTTCCAGGGGTTGTCGGCCCACACCTACAATCCGCGACATGCTTTCTCATCCCTTCACTTGGCTCGGCCCTTTGGTGCTGCCCCGCTTGACGCTGCTGCTCAACCACGTGGTGGCCAGCGAGCCCGTCGCCAGCGGCAAACTCCAACCCCATGCGGGTCGCACCATTGACCTGCAATGGACCAGCACCTTCGCACCACCTCTGCCTCGGTTCCTGCAGCCGGCCGATGGTTCCCAGGGGTTACTCCCCCCATCCGTGCGTTTCGTCATCACCCCCGCAGGCCTGTTCGAACTGGTCGAATCGGGTCCCGCCCTCAGCCCCTGCGGCGACGGCTTGACGCTGACCATCGAGCTCAGTGATCCGATGACGATGGCGCGCCAGTTGCTGACCGGCCAGCGCCCCGACGTTCGCATCGAAGGTGACGCGGCCCTGGCCGAGGTGGCCTCCTGGCTGATGACCCACCTGCGCTGGGACATCCAGGACGATGTGGCCCGCATGCTGGGCAATGCGCCCGCCGAATGGCTGCGTACAGTGGGTGAGTCAGTGCGCCAAACCTTGCAGCGCTGGCGCCCTGGCCAGCGTGATCAGGCTGGCGGCTCGCCGGCGTCGCGCCGCTGACCACGAGGCCGACCGATGCGCTCGCTGTTTCGCCCCGCCTACATCGGACTGATCGCCCTGCGTTTCGGGCTGGACGGCTTGCTGCTGCACAGCCTGCGCCGACCACGCTGGAGCCTGCTGGCACGCGTGCTCTCGACGGGCAGGCGTCTGCATGCGCCCCGCGGCGAGCGACTGCGCCAGGCGCTGGAGCACCTGGGGCCGATCTTCGTCAAATTCGGGCAGATGCTGTCCACCCGGCGCGACCTGCTCCCTCCGGATGTGGCAGATGAGCTGGCGAAGCTGCAAGACCGCGTCCCCCCTTTCCCCAGCGACGAATCGGCTCGCCTGGTCGAGAAAGCCCTGGGCAAGCCCCTGTCGGCCATCTTCAAACAGTTCGACACGGACCCGATCGCCAGCGCGTCCATCGCCCAAGTTCACTTTGCGGTGCTGCACGACGGCCGCGAAGTGGCTGTCAAGGTGCTGCGTCCCGGCATGCTCAACGTCATCGACGACGACTTGGCCCTGATGCGCACACTGGCCGGCTGGGTGGAGCGTTTCTGGTCCGACGGCAAGCGCCTCAAGCCCCGCGAAGTGGTGGCCGAGTTCGACAAGTATCTGCACGACGAGTTGGACCTCGTGCGCGAAGCCGCCAACGCAGCGCAGTTGCGCCGCAACATGGACGGGCTCGACCTGGTCCTGGTGCCCGAGATGATCTGGGACCACTGCACCCCCACCGTGATGGTGATGGAGCGCATGAAGGGCGTGCCCATCAGCCAGATGAACCGCCTGCGCGCCGCCGGTGTCGACATCAAGAAGCTGGCCCGCGATGGCGTGACCATCTTCTTCACCCAGGTCTTCCGCGACGGCTTTTTCCACGCCGACATGCACCCTGGCAACATCCAGGTCAGCCTGGATCCAGCCACCTTCGGCCGCTACATCGCACTGGACTTCGGCATCATCGGCACGCTCACCGAGGTGGACAAGGACTACCTGGCACAGAACTTCATTGCCTTTTTCCACCGCGACTACAAGCGCGTGGCCGAATTGCACATTGAAAGTGGCTGGGTGCCCGCGACGACCCGGGTCGATGAGCTCGAAGGCGCCATCCGCACCGTGTGCGAACCGTACTTCGACCGACCCATCAAGGAAATCTCCCTGGGGCAGGTGCTGATGCGCCTGTTCCAGATTTCCCGCCGCTTCAACGTTGAGATCCAGCCCCAACTGGTGCTGCTGCAAAAGACCCTGCTGAACGTGGAGGGTCTGGGACGCGAACTCGACCCCGACCTGGACCTGTGGAGCACGGCCAAGCCCTTCCTGGAAAAGTGGATGCACGAGCAAGTGGGTCTGCGCGGTCTGTGGCAGCGCCTCAAGCGCGAGGCGCCGCGCTACGCCAAGATGTTGCCGGAACTGCCCCGCCTGGTGCACCAGAACCTGGAGCACAGCAACGCCGACCTGCGCCGTGACCTGGCGGCCATGCTGGCGGAACAACGCCAAACCAACCGACTGTTGTCGTCCATCGTCTGGGTGGGCGTGGGCTTTGTCCTGGGCCTGCTGACGGCACAGTTGTTGCTCAGACTGCACGGACTGGGCCTGCTGTGACCCCCCGCTCACCGGTGTCTCGCACCAGACACCTGTGAGCCAGATCAGGGCGGCGCATCCAGCGACAATCTGCCACTAAACTCCGCCCCCAATTCGACATCCATCGACCCCGATCGATACCGACCATGAACACCACCTTGCTTGCGTTTGTGATCCTCTATCTGCTTGGCACGATGGCGATCGGTATGTATGCCGGCACCCGCATCAAAAACACCACCGACTTCGCCATTGCAGGACGCAGTCTTCCGCTGATCATGGTCATCACCACGACCTTTGCGACCTGGTTCGGGGCGGAGACGGTCATGGGCATTCCGGCCAAGTTCGCCGAAGGGGGCCTGGGCGCCGTGGTGGAAGACCCGTTCGGAGCGTCGATGTGCCTGGTGCTGGTGGGCGCCTTCTTCGCCAGCCGGCTCTACAAAATGAGCCTGCTCACCATCGGCGACTACTATCGTCAGCGCTATGGCGAAGGTGTCGAAATCTTCTGCTCCGTTGCCATCATCCTGAGCTATCTGGGCTGGGTGGCCGCGCAAATCACCGCCTTGGGCCTGGTGTTCTCGGTGCTCTCGGGTGGCACCATCGCTCCCGCCTGGGGCATGGCTCTCGGCACCTTGCTGGTGCTGGTCTATGTGATGGTGGGGGGCATGCTGGCGGTGGCATGGACCGACTTCATCCAGATGGTCGTGCTGGTTGTGGGCCTGTCCTTGATTGCCTACATGGCCGCCGACCAGGCGGGCGGAGCAGACAAGGTGATCGACCTGGCGCATGCCAACAACTGGTTCAAGTTCTTCCCCGAGAACACCCCCGATGGCTGGCTCTGGTTCATTGCCGCGGGCATCACCATGATGTTGGGCTCCATTCCTCAGCAAGACGTGTTTCAGCGCGTGATGTCGGCCAAGGATGCGGTCACGGCCCAGCGGGGCGCCATCATCGGCGGCTTCGGCTACCTGGCCTTTGCCTTCGTACCGATGTTCATCGTGGCCTCCTCGCTGATCATCATGCCGGATGAGACGCGGGCATTGTTGGCCAATGACCCCCAGAAGGTCCTGCCAACGCTGATCCTGAGCAAAATGCCCCTGATCGCCCAGATCTTCTTCTTTGGTGCGCTCGTGTCGGCGATCAAGTCAACCTCGTCGGCCACGCTGCTGGCGCCCTCCACCAGCTTCGTCGAGAACATCCTCAAGAACATCAAGCCCGGCATGACGGATCGTCAGGTGCTGTTCGCCATGCGCGTGACCCTGCTGGTCTTCACCTGCCTGGTGTTGACGTACGCGATCTTGATGGAGGGAACAGCCATCTATGACCTGGTTTCCGCGGCTTATCAGATTCCGCTGGTGGGTGCTTTCGTGCCCCTGACCTTCGGTCTGTACTGGAAGCGTGCCTCGACCCAAGGGGCGCTGCTGTCGATCGTGCTGGGCATCGGCACACTGACCTTGTTCACTTTCCATGCTGGCCTGGGCGAAGCCTTCCCCGGGCAGTTGGCCGGTCTGCTGATGGCCCTGGCAGGCATGCTGCTGGGCTCCTTGGCACCGCAGTGGATCACGGACCGCCGCAGCAAGCGACCTCTGCTGACAGCCTGACGGACAGGCGCAGCATCTGCACGATGGCTGCTGTGCGCGGCTCGGAAGCGCGCACATGTCCCGAGACTTGATTTTCAACGGGGCGCCCACATCTCCTTGCGCGGGCCCTTGCCAGCGCACGCACGCTGGCAAGGGCGCCGTCCGTCTTTTACAATCATCGATTTTCTCGAGGTCAGGCCATGCCGATTTATGCCTACCAGTGCACGTCCTGCGGTCACGCCAAGGACGTTTTGCAAAAAATCTCTGATCCGGTGCTCACCACCTGCCCCGCCTGCGGCGCCGAGAGCTTCCAGAAGCAGATCACGGCTGCAGGCTTCCAGCTCAAGGGTTCGGGCTGGTATGTGACCGACTTCCGTGGCGGCTCGGGCGGCACCAGTGCCCCGGCCACAGGCGCCACCGCGGCAGCGGCTGCTCCTGCGCCGGCCGAGGCCAGCAGCGCAGGCAGCGACTCGGGCGGCACGCCATGCGGCGGCTCCTGCGCCTGCCACTGAGCGGCGCTTTTGCTTCACGCACTCGCCTGACACAGCTTGGCCTGACAATACAGGCCAAGCTGCCTGCCACGGCACCCGGCCTCGCGCCCTCTCCCCCCTCCCCAACGTGAAGAAATACATCCTCACCGGCCTGCTCGTCTGGCTCCCCCTGGTGATCACCATCTGGGTGCTCAAGAGCGTGATCGGCACGCTCGACGACGTGTTTGCCTGGTTCATGGTCGTGGCGCGGACGGTGCTGCCGGTCAGCATCCACCCTGTGCTGGCCGACTTGCAGCGTGTGCCTGGCCTGAGCGTCATCATCCTGGTTACAGCCTTGTGGCTGACCGGTGTGGCGGTCACCAACATGGTCGGGCAGTGGCTGCTCAATCGCTCCAACTGGGTGTTTTCGAACATCCCCATCGTCAAGAGCATCTACAACTCGGTCAAACAGGTCTCGGACACGCTGTTTTCCAGCAGCGGTCAGGCTTTCCGCGAGGCGGTGCTGGTGCAGTACCCCCGCCATGGTGCCTGGACCATCGCCTTCGTGACCGGCAAGCCTGATGGCGAGGTGGCGCAAAAGCTGCCGCCCGACATGGTGACCGTGTACGTACCCACCACGCCCAACCCGACCTCGGGTTTCATGCTGATCGTGCCGCGTGCCGAGGTCCATCCTTTGCACATGTCGGTGGACGAAGCGCTCAAGTACATCATTTCGATGGGGGTGGTGTCGCCACCGGCCGCGCCAAACACCCATTCCTGAACGACAATCGAGGGTTTCGAGCCGGGCCTGTGCCCAGGCCGCACGAACCTCATTCCGGAGCTAACAACAATGCGCACCACTTACTGTGGTCTGGTCAGCGAAGCGCTGATGGGCCAGACCGTGACGCTGATGGGCTGGGCCCACCGTCGCCGCGACCACGGCGGCGTGATCTTCATCGACCTGCGTGACCGCGAAGGTCTGGTGCAGGTGGTGTTCGACCCTGACCGTGCCGACTCGTTCAAGATCGCCGAAGACGTGCGCAACGAGTTCTGCCTGAAGGTGACCGGCGTCGTGCGCGCCCGCCCCGCCGGCACCGAAAACGCCGGACTGACCAGCGGCAAGATCGAAGTGCTGGGTCACACCCTGGAAGTGCTGAACGCTTCCGTCACGCCGCCGTTCCAGCTGGACGACGAGAACCTGTCGGAAACCACCCGCCTGACCCACCGCGTGCTGGACCTGCGTCGTCCTTACATGCAAAAGAACCTGATGCTGCGCTACCGCGTGGCGATGGAAGCGCGCAAGTTCCTGGACGAGAACGGCTTCATCGACATCGAAACCCCGATGCTGACCAAGTCGACCCCGGAAGGTGCCCGCGACTACCTGGTGCCCTCGCGCGTGCACGACGGCCAGTTCTTCGCCCTGCCCCAGTCGCCCCAGCTGTTCAAGCAGCTGCTGATGGTGGCCGGCTACGACCGCTACTACCAGATCACCAAGTGCTTCCGCGACGAAGACCTGCGTGCCGACCGTCAGCCCGAATTCACCCAGATCGATATTGAAACGAGCTTCCTGACCGAGCAGGAAATCCGTGACATGTTCGAAGGCATGATCCGCCACGTCTTCATGAAGGCGCTGAATGTGGATCTGGGCGCCTACCCGGTGATGAAGTACGCCGACGCCATGCACCTGTATGGCTCGGACAAGCCCGACCTGCGCGTCAAGCTGCAGTTCACCGAGCTGACCGACGTGATGGCCGACGTGGACTTCAAGGTCTTCTCGACGCCTGCCACCACCAAGGGTGGCCGCGTGGTGGGTCTGTGCGTTCCTGGCGGCGGCGCGATGTCGCGCGGCGAGATCGATGCCTACACCGAGTTCGTCAAGATCTACGGTGCCAAGGGCCTGGCCTGGATCAAGGTGAACGAAGTGGCCAAGGGCCGTGACGGTTTGCAATCGCCCATCGTGAAGAACCTGCACGATGCCGCCATTGCCAAGATCCTGGAGCGCACCGGCGCCAAGGACGGCGACCTGATCTTCTTCGGTGCCGACAAGGCCAAGATCGTCAACGACGCCATCGGCGCGCTGCGCCTGAAGGTGGGTCACTCCGACTTCGGCAAAAAGGCCGGTCTGTTCGAAGACCGCTGGGCGCCGCTGTGGGTGGTGGACTTCCCGATGTTCGAGTACGACGACGAGTCGGAGCGCTGGAACGCTGTGCACCACCCCTTCACCGCTCCGAAGGATGGTCACGAGGACCTGATGGACACCGATCCGGGCGCCTGCATCGCCAAGGCCTACGACATGGTGCTCAACGGCTGGGAACTGGGTGGCGGTTCGATCCGTATCCACCGCGCCGAGGTGCAATCCAAGGTGTTCAGCGCCCTGAACATCAGCAAGGAAGACGCCGCCGTGAAGTTCGGCTTCCTGCTGGACGCGCTGCAGTACGGCGCGCCCCCGCACGGTGGTCTGGCCTTCGGTCTGGACCGCCTGGTCACGCTGATGACCAAGGCTGAGTCGATCCGCGACGTGATCGCCTTCCCGAAGACACAACGTGCCCAGTGTCTGCTGACCGGCGCCCCGTCGAACGTGGACGAGAAGCAACTGCGCGAACTGCACATCCGCCTGCGCAACGCCGCCGCTGCGACTCCCGCGCAGGGCTGACGCCTGAGGCGGCCTCCGGGCTGCCGATGCGTGCCGAGAGGCCACCCCACGGGGTGGCCTTTTTCATGGGCCGACACACCCGCGGAGGGTCCGTGCCACACTGTCAGCCATGAACGAACAAGCGTCTCACAAGATTCCGCAATCGGTGCTGGTGGTGATCTACACGCCTGAGCGAGAGGTCTTGCTGATCGAGCGGGCCAAGCAACCCGGGTTCTGGCAGAGCGTGACCGGATCGAAAGATCGGCTGGATGAGTCGTGGACGGAAACGGCCATCCGGGAGGTCTGGGAGGAAACGGGGATTCAGGTGGGCTCGGCGCGCGTGCCATCCTCGGCGCTGCAGGATTGGGGTGTCGAGAATGTTTATGAGATCTACCCAGTCTGGCGCCACCGCTATGCACCGGGAGTAACGCACAACACCGAGCATGTGTTCGGCCTGTGCGTGCCGCGTGACACCCCCATCACGCTGGCGCCGTCAGAGCACATCGCCCATGTCTGGTTACCCTGGCAAGAGGCCGCAGACCGCTGCTTTTCGCCTTCGAATGCCGAGGCGATTTTGCAACTGAGCCAGCGTATCGCCAATCCGGCGCACCTGCTATCGTAGAGAGCGTGATGCCGCCATCGCGGCACGCCTTGACGCAGGAATGCCCCCGTGCTCAAACCGCTTCAGTCTTCCCTGCTCCCGCCAGCGAAACGCAATGCGCAGCACCTGCGCGTTGCCACTTACAACATCCACAAGGGTGTACGGGGCATGGGGCCCACCAAGCGCCTGGAGATCCACAACCTGAGCGATGCGGTGGCCGCACTGGACGCGGACATCGTGTGCCTGCAGGAGGTGCGTCGCTTCAACCACGCCGAGGCACGACGCTTCTCCCACACGCAGTTTGGGCCAGACGCCTGGCCAAGCACGCCACAAGCCGAGTACCTCGCCCCAGAAGGCTATGAGGTGGCTTACCGCACCAATGCCGTCACGAAACACGGCGAGCACGGCAATGCCCTGCTGGCACGCTGGCCACTGGGCGCCATCGGTCACCACAATGTGTCCGACCATCGCTTTGAACAGCGGGGCCTGCTGCATGTGCCGGTGCACTGGCGCGGGGTCGAGGTGCACGTCGTGGTGGTGCACCTGGGCCTGATCCACGCCAGCCGGGTACGGCAGGCCGAGCGACTGGCCGAGTTGGTGTTGAGCGAGATCCCTCGGGATGCGCCTGTGGTCGTCGCGGGGGATTTCAACGACTGGAACGAGAAGCTGGATCACATCCTCGAGAGCGCCAGTTTGAGTCGCGCCAACTTGGGTCATGAAGCCCGGGTGGCCACATACCCTTCGATCATTCCGGTGTTGTCTCTGGACCGGGTCTACACCCGAGGCTTGCAATGCAAGTCCCTCATGGTGCCGCGCGGTAGCACCTGGGCCCGCTTGTCCGATCACCTGCCCTTGGTGGCGGAGTTGGACCTGAGCGTTTGATGCCCTCATGAATCAGGTACCTGGCAAGGATCCGTGGACCCCGGGCATCGTCGAGCACAGCGATACGCCCCCACAAGGCTGGTTGGCAGCGTTGGCCTGGTACACCCAGCGCAAGCCAATGTTCACCGGCGGCAACGAGGTGCACCTGCTGCAAGGCGGCCGCGCCTTGTTTCCGGCCTTGTGCGAACGCATTGACCGGGCACGGCAATCGGTCTGGATCGCGCTCTACATCGTGTCACCTCTGGGTCAGAGCAGCGCAGTGCTGCAATCGCTGATGCGCGCGGCGCGGCGTGGGGTCGAGGTGTCGATGGTGGTCGATGGTGTGGGGTCACGCGATGCCCCTGCAAGCCTGTGGCGCACCCTGGAGGAGGCGGGTGTGCGCCTGGTGGTCTACAAGCCGCTGCACTGGCTGTGGGGGCTGATGGACGCAGGGCAGTGGCGACGCATGCACCTGAAGCTGTGCGTGGTGGACGATGACACGGGTTTCATTGGTGGCATCAACCTGATCGATGACCATTACGATCTGAGCCACGGCTGGTCAGAGAACCCACGACTGGACTATGCCGTGTCGGTGCAAGGGCCGGTGGTGATGCCGGTGTTGCACACCATCCGTGCGATGTGGACCCGAGCGCAGTTTGGTCGAGACTGGCGGGATGACCTGATTCAGTGGGTGCAAGACCCCCACCGCCTGCAGCGTTTGAAGCAGATGTGGCAGAGCGCCTTGCTGCGCTTGAGCCCGCAGGAGCAAGCGCAGTTGATGGGCGATGCGGACACCGCGCAGCCGATGCGATGTGCGTTTGTGCTGCGCGACAACCTGCGGCAGCGCCGAACGATCGAACAGGCGGCACTGCGGGCCATCGTCCAGGCCCGGCACCATGTGGACATCGTGACCCCTTACTTCTACCCGCGTCGTGCCATGCGTCAGGCGCTGCGCGCCGCAGCCGAGCGCGGTGTGACGGTGCGACTGCTGCTGCAGGGCAAGCTGGACTACCGCATCGCCGGCATCGCAGCGCAGGTGCTGTATGACGAACTGCAGCAGGTCGGCGTGCGCATCTTCGAGTACCAACCGGCCTTCCTGCACGCCAAGGTGCTGTGCGTGGACAACGAGTGGGCCACCGTGGGTTCGTCCAACCTGGACCCCTTGTCCATGGTTTTGAACCTGGAGGGCAACCTGATCGTGCGCGACGCTGCCTTTGTCCAGACTTTGTCCGAGTCTTTGGAAGCCGACTTTGCCCAAAGCCGGGAAGTGGCCCCGCCAGACACCCTGAACGACCGCAGATGGCGGACACGGGTGCGCCGAGCCGTGGTGGCGTTTGCCGCCAAGGCCTATCTGCGGCTGGCGGGCTCGACCGGCCGGTATTGAAGCGAGGTGGCGGACCAGGCACAGGGCTCGCCATAGCGGGGTGCTGGAGGCCACTCACCTGCGTGGGTCGGCGCTGCGGTGTGGCGAACGACCCAGCGTGCAGAAAGGATCCAGCCTGCGTGGGCAACGATCAGCACCGGCACGGACGCGTTGTCGTCGTGGCCGGCGGCGTATGGTGAAGAGATCGAAGTCGCGGCCTGAAGCCGGCTGGCATGGGTCGACAGCCGGGCCAAACTGCATGCCACCCGCTGCAGCATGGCGTTCAAACTCTCTCCGCCACCCGGCGCGTGATGCGCAAAGTCCTGGCACCAGGCATCCACGTCGGCATGGGCAATCTGCGACCAGCAGAGGCCATCCCAGGCGCCGAAGTCCATCTCCAGCAGATCATCGTGAATGTGATGGCGCCAGCCCCAATGGCGCAGTTGGCGCCCGACGGCCGCGCAACGCTGCAACGATGAGGTGTGAACCACGCGCGGCCAGCCGTGCTGGCGGGCCGCACGGCGGATGCGATGGGCCAGGCGCTTCGCCTTGCGACGGTCCACCGGCAGGTTGGTTCGACCAATGCAACGCCCCTCGGCTCCCACTGGCCGAGGGTGACGCCAGGCCATGACGTGAGGAACGTTGGGGGGGGCCATCATGGCAGTGCGAACCTGAACTCAGCCAACCGGGTGGATGACCGTGAGCCAGGCCAGCAAACCCATCACTTCGGTGAGTTGCTGGGTCGCACCCAGGGTGTCGCCGGTGAAGCCACCCAGTCGGCGCTTGAACCAGCGCCAGCAAAAGAAACCGCCGATCAGCATGGCCAAGGCGGCCCGTCCCAGGGCGATGCCCAAGGTGCCCGTGGGCCAGCCGGACTGTGCGAGCCACAACCACATGATGGCGGCCACGGCCACGGTCCATGCCGTGGCCGCCCACACCTGGCCCCAAGTGGCCTGCAGCCCCAATGGCTTGGCCTTGGCATGCTCGAGGTCGCCCCCATAAGGCAGCAAGCGAATCATCCACACGGCCACCAGGCGTGAACCGGTGTGACACCAGATCAGTGCCATCATGGTCCACGCGAGCAAGACCTGATGGATGTGGCTGCTCTGGGCGCTGTGCAACTCACTCACCAAGGGGGTCGCCAAAGCGCTCAAGGTGGCGGCCTTGAGGCCGAGCAACAGAATGAGGCCCAGGGACCCGTAAGAGCCGATGCGCGAGTCCTTCATGATCTCCAGCGCGCGCTCACGGCTGACGGTACCGCCCAAAGCGTCGCAGGTATCGGCCCACCCGTCTTCGTGAAAGCCCCCTGTCAACCAAACGGTCAAGGCCATGGACAGGAGGACCGCGATCATGGGTGGCCACCAATTGGCGGCCAGGGCCAGCCCCAGGGCCCCCGCACAGCCGACCAGCGCCCCAACCAGCGGGAAATAGCGCTGGCAAGCCTGCAACCAATCCGGCTGGTAGCCCACCCAGGCGGGCACAGGCACCCGCGTGAAGAACTGCAGCGCGATGAAAAACAGGCGAACTTCGTGGATCAGGAAACGCATGGCGACATCTTGCCTGTAGGTTCAGCCAGCGCGGGACTGTCCGGCGTCGTCGTCAGAGGCCGTGACGCCGGCAGCCTCGAAGCTGGCCATCTCTCGCAAGATGGCGCAAGCCGATGCCAACAGAGGCCACGACAAAGCCGCCCCCGATCCTTCACCGAGACGCAGGTTGAGCTTGAGCAAGGCTTGGACACCCAGGTGAGCCAACAGGCGGCCATGCCCAGCCTCATCGGACTGGTGGGCAAACACGCAGCGCTGCAGCACCAAGGGGTCCAGACGAGATGCCACGAGCACAGCGCTGGTGGTGATGAAGCCGTCAACGACGATGACACGGTTCTCGGCCGCCGCCTGCAGGATGGCCCCCACCATCTGGGCGATCTCGAAGCCACCGAGCGCGGCCAGCACGGCCAGGGGCTGCCGGACCTGCTCATGCTGTGTCAAAGCGGCACGCAGCACAGCCAGCTTGCGAGCCAGTCCCGCGTCATCCAGCCCCGTGCCCCGCCCCGCGCACACTTCGATGGGCTCACCCGTGAGGCGTGCCATCAACAGGGCGGCACTGGAGGTGTTGCCGATGCCCATCTCGCCGAGCAGCAAGGCGTTGCCGGGCAAGCCTTGCACCACCTCACGTCCGTGACGGATCGCTTGCAGGCACTGCGCCTCGGTCATGGCCGGCTGCGTCGAACAATCGGCGGTGCCATGAGCGACTTTGCGAATCTGCAGCGCCGCGCGCGGCGCCAGGTCACGCGCCACCCCTGCATCCACCACGGTGAGCGCCAGGCCGTGTTGACGGGCCAGCACACTGACGGCAGCGCCACCAGCCAGAAAGTTCTCGACCATCTGCCAGGTCACGTCGCTGGGATACGCCGACACGCCGCGTGAGGCCAAACCATGGTCGGCAGCGAACACCACCATCTGAGGCTGCTGCAATTGCGGCTGCTCGCTGCGCAGGATGAGCCCGATCTGGTGTGCCAGGCTCTCAAGCTGGCCCAGCGCACCCAGAGGTTTGGTCTTGTGGTCGATGAGGTGCTGCAGGCGCCGGGCCAAGGCGGCATCGCGCAGGTCGGTGATCAGGGGCAGGTCCAGGCTCATGGTCGTCTTTGTCTCAGTCTTCGATGCCACGTTGCGCAGGAATGCCCGCTTCGTAGGCATGCTTGATCTTCTTGACCTCACTGACCGTGTCGGCGATCTCGATGATCTCCGGCGGGCAGTCACGCCCGGTCAACACCACGTGCACCTCTTTGGGACGGTGCTTCAGGGTCTGCACGACCTCGTCGAGCGGCACCCAGCCATAGATGAGCGGATAGGTCAGTTCGTCGAGCACGACCAGAAAATGCTCGCCACTGGTGATGGCGGCTGCGGCGCGCTGCCAACCCTCGCGGGCCAGTTGCGCCGAACGCTCCAGGTCCTTGCTCTTCCAGCTGAAGCCGTCCCCCAGACCTTCAATGGGGATGCCCAGTTGCTCGAAAGCACGGTGCTCACCAAAACGGGCCGAGGGCACTTTCATGAACTGGAAGATGCGCACGGCCTTGCCGCGGCCAAATGCGCGCAGGGCCAGGCCAAAGGCGGCCGTGCTCTTGCCCTTGCCATCGCCGGTGTTGACGATGAGCAGGCCACGACGTTCGGCGTGTTCGCGTTGCTGAGGGGCTTCGGTGGGTGGGTTCTGGATGTCCATGAGATTCGGGGGCAGGCAATAAACAATTCAGCTCACGACAGGCGCTTTGCCGTAGCTCTTGCTGATGAAAGGGGTTTCGGCATGGCCACGCCGCTGGTTGATCACCAAGGTCAGCGTGAAGAAGAAGTTGCACATCAGGTTGCACAGGCGCGGCAACTCGGGCGGCACATCTTTGCCTTCCTGGTCGACACGCACCATCGCTCGGATGGCCTTCTTGGCCGCCGAGCGCGCCAGGTGCAGGTGCGGCACCGGCATCTCGCCACGTGGTAACACAAAGCCACGGATGCGTTCGGCCACCTCCTGGCGGTAATGGTCCTGCCGTGACTGCAGCCAGGCGATGTCGGCCTCCTCGATGGCCAGTCGTCCACGGATGGAGCCGTTGACGTGAAACGCCAGCGGCTGCAGGCGGTCCAGATCCTGGGCGATGTCCGACATCTCGGCAGGCAGCAGCGAGAGGACCGCACCGATGTGACCGCAGAGCTCATCGGTCACCACCTCGAAGTCACACAGCGCCGAGGACTCGAAAATGAAGGGATAGCACAGCTCGTCGAGCTTGCCTGTGGGTTTCAGCGCCATGGCGATCAATCGGTCAGCAACATCATCGAACCAGGATCACGGGGGGAGAGGCGCTCAGGTCCACATGCACCGGCACGCGGAACACCGCAGACAGATGCGCTTCGGTGAGCACCTCGGCGGGCGAGCCCAGCGCGCGCACCCGCCCCTGATCAAGCAGACAAAGCTGGTCACAGTAACGCGCCGCGAGGCTCAGGTCATGCAAGGCCAGCACCACCGCACGCTCAGCGTGGGCATAGCGACGCAGCACGTCCATCACATTGCGTTGGTGATAGAGGTCCAGACTGGCGATAGGCTCATCAGCGAGCAGCACACGCGGCTCCCCGGCCAGCACCCGCGCCAGCCACACACGGGCTTGCTCCCCGCCGGACAGGTGATCGACCTGCCGACCTTGCAGGGCGAGCACGCCTGCTTGCGTCATGGCGCGTTGCATCGCGTCGCGGTTCTGGTCGGCCCAGGGCAAACGCCCCAGCGCCACGATGTCGGCCACGCTCAAGGACCAGGCGCTGTCGCAGGCCTGGGGCAGGTAACCCAGTTGCTGAGCGCGTTGCCGAGGAGGCAATGCAGCCAAAGGCTGCCCCGCAAGCCAGACTTCCCCCTCGCAGGGCAGCAGACCTGCCAGGCATTGCAGCAAGCTTGACTTGCCGGCACCGTTGGGCCCAATGATGCCCAGCATCTCGCCTGGCGCCACGGTCAGCGAGACATCACTCAGGCGTGCACCCAGGCGCACATGCTGCGTTCGGATCAGAGCCATCGCTTGCGATCCTTCCAGACCAGCCAGATGAACAAAGGCGCGCCCAGCAAGGACGTGAGCACGCCCAGCTTGAGCTCACGGCCCGGCGGCAACCCGCGTACGCAGACGTCTGCCAGGCACACCAGGATGCCGCCAGCCAAGGCAGATGGCCAAAGCAAACGGTCGGGGCGATGCCCCACCCAGGGTCGGATCAGATGGGGCACCAGCAAACCCACGAAACCGATGCTGCCCGCCACCGACACCGAGGCGCCCACGAGCAAGGCCACGCCGAGCACCACCTGGCGGCTGCCACCTCGCAGAGACAGGCCCATGCTGGCGGCCACTTGCTCGCCGAGACTCAGGGCCATCAGCAAGCCGCGCTGACGCCAGATCAGCACCGCCCCCAGCAGGCACGGGGGCATCAACCACAGGAGGTGAGACAGTCCGCGCTCGGACACCGAGCCCAGCAGCCAGAAAACCAACTCTTGCAGGGCATAAGGGTTGGGCGCAAAGTTCAGGACAATGGCCAGGGCCGCGCCGGTCACCGTGGAAATCGCCAAACCGGCCATGATCACCATGGCCGGTCGGGAAGAACCTGCCAAAGCCAGCATCAGCACCAGCGCCACGCCCGCCCCGATCAGACCTGCCAGCGCGGGAGCGGCCTCGCCCGCCCAGGCAAAAAGGCCGAAGTAAAACACCGCTGCGGCACCCAGTGCAGCGCCCTGGCTGGCCCCCGTCAAACCCGGGTCAGCGAGCGGGTTGCGCAGCAGCCCCTGCAAGGCCGCGCCACTGAAGCCCAACGCGGCCCCGATGACTACCGCCAGAAGGGTTCGAGGCAAGCGAATCTCACCCATGATGATGGCAGCAGCCGTGTCATGCCCTTGCGCCCAGTCGCGCAGTCCGGCCCACACCGGCACCGACGTCGAGCCCATGGCCAGTGACAGCACCACCGTCACGCACAGCAAGAGCCCCAGTACCCACGGGGTGGATGCGTTCAACCGTGCCATTGCTGCAACTGCCTGATCAGATCCCAGGTCCAGGGCCCTGGGCATTGCCAACGCCAGTAATCGGTCGTCAGCCAACGTGATGGGGGAATGACCCGCTTGAGCACCGGGTGCTCCGCAAAACGGTTGGCCAGCGCCCGGCTCGATGGTGCCGCCCACAGCACGGCATCTGGCGGATGGGCTGCCATGCGCTCCAGATCCAGTTGCACATAGCCCTGCGCCTGGACATCGTTGTCCCAGCCGGCACGCACCAGGATGTCGTCTTCCATGGTGCCTCGTCCCGTCCCGACACCATTGGGGCCCAGCAACAGCAGGCGCGGCCGAGGTGCCGGCATGCGCACCGCCTCAGGCTCTTCGCTGGCCAGCGTCAGTGGCTTGCCCAGCAGACCCAGCACCCGCTGCTCGTAGGCACGGATGTCGGACAGGCTTTGCGGCAGGGGCAACACCTCCACCCGCACGCCCAGCGCCTGCAGACGGGCGCGCAACAGCGGTGCGTTGTATTGCCCAACCAGCACCAGGTCAGGCTGCAGCGCGACCAATTGCTCCAGGGTGCCGTCGTGCACCGGCCAGTGCGTGTCGATCCAGGCGACCGGATACTGCCGGTGCCAAGGCGACAAAGCCCGAATCTGCCCACGGTCAGCGTGGCGAGCCAGCATCCAGTCCGTGCACAGGTCGAGCGACACGATGCGCCGTGGTGCCGCCCAACCGCCCTGAGCCATGCCAAGGCCCATGGCCAGCATGATCCACAACAGTCGAAAAGCGAGGCGCATCATGGTTCAGAGCGCTCAGCGCGGGGTGTAACGCACACCGATGAAGGTGTTGATGCCCGGCGTCGCGTAGCCCTTGGTCAACTCATGCTCGCGGTTGAACAGGTTGTTGACGCGTGCAAACACCGACCACTCGGCATTGAGGTGGTAGGCGCCATACACATGGGCGAGGCTGTAACCCGAGAGTTTGACTGCGGGCGACATGTACGGGTACTCCACCCGACGGTCGCTGCCCTGCCATTCCAGGCGCCCTTCCCAGGGGCCGATGCGACGGCCCAGCGACACTGCGGCATGGTGCCGCGCACGTTTGGCCAGGCGCTCACCCGTATCCTGATCCTTGGCATCCAGGTAGTCGTAACTCGCTTGCACATCCCAGCCCGCCACTTGCCCGCCATAGTTCAGGGTCAGGCCTTCCAGCCGTGCCTTGGCCACGTTCTCGGGGGTGTTGCCCCAGACGATCAGGTTGTCCACCTGGTTGAGGTACCAGGTGAGCGAGACATGGTGCCCTTGCTGTTCGAAATGCAGCGTGGCCTCGCGGTTGCGTGACGTCTCAGGGCGCAATGCCGGGTTCCCGCCATAGCAATCCGGCCCGTAGCACTCCAGCGGGAAATACAGATCGTTGAAGGTGGGCGCCTTGAAGCCCGTGCCGTAGGTCGCACTCAAGCGCCATTGCGGATTGAAACGGTACCCATAGGCCAAGGACCCGGTGTTCTGATCCCCAAACTGGGTGCTGTCGTCGTGACGGACATTCGCCTGCAGACTGTGCGCCAGGTAGGTGCCGCGCCAGCCGGCCAGCAAGGAGTTCATGGCGCGCGAGGTTTCGACATAGGTCGAGCTGGCATCGACATCGTCTTCCAGACGCTCGACGCCCAACAAGAACGTGCCAACCTGGGTGTGGACATCGTTCTGCCACGACAGCTGGGTTTGGCTGGAATGCACCCGGCTGCTCTGCGTGGCACCGGCGTACTCACCCGCATCATCGGTGCTGCGCGACAGACGCAGCTGGCTGCTCCAGTTCGCGCTCAGGCGATTGTTGAGAAAGGCGCTGACCGAAGAGACCCGCGTCTTGTTGCGATGATCGACATCGGCATAACCGTAACCGTCGTACTGGTTTTCACCCTCGCTGCGGAAGTAAGTGAAGCCGAGCTCGTGCCCCTTGGCCATCTCATACGACAGCCGCCCCGTCAGGCTCTTGCTGGAAAAACCGTCGCTGTCCGCATCCATCGGCGAAGGCGACGTCGGCTTCACATTGATGCCACTGGTGCGCGAGCGCCCCACATTGAGCGCGTAGCGCCATCCTGCCTGCGACCCCGACAGACCCGCATTGAGGGCGGCCGTGCCTTGCGAACCCACACCGGCATCGGCCGTCACGCTCAAGGGGCCCTGCCCCCCGCGGGTGAAGATCTGGATGACGCCACCAATGGCATCGCTGCCGTACAGAGATGACACCGGCCCCCGAACGATCTCGATGCGCTCGATCTGGCTGACCGGCACGCGCCACCAACTCACCCCACCCGCAGTGACCGAGCCCGCACGCATGCCGTCGATCAACAGCACCACATGGCTGCTGTTGGTGCCGCGGATGAACACCGAGGACAAGGCACCCGGCCCACCGTTGCTCGCAAACTGGATACCGGGTTGACGTGACAGCACCTCTTCGAGGGTGGATGCGCCGGCCTGATCCAGTTCGGCACGCTCGATCACCGTCACATCCGACAGCAACTCCGTCACCCCCACCGCCTGACGCGTGGCCGTCACCACCACGGGTGACACGGCACTTTGCGCCATGGCCACCTCGCTTACAGACAGCGCCACACCGCACGCCAAGGCCAAGGCCGAACGCACCCCAGGTGCCACACGCACCGAGTTCACACAAAACATGATTGGAATCAAGAGACAAGTGCCCGGCCTGCGTCCCCGCAAGCGATGGGCGAAACGACAAGGTCCACCTCAGGTGGACCTGTCCCTTGCTGGCCGGTATCCGGGCTAGGCGATTGCAACCTGTGAAACCTTCCCAGATCCGTGTCCGATCCAGTGGCAGAGAGCACAAGCGGAGTCGACGGGCAAGAACCCGACGACTCGATCGCCGACCGTTGCGGGGGCAGCGCAGTTCGGGGTGGTGCCATGGACACGAACACCCCTTCTGCTTCCCGTTTAACCGCACCAAGTGAACCCCGGCGCGAGCACCAACAGGCAACATTGTAAGGCGCCTACAATGTTTGGCTTGTCCTGGCCGCTCGCACCCCACCTCAGGTTGACGCCCCTCAATGTCCAGAATCGACGAACTCACGGACCGCATCGAGCGCCTGCTGCTGCGCCACGAAGAATTGCGACGCACCAATGCCTTGCTCCAGCAGCAATTGACGGTGACCACGCAGGAGCGTGACTCGCTGCGAGCACGCCTGTCGGCAGCCCGCTCGCGCATCGACGCGCTGATCGACAAGCTGCCCCAGGTGGCCGGCGCGGTGCTGGCCGACCCCGATGACGACCTGCCCAAGGCTTGATCACCATGAAACAGATTGAAGTCTCCATCATGGGGCAGAGCTACCTGCTGGGCTGCCCCGACGGTGGCGAAGAGCGCTTGCGTGAAGCCGTGGCCCAGGTGGACCGAGAGATGTGCGCCATCCGCGACACCGGCAAGCTCAAGGCCCGTGAGCGCATCGCGGTGTTGGCTGCGCTGAATTTGGCCTACATCCTGACCGATCGACAGCCACCGGCCGCGACGGTGACCCAGGCCGCAGCGGACAACCCATCCGACGCCCTGCCCGCACCGGAGTACCTGGATCAGCTCATCCAGCGTCTGGACCAGGCCCTCGACAGCGACGGCCACCTGCTCTGACAGCGCAACCCGACGGCGGCCGGCCCCACCCCTGTGGTGCCAGTGTGGCGTGCGTGCGATTTGCACGGACGCTCCGAGCGATTCGCCGTAGAATGAAACCGTTCGTCGCGTTCGTGGTTGCTTTGATTTCCTTGAACCGATGCTCTTGGAGCCAGGGCTTGGAACATTGCGGCGCGGGCGTGATCGTCTCGCGTCAGATGAACCCGAAGTGCTGCTGACCTCGCCCACCTGAATCCCACCTGGGTTCAGGAATGCGGCAACCAGTGCGCGGCGAACACCTCATGCGACAACGGCCAGACCCTGCAACAGGATCTGGCCGTTTTTTTCATGGGTCGGACGGCGCCCCTGCGAGCGCCTGGGCGTTCAGGCCGCCGGGACGAACTGGATGCTCGCCAGCGCGATCCGGTTGCCACCCTTGTCACGGGCGCTGGACAAGGCACGGTCGGCACTGCGCAGCAACTCGTCAACGATGCCGGCCGTGTGCGGGAAGCTGGAGACCCCCATGGACACCGTGAAGGGGATCTGCTGACCGTTGAAGGGCACGATGTGCTCGGCACACTGACGGCGCAACTGCTCCATGCGGGCATGCGCTGTGGCCAGGCCGATGCCCGACAGCAAGACGACAAAACGGTCGCCGCCCAGGCGGCACGGCGAATCCATCGCACGGGTGTTGGCACGCAGCAGACGCCCCAGCGATTCGACCACGCGCTCGCAGGCTTCTACGCCATGCAGACGCCGGATCTCGTCCATGTTGTCAATGGCCATGGCCACCAGCGCGAATTCACGCTGCTCGCGGCTGGACAGGTCGGCTTCGCGCCGCAACTGCTCATCGAAATGGACCCGGTGGTAGAGCCCCGAGGCCGCGTCACGCACCTGGTTGTCTTCCATGTCGCGGCGCAAGGCATCGTTGGCCTTTTGCTGCTGCTCCAGTTGCGCCAACGCCTGGGCAATCTGAGCCTCACGCTGGTGCACATCGGTGATGTCCTGCCAGACAGACAGCAAATGGGGATCGCTGCGCCCATCGAGCGCCACCTGCTGGCGCCAGACCCTGAAATCGCGACGCGTCCCGCGCAACTCCATGCGGTGCTCGGAGCACAGGCCATTGGGCATGGAGGTGGCCTGCACGTCGGCCGCGCGCAGGGCCACAGCCTGTGTGGCGTCGAAGATGTCGGCGTCCTGTGCGCCTTCGAGCTGGTCGTCTCCGGCGTGCAGCAGACGCGAGGCAGCCTCGCTCGCATACACATAGCGCCCCGAACTCAGGTCTTTGACCAGCACGGCCAGCCCGAGTTGATCCAGTGCGCTCAGAACCGCCTGGTGCACGGCACCGCTGTTCAGGACGACGGAGGCAGGTGAGTCGGACATGGAAACCTGTGGGATGAAGGGAAGTGGCACAAGGAAGCGCACAGATCGTCCTTCAAATGACGGGCCGTGGCTGTCCTTCAAACAAGGGATAGGGGACTTTTTACACGACAAATGTGCCCTAATTCACATCGCCGCGCGGCAAAACCGTCACGGCAACGCGACGCCCCCTCTAAAGGAGGTGGGATTGTCCCTGTATCGGACAATGGCCGCCACCTCTGTTGAACAAGTTTGACCACGATGATCAGAATTGCTTTGCTCGGTTGCGGCCTGATGGGCGCCCCGATGTCTCGCCGTCTGTTGGCAGCCGGCTACCCTTTGACGGTATGGAACCGCACGCGGGCCAAGGCCGAGGCACTGGGCGCGGCCGGCGCCACCGTTGCCGACACGCCGGCAGCGGCTGTGGCGCAAGCGGACCTCGTCATCACCATGCTGGAGCATGGCGGGGTGGTGGGCGAGGTGCTGTTCAGCACGGAGTTGGCCGGCGCGGCGCAAGGGCTGCGCCCCGGCACCTTGGTGGTGGACATGAGCTCGATCCTGCCTGAGCAGGCCCAAGACCATGCGCGGCGCCTGGCCGCCTTGAGCGTGTCGGCACTGGATGCGCCGGTGTCGGGGGGGACGCTGGGCGCCGAAGCTGGCACGCTGGCGATCATGGCCGGCGGTGAGGCGGCTGATTTCGAGCGTGCACGCGAGGTGCTGTCGGTACTGGGCCGGCCCGTACATGTGGGGCCGGCGGGCTCGGGGCAGTTGACCAAGCTGGCCAACCAGATGATTGTCGGCATCACGATTGGCGCCGTGGCCGAAGCGCTGTTGCTGGCGGAGAAAGGCGGCGCCAACCCGGCCAAGGTGCGCGAGGCCCTACGGGGCGGGTTTGCCGAAAGTCGCATCCTGGAGGTGCACGGCCAGCGCATGGTCGAGGGTGACTTTGCCAAGCGCGGGTCGTTGGCGATCCAGCTCAAGGACCTTCGCAATGCGCTGCACACCTCGGCAGGCCTGGGTTTCGATGCCCCCATCACCCAGCACCTGACCGATCTGTACGCCCAGGCGGCCGAACATGGTTTTGCAGACCTGGATCAGTCCGCCTTGTTCAGGGAGTTGCAAAGCCGTCAGAGCGGCCAGGCCTGATCACGCTTCAGGCACTGCCGGGCGCATAGCGGCCCATCAGATGGGCCAACTCGACGGCAGACTGCACTTGCAGTTTCTCGAAGATGTTGGCTCGGTGGAATTCCACCGTCCTGGGGGTGATGCCCAGGTGGTCGGCGATGTTCTTGTTGTAGTGCCCTTGCAGCAACTCGTTGAGCACCTCGCGCTCGCGCTGGCTCAGGGCCGCCAGGGCCTGCTGGAAACGCAAGCGCTGCTGCGACTCGGTCTGTAGCACCAAGGCTTCGCGGCAAGCCGCCTCGACCTTGTCGACCAGCTGGTTGTCCTGAAAGGGCTTTTCCAGGAAGTCCCAGGCACCATTCTTGACCGCGGCCACCGCCATGCTGAGATCGCCGTGCCCAGTCAGGAAGAGGATGGGCCAGGGCCATCCTTGGGCTTTGAGCTGCTCGAACGTGGCCAACCCGGAGAGAGGCTCCATTCGGATGTCGAGCAACATGACCCCGCACGCCCATGTGTCGCTGCCTGGGCGCAAGTCAGCCAGAAACTGCTCGCCACCCGACCAGCAACGGGTGCGCAGGCCCCGGGAATCGAGCAGCCACGCCAAGCCGTCGCGGAAATCCGCGTCGTCGTCGACGATGTGCACGAGAGGGATCAGGGGTTCAGAGGCAGCCACAGGGTGAATTGTGCCCCGTGCAGCTCATCGCTGCGCGCCACATCGATGCGACCGCGATGGGCTTCGATGATGGAGCGACAGATGGACAGGCCCATGCCCATGCCGCCATCCTTGCCAGAGGCAAAGGCATCGAAGATGGTGTGAACCTGCTCTTCGGGCACACCAGGGCCGTTGTCGGCCACCTGGATGCCGACCATGCCCTCGGCGTGTCGCAGGCGCACTTCGACCCGGGGGCTCTCCTCTGTGGTCTTTCGGGCCCATTCGGTGGCGTTGAGCACGACGTTGTGCAGGGCATGTTCAAGCAGCAGCGCGTCGGCCGGCACGCTCAGCGCATCGTCCTCGTCGGTGACGTGCCATTGCAGGCGCAACCCCTCTGGCACGGGCAGCTGCCCGACCACCCGGCCCACAAAGGGGACCAGGGCCAATGGCTGGCGGTTCATGTCCTGGCGGCGGGCAAACGCGTTGACCCGCTGGATGACCCGACCCGCCTTGTCGGCGATTCGGGCCATGCGTTCGACCACAGGGCGCACTTCATCCAAGGTGATGCTTTGCTGTTGGACGCGGTTGAGCAAGCCGTTGGCGAAGCTGCTGAGCGCCCCAAGCGGCTGGTTGAGTTCGTGGGCCAGGGTGGACGCGACCTCGCCCACCGCAATGAGGCGCCCGGAGGCTTCCAGCATCTCCTGCTGACGGGCGGCTCGCCGCTCGATGCGTTTGCGCTCGGTGAGGTCGAGGGCCGAATCCATCCACCCCACCACGGTGCCGTCAGGCAGGCTGAGGGGGGCCGCGTGCACGATCACGTCGAGCAGATGGCCATCGCGGTGGCGCCATTGCATTTCGACACCGATCTGCTGGGCGGTGACGTCGGCCAGGTGAGCCTTCAACTGAGCCAGTTCGCCCCCTGGCTCGCCCGGCCAGTACGGCATGGGACCGGTGGTGTGGAGCAAGTCCTCAGCTTGCCAGCCGACCAGGCGACAAAAAGCCTGGTTGACATAGAGCAGGCGTCCTTGTGTGTCCCAGGCACGCAAGCCGAGCATGACGGCTTGCTCCATCGCCTGGCGCAGCACGCGCTGTGTTTGGAGTTGCGCTTCCGCGCGCTGGCGACGGGCGGTGTCCCGCCAAAGCGCATAGAGGGCGGCCACCATGGCGAGCAGGCAGAGCAAGGCCACGCCAAAGAACAGGCGAGGGGCAAGCGCGACCTGCGGCGCGAGGGCACGCACATCCAGACTGAGCTGGATGCCCGGCAGGTGAATGGGAACGCTCGTGGCCCCGTCATCGCTGCGGGGGCTCGGGGTGTTGGCGCCCCACTCGGGGTGAAGCTGGATGTCGTGATCCTGAGCAAACCAGGGCGGGATGACGCTGGCCAAGGCCTGTTCGAACTGGACCGCAGCGACATGGTCCCCCACGAAGCGGCCCTGGTCAAACTGCGGCACGGCCACCCAGAGGGTGTGGCGCCCTCGTGCGCCGTTCTGCGGCAAGGGGCCTGCGTAGGCCGGTCGCTGGAGGGCATCGGTGGTGGCCAGCATGGCACGCAAGGCCTGGGCGGCCTCCGGGTCGCGCGCCGCGTCCCGCATTTCGGCGGGCCAGTGGGCCACATCGGCTTGGCGTGCGGCGGGCATCCAGGCATGGAACAGGATCACCCCGGCGGTGCGCCAGAGTTGGCCGGCCTTCAGCACAGCGGGGTCGGCCTGCGAGATGGCGGCTTCGCTGCCCTGCTGTGACTGGCGCGCCCGGGCCATCAGGTCCCCCTCCAGACGCCGAAAGTGAAAGCGCAAGGTCTGATCGAGCCATTGGGCATCGGCCACCCGGCGCCGGTTGGCGTCTTCGGCCTCGACCGAGCGCAGAAACAGCGCCAGACCGGCGATGGAGACCGCCACCAGAAGCAGCATGCCTCCCAGCCAGATCATGGCGCGACGATTCCACGCCGAAGGCGAAGCAGGCTCCAGCTCCAACAGGGTGAAATCGACAGCGGGCGCGGGCATTGGTGAGGCGGGGGTTTTGGTTAGGATAGCCGACATGCGTGCGCTCCCCTTCCCCTTGAGGACTCTTGCTCGGCTTGGCCGCCGGAGAGCCGGCGAGCGTGCGACCGAGGCACGAGCACTGCGCCAGTGGGTGAGCGGTTTGTGGCTGTGCGCCGGGATGGTGCTCGGACTGCCCGCCGAGCAGGCCCGGGCCGCGACGACGCCGGAGAAGGTGGTGAGGCTGTCGCACGTGGTCGCGCCAGAGACCCCCAAGGGACGCATGGCCACCCGCTTCCAGGAGCTGGTGGCACAGGCCTCAGATGGTCGCATCCGCGTTGAGGTCTATCCGGACTCGCAGCTGTACGGTGACGATGACGAGATGGAAGCGCTGCAATTGGGAGCGGTGGAAATTCTGGCGCCGTCGCTGTCCAAATTGGGTGCTGCCGGGGTGCCTGAGTTCGATGTGTTTGACCTGCCCTTTCTGTTTGACACGCTGTCGCAGGTGCGTTGCGTGACTCAGGGGCCGATTGGTCAGCGCTTGCTCGACAGCCTGGCACGCCAGCAGATGGTGGGGCTGGGGTTTCTGGACAATGGTTTCAAGCAGATGAGTGCCCAGCGCCCGCTGCGGGAGGTGGCCGATTTCCGAGGCTTGCGGCTGCGCATCCAGTCGTCACGGGTGCTGGCCGCACAGATGAAGGCACTGGGCGCGCATCCGGTGGTGCTGCCGTTTGGCGAGACACGGCGAGCCTTGGCCGAGGGGGTGGTCGACGGTGCCGAGAACCCCTTGTCGAATTTCCTGACGCAGGGACTGGCTCCGGTACAGCGCGTGATCACGCTGACCGACCATGGCTATCTGGGCTACGCGGTGGTGACCAATCCGCGCTTTTGGGCACGGCTGGACCCCGCTGACCGCGCTTTGCTGCAACGCGCGCTGCAACAAGCCCTGGCCGAAGGCAATGCGCAGGCGGCCGCACTCAATGCGCAGGCGCTGGCCACGCTGAAGCAGACGGCCGGCGTGCGGGTGGTGGGCCTGAGTGCGCCCCAACGGGTCGCCTTGCGGCGGGCGGTGCAGCCGGTGCAAGCCGATTTCGCACGGCGCGTGGGGGCACCTTTATTGCGCGATGTGACAAATCAGTGCCTTCAACCCCGTTAAGGGTATACCCGCCTGTTGAACGCCACAGTTGGCGCGTGCGGGGGGGCTGGGTATCGTTCGCGCCATTCCGCCCCCAGGGTTGAATGGCACGCGTCGAAGGACTGTGTGCGATCCCCTGGGCACCTTCCCTTCCCACCCAAGGCCAGCGCCATGTCACAGACCTCCGCACGCAAGCCGCTCTACAAATCCCTCTATGTCCAAGTGCTGATCGCCGTTGTGATCGGCGTGATGTTGGGCCACTTCGCACCGGAAGTCGGCGCCAAGATGAAGCCCCTGGGCGATGGGTTCATCAAGCTGATCAAGATGATCATCGCCCCGATCATTTTCTGTACCGTGGTGGTGGGCATCGCGGGCATGGAGGACATGAAACGCGTGGGCAAGACCGGTGGCCTGGCCCTGCTGTACTTCGAGGTGGTGTCAACCATTGCCCTGATCATCGGTCTGGTGGTGGTGAACGTGCTGCAACCGGGTTCGGGCATGCACGTGGATCCGAACACGCTGGACACCAAGGGCATCGCCGCTTACACGGAGCCCGGCAAGATGCAGGGCACGGTGGACTTCCTGCTGCACGTGATCCCGACTTCGGTGGTGGACGCGTTCGCCAAGGGTGAAATCCTGCAGGTGCTGCTGTTCTCGGTGCTGTTCGGCTTTGCGCTGCACAAGTTCGGTGGCCGCGGCACGATGGTGTTCGACTTCATCGAGAAGTTCTCGCACGTGCTGTTCGACATCGTCGGCATCATCATGAAGGTGGCTCCGATCGGTGCCTTTGGCGCGATGGCTTTCACCATCGGCAAGTACGGCGTCGATTCGCTGTTCTCGCTGGGCAAGTTGATGGGCGCGTTCTACATGACCTGCCTGCTGTTCATCTTCGTTGTGCTGGGTCTGATCACCCGCCTGCATGGCTTCAGCATCGTCAAGTTCATCCGCTACATCAAGGAAGAGCTGCTCGTGGTGTTGGGCACCTCGTCGTCGGAATCGGTGCTGCCGCGCATGATGGAGAAGATGGAAAACCTGGGCGCCCGCAAGTCGGTGGTCGGCCTGGTAATTCCCACGGGTTACTCGTTCAACCTTGACGGCACCTCGATCTACCTCACGATGGCTGCCGTCTTCATCTCGCAAGCAACCGACACGCCGATGACGCTGACGCAGCAGCTGACCTTGCTGGCGGTGCTGTTGCTGACCTCGAAGGGCGCAGCTGGCATCACGGGCAGTGGCTTCATCGTGCTGGCAGCCACCTTGTCGGCGGTGGGTCATGTGCCGGTGGCAGGCTTGGCCTTGATCCTGGGCATTGACCGTTTCATGTCGGAAGCCCGCGCCCTGACCAACCTGGTGGGCAACGGTGTGGCGACCCTGGTGGTGGCCAAGTGGACCGGAGATCTGGACGTGGACAAGCTCAACCATGGCTTGAACAACCCTTCCGCAGAAGAGGCCGACGAGCCCGAACTCATCCTGGACCAACAGGTTGCCCACATGGCCGTGACGCCCCAGAAGGGCTGATCCTCGCGATGTGACACGGAGCCGCCCCTACCGGGCGGCTTTCTCGTTTCTGGGTAGACCGCAACAGTCACACGCAGCGGATGAGGTTGCGCCGACACGGCACGGTGCCGAGCGGCCAGAAGCGGCGGTTGCCCCAGAACCTGCGCCAGCTGCGATACTGCCGTCCACTGCTTTGTGATATTCGGACGGAACGATGTGCACCATTTGCGGATGTGAATCGGCGCAGGCCCATGCGCCTCATGCCCACGGTCATGCTCACACCCACGAGCATGGGCACGAACATGGGCATGCAGACACCCACGCACACGCCCACGATGCAGCCGCGGGCCACACGCATGACGATATGCACACCCGTGTGCTGCAACTGGAGCAAGACATCCTGGCTGGCAACCAGCACATGGCCGACCACGTGCGCGCCCACCTGGCCAGCCAGCACACGCTGGCCCTGAACCTGGTGTCCAGCCCTGGCTCGGGCAAGACGACGTTGCTGGTCGAAACCGTGTCGCGCCTGAAAGCGCAACAGCGCCCGGTGGCCGTGATCGAGGGCGATCAGCAAACCAGCTTCGATGCCGAGCGCATCCGCGCCACCGGCGTGCAGGCCGTGCAGATCAACACCGGCAAGGGCTGTCACCTGGACGCGCGCATGGTGCACGACGCCCTGCACGATCTGCCCACGCTGCCGCATGGCGTGCTGATGATCGAGAATGTGGGCAACTTGGTGTGCCCGGCCGGCTTCGACCTGGGCGAGCGCGCCAAGGTGCTGGCGTTCTCGGTGACCGATGGTGAGGACAAGCCGCTGAAGTACCCGGACATGTTCCAGGCGGCTGGCCTGATCCTGCTGCACAAGTGTGACCTGTTGCCGCACGTGCGGTTCGACGTGGCGCGGGCGCTGGACTTCGTCCGCCAGGTGAACCCGGACGCCCCGGTGATCCAACTGTCGAGCACCACCGGCGAAGGGTTTGACGCATGGATGGCCTGGATCGACGCACAGTGCGCCGCCGCCTGATCTTGCGCGGGCAGGTTCAGGGCGTGGGCTGTCGGCCCTGGGTCTGCCAGCAAGCCCGCGCGCTGGGCGTGCGAGGCTGGGTGCGCAACACCGCAGAGGGCGTGGAGTTGCTGGCTGAAGGCCACGAGGCGGACCTTGCCCGTCTGGTCGCACGCTTGCCTCAACTGCCTGCCCCAGGCCGGGTGGACGAATGGCTGGACGTCGACGCGTACGCTCCCGGTGTGCCTCCCGCCCCTGAAGGCGAGTTCGCGATCCTGCCCAGCCCGACCTCACACGGGTCGGCTCCCATGCAGGCTTTGCTCGGCGCGGACCTGGCGGTGTGCGACACCTGCCTGGCGGAGCTGTTCGACCCCACGAACCGCCGCTGGCGCCACCCCTTCCTCCACTGCCCGCAGTGCGGCCCGCGCTACACCGTCACGCGCCGCCTGCCGTTTGACCGGGCGAACACCTCGCTGGCCGACTTCCCACCGTGCCCCGCCTGTGACGCCGAGGTGCACGACCCACGTGACCGGCGCTTCCATGACCAGACCCAGGCCTGCCCGGACTGCGGGCCGCGCCTGTCGCTGTTCCGTTCTAACGGCGAAGCGGTGCCTGGCGATGCCATCACGCAGACTTGGGACGTGCTGGCCGGTGGTGGCATCGTGGCGCTGCAGGGCGTGGGCGGTTTTCACCTGTGTTGCGATGCGCGCCAGCCTGAGGCGGTGGCGCGACTGCGTCAGCTCAAACGGCGCCCCACCAAGCCTTTGGCGGTGATGGCGGCGAACGTCGCGTCCGTGCGGGACTGGGTGGAGGTGTCACCGGACGAGGCGCGCTGGTTGACCTCGCCCGAGCGGCCCATCGTGCTGCTGAACCAGCGGCCCCACCTTACTGCGGCCTGCCCTGGCCTGGCCCCGCATCTGCACACCCTGGGCGTGATGCTGCCCTACACGCCGGTGCACCACCTGCTGTTTCACGAGGCCGCCGGGCGACCAAACGGCACCGACTGGCTGCACGCCACACAGCCCACCTGGCTGGTGATGACCAGTGGCAATGCGCCGGGCGAGCCCCTGGTCATCGCCCATGAACATGCCTGGCGAGAGCTCGCCCCGCTGGCCGATGCCCTGCTGCTGCATGACCGGACCATCACCGCCCGCAACGACGACTCGGTGCTGCGCGTGCGGCCTGACGGCAGTGCCTGCTGGTTGCGCCGGGGACGAGGTTATGCGCCCTTGCCTTTGCAATGGCCTTCACAACAAGATGCCCCACAACCCACCGTGATGGCGCTCGGTGGGGAGCTCAAAGCCACGCTGTGCATCAGCACGCCGCACACCACCGGCGGCACGCAGGTCTTTGTGTCCCCCCATGTGGGCAACCTCGACAACGCCGGCACCCGAATGGCCTTTGAAGCCTTGGCCCGCCGATGGCCGGCCTTGCGGCAGGTGCAACCCACCGCCCTCGCCTGCGACCTGCATCCCGACTTCTACAGCAGCCGCCTCGCCGCCCGGTGGGCTGGGGAAGCGTACGTGCCGCTGATCCCCGTCCAGCACCACCACGCCCACATCGCGGCCGTGCTGGCCGAGCACGCGCACGATCCGGCCAACCTGCAGCCGGTGATCGGCCTGGCCCTGGACGGTCACGGCCTGGGCAGCGACGGCCAAGCCTGGGGTGGCGAGTTGCTCTGGGTGCACCGCGACCAATGCCAGCGCCTGGGGCATCTGCACCCGCTGCCACTGCCCGGTGGGGAACGTGCAGCGCGCGAGCCCTGGCGCCTGGGCGTCGCCCTGCTGCACACCCTGGGCCGTGGCGACGAGATGGCGGCCCGTTTCGCCGACCAGCCCGGTGCGGGCCTGTTGCGCACCTGGCTGATACAGGCTCACGCCGGGGACACGCCGTCGTCCTCGCCCACGGCACTGCCGCGCAGCACCAGCCTGGGCAGGCTGTTCGATGCCGCGGCCGGTGTGCTGCGCTTGCTTGATCGCTCTGGCCACGAAGGCGATGCAGCCATGCGACTGGAAAGCCAGGCAGCTCGCGCTGTGGAGCGCCTGCCCCTGCCGACAGCACCCACCTTCTCACCTGTGCCCCTCTCCGAGTGGCCATCTTCAGCATCGACGCCTTCGGTTCCATGCCCGCCATCGGTGCTGGACTGGCGTCCGCTGATGCACTGGCTGTGCGACCAGGCAGGCGCCTCGCCTGCCAGCACCAATCCTGCTGCGCAGGTGGGCCGCACCGCGGCCATCTTCCACCTCACGCTAGCGAGGGACCTGGCCGCCTGGACCATCGAGGCCTGCCAACACCACAACATCGCCACCGTGGTGCTCAACGGCGGCTGCATGGCCAACCGCTTGCTGGACGATGCCTTGACCCAGCATTTGAGCGACGCAGGCCTTCAGGTCTGGCGCGCCAGCCACTATCCTTGTGGCGATGGCGGTTTGAGCCTGGGCCAAGCCTGGGTCGCTCACCACCGCCTCGCCGCGCCCGTCACCCCCACTGTCTGACACCCACACCACCATGTGCCTCGCCCTGCCCGCTCGTGTGATCTCGCTGGACGCCACTGGCCTGTCAGGCCTGGTTGACCTGGGCGGCGTGCGCAAAGCCGTGTCCTTCGCGTTGCTGGACGAGGTCGCCGTGGGGGACCACGTGATCGTGCATGTGGGCTACGCCCTCAGCCGACTCGACCCGGACGAAGCTGCCCAGACCCTGACCCTGTTTGCCGACTTGGCCGTGCATCACGCCAACAACGACCCACGCGTTCCCAGCCTCCCAGGAATCTCCAGTGCAACAACTGCCCTCACCGCGCACAGCACTCCCGAGGGCGACGCATGAAATACGTCAGCGAGTTCCGCGACCCCACGCTGGCCCGCCACCTGGCGCAGAAGCTGGCCGACGCCGTGCAGCCCGGCCGCGCCTACCGCTTCATGGAATTCTGCGGCGGACACACCCATGCTCTGGCCCGCTATGGCGTGCTCGACCTGCTGCCCCCGCAGATCCAGATGATCCACGGTCCCGGCTGCCCGGTCTGCGTGCTGCCCATCGGCCGCGTCGACATGGCGATCGAGCTCGCACAACGCCCTTGTGTGATCCTGGCCAGCTATGGCGACACCCTGCGCGTGCCCGCCTCCGGTCAGCTCAGCCTGATCCGCGCCCGCGCCCGGGGTGCCGATGTGCGCATCGTCTATGCGGTGGACGACGCCCTCGCTCTGGCCCGCGCCTACCCCGACCGCGAAGTCGTGTTCCTGGCGATTGGCTTCGAGACCACCACGCCGCCCACCGCCGTGGCCCTGCAAACTGCCCAGCGCGAAGGCCTGCACAACTTCAGCGTGCTGTGCAACCACGTACTCACGCCCGCGGCCATGCACGCCATCCTCGACCAGCCCGAGCACGTCCCGCTCGACGGCCTGGTCGGTCCCGCCCACGTCTCCACCATCATCGGCTCGCAGCCCTACGAAGTGTTCGCATCGCGCTACGACCTGCCCGTGGTCATCGCCGGTTTCGAGCCACTGGACATGATGCAGGCCATCCTGATGCTGGTGCAGCAGGTCAACGAAGGCCGCGCCGAGGTCGAAAACGAGTTCACCCGCGCCGTGAGCCGTCAAGGCAACACCCGCGCGCAAGCCCTGGTGCACGAGGTCTTCGAGCTGCGCGACGACTTTGCCTGGCGCGGCCTGGACCGCATCCCCCACAGCGCCCTGCGCCCGCGCCCTGCCTACGCCCGCTTCGACGCCGAGCAGCGCTTCGGCCTGCACGACCGCAGTGTGCCCGACCACCCGCAATGCCTGTGCGGCCCCATCCTGCGCGGCCAGCGCCAGCCGGTGGACTGCAAGCTCTTCGGCTCCGTCTGCACGCCCGACAACCCCATGGGCGCCTGCATGGTCAGCTCCGAGGGCGCCTGCGCAGCCCACTACGCCTACGGCCGGCACCGCGCGCCGACAGCAGCCCTTGTCTCCACAGCAGGCGCCCCGACACCCGCCTCCCCCACAGCGTCCCGCCTCTCATGAGCCTCGCCAAACCCGGCTATGTGCGCCCGCTCGACCTCAAACACGGCCGCATCGACCTCACCCACGGTGCCGGCGGCCGTGCCAGCCACCAGCTTGTCCAAGAGGTGTTCCATCCCGCGTTCGTCCGTACCTGGACCCATCTTCAAGACGCGGACGGCCAGCCCTGGCAACCCGGCAGCGACGACGGTGCCGTGCTGCCCATGCCCGCTGATCTGCCCGCCGGACACCGCCTGGTCCTCGCCACCGATGCACACGTGGTCTCCCCGCTGTTTTTTCCCGGCGGCGACATCGGCCAACTCGCCGTGCACGGCACCGTCAACGACCTGGCCATGATGGGCGCCACGCCCCTGCACCTCACGGCCAGCTTCATCCTCGAAGAAGGCCTGCCGCTGGCCGACCTCGTGCGCATCGCCCGCTCCATGGCCGATGCGGCTTGTGAGGCCGGTGTGGCCATCGTCACCGGCGACACCAAGGTGGTCGAGCGCGGCAAGGGCGACGGGGCCTACCTCAGCACCACCGGCCTCGGCTGGGTCGCTCCCGGCGTGCGCTTGTCGGGCTCGAACGCCCAGGTCGGCGACGCCATCGTGCTTTCAGGCTCCATCGGCGAACACGGCCTGGCCGTGCTCAGCCAACGCGAGGGCCTGCAGTTCGACTCCCCCATCGTCTCCGACACCGCCCCCTTGAACGGCCTGGTGCACGCCATGCTGGGCTGCGGCGCCCGCCTGCGCGTCTTGCGCGACCCCACCCGCGGCGGCGTGGCCACCACCCTCAACGAAATCGCCGCGGCCTCCGGCGTGGGCATGATGCTCGACGAAGCCGCCATCCCCCTGCAGCCCGCCGTGCAAGGCGCCTGCGAGCTGATGGGACTGGACCCGCTCTACCTCGCCAACGAAGGCAAGCTGCTGGCCCTGTGTCACCCGGACGACGTCAACACCCTCCTGGCCACCCTGCACGCTCACCCGCTCGGCACCCAGGCCCGTTGTATTGGCACCGTCACCGAAGACCCCCATCATTTCGTGCAGATGCGCACCGCCTTCGGTGGTTGTCGTATGCTGGACTGGTTGATGGGTGACCCTCTGCCTCGCATCTGCTGACACCTCGCCACACGGTTCACCCGCCACCCCACACAGGAGCGCAGCCATGGCCATCAAACACGCCACCTCTGGAGACCTGGTATCCACCTTGCCTTTGGGCGCGACGCTCAAGGACACCCCCAGCCATGCGCTCGTCAAAGGGCGCGATCTGGAGGTCATTCGCTTGGTGCTGCAGGCCGGCAAAGCGATGCCCCCGCATGAGGTTTCGGGCGAAGTCACCGTGTTGTGCCTGGAGGGCCGCATCGAACTGACCGTGCCCCAGGGCGTGCGCACCATGCAGCCCGGCGACCACGTCTACCTCGATGCCCGAGAGCCTCACGGTTTACTCGCACTGGAAGACGCCTCCGCCCTCGTCACCATCAGTCTGGCAGGCGCCCCCGGCCAAACCGCCTCACGCTGATCTCACCTGCCCAATGACCGTGCCCCTGGATAACCTGATCCACGCCTGGCCCGCCAGCCCGCAAAACCTGCTGCAGGTCTTGCGCACCATCCAGGCCCACTTCGGCCATGTTCCACCCCAGGCCATCGACGCCCTGGTGCAGCAATGGGGCCTGAGCTACACCGCGGTCCGCAGCGTGGTGAGCTTCTACCATTTCCTCAGCTTTGAGCCACGCGGCCGCTACACGGTCTACCTCAGCGACAGCGTCACCGACCGCATGCTGGGCAACGAAGCCTTGCTCGCCCAGCTCTGCCAACGCTTGGGCGTGACCGAAGGCGTCACATCCCCCGATGGCCGAGTCTCCGTGCACCGCACCGCCTGCACCGGCCTGTGCGACCAGGGCCCCGCCGGCCTCGTCAACGGCCGCCCGCTGGTGCAACTCACGCCCCGCCGCATCGACGAAATCGCCGACCTGATCCGGTCCGACACGCCCCTGGACGCCTGGCCCACCGACTTTTTTGCCGTGCACAACCCCGTCTGGCGCCACAGCCTCACGCTGAGCCACCCCATCACGCCCGGCACCGGCCTGCAGGCCATGCTCAGCCGCGGCGCCGACGTCATGCTGCACGCACTGCAAGCCGCAGGCCTGCGCGGCCGGGGCGGCGCAGGCTTTGCCACCTGGCAAAAATGGCAAGCCTGCCGCAACGCCCCCGGCCCGCGCGCCATCACCTGCAACGCCGACGAGGGCGAGCCCGGCACCTTCAAAGACCGCATGCTGCTGATGCAATGGGCCCACGAGGTCTTCGAAGGCATGACGATCGCCGCCCTGACCGTCGGCGCCACCCAAGGTTTCCTGTACCTGCGCGGCGAATACGAGTTCATCGCCCCGCACCTGCGCGAGGTGCTGGCCCAGCGCCGCACCCAAGGCCTGCTCGGCGCCAATGTGGCCGGCAGCGGCCTGGCCTTCGACATCGCCCTGCACCTGGGCGCCGGCGCCTACGTCTGCGGCGAAGAAACCGCCCTGATCGAATCGGTGGAAGGCAAGCGCGGCATCCCGCGCACCCGCCCGCCCTTCCCGGTGGACCGGGGCTACCTGGGCCTGCCCACCGTCAACAACAACGTCGAAACCTTCGTGCAGGTGGCGCAGATCGCCGTGCATGGCGGCGACTGGTTTGCCGCCCAGGGCACGGCCCAATCCAAAGGCACCCGCATCCTCAGCGTCTCGGGCGACGTGGCCCGCCCCGGCCTGTACGAAATCCCCTGGGGCGTGACCGTGGCCGAAGTCCTGCACGACGCTGGCGCGCACGACGTGCAGGCCGTGCTCGTCGGCGGCCCGTCCGGCAAACTGATCGACGCCAGCCAGTTGCAGCGCCAGATCAGCTTCGAAGACCTGCCCACCGGTGGCGCCTTCACCGTCTTCAACCACCAGCGCGACATGCTGGATGTGGCCCGCCAGTACACGCACTTCTTCGCCCACGAGTCCTGCGGCTTCTGCACGCCCTGCCGCGTCGGCTGCGTGCAACTGGTGGACACCGCCGACCGCCTGATGAGCGGCCACGCCAGCGCACACGACCTGGATCGCCTGCGCGACACCGGCGCCCTCATGCAACGCCTGAGCCACTGCGGCCTGGGCCAGACCGCCGCCCACCCGCTGCTTGACGTGCTCGCCCATTTCCCCGCACAGGTCGAGCGCCGTCTGGTGCCCAGCCTGCACGCCTTCGATCTGGACGCCGCCTGCGTCGACATGGCCCACCTGCCCACCGCCGCCCCTCACCGCACGGAAAACCCCGCATGAGCGCGCCCCAGACACCCACGCCCTCCGCCATGCCCGAGGACTCGACCGTGACCACGCCCCAGGCCGCGCCCGAGACCTTCCTGCTCGATGGCCGCCCCATCCCTTTCCAGCCCGGCCAGACCCTGATGCAGGCCGCGCAGGCTGCGGGCGTCTACATCCCGCACCTGTGCCACCACGCCGATTTCGACCCCATCGGCAGCTGCAAGGTCTGCAGCGTGCGCATCCAGGGCCGCACCGTGGCCTCGTGCACCATGCCTGCCCGCGCCGGCCTGGTGGTGGAATCTGAAACACCCGAACTCCAGCACGACCGCCAGCGCATCACCCAGATGCTGTTCGCCGAAGGCCAGCACCACTGCCCCTTCTGCGAAAAAAGCGGCGCCTGCCACCTGCAAGCTGTGGCCTACCACCTGGGCATGCAAGACACCCACTTCGTGCACACCGCCCCGCACCCAGACGTGGACGCCTCCCACCCCGACGTCTGGCTCGACCGCAGCCGCTGCATCCTGTGCGAGTTGTGCGTGCGCGCCAGCCGCGAGGTCGATGGCAAAAACGTCTTCGCCATCGGCGGGCGCGGCGCCCACACCACCTTGCTCGTCAACAGCCCCAGCAGCCAGCTGCACGACAGCGACGTGGCCGTCACCGACCGCGCCGTGCACATCTGTCCCGTGGGCGCCCTGATGCCCAAGCGCCAGGGCTTCGTCATCCCCATCGGCCAGCGCCCTTACGACGCCGCCGACATCGCCCAGCGCCCGGAGGACAGCTGATGAGCACCGCCACGCCACCAAAGAAGCTGCGCATCGCCACCTGCTCACTGGCTGGCTGCTTCGGCTGCCACATGTCCTTCCTCGACGTGGACGAAGCCCTGGCCGACCTCATCGAGCACATCGAGTTCGACCGCAGCCCGCTCACCGACATCAAGCACGTCAGCGCCGAAGGCGTGGACATCGGCTTGATCGAAGGCGGCCTGTGCAACAAGGAAAACGTCGAGGTGCTGCGCGAATTCCGCGCCCGCTGCACCACCCTGGTCGCCGTGGGTGCCTGCGCCATGTACGGCGGCGTGCCCGCGCTGCGCAACGGCATCCCCGTCTCTGAACTCGTGGCCGAGGCCTACCTGGGCACCGATCTGCACAACCCCCAGGTCCCCTGTGACCCCGAACTGCCCCCCTTGCTCAACAAGGTGCTGCCGCTGCACGAAGTCGTGCCCATCGACGTGACCCTGGCTGGATGCCCGCCCCCGGCCGCCGCCTTCCGCGAACTGATCCTGGCCGCGCTGGCCCAACGCGCCGCCGTGATCCCCCGCACCGACCGCCATTTCGACTGAGCCACCATGCCCCACCCGCTTGAAACCGCCGCCGACCCGGCCAGCCTGAACCGCGTGGTCATCGAGCCCGTCAGCCGCGTCGAAGGCCACGGCAAGGTCACCCTGCTGCTCGACGACAACCGCAAAGTCCACCAAGCACGCCTGCACATCGTCGAATTCCGGGGCTTCGAACGCTTCATTCAGGGCCGCCCCTACTGGGAGGTGCCCACCCTCGTGCAACGCCTGTGCGGCATCTGCCCGGTCAGCCACCTGCTCGCCGCCAGCAAGGCCTGCGACGCCTTCGTGATCGGCAACGGCCGCATCACCCCCACCGCTGAAAAATTGCGCCGCTTGCTGCACTTCGCGCAGGTGCTGCAGTCCAACGCGCTGCACTTCTTCCACCTCGCCTCGCCCGATCTGCTCTTCGGCTTTGACGACGCCGTGCGCCACCGCAACATCGTCGGCGTGCTGCAAGACGAGCGCGAACTCGGCCTGCAAGGCATCCGCATGCGCAAGTACGGGCAGGAGATCATCCGCCTGCTCACCGGCAAGCGCGTGCACGGCACCGGCTCCGTCCCTGGCGGCTTCAACAAGCCCCTGTCCGTGGCCGACCGCGACCTGATGCGCGCCGACATCGACCAGATCATCACCTGGTGCGAAGGCGCCCTGCAACTTGCCCGTGACCTCTTCCTGCGCGGTCAGCCCGAACAAGGCCGCTTCGCCAACTTTGCCTCCGGCTTCATGTCCCTGGTGCGCCCCGACGGCGCCGCCGACCTCTACGACGGCGCCCTGCGCGTGAAAGACGCCCAAGGCCAGCTCATCGTCGATCAGGTCGATGTGCACGACTACCAGCAACTCATCGTCGAAGAGGTCAAGCCCTGGACCTACATGAAGTTCCCGCACCTGCGCGCGCTCGGCCCAGAGCACGGCTGGTACCGTGTCGGCCCGCTGGCCCGCATCAACAACGCCACCTACCTCGACACCCCACGCGCCGAAGCCGCCCGCGCAGAATTCATGGCGTGGGGCAACGGCCAGCCCATCACCGCCTCGCTGGCCCAGCACTGGGCCCGCATGATCGACACGCTGCACTGCGCCGAAGGCATCGCCCGCCTGCTGGGCGACCCCGACATCACCGGCACCGACCTGATGGCCACTGGCACCCCGCTGCGTGAAGGCATCGGCGTCATCGAAGCGCCACGCGGCACCCTGCTGCACCACTACCGCATTGGTGACAACGACCTCGTCGAGTACGCCAACCTCATCGTCTCGACCACGCACAACAACACGGCGATGAACGAAGCCGTGCGCAACGTGGCCGCCGAATACTTCGATGGCCGTGAGATCACCGAAGGCCTGCTCAATCACATCGAAGTCGCCATCCGCGCCTACGACCCCTGCCTGTCGTGCGCCACCCATGCGGTCGGCAAGATGCCACTGCGCATCGAGGTGATTGAGCCCGATGGCCAACTGGCCGACGTGCTGCTCAAGCACGAAGACGGCACGCTGGAACGCCCGGATCTGAGCACGGAGCCCACAGCCCGCAACTGGCCACCCACCAACGCATGAGCCCCTCCAGCCTGATCGCGTTCGACGAGGCACCCTGCGACTGGGGCACCACGCTCATCGTGGCGGTGGGCAACCCCAGCCGGGGTGACGATGCCGCTGGGCCCCTGCTGGCTGAGCGCCTCAGTGAATGGCTCGACAAGGAGGGCTGCATCCACCGCATGGACCTCGCCATCGTCAGCGACCAGCAGTTGATGGTCGAACATGCTTACGACCTGCGATGGCGCGACCGCGTCCTGTTCATCGACGCCGCGGCGCGTCAAAGCGAGCCCGTGGTGTGGCGTCGCATCCGCGCCGCGCGTTCGGGTCCGGCCATCAGCAGCCACCAATGCACGCCGGGCCAACTGCTGCACCTGTGTGCGGACACCCTCCAGATGCGTCCGCCCCGCGCCTGGCTCTTGTCCCTGCGGGGAGAAAGCTTTGAGCTGGGCGCACCAGTGTCTGATGCCATGCAACAGGCGCTGGACCAAGCCTGGCCCGAGATCCTCCACTGGATGGCGCCCCAGCTCTATGCATGAAGCCTCCCTGGCCATCGAGGTCATCGCTCTGCTCGAGCGTCAACGCGACACGCTCTCGCGCATCACCCGCATCGTGCTCGACATCGGCGCCCTGGGCTGTGTCGATGAAGACGCGCTGCGCACCGCATTGCTCGCTGCCTTGCCGAGTACCCTGGCCGAAGGCGCGGCCATCGAAATGCACACGGTTCCGGCGCAGGCACGCTGCCAGCAATGCGGCTCAGTGTATGAACCACCCGACCGCGTTGAGCCGTGTCCGCAATGTGGGTCTGCACGCAAGCAATGGTTGAGTGGACAATCCCTCACGCTGCGAAGCGTGGAAGGCACGCCACGCTAATGCGTACCTCAAGCTAGGCAACGCGCACCGACTCCGCCAAGCGGGGTGGCAACCATCTGCCGTGCCGAACCGGGCTGGGGCCATGAAGACGATACCCTCTCCGTCTCCGGGGCTCACTCACGTGCCATGTAGCGCTGCGCAGCCTGCCAGCCCAGTTCGGCCAGCGGTCCGGCCTTGCGGCCGGTTTCCTCGGCATCCTCGGCCGCGGCATTGCCGTCCGCCGCGCGCTGCGCAATGCCATGCAAGATGGCCGCCATGCGGAACAGGTTGTAGGCCAAATAGTAGTCCCAGTGGCCTGCCGCATCGCGTCCGGTCGCAGCGCCGTACCAAGCAACGTACTCGGCTTCTGAGGGAATGCCGAGTGTCTCAAGGTCTAGCCCGCCGATGCCCCGCCACAGGCTTGGTGGGATGCGCCAGGCCATGCACTGGTAGGCCAAATCAGCCAAAGGGTGCCCCAAGGTCGACAACTCCCAATCCAGCACGCCGATGATGCGTGGCTCGGTGGGATGGAACACGAGGTTGTCCATCCGGTAGTCACCATGCACCAGCGTGGTCTCATCATCCTCGGGCAGGTGCGCGGGCAACCAGTCCATCAGGCGATGCATGGCGGCGTTCACGGGCAAGGTCGATTCGCGGCACTGGCGCGACCAGCGCGCGACCTGTCGGCCCACATAGTTGCCTTCTTTGCCATAGTCGCCCAAGCCCACTGCGCGGTAGTCCACGGCATGCAGCGCAGCGATCACCCGGTTCATCTCTCGGTAGATGGCCCGGCGCTCGTCGGGGACCATCCCCGGCAGCGACTGGTCCATCAGGACGCGGCCGTGCAGGTATTCCATCACGTAGAACGGCGTGCCCAGCAACTCGCTGCTCTCGCAGTAATGGAGCATGCGCGGCACAGGCACATTCGTCACCTCCAGGGCCTTCATCACGCGGTATTCGCGGTCGATGGCGTGGGCCGAGGCGATCAGCGTGCCGGGCGGCTTCTTGCGCAGCACATAGTCGCGGACTGCTCCGTCGTTTTCGGTCGTGATGCGATACGTGGGGTTGGATTGCCCACCTGACAGCACACGCACCTGCAGGGGGGCGCTGCCTGCGAGTCCTTGCGCACGCAGGTAGCTGCCAAGCTCTTGCACCGGCAGAGGCTGTTCGGCATGGCCTGTCGCGATGCCCGTCACGCCGCACCTCCGTGGCGCAGCAACTCGGCTTCGGCGGTCTCTGCCAAGTGGGCGAGTTTGCGGGCCATGCTCCAGCGGTGCACCTCGCTGGGGCCGTCGTAGATCCGGAAAGAGCGCATGTCGGTGAAGATGCGCATCACAGGGGTTTCCGCCGTGACCCCTTGGCCGCCAAGCATCTGCACGCTGCGGTCCACCACACGCCACTCCGCCTCGGAGCACACGACCTTGGCCCTGCTCGACTCGAAGTTGCACTTCTCGCCCTGGTCCAATAACCAGGCCGTATGCCAGATGTGCAGGCGCGCCGTCTGCAGATCCATGTCGTTGTCGGCCACCATGAAACCCACGCCTTCGTGCTCGACCAGCGGCTTGCCAAAAGCGTGGCGCTTGCACACATAGGCCAGTGCCGTGTCGTGCGCGCGACGGGCCTGCCCCAGCCAGCGCATGCAGTGTGTCAGACGCGCTGGCGCCAAACGCACCTGGGCGTAGCGGAAGCCCTTGCCGACTTCGCCCAAGACATCGGTGGCGGGCACGCGCAGGTTGTCAAATCGCAGCACACCATGACCGCCGGTGAAGCAGGTGTCCATCGCGTCCATGTTGCGCTCCAGCACGATGCCGGCACGACCCATGTCGGACAGGAACATCGTGGCCGAACCGTCCTCCATGCGCGCCATGATGATCGCGTAGTCGGCGCCCTCGGCACCCGTGATGAACCATTTGCGCCCATTGATCACATAGTCGTCGCCGTCGCGCACGGCCGTGGTGGCCAGCATCGAGGGGTCGGCGCCCGCGCCTGGTGCGGGCTCGGTCATGGCAAAACACGAGCGGGTGAGCCCCTGCACCTGAGGGCGCAGCCAGCGCTCCTTCTGAGCCGGCGTGGCCACCTCTTCCATCAGGTGGATGTTGCCCTCGTCCGGCGCATGGATGTTCAGCGCCGTCGGGCCGAGCCAGGAATAGCCCGCTTCTTCGAACACCACGGCCTTTTCGACGTGGGTGAGGCCCAGACCGCCCATCGCGCGGGACGCGTGCGGCGTGAGCAGTCCGGCCGCCCGGGCACGCCCGATCAGTTCGCGACGCAGCGCTTCACTCGGGCCGTGGTGGCTTTGGCGCTCGTCGTTTTCGAGGGGGATCACCTGCTCAGCGATGAACTGTCGGGTCTTGTCGCGCAGCGCGCGCAGCTCTGGGGTCAGCGAAAAGTCCATGGGGCGTCTTCAAGGTTGGTCGATGGCAAACTTTATTGTTCAACCACATTGTTGAACAATAGTGTAGATCGATATTTCCTACAATCACAGCCCCTCGCCCCGATCCTGCCTCTTGCCCGCACAAGGAAACCCCGCCCATGTCCTCCGATGAAACCGCCCTCAGCGCATCGAGCGCCGTCCTCCACGGGATCCTGAACGGCTTGGCGGAACAGAAGATCGTCCCGGGTCAGCGGCTCGTGGAGGTCGATCTGGCCGAGCAATACCAAGTGAGCCGCAATTCCGTGCGTGAGGCTCTGCAACAACTCGCGGCCCAAGGCGTTGTCGAACTGCTGCGCAACAAGGGGGCGGCGGTGCGATCACTCAGCCTTCAGGAGACGCGGGAGGTGCTGGACGTGGCAGAGCGGATGACGGGCTTGCTGGCCAAAAGTGCAGCCTTGGGGATCGCTGCCGGCCAGTCCAGCGCTCCGATCAGCGAGGCACTTGGCGAACTCGAACGCGCAAACGCCGCACAGGATGTCGATGCGTTTGCGCGCGCACGGCGCGGCTTTTACCGCGCCCTGCTTCAAACCAGTGGCAGTCGGGAGCTCAAACGGCTGTTTCCGTCTATCCAGATGCCCATCGTTTACGCGCAGCACCGCCCTGCGACCTTGCAGAAGGTCCGCATGCGCGACTACCAACTCATGTGTGATGCGGTCCTCAGGGGGGACGCGTCAGCGGCGGACGAGGCGGGCATGGCACACGTGCGCAATGTGCGCGAAGCCATTTTCCGTGGACTCTCTAGCGACCCGGGCTGATCTGGCTGATACGTGGGTGCGCCCGAATCCGCTCTGCCAAAGCCCCCGCCCAAGCCTCATACGCCAGCGCCCCCGGATGAAACCCGTCCTGCGCCATGTACCGCAAGTCCATCGGGAAGTCCGCGCCCACCACCTCACAGCCCGGTTGGCCGGTCACCCAGCGCCGCTGCGCCTGATCTAAGCGCGTGGCACACCGCCCCAGATACCACCGCAAAGGCTGCGGTAAGGCCGGGAACAAATGCACCGGCGGCAAGGCCGACAGGATCACCTGCTGAGCCTGATGCCGCTGCTTCAACTCCATCACCAGAGACTGCAGACCGTGCAGCCAATGCGCCATGTGCGTGCGCCCCGTGGCATCGTTCACCCCCACGGCCACCACCACCACATCAAAAGGCTCAGCAGGCAGCCCACGCACCGCCGCGCGCACATCGGCCAGCTTGTGGCCCGTGCAGGCCTGCAGTCGCCAATGCACCGTGAAATCACGTGACAAGGCCTGCGTCAAACGCCCGCTCAACGCCTCGTCCTGATGCGCCGCGCCCACGCCCGCTGCTGAGGAGTCACCCACCACCAGCAGGCGCAACACTGGCCCTTGCCCCACCACGCCGGCACGCGGCCCGGGCGGCTCGGGCAGCACCGGCGTGCGTCGCCGCACCCAGCGCCCCTGCACCAACAGCAGCGGTGCCAGGCCCAGCGTGAGAGCTCCGTGCAACCAGCGTTCCACCCTGTCGCCCTCCGCTGCCGGCTGTGCCGATCAGTCCTTGAACTGCGGCGTCTGTTTGGCCATGCTGGCCATCATCGCGGTCGTCAGGTCACTCGACATCAACATCGCCGCATTCCACGTCGCGATGTAGTTCAGGCCATCGGCCACCGAGTGGTCGCGGCTGTAGTTCAGCATTTCCTTCGTGCCGCGAATCGACAACGGCGACTTCGACGCAATCAGGGCCGCCATCTCGCGCACACCCGCTTGCATCGCCTCACGCGTTTCGAACACCTGGTTGACCAGGCCGATGCGCAGCGCCTCATCGGCCAGCACCTTGCGGCCCGTGAACGCCATCTCGCGCACGATGCCCTGGTTGCCAATCAGCTTGGGCAAGCGCTGCAGCGTGCCCACGTCGGCCACCATGCCAATGTCGATTTCCTTGATCGTGAAATACGCATCGGCCGAGCAATAGCGCATGTCGGTGCAGCTGATCAGGTCCACCCCGCCGCCCACGCAGCCGTTGTGGATGGCGGCCAGCACCGGCTTGCGGCAGCGTTCGATGCTGCTGAGCGTGTCCTGCAACTCCAGCACCAGCGCCCGCAGCTTCTCGCGCGAACGGCCATCGCAGTCGTCCTTGATCTGGGCTTGCAGGCCCATCATCATCGTCAGGTCAATGCCCGAGGTGAAGTGCTTGCCCTCACCTTCCACAATCACCACGCGCACTTCCGGCGTGCGGTCGGCCCACTGCATCGCGCTGCGGATGTCCTGCCACATCTGCCAGTTCATGGCATTGGCCTTCTCCGGCCGGTTGAGCTTGACGGTGGCAATGTGCTGGTCCACCGACACAGCCAGGGTTTCAAATTGCATGGGGATTTCTCACTGTCCAGGTTGAGACATTTGGGCTTTGTAGGCCGGCAGGTAGGCGGCCAGGCGTGCGCCCATCTCGGCACCCAGGGCCTGCAGCCCGCTCATCGGTCGCACCATCACCTCAAAGTCCACGATCTTGCCGTCTTCATCGAAGCGGATCATGTCGATGCCCTTGAGCTGCTTGTCGGCCACCGTGGCGCTGAACTCCAGCACCACGTTCAGCCCATCATCCGACACCAACGTGCGGTGGTAGGTGAAGTCCTTGAACACCTGCAGCACCGTGGTCAGGATCAGGTTCACTGCCGTGGCGCTCACATACGGCTTGAAAGCCATCGGCGAGCGAAACACCGCATCGTCGCGCAGGATCGAGGGCAAGCGCCCCAGATCCTGCTGCGCCACCATCTCGTGCCACAGCGCCAGCGAGGCCGCCGCCTGAGGCTTCAATTTCGGGGACATCGTCATGATTCGACTCCGATTCATCAGAGATAAAGCAACCGAAACTGACGGGCTCATTGAATGAGCCCGTCAGTTTCATGCCGCCGATGCCGTGCTCACAGCGCCGCAGCGACTTCGGTGCCTTGCTTGATGGCGCGCTTGGCATCCAGTTCGGCAGCCACATCGGCACCACCGATCAGGGTCACCTTCTGGCCTGCCGCTTCCAGGCCAGCTTGCAGCTCGCGGAAGGGCTCCTGGCCTGCGCACAGCACCACGTTGTCCACCGGCAGCAGCACGTCCTTGCCACCCACGGTGATGTGCAAGCCTGCGTCGTCGATCTTGTTGTACGTCGCGCCCGCAATCATCTCCACATTGCGGTTCTTCAGCGAGGTGCGGTGGATCCAGCCCGTGGTCTTACCCAGGCCATCACCCACCTTGCTGGTCTTGCGCTGCAGCAGGAAGATCTGACGCGGTGGCTTGGGCAGGTGCGGCGCCTTGATGCCACCGCGCTCGGCGTAACCCGAGTCAATGCCCCATTCCTCATTGAACTTCGCCAGGTTCAGCGAGGGGCTCTCGCCTTCATGGGTCAGGTACTCTGAGACGTCAAAGCCGATGCCGCCCGCGCCGATCACGGCCACGGTCTTGCCCACCGGCTTCTTGTCACGCAGCACGTCCAGGTAGCTCAGCACCTTCGGATGGTCCACACCTTCGATGGCGGGCGTACGCGGCGACACGCCGGTGGCCAGGATGATCTCGTCGAAGCCACCCTTGACCAGGTCGTCCACCGACACGCGGGTGTTGAACTGCGCCTTCACGCCAGCAGCCTTCAGCTCATTGCGGTAGTAGCGCAGGGTCTCGTAGAACTCTTCCTTGCCCGGGATCTGCTTGGCGATGTTGAACTGGCCGCCCACATCCTCGCCAGCTTCAAACAGCGTCACGTCGTGACCACGGCGAGCAGCCGTTGTCGATGCGGCCAGACCGGCCGGGCCAGCGCCCACCACGGCCACGCGCTTCTTCGCCGTCACCGGCTCGATCTTCAAGATCGTCTCGTGGCAGGCACGCGGGTTCACCAGGCACGAGGTGATCTTGCCGCTGAAGGTGTGATCCAGACAGGCCTGGTTACAGCCGATGCAGGTGTTGATCTCATCGGCACGGCCGGCGGCAGCCTTGTTGACGAACTCGGGGTCGGCCAGCAGCGGACGCGCCATCGACACCATGTCGGCGCAGCCTTCGGCCAGGATCTTCTCGCCCACTTCCGGCGTGTTGATGCGGTTGGTCGTGATCAGCGGGATCTTGACCTTGCCCTTCATCTTCTGCGTCACCCAGGCAAAGGCACCGCGCGGCACGCTGGTGGCAATGGTCGGGATGCGGGCTTCGTGCCAACCGATGCCGGTGTTGATGATGGTGGCGCCCGCGGCTTCCACCGCCTGGGCCAGTTGCACCACTTCGTCAAAGGTCGAACCACCTTCCACCAGGTCCAGCATGGACAGGCGGTAGATGATGATGAAGTTCGGGCCCACGCGCTCACGGGTGCGGCGCACGATCTCCACCGGGAAGCGCATGCGGTTCTCGTACGAACCGCCCCACTCGTCGTCGCGCTGGTTGGTGCGCGCGGCGATGAACTCGTTGATCAGGTAGCCTTCCGAGCCCATGATCTCCACGCCGTCGTAACCGGCCTTCTGGGCCATGGCTGCGCTGTGCGCGTAGTCATTGATCGTGCGCTCGACCTCTTCGGTGGTCAGCGCACGCGGGGGCATCGGCGAAATCGGCGCCTTGATGGCGCTCGGGCCGACCAGGCCAGGATGGTAGGCATAGCGCCCAAAGTGCAGGATCTGCATGGCGATCTTGCCGCCCGCAGCATGCACGGCATCGGTCACCACCTTGTGCTGGGCGGCCTCTTCTTCCGTGGCCATGCGGGCACCGCCGGGGTACGGACGGCCATCGTCATTGGGCGCAATGCCGCCGGTCACCATCAGGGCTACCCCACCACGGGCACGCTCTGCATAGAACGCGGCCATGCGCTCGAAGCCATCCTTGGCCTCTTCCAGGCCCACATGCATCGAGCCCATCAGGACACGGTTGCGCAGTGTGGTGAAACCCAGGTCAAGCGGTTGCAAAAGGTGGGGATAGGCGCTCATGGGAATGGCTCTCTGGTGATGAAGGGTAGGGATAGCCGGTTGGATCGGCACTTTTGAACAATGCAGCAACTATGCAACCAGTTGCATGAATGCATATTAGGGGATTCGCGGGCGCTATGCAACTGGTTGCATAGTTGAGACGAGGCACGTAGACTGGCGCCATGTCGCTCTCCCACGCCTTGATGACGTCCCTGCTGGAAAAATCGTCCTCAGGCTACGACCTCGCCCGCCGTTTCGACAAGTCCATCGGCTACTTCTGGCGCGCCACCCACCAGCAGATTTACCGTGAGCTGGCCCGCATGGAGAAGGCTGGCTGGATCGCGTCGGAAGCCGCCCCTGACGGTGGCCGCACCCGCAAGAAGATCTACCGCGTGCTCGACGCCGGCCGCACCGAACTGGAACGCTGGGCCCGCGAGCCCGCCCCTCTCGTGGACATGCGCGACGAGTTCATGGTGCGCCTGCGCGCCGACGCCGTCATCGGCCCTCTGGGCTTGCATGCCGAGATCGAGCGCCGACTGGCCCTGCACAGCACCAAGCTCGCTGCCTACCGCGCCATCGAAACCCGCGACTTCCCGGCTGAGCAGGTTCTCACCCGCGAGGCCCGCATCCAGCACCTGATCCTGCAGACCGGGATCATGTACGAGCAAAGCTGGGTGCATTGGTGCCAAGAAGCCCTGAAGGTGCTCCAGGACGACGAACCCGCGGCCCTGGCGCCCCCACCGACGGCCGACGCCCAATAAAGGCTTGCGTCAAGGCACCTTGACGGATCCTGCCTGGGTGGTGATCCAGGCCAGGTCAAACGGCAGACGCAAGCGCGTGTCCGTGATCGTCATCGGCACCGGTTCCTGCGGCCCGAACAGCCGAAACGCTGTTTGCGACCGCATCTGCGCCACGATGTCGCTCCGCACCTGAGGCCTCAGCGTCATCACCGTGTCCACCGGCACCCGCACCGTCTCATTGAGCTCGCCGCTCACCGCCAGGTCCAGGTCCAGCGGCACCTCTGTCTTTACCGGCACCCGCAGGCGCACCGGCAAACGAATCTGCACAGGCACCGTCACATCCAGCGCGGGCAACCAGCGGTGCACCGGCGCATGTAGTCGCGCCACCGTGTTCACCGCCACCTCGTGCGCCACCTGCACCTCGGTGGACACCGGCAGCGTCGTGGCCAGGCGCACCCGCGCGTGCACACTGTCGTGCAAAGTCACTGGCACCTCCTGGCGCACGGGCACCTGCACCCGCAAGGTGGACGGCACCTGCAAGGTCAAGGGCGAGGACACCTCCGCCAGGGCCGGCAGCCCGGACGGCAAGCGCAGCCGCATCGCCTGCTCGCGCACGGTGATGTGGCTTTCAAAGTGCGCGTAAAACCACATCACCCCGCCCGCCATCAACGCCAGCCAGAGCAGAAGCAAGCCCACCGCCACAACCAGCAGCGCACCCGGCCGCACCGGCAGATGCCAGCCGCGCGGGGCGTCAGCCGTGGCGGGGTGGACGCTCATCGTGCGCAGGCCCTGTCTGGTGCGTTCACGGTGCGGGTCGTCACGGCGCCGACGCCTCTCTCACACCCAGCGTCACCGAGCGGAAGGGAATGGTCAGGTCCATCAGGCCCAACCCCGCCTGCACCGTGGGCTGCGGGAAGGTCAGCTTGGCGCTCACCGGTGCCATCAAGGGCACGGCCAGGGCCTGGCGGATCGGCACCTGGGTCTCGATCACCGTGTCGATGTGCGCGCGCAAAGGCGCCTGCATCGTCACCTGGGCGGTGCGCACCAGCGCCACCGGCAGATCATGCTGAATCGGGATGTTCAGATCGATCGGCACCGACGCCTTCACCGGCACCTTGCCCTGGATCGGCAAGGTCATCGACATGCCCATCACCTTGGTCTGCACCTGCGTGTCCAGGTCGATCACCTGATCCACCTCGATCACCTGCTTGACCGGCACCATCATCCGGATCGGCACCACCGTGTCGATGCTCACGGTCATCGGCACCGTCTGCTTCAGTGCAATGTCCAGGTCATGCTGGATCGGCACGCGCAGCGGCACCGTCTGGTCCACCTGCACCTGGATCTTGCGGCTCACCTCGGCCTCCACCGCCAGTTCCTGGGGCAAGCGGATCTGCACGTCCTGCTCCTGCAAGACCACCCGTGCCGCCAGGTTCTGCCAAGCCCACCAGCCCGCCGCCAGCGCCACCCCGCACATCAGCAACAGCAAGGTCAAGGCCGTCAGAATCAGGTGCTTCCAAGTCACCGCGTGGCCATAGACCGCCAGCATCGGGTCATGGCTCGGTGGCATGTGCGGTACGGGCATGTCAGGGGTGTCAGACGGATCAAAGGGCGTTTGGGTCACCAATCGACTATGCCATGTCCGGCTCGGTAAAATGGGTCGTTTCGACGAGACCTGTGTCGCCCATGAACCCGCAAGATGGCGATTTTCACGACCTGCCCTCTGCCCGGGCCATGTTCGCCGCCCTGCAGGCGCGGGCCAAAGCCCAAGGCCTGAGCCTGCGCCCCCCACCTCCCGAGCCCACCAGTTGCTGCGGCCGCGGCTGCAACGGCTGCGTCTGGGAGGGCTACTACGCCGCCGCCACCTACTGGCGCGACGAAGCGCTGCTCATCCTGTCGGACTGAGCCCGCACGCCACGACCGCGAACCCTCCGGCCAGCGTCGCACTCCGAACCGAATGAATCCGGACGGTGCAGGTGGGTACAACTCATCACGGTGAGCGTCACGCGCCTGAACCGGCCGTTCAGCTCACCTTGAACTTGAACTGACCGTCCTTGCCGGCCGACACCTTGATCTTCTGGATCGGGCGCCCTTCGGCCATGCGCGCCAGCACGCTGTCGGCCACCTCAGGCAACAAGGCGCCGTTGAGGATGTGGTCCACCGCACGCGCGCCCGTGTCCACCTCGGTGCAACGTGCCAGCACGGTGTCGATCAAGGCATCGTCATAGGCCAGTTCAGCCTGATGGTTGGCCTTCACACGCGCCGCAATACGGTCGAGCTTGAGCTTGATGACGTCGGCCAGCACATCGTCGTTCAAGGGGTAGTACGGCACCACCTTGGTCCGCCCCACAAAGGCCGGCTTGAAGGTCTTGTACAGCGTCGGGCGCAGCACCTCGGCCAGCGTGTCGGCATCCGGCAGCGCCTCGGCCGACTTCATCACTGCGCCACCGAGTTCCTCGTCTTGCTGGAAGCAGGCCTGCATGATGTGCTGCGAGCCCGCGTTCGAGGTCAGGATGATCACCGTGTTGCGGAAGTCAATCTCACGCCCCTCGGCATCGTCCATCAAGCCCTTGTCGAAAACCTGGAAGAACATCTCCAGCACGTCGGGGTGAGCCTTCTCCACCTCGTCCAGCAACACCACGCTGTAAGGCTTGCGACGCACCGCCTCGGTCAGCACGCCGCCCTCGCCATAGCCTACGTAGCCGGGGGGCGATCCTTTCAGGCCGCTCACGCTGTGCGCTTCCTGGTACTCGCTCATGTTGATGGTGATGAGGTTGCGCTCACCGCCATACAGGATGTCGGCCAACGCCAGCGCGGTCTCGGTCTTGCCCACACCGCTCGGCCCCACGAACAGGAACACACCCTTGGGCTTGTTCGGATCTTCCAGCCCGGCACGCGCAGTGCGCACACGCTGCGCGATCGCCGCCAGCGCGTGGTCCTGCCCGATCACCCGCTCCTGCAGGGTCGCTTGCAGATTGCGCACCGTCTGGATCTCGTCCTTCACCATCTTGCCCAGCGGGATACCCGTCCAGGCCGCGATGATCTCGGCCACCACATGGCCATCCACCTGCATCGGCACCAGCGGGGCTTCGCCCTGCAGCGCGGCCAGCTCGGCCTGCTTGGCAGCCAGCAGCTCGTGATCGGCGCTGGCAAACACCGACAGACCTGACTTCTTGCGTCCCTTGGTCGCAGCGGGTGCCGGAGTCGGTGCCGAGGTCGGTGAGGCAGACGCAGCGGCCGCCTGGCCCGCCACGGCTGCGTCACCCTGCGCCGCCTCGGCCATCGACAGGCCGCCCGCCTGGTGCTCCAGCTTGTCCCGCAGCATCCGGATGTCTTGCACCAATTGCTGCTCCTGCACCCAGCGCACTTCATCGGCCTTCAGCGTCGCCTCCAGCGCCTCGCGGGTCAGGCGCAGCTCATGGAGACGGTCGTCATGGCGCCCCCCCGCAGCCACCTCGCGCAACAAGGCGGCCACCTCCGCATCCAGGCGCTCCAGGTGCTTACGGGTCTCTTCGATGCGCGCCGGCGTGGCGCTCTGGCCCAAGGCCACCTTGGCACACGCGGTGTCCAGCACGCTCACGGCCTTGTCCGGCAGCTGCCGCCCGCTGATGTAGCGCGCCGACAAACGTACCGCCTCCGCAATCGCCTCGTCCAGCAAGCGCACCCCAAAGTGCTTCTCCATCAAGGGCGCCATGCCCCGCAGCATCGCGCAGGCCAGCTCCTCGCTCGGCTCTTCCACCTTGATGACCTGGAAGCGTCGCGCCAGCGCTGCATCCTTCTCGAAATACTTCTTGTACTCGCCCCAGGTGGTCGCGGCAATCGTACGCAACTCACCGCGCGCCAAAGCCGGCTTGAGCAGATTGGCCGCATCGTTCTGCCCGGCCTGTCCACCCGCACCGATCATCGTATGCGCCTCATCAATGAACAGGATGATCGGATGCGGGCTGCGCTTGACCTCATCGATCACATTCTTGAGCCGGTTCTCGAACTCGCCCTTAACCGAAGCCCCGGCCTGCAACAAGCCCATGTCCAGCACATGGATGGCCACGCTCTGCAAAGGCGCCGGCACATCGCCCAGGGCCACACGCAGCGCCAAGCCTTCGACGACCGCGGTCTTGCCCACGCCTGCTTCCCCCGTCAGGATGGGGTTGTTCTGCCGACGGCGCATCAGGATATCGATGGCTTGGCGGATCTCGCTGTCACGGCCAATCACCGGGTCCACCTTGCCTTCGCGAGCACGCTGCGTCAGGTTGGTCGTGAACTGGTCGAGCGCGGGCGTCTTGCCACCCAGCGCCGCCCCCGTCGTCCCGTCGCCTTCGGCCTCACCACCGGCCGCTGGCGCCTGCGCGTCCCGCACCGACTGCGCGGCCTCCACCGAACCCTGTGTGATGTCGTTCAAGCGGTGCTTCAACTCTTCCAGCTTGAACCGCGCAAATTGGCTGGACACCCGCCGAGCCAACTGGCTCAGGCTCGGCTCGGTCAACAGCGCCAGCAGCACATGCGCACTGCGGATGCGCGCGGCGTGCGACTCCAACGAGGCGATCAGCCAGGCGTGCTCCAGCAACACCGGCAGGTGCGCCGAGAACACTGGCGTGCGGGTGTTCCCGTCCTTGAACTGGCTGAGCTCGGCTTCCAGATCACGCTGCAGCGCCGTCACCGACACCTCGAAGCGCTGGCACAGCACAGCCAGATCGGTCTGAGGCTGCTCCAGCAGCGCCAGCATGAAATGCTCCAGGTCCACCTCGAAGTGCCCCCGCGCCATGCACAGGCTGGCAGCCCGCTCGGCCGCGCGCCGCGTGGTGTCGTTGAGCTTGGAGATCAAGGTCTTGAGGTTCTGACTCATGGTGATGACAGCGTTGGATAAGCCAAAGAAATGACGCCGGCTCAAGCGGCCGCGTGGATGTCGTAGTGCACATCCGAGCGGTCCTGCGTGGCCGGTCTGGTTTGTAAAAAGGTGTCCCACCCCAGGCGGGCCTCACGCGAGGGTCGCTGTGAATGCAACGTGCAGCCCTGTACGGCCTCGCGTTGCAAAGTCAGGTTCACCTCGTACTCCAGCGCCACACCATTGAGCATGGTCAGCCAGGACTTCAGTGCTGCAGCCCCACGTCCACCAGGCAAGAAGCGCTGCAAGCCATTGCTGTCCAGTGGCCCCAAAACCACCCGCACGCGCATGTCGCGTTGCCAGACCCGCTCCCCCACCATGGCGGACCGTCCCAACACCCCTGTGGTCGGCACCTGCCCACCTCGCCCGCCGCCGATCACGCCGAGATAACCTCTGGCTGCATCCGGCAAGCGATACCAGCGCCCCACAAATTGCTCGATGCGCACCGGCACCTTCAGGTAGGACTGCAGCACCTGCTGCAACTGGCGCGCCGACAAGGTGCGACGTTGCAGCGCCCCAGCATGGAATGCCAAAGCCTCATCATCCACATCACCGAGGGCGCCAGTCAAACGCTCACGCAAGCCACGCTGCCCCAACCCCGCCAAGGCCAGGACTTCAGGCAGGAAACGCTGTCGGTGCGCCCCCTCGTATTGCACGGCCAACCGATGCTTGCGCCAAGCCTGATAGAACAAGGCCACCGCTCGGTGACTGAACACATCCAGAAAAGCACGTGCTGCGTGATCCTTGTGCTCATGCTCTCGCTGAGCCAACATCTCGGTGTAATACAGCGGCAAAGCGCCTGAGACACCAAGCAAGCCCATGAACGCCGGCGTGAGGTCAATCCGCTCAACTTGATCCCGCTGAATGCTGCCTGACTCATCCGCGCGCACATCGCCCTTGCGATGCAACACCAAGGACTCGATCTCGCTGGCGGGAAACGACAACGACAGCGTGTTGCGAAAGTTCACGCGCGACAAGCTTTGTCCAGCCCGATCGCCATCGGCCAACCAGCGATCCAACAGCCGGACCGCCTGAAAGAAGCTGAACTGCTGCGGTGACTGCAGCAGTTCCTCCATCACACCAGCGGCAGGTCGCCGTTGCGGGGTGAACATGTCAGCACCTCTTCCTGCGTACGAGCCGACACCAGCGTCAGCTTCGTGAAACTGTTGGCGTGCACATACAGGCCAAAGAAATGATCCAGCATGGTGGCAAACAAGCCCAGGCCCGTGCCCACAAAGTTGCTTTCATCCACGGTCAGCCGCACCTCTGTCCCGCGCACAAAGCTCGCATAGGGCTCGCCCTGCAACCATGCCGTCGCGGGCCGAAACTCAATCGCCACCAGACCATCAATTTGCCGACGATTGCTGGCACTGCGCGGAAGGTCATACAGACGCAGCATCTCCTTGAGGGCATCGATGCCCCCCCCTGACAAGGACAGGTGATTGAGTGACAAATGAGAGATCAAACGCCACAAAGCCCCCCGCCCCCGCTCGAAGCGCTGACTCGATGTAGGCTTGCGCAACAGCCGAATCTCCTTGGCCGGACCGCCCCCCTCCATGAACAAGTCGCCCCCTAAGGTGCCAGGCGATAGCAAACTTGGCAGATCTCGGTTGGTGGCCGTCACATCAAGCGACAGTGTTTCGACGCTGGGCAAGACCGGATCAAAGGACTGGTCCACCAGCGTCAACGACACCTCGTATCCTGGGCTATGTTGGGCCACATCCTCATCGCGACGCAATTGCCAGTAAGCCAAACAGCGCCCTCCGGCACGACGCTGGCGAGTGCGCGCTTCGGCCAGGGTCGCAGGCAAGCCCTCATCGCCCTGATCCTCCGCAGACCACAACTCATCGTGACGCAAGGAGAAGAAAGGACGCACCTCATCCACGGCCTCTCCAGCCGCCGTCTGCCGAACCCTGTACACCCGATCCAACGAGTACAACTCATACCCAAAGGCCTTGCGTGCGTCCACCACCACCGGATAGTCGGCCGACTTGTGCGTGATCCGGATGGGATCGGCCGCCTGCGTGAAGAGATTCACCACCGGTGTGGCGCCCAGCACCAGGTTGTGAGCCGCCACCGTCTCCAGCAAGCGAGACTCGTCCGAATCAGCACGGACATCGCGCAGCGGGATATGAAGCACCACCGAACGAGATCCTTCACCATCGGCGTCAATCGATGCCCCAGACGCCGAAACCCATACTGGGAGATCGACAAAGTTGAACTTCTCCGGAAAGGCGAAGTACTCGGTCAGAAGGCGGTAAGCCGGATTGGCTCGATCATCCCAATCGATCAAGGCTTCACTGTCGGCGAAACCGCGCAGGCTCGGCAACTGAACACGTCCATCCATCGCGGCCGGCGCCAGTTGCCAGGGATGATGCGCTTGCCACTGCACCATCACCGCCAGCGCCTTGTTGCACAGCGCCTCCCTCAACGCACTGACCTGAGAGGCCTCGCCATCAAGGTACACACTCAAGGGCTCGCTCAAGATGGCTTGCCACGACATCTGCGGAGAGAGCTTGTCCAGTGTGATGGACAGCACCGAGCTGGCACCCGCGGGCACACGACTACCCGGAGGTGCTCCCAACGCATTGCGAAACACCACCTCGCTGACACGCACAGGCAAAAGGCGCACATCCTGTGTGGTGCGGAAGCGGCAGCTCACCCCCTTCACCACCCGACTGGTCATGGACGAGCCACGCGGCAACAACACGCTCTTGCTCATCTGACCTGCCGCAGCCCCCATATCCAACGAGGCAATCGCGCACGATGGGAAGGGCCGCAGGTAATGGGGATACAGAACCTCCAGCAAAGACTCGGTGAACAACGGAAAGTCATCGTCGAGCCGCTTGTGAATGCGCGAACTGAGGAAGGCAAAGGACTCCATCAGACGCTCGACGTGCGGGTCATCACCCACATCCCCTGTCAGCTGCAGACGTCCCGCAATCTTGGGGTAACGTCGCGCGAAGTCAGCCGAACGCGTGCGCAGAAATGCCAGCTCTCTCTCGTAATGGGGTAACAACTCATCCATGACAGGTGCCTGGCGAAAACAACGACATCAAGTTTCAAGCTGACGCAAAGCGCGCCTGCATGACCCGATAACTAGACAGTGAAGGCTGCAGCACAGCATCAAAACTCACCGTCTCGCGCGTGGGGCGTACCACCAACATGGCGCGGATGGTAAAGGCCAAGGAGCTCTGTGAGGTCTGTGTGTCATGAAACTGCACCTGCACGTTCTGCAGTCGCGGCTCATGGGTCTCGATGGCGTGCGACAGGCTTCGGCTGATGTGCCGACGATCCTCGGAGCTGGACAACACCCTCCCGACAAAATCACGCACCCCAAAACACAACACCGAGCGGGCCGTATGAGGCCCCAGATCCGATGCATCAAAGTTGATGGCTGCACGGGAATTCAGCAGACTTTCCAGATCGCGCGCCACCGCGTCACGCAACTGCTCAACGCTGCAGGTCTGCATCAGACCTTCCGGCAGATCAGGATTGTTGTCCAGCAAGCGGTCAAACACGCTGCGACGAATGCGCACGGCAGAAGACATCTCTCACACAGCCTGAAGCAAGAGATGGGGCACGAGGCCCCATCCCGGTCACGCGCACAGTGCGCTCATGTGATCACTCCGATCAGTTCGGAGCGTCGAAGGCGGCCTTGTTGGTGGCGAGGCTCCAGGAAGCCACTTGACCCGGCTTGGACTTGCCGTCCATCGTTTGCTGGGTGTACGTCCACTGCACGGCCGAGTACTTCAAGCCGAAGGTTTCGGTCGGAAGGCCTTCCTTGTCCACCGACGGCACCACCTGAGAGATGATGACCTTCTTCAACTGGATCTTGAGATACAGGACGCGGTCATTCGTGCCGTTTGCGCGCATGAAGTGGATCTCCACGTCGTCATACAGCGTACCGGCCGAGCAGGACTCCCACAGCTGCGGGCTGACCATGTCAAGATCCTTGGTGAAGATCATTTCGCCGTGCTCGCAACGCTCGGCCGTGTGACCACCGGCGGTCGAGGCCGTGGCGGACTTGGGCTGGCGAATGAAGTGCTGCCAACTCGTGGCTTCGAACCACGGAGCAGGATGGGTCTGACCGGTACCAGCGTCACGCGACTCGCCCTTGATGTCCTTGCCATTCAACGGCTTGTTGAACTTGACGTAAATGTCTTTCATGTGGGTATCACTCCTTGATTTCATCGTGAAGGGGGCGGAGGCAATCGCCGACAGCATCACCCCCGCTTGAACTCACCTGATCACTTCGAACCTTGTGGCATCTCGGCAACCAGGCGCAGCGACACCGACAGTTCATCCAGTTGGTAATGGGGACGCACGAAGGCCACGGCCCGATATGCACCCGGACGACCCGGCACTTCGCTGACCTCGACACTGGCCTCCCGCAGCGGCTTCTGGGCGCGGATTTCCTGCGACGCGTCCTGAGAGTCCACCACGTACTGCATCAGCCAGTTATGCAGATAACGCTCGACGTCGAGCGTGTTGGCAAAACTGCCTACCTTGTCGCGCATCATCGACTTCATGTAATGCGCAATGCGGCAGACCGCAAACATGTACTGCAATTGAGCCGACAGGGCTGCATTCGCATTCGCCGCATCACTGTCGTACTTCTTGGCTTTCTGAGCGGATTGCGCACCAAAGAAAGCGGCATAGTCGGTGTTCTTGCAATGCACCAGCGGGATGAACCCCAGGTCACTGAGCTCCTTCTCGCGACGATCCGTGATAGCCACTTCCGTGGGGCACTTCAGTGCCAGCTCTCCGTCATCGGTCTTGAAGGTATGCGTGGGAAGGTCTTCGACCAAGCCACCGCCCTCGACCCCACGAATGGCGGCACACCAGCCGTATGTTTCGAAAGCGGCTGTCAGGCGTGCACCCAATGCGTAGGCCGTGTTCACCCACAGGTACTTGCTGTGATCGGTGCCATCGACGTCCTCAACGAAGTTGAAGCCCTCGGTGGTCATGCCTTCCTTGGGGTCATAGGGCAAACGGCCCAGGAACCGTGGCACCGTCAGTCCCACGTAGCGTGCGTCCTCCGATTCACGGAAGGACTTCCACTTTGCATAGTCCACCGTATCAAACACCTTGGCCAGATCCCGAGGCTTGCCAAGGTCGGTAAAGGCCTCCAGGCCAAACAGTTCGCTAGAGGCTGCAGAAATGAACGGTGCATGTGCGGCTGCAGCCACATGCGACATCTGCTCGACGAAGTACATGTCCTCGGCACCACGACCGATCTCGAAGTCCCCAATCAGTGCGCCGAATGGCGAGCCCCCAAAAGTACCGAACTCTTCTTCGTACACTTTCTTGAACAGCGCTGACTGGTCAAAGTCAATGGCCGTCTTGAAGTCCTTGACGATGTCCTTCTTGCTCGTGTTCAGCAACTTGATCTTCAGACGCTCACCGGTCGAGGTGTGCTTGCACAGGTAGTGCAAGCCCGTCCAACTGGACTCGATCTTCTGGAACTCGGGGGCATGCAGCACCTCGCTGAGCTGAGCTGAGATCAGTTGATCAATCTCTGCAATGCGCGCATCGATGTTGGCCGACAGGTTGTCGGAGACCACCACCGTGCCATCGAGCACTTCCTTGACCAGCTCACCAATGATGTCTTTCGCACGCGCGTGCTCGCTGTCGGTCTTGGCAACCTTGCTGCGGGCCACGATATCGTCCAACAGGCTGACGCTCTCGAGCACAGCACCGGTCTGGGGTTGCAGTTGTGCACTCATCGCATCACTCCTGTTCAGGCTGCAAAGCTTCGGCGCTCAATTGCTTGAGCTTCTCGGTACTGCTCAGCACCTCAGCCAGGGCGTCTTCGAGCTTCTCGTTGCCTGCGAGCTTGTTACGCAAGTCAGACAGCTTGGTGCGCGCCTCAAGCAACTTGCGCAGCGGCTCAACCTGCTGCACCACGGACTCCGGACGGAAGTCCTCAATGCTCTTGAACTCGAGATTCACCCCAAACTCACCGCCTTCGGCAGACAGCTTGTTTTTGACGCGATAGCTGGCTCGCGGCGCGATCCCCTCCATCACCTCGTCAAAATTGTCCATGTCGATGCTGACGAACTTTCGGTCCTTCAGCTTGGGCAGAGGTTTGTCAGGATCTGGCTGGCCCGCGAAATCACCCATCACCCCAACGACAAAAGGAATCTCCTTCTGCTCGGTTGCATCCCCCACTTCCACGTCATAGGTGAGCTGGACACGTGGTGGGCGCACACGCCCGAGTCGTTGCTGAACGCTGTCTTTCTTGGCCATGAGCAGCCTCCTTCCTGATGTGTGTTATTGCAAGGCGCCGAACGGATTGGCACGTCCTGCGTTGTTCGCCACGGGCTTTGAGACAGCGGCAGGCTTGGCTGCTGGCGTCGGCGCAGGCTTGGCAGGCGCAGCAGCGTTAGAAGCAGGTGCAGTGCCTGCCGCGGCGGGCACAGCCTTGGCTGAATCAGTGGATGCCTTGGCCGGCGCAGGTGTTGCGGCACGACGCACGGCACGACGCACCGGCTTGACTGGAGCAGGCGCAACCTCCGCCTGTGGCGTGACCAGAATGGGCTCTCCCAGAGCCTCCCAAATCAGCTTCGCAACGCTCTCGGCCTCGTTGCGGGTGGAGCCTTTGACCTCGTTGACCTTGCGCAGATGCGCCAAGGCATCGGCACTCACTCGCAGGCCACTGACAGCCAAAATGCTTTGAGCCGTCAGATCGTTCACATCACGTTGCAGCACTTCCTGCGCATCGTTGATGGCATGACCGTATTGGCGCGCCTCAAAATGAATCTGAGCTTTGCGCAGCCAAGGTTGCTTGGCAGAAGGGTCGATCTTGATGGCCTGATCAAGTTGCTCGAAGGCTTGTTGAGGTTGCCCCTGCTTCAGCGCCTCATCAGCGGCTGTCACACGTGCATCAACCTTCTCGCGAATGGCCTTCTGGGCCGACTCGGTGTCCTGCTTCTGCAGTGATGAACAGGCTGCCAAGGCAGACAACAAGGAAACCATCACCGCACGGCCCATGCCGCGGCGTACGTTGTGCAGCGTCAATCGAATACTCCCTAATGACTTATGAATGCGATTCGGCGCAATGCACCCCAATCGACTGCGCGGATTAAAGCGGAATTCATTTCGAGCGCCTGCCCCCATTCGGGGGTGATTTACAGACTCTTTCAACTCGTTGCAAATACCTCCCCCTCCTGTTGGGGGAGGCCGCAACCTCAATAGGCATCGGCTTCTTACACTACCCGCCGGCGAAGAGCACCCCTTGCTCCGCCCACGATGTATGAACACACACACACAGGGTTGGCGCGCCGCGATTTGCTGCATGTGGGTCAGCACGCTGATGGGTTGCAGCAGCATGCCCACGAACACATCATCCCTGCCCACATCCATCCCCAAGGAGTTCGCTGAGCACAGCGCAGAGGCGAGCAGCGTCAGCGAGAGCGGTGGCGTGATGGGCTACCTGGGCAACCTGGGCAAGAAGGCGCTCGAAGCCACGGGCCTGAAGAAGCCCGAAGCCCCAGAGTTGCCCAAGGTCCCCGATAGCGCCCTACCTGACCGACGCCTTGAATGGCGCATTCACGCCAGCCCTTCGCTGAATGTGACAGAGAGAGGGCAGTCCCTGGCATTGCTCACTCGGCTGTATCGGCTGCGTAGCCCTGACGCGTTCCTCCAGGCCGCACCAGACACCTTTGGCGATACGGCCAAAGAGAAGGAGGTGCTGGGCGATGATCTTGTGTCGGTGCGCGAGGTTCAACTCGTTCCAGGCCAGCAGTACGAAACCACCGAGAAGGTGCCAAGAGACGTGCGTTATGTCGGGATCGTTGGCTTGTTCAGATCGCCAGCCAGCAACCGGTGGCGCTATGCCTTCAGCGCGGCCACAGCAGAGTTCAGCGGCTTGACGCTGGGGGCTCACGCCTGCGCCATCAGCGTGCAAGCGGGCGAGCCGATCGGTCAGCCAGTCAAGGTGGTGCGCTCCGCCGCCGTGAGCTGCCCCTGATGCAACACCCCCATCTCACAGAAGGTTCCGTGTGATCCAGTCACCCAAAATCCTGTGGGGAGAAGGCCTCTTCCTGCGCCCCCAACACTTCCAGCAACAAGACGCTTACCACGAGTGGCGCCTGGCTCAAATGTCGCGCCTGCTGCACCCTTATGCCTGGGGCGTTCGACACCTCAAGGTAGACCCGGATGCCCTACAGACCGGTCTGCTGCGCTTGCTTGAATTGCAGGTGGTCCTGCCCGACGGGGAGATGTTCAACGCCCCCGGCGAAGACGAACTGCCTCCCCCTGTGTCACTGTCCACACTGGGGCACGATGGCAGCGGCGAATTGCTCTTTCACCTTGCCTTGGCACCAGTCAGAGCCAGCGGCACCAACATGGCCAGCACGCAGCACGAGGCAGACACTGCGGTGCGTTACTTCCGCACGCCCATCCAGGCCGCAGACAGCTACACCGATGCAGTTCCAGCCGAATTGGTGGTCCTGCGCAAGTCCGCTCAAGTTCTACCCGATCACGCACCAAGAGCTCATTTGGTGAGCCTTCCGTTGGTTCGCCTGCGCAGAACCTCAACAGGCGGATTCGAGGTTGACGGACGTTTCATGCCCCCCAGCCTGAGCATTCAGTCCTCGCCATCCATGTTCTTGTACCTGCGTCGTTTGCTGGATGTGCTGCAAGCCAAGGTCGACGCACTCTATGGCATGCATCGCGAGCCCAGCAAGAACATCATTGAGTTTCGATCTGGCGACGTCGCTTCTTTCTGGCTTCTGCACACGGCCAGCTCGGCCTTTGCTGGCTTATCTCACTTGTCCCGGCACGCCGCACTCCACCCCGAGCGCCTGTTCGAAAAGCTGCTTGAACTGGCTGGCGCCCTGATGACGTTCTCCAAGACCTTCACGCTTGCCGATTTGCCAGCCTACGATCACGGCAATCCGGGCCCAGGCTTCACCCGCCTGGATCAGATCGTGCGCGAGTTACTGGAAACGGTCATCTCGACCCGCTACTTCTCGATCTCCCTCACCGAGACCCAGCCGTCCTTCCACCTGGGACGTCTGGATGCCGAACAGATCACGCCTCAGACACAGCTGTACCTTGGCGTGAGCGCAGCGATGGCGCCTGCAGAGCTGGTGGAGGTCGTACCGCAGCGCTTCAAGATCGGCGCCCCGGATGACGTAGAGAAGCTGGTCCTCTCGGCAATGCCGGGGGTGCGTCTGATCCATGCACCGCAGGTCCCCGCGGCGGTACCTGTCCGGCCGGGCAGCTATTACTTCTCTCTGGAGCCGCGCGGAACACTGTACGAGCGCATGCTTCAGGCACATGCCATGACCGTTTACGCCCCCACCGGCCTACCAGACCTGCGCCTGGAGTTGGTCGCCGTGAACAATTAAAGAATACGCTGCAGATGACTTCGAGAGCCCCCTCACTCTTCGCTGGCGAGCCACCATCTCACGCTCCAGGCCAGACACCCGCGACACACACAGAGGCGCATAACCTGCTGGACCTGATGTATGACGGGTTCTACCTGCTGTTCCTGCTCAAGGGCAAGCATGCCCCAATGGATGCAGAGGTGTTTCGCGAGCGCATCAAGCAGTTCCTGACGGCATTTGAGCGGGGCGCCACCCGCATGAATGCGTCAGCCGAAGATGTCTATGCCTGCAAGTACGCGTTCTGTGCCACGGTTGACGAGGCTGTTCTGATGTCAGGCTTCAAGATCAAGGAAGCTTGGCAGCGCCTGCCGCTGCAGGTCCAGTTCTTTGGTGAGCAACTGGCTGGAGAGCAGTTCTTTGAAAAGCTGGAAGAGCTGCGGCGCCAGGGCGCCCCGCGCGTTCAGGCGATGGAAGTATTCCATATGTGCCTGCTGCTGGGCTTTCAGGGCAAGTACCTCATCGAAGGCTCCGAAAAGCTGGGCTATCTGACCGCGCGCCTGGGGGACGAGATTGCGCGCATCAAGGGCCAAGGCGCTGGCTTTGCGCCCAACTGGGCTGCGCCTGACCGCATCCAGCATCAACTCAAGAATGAGCTGCCGCTGTGGGTGGTCGGGTCGGTGTTCGGCCTGATGGCGCTGCTGGCATTCACCGGCTTGCGCTGGCAGCTAGGTCAGCACGCTTCGACGGCGCTGGGGCAGGCGCATCACATCGTGCAACTGGCACCGCAGGTGGCCAACATCACGATCACCCTGCCCTGAAGACCCAGGCTGTCCCGCCGATCAAGCGACGGGATTCTGGTCCTGCGCTCCTGCGCGACCATCTCCGAGCATCTCTCGCAGTTGACGCACACGCTCGCCGATCTTGAGTTCCAGGCCGCGCTGGACCGGTTGATAGAAAGCCTGGGGCGCCATGTCATCTGGAAAATAACATTCACCGGCGGCAATGCCGTCCGGCTCGTCATGGGCATAACGGTAGCCCTGACCGTGCCCGAGCGTCTTCATCAGCTTGGTGGGCGCATTGCGCAGGTGCATCGGCACAGGCCGGGTCGTGTCCTGCTTGACCCAGGCACGCACCGCCTTGTACGCCATGTAAGCGGCATTGCTCTTAGGCGCCACAGCCAGGTAGATCACGCATTGAGCCAGGGTCAGCTCGCCCTCGGGTGAACCGAGGCGCTCGTAGGTTTCGGCGGCATCCAGCGCCATGCGCAAGGCGCGGGGGTCGGCCAGACCGATGTCTTCGCTGGCCATGCGGATCAAGCGTCGCACGATGTAGCGCGGGTCCACCCCGCCATCGACCATGCGCACGAACCAGTAGAGCGCAGCATCCGGGTCGGAGCCGCGCACCGACTTGTGCAAGGCCGAGATGGTGTCGTAGAACTGATCGCCGCCTTTGTCATAACGCCGCAGCTGCTCGCCCAGCGACTTCTCCAGCGTTGCTTCGTCGATGGTGTCTCGGCCCTTGAGCATCCCGGCCAGGGTCTCGTAGGTGTTGAGCACGCGGCGGGCATCACCATCGGCATAGGCGATCAGGCGGGTGCGCGCCTCGGGCGTGAGGCTGGGGCCCTGCAACTCGGCCTGGCCGCGCGCCAACAGGGTCTGCATGGCGGCCTCGTCCATCGCACGCAGCACGTGCACGGTGGCGCGCGACAACAAGGCGGCATTCACCTCGAACGATGGGTTTTCAGTGGTCGCGCCGATGAAGGTGAACAGGCCGGACTCGACGTGGGGGAGGAAGGCGTCTTGCTGGGCCTTGTTGAAACGGTGCACCTCGTCCACGAACACGATGGTGCGGCGCCCCGCACGCCGTGCCGCCTGCGCCTGCTCGACGGCCTCGCGGATGTCCTTGACGCCTCCCAGCACCGCCGAGATGGCGAGGAACTGGGCATCGAAGGCGTAGGCCATCAGTCGAGCAAGCGTGGTTTTGCCCACGCCAGGCGGGCCCCACAAGATCATGGAATGGGGCTGACCCGACTCGAAAGCCACGCGCAAGGGTTGGCCTGGGCCCAGCAGGTGATCCTGCCCGACGACCTCGTCGATGGTGCGTGGGCGCAGGCGCTCGGCCAGCGGCGCCCCCAGACCTGGCGCCTCGGGTGTGCCCGAGCGAAAACCGGCCGCGCCGGTGCCGCCCGTGGGGTCCGGCAGATCGAGGGAGAGACTCTCTTGCATGGTGTGATTGTCGCAGTTGCCGGGCCACCCGAACACATCACCGACAAACAGCACTGGACAAACCCTGTCACTTATGGGAAACTCTTGGAATTCGCTGTTTTGCAACTTGCACGACACGAATTCAAAGTTCATCCCCTCTGACCTTTTTCAAGCCGGGCAGTACCGTCGGGTACCTGCCAAGAGCGTGTCTTGAGTTCCGGTTGGCGGCGATGCCGTCGCTTTCCCAACCGACTCACCGTGGCCCCTCTCTGCGCCGTGTGCGCCTGCCACGAAGTCTGTACACGAAATCCATAGCGACTCCACCTGGCTCAGGCCTTTGATCGTGTGATCAGGCCTTGGCCGTGGCGTTTGTTTCTTGTCGAACCGTCGACAAGCGGCAGCGCTTTGCATTGCTTGAAAGAAGTTATGTCGAATCAAAACGAAATCAACACCAGCGCCCCTTCGCAACTGGACGCCCTGGCCCAACGCATCGAAGCCGAGGTGTTTGGCGACGCCACCGCCGAAGCGGCCGTCGAAGCCACCGGCCCCCGCTTTGAAGACCTGGGCCTGAGCCCCGCCCTGTGCAAGGCACTGGCCGATTCCGGCTACACCCAGCCGACCACCGTGCAAGTGCAGGCCATCCCGGCTGCGATGAACGGCGCCGACCTGCGCGTGGCCTCGAGCACCGGCAGCGGCAAGACCGCCGCCTTCATGCTGCCCTCGCTGGAGCGCATCATTGCCGCCCGTGGCGACAACACCAAGCGTCGCGAAAAGGGCAAGGTCCATGGCCCCCGCGTGCTGGTGCTGGCCCCCACTCGTGAGTTGGCGATGCAGGTGGCCAAGGCCGCTGACACCTACGGCCGTCACATGCAAGGTCTGCGTGTGGCCACCGTCGTGGGTGGCGTGCCTTACGCCTACCAGCTCAAGGCCCTGAAGGGTCCGCTGGATGTGCTGATTGCCACCCCCGGACGTCTGCTCGACCACCTGAACACCGGTGCCGCCGTGCTCGACAACCTGGAAGTGCTGATCCTGGACGAAGCCGACCGCATGCTGGACATGGGCTTCATCGATGACATCGAAACCATCGTGGAGCGCACGCCGGCCGAGCGTCAGACCCTGATGTTCAGCGCCACCTTCGCCGGTCACGTGGGCCAGCTGGCCCAGCGCCTGACCCGTGATGCCGTGAACATCGAAGTGGCCTCGCACACCGACAGCCACGACAACATCGAACAGCGTCTGCACCTGGCCGACAGCCTGCAGCACAAGAACGAACTGCTGGACCACCTGCTGGCCGACAAGGCCGTGGACCAGGCCGTCATCTTCACGAGCACCCAGCGCGACGCCGACATCTTGGCTGACCGTCTGGCCGACATGGGTCACTCCGTGGCCGCCCTGCACGGTGGCATGCCGCAAGGTCGCCGCAACCGCGTGTTGCAAGGCCTGCGCAGCCGTCAGCTGCGCGTGCTGGTCGCCACTGACGTGGCCGCCCGTGGCATCGACGTGCCCACGATCACCCACGTGATCAACTACGGCATGCCGATGAAGGCCGAAGACTATGTGCACCGCATTGGCCGTACCGGTCGTGCTGGTCGCAGCGGCCTGGCCGTGACCCTGGCCGAGCGCCGTGACATTGGCATGGTGCGTCGCATCGAGCGTTACACCACGCAGCGCATCCCCGAGTCGGCGATCGAAGGCCTGGAGCCCAAGATGAAGTCGGGCGGCTACGCGGACAGCCGTGGTCCTCGCATGGGCAAGCCCATGCCGGGTCACCGCAACCGTGAAGACCGTGGCGCACCGCGCTTTGGTGCCCACCGCGAAGGTGGCTTCGGTGACCGTGGTGGCGATCGCGGCGGTTTTGGTGGTGATCGTGGTGGCTTCGGCGGCGACCGCGGTGGTTTTGGTGGCAAGCGTGAAGGCGGCTTCGGCGGCCAGGAACGCGGCCACTTCGGTGGTGACCGTGGTGGTTTCGGCAGCGATCGTCCGGCGTTTGGTGACCGTGCCCGCCAGGATCGCCCGTATGGCGACCGCCCGGCCTTCGGTGACCGTCAAGCCCCTCGCGGCGACCGCCCCTACGGTGATCGTCCGGCCTTCGGCGACCGTCCGGCTTTTGGTGATCGCCCCCGCGGTGACCGCCCTGCCTTCGGCGATCGTCCTGCTTTCGGTGACCGCCCGCACGGCAAGCCGTTCGGTGACAAGCCTTTTGGCGGCAAGCCGGCTCACGGCAAGTCGTTTGGCGAGAAGTCCTTCGGTGAGAAGTCGTTTGGCGACAAGCCTTTCGGTGGCAAGCCCTTTGGCAGCAAGCCTGGCTTCAAGTCGGGTGGTGCCAAGCCTGGCTTCGGCGGCAAGCGCCCCGGCTTCGGCAAGCGTGAAGGCTGATTGATCAGATTCTGATCATCACAGGGCGGCCTTGGCGGTCGCCCTGAGCCAGACCCAAAAAAACAGGCCCGCAACGAACGGGCCTGATTCATTCAAAACTTCAGGAAGCGGGCCTGACGCCCACAGCGTCAAGGCTGTTTGAGCACATCGGCCCCTGCGGGCGGTGTGAACTGAAAACGGGTGGCCGGCAAGGCCACCTTCGATTCAAACTGCGCAAACTCCAGCCGCGAGCGCTGGCCAAAGCTGTCCAGGATTTCCAGGGCGGCGAGTTGCCCTTTTCTGAATCCGACGCGAACGGACTGGAACTGCCCCTCTTTGTGGCGCGGCAAGGCTTCCACCCATTCCAAAGACGTTGCTTGTTGAACCATCGGGGTCGCGGCCGCCGCACCCGATGAGGACGCAACCACGTTGCGGAGGGTGAAGTCCTTGTCCAACGTCCCACCGGCCAGCAAGGCCGCCGGGGTCGCCCCCAGGGCCTCACTCATCGGTCGCACGGTCACCTGGTTCAGGTCGACATCGTGCAGCCACACCTGTTTGCCGTCGCCCACGATGAGTTGCTCCGTGGGCGTGCTGTAAGCAAAGCGGAATCGGTTCGGGCGCTGGAACTCCAGCGAGCCCTTGGATTTGCGCGATTTCTTGCCGTCGGGCGAGGTCACCGTCTGGGTGAACTCCCCCCGACCGCTTTGCACGTCTTTGACGAAGGCGCGCAAACTGGCCACGGCATCGGCCTGTGCCACGCTGCACACCAGCGTCATGCCCAGCGCCAACACGCTGGCGCGCCCCATTCCTGTCCACTTCGATTGCATTGCTTCAGGCCTCATCCCAGGGTGCCGAGGTGGCACTGCCATCGCCACCACGGGCCGGCACGATCAGTTCACGGTTGCCATTGGTGGCCATGCTGGATACGAGTCCGGATTTCTCCATTTGTTCCAGCAGGCGCGCCGCCCGGTTGTAACCGATGCGCAAATGGCGCTGCACCAGCGAGATCGACGCCTTGCGGTGCTGCAGCACCACGGCCACGGCGTTGTCGTACATCGGATCTTGCTCACCGTCGCCGCCCCCCATCGGGGAGCCATCGAGGTTGCTGCCCTCATCACTGAGGTTGCCCCCTTCGAGGATGCCTTCGATGTAGTTGGGCTCGCCTTGTGATTTGATGTACTCGACCACGCGGTGCACTTCATCATCGCTGACAAAGGCGCCGTGCACCCGCATCGGCAGACCGGAACCCGGCGCCAGGTAGAGCATGTCACCCTGACCCAGCAGCGCCTCGGCGCCCATCTGGTCGAGGATGGTGCGGCTGTCGATCTTGCTGGAGACCTGGAAGGAGATGCGCGTGGGGATGTTGGCCTTGATCAGGCCGGTGATGACGTCCACCGACGGGCGTTGCGTGGCCAGAATCAGGTGAATGCCAGCGGCACGGGCCTTCTGGG
>JAJUGJ010000011.1 GCA_029268225.1 Burkholderiales bacterium | reverse complement strand
TGACTTTTATCGCCACGAACACCAGTTGATCTTTCTGGCCATCCAGCAGTTGGTGGGCGCCTCCAAGCCCGCCGACGTGATCACGGTGTTCGAGCAGTTGCAGATGCAGGGCAAGGGCGCAGAAGTGGGCGGCCTCGCCTACCTGAACGCCCTGGCCCAGTCGGTGCCCAGTGCGGCCAACATGCGCCGCTATGCCGAAATCGTGCGCGAGCGCGCCGTGTTGCGCAAACTCGTCACCGCCAGTGACGAGATCGCCACGAACGCCTTCAATCCACAGGGCAAGAGCGTCTCCGACATCCTGGACGAGGCTGAGGCCAAGATCATGAAGATTGGCGAGGAAGGCAGCCGCAACAAGCAGGGTTTCTTCGCGATGGATGGCCTGGTGGTGGACCTGCTGGACCGCGTCACCGAACTGGCCGACAACGGTGCCGAAGACGTGACTGGCGTGCGCACCGGCTTCATCGACATGGACAAGATGACGGCCGGCCTGCAAAAGGGTGACCTGATCATTTTGGCCGCCCGGCCCTCCATGGGTAAAACCGCCTTCGCGCTGAACATTGGCGAGAACGTTGCAGTGAACGAAGGCTTGCCCGTGGCCGTGTTCTCCATGGAAATGGGGGCGTCACAGTTGGCCCTGCGTATGGTGGGCTCCATCGGGCGCATCAACCAGCAGAACCTGCGCACTGGCCGGCTCACCGACGACGAATGGGGCCGTCTGAGCGAAACGGTCGAAAAGCTGCGCACCGCCAACGTCTTCATTGACGAAACACCCGGCCTGTCGCCCAACGAGTTGCGCGCGCGTGCGCGACGCCTGGCCCGCCAGTTTGGCGGGACGCTGGGCCTGATCATCATCGACTACCTGCAACTGATGAGCGGCTCTGGTGGCAACGAAGAAAACCGCGCCACCGTGATCGGTGAAATCTCGCGGGGCCTGAAAGCCTTGGCCAAGGAACTGCAGTGCCCGGTGATCGCGCTGTCACAGCTCAATCGTTCGGTGGAAACGCGTCCGGACAAGCGTCCGATGATGTCCGACCTGCGGGAATCCGGTGCCATTGAGCAGGACGCGGACGTGATCATGTTCATCTACCGCGACGAGTACTACAACAAGGAATCGAAGGTGCCCGGCACGGCCGAGATCATCATCGGCAAGCAGCGTAACGGCCCGGTGGGCAGCCTGCACCTGGCCTTCCTGAAGTCCAACACGCGCTTCGAGAACCTAGCCCCTGGCACCTACATCGGCGAGGGTGATCAGTACTGATCACGTCCCCGGGAACTCAACATGATGTCCCGTGCGGTTTGACGACCTCACAGCCCATGCCGCGCCAGCCAAGCCTGCAGTTGGGCGGGTGGTAAGGCCCCGGACACTCGGTCCACCTCCCTGCCCTGCTTGAACAGGGCCAGGGTGGGGATGCTGCGGATCTGGTAGGCGGACGCAATGCCCTGCTCCACTTCGGTGTTGACCTTGGCGAAGCGCACACGGCTGGCATACGGCGCGGCCAGTTGCGCAAACACCGGCGCGAACATCTTGCAAGGCCCGCACCAGGGCGCCCAGAAGTCGACCAGGACAGGCAACTGATTACGCGTGATGAAGCGTTCAAAGCTGCTCTGAGTCAGTTCAATCGGCTGCTTCACCAGAACAGGCTGACGACACTGACCACACTGTGGGGCGTCACCCAGGCGCTGCGCCGGGACGCGGTTGACGGCATGACAGTGGGGGCACACCAGTTCCAGGGACGTCGTCATGAGCTCTCCTCGTGAAGTCTTGTACCCCAGATGGTATCCAAGTGCCCAAAAACAAGCCCGCCAGGGCCGCAGGCCAGGGCGGGCTCAGATGTGAGGCGCGGCGGAACTCAGTTGTCGCCGCCACCCAGCGCCGTCAGCAGATGCAACAGCGACGAAAACAGGTTGTACACGCTCAGGTAGACCGACAGCGTGGCGGTCACGTAATTGGTTTCGCCGCCGTCGATGATCTGCTTGAGGTCATACAAGATGAAGGCGGAGAAGATCACCACACCCATGGCCGACAGGGCCAGGTACAGCGCAGGCATTTGCAGCCAGATGTTGGCGATGCCGGCCACGATCATGACGATCAGGCCCACGAACAGCCACTTGCCCAGAGAAGACACGTCGCGCTTCATGGTCGATGCCAGGGTGGCCATGCCCCCGAACACCAGGGCCGTACCACCGAAGGCCGTGGCAATCAGCGAAGCGCCATTGGACAAACCCAGCACCATGCCCAGCATGCGCGAGAGCATCAAGCCCATGAAGAAAGTAAAGCCCAACAGCAACAGGACGCCGACGCCGGAGTTCTTGAACTTTTCGATGGCGAAGAAGAAACCAAACGACACCGCCATGAACACCATCAGGCCCATGAAGGGGCTGCCAGAGAAGAAGCTGAAGCCTGTGGCCACGCCCAACCACGCACCCAGCACCGTGGGCAGCATCGACAAGGCCAGCAAGGCGTAGGTGTTGCGCAGCACGCGCTGTCGGTCACCGGCCACGGCCGAGCCGTACACCACGTCAAGGGGTTTCATTGATCGATCCATGTTCTCTCTCCAGGTTCGCCGCACCGACCCAAGAGGGCCGCGCGGCGTGTGTCAAACTTCGGAACATTGTAGGGTGTTCATCCGGACTACCCCGGCCCTGAAATCCATTCCGCCCACAGGGCATCGGTCAGCCGATGGCGGTCTGGGCGGGCAAGCATCACAAGCGTCGGCGCATCGACTCGTAGAGGCAAACAGCCGCGGCGGCGGCGACGTTGAGCGACTCCTCGCCCCCCGGCTGCGGAATGGCCACTTTCAGGGCGCACTGGCGCATCACGGCCTCACCCACCCCCTGTCCTTCATGCCCCATCACCCAGGCGCAAGGCTCCGGCAAGGCGACGGTCGGCAGCAGGTGCTCGGTGTGGGAACTGGTCGCCACCAGGGGGATCTGCAAGTCAACCAGGGCCTCTGGCAAGACCTGCTCGACCAGATGCAAGGCGAAATGCGCGCCCATGCCAGCCCGCAGCACCTTGGGCGACCACAAACCCGCCGTGCCCTTGAGTGCCACCACCTGCACGACACCCATGGCCGATGCACTGCGCAAAATGCTGCCCACGTTGCCGGCATCCTGTACCCGGTCGAGCACGACGGTGGGCACGCCCGCTCGCAGGGCGCTCTCGGGAGCCTCGGCCGGCGAGCGGGCCAGCACGAAGCCGATTCGGGCTGGGGACTCCAGGCCAGTGAACATTTTCCACAGGGAGTCTGGCACGACCACGACCTTCTCTGCCTGTCGCGCCAAGGCGCTCAGACGCACAGCCTGCGCATCGGCACCGGATGCCATGCCATGCTCGCCCAGCCAGGCAGTCTCGGCAACCACGGCGAGGCCGACCTCGATGCCGCGCTTCAGGCAGGCATCGCAGAGGTGATCGCCTTCCAGCCAGACCTCCCCCTGCTTGCGGTAGGCTACCGGATCCTGACTGAGACGCCGCAATCGCTGTACCAGGGGGTTGTCACGCGAGGTGACCAACTGGGTGCTGCGCAGGCGGGCGGGACGCTGTAGGAGGGAATCGGTCATATCAGGAAAGAACGAAGTCAACGTGCCGCCGCAGCCAACGGGTCGGCGGTGCCGGCCAGTGCCAGCTTGACGGGACCAAAGGTGCGTCGGTGCGCGGGCGTGGCGCCGTACTCGCGCAATGCGGCCAGATGCGCCGCCGTGGGGTAGCCCTTGTGTACCTCGAATCCATATTGAGGGTACGCGTCGTGCAATTGCGTGCACAGGCGGTCGCGGTGCACCTTGGCCAGGATGGAAGCCGCCGAAATGGCCTGCACCTTCGCATCGCCCTTGACGATGGCCTGCGCGGGCACGTTCAACACAGGGATGCGGTTGCCATCCACCAGCACCATGGCGGGCTTAAGGCGTAGGCCTTCCACCGCGCGCCGCATGGCCAGCATCGTGGCCTGCAAGATGTTGAGCGCGTCAATCTCCTCGACGCTGGCCTCGGCAATGCAACAGCACAGCGCCTTGGCCCGGATCTCATCGAATAAGCTGTCACGCCGACGGGCAGTGAGCTTTTTCGAATCAGCCAGACCGGCGATCGGCTGCTGGTCATCGAGGATGACGGCCGCGGCCACGACCGGTCCGGCCAAGGGGCCACGGCCCGCCTCATCCACGCCTGCCATCAACCCCACGGCATCCATGGGCCAGAGCAGATCCAGCTGGAACGGTGCCTCGCTGGCATGAGCCCGATCAGCGCGTTTCGATGACTTGGGCGATGGCATCACTGGCGGCGCGAGCCGTATCCTGTTTCAGCTGGTGATGAAGTTCAAGGAAGCGCTGCTGCACCGAGGCCGCACGTGCAGGCTGCTCCAGCCACGCGAGCACGTCGGCAGCAAGCTGAGCCGGATTGGCATCGTGCTGCAAGCGCTCGGGCACAACCGAATCCGACAGCAGGATGTTCGGCAACCCTACCCACGGCAAATAAGCCATGCGCTTCATGATCTGCCAGCTCAAGCCGCTGATCTTGTAGGCAATGACCATCGGACGCTTGAACAGTGCGGCCTCCAAAGTGGCCGTGCCGCTGGCGATCAAGGTGACATCGCAGGCTGCCAAGGCTTCGTGCGAGCGGCCATCCAACAAGGTCAGCGGCGCATCTGGCGCGTGTTCACGCACCAGGGGTTCGACCATTTCACGCAGCCCCGGCACCACCGGCAGCACAAAGCGCAAATCGGGACGCTGTTTGCTCAGCAAGGCCACCGTTTGCAAGAATGCGGGTGTGTTGTGCTGCACCTCACCGCGACGACTCCCCGGCAACACAGCCACCAGAGGAACCTGATCGTCCATACCGAGGCTTTGTCGTGAGGCCACACGGGGTACTTCAATCGGAATGGTGTCAGCCAAGGGGTGTCCGACGAACGTGGCGGCAATGCCCTTGGCATGGTAGAGCGCAGGCTCGAACGGAAACAGGCAGAGCATGTGATCCACCGAGCGATGGATCTTGTTGATGCGACCACCACGCCACGCCCAGATGGACGGACTGACGAAGTGAACGGTCTTGATGCCAGCCGCCTTGAGGCGAGCCTCCAGGCCCAGATTGAAGTCAGGCGCATCCACACCGACAAACACATCCGGGCGCTCGGTCAACAAGCGATCACCCAGTGCCTTGCGGATGTTCCAGATTTCACGGAAGCGGCGCAGCACTTCCATATTGAATCCATGAACAGCCAGCTTCTCGTAAGGCCACCAAGGCTCAAATCCATGCGCCGCCATGCGTGGCCCGCCTATGCCTGCCGAGGTCAGGCCCGGCCAGCGTTGGTGCAAACCTCCCAGCAACAAGCCAGCCAGCAGATCACCGGAGGTTTCTCCTGCCACCATGGCCACATACGGCGCGCGCCCCTCTGCGCCCGGAGCAAAATCGAAAGGCCCGCCCATCCGCTTACCGCACAATGCCGCGGTCAGCCTGCGCGAGGAACGCCAACATCTGATCGATGTCACCATCTGCCTCGGGCGTCTGACCGCGCAGCGCCACGATCTCGGCCTTGGCCGCCTCCAGGGTCAAGCCCTTGCGGTACAGCAAGCGGTACATCTGCTTGAGCATGCTCAGCCGCTCCGGAGAGAAGCCGCGACGGCGTGGGCCCTCTTGGTGCACGTTCTGCGCCTGAGCCGGGTTACCGGCCGCCACCACGAAAGGCGGCAGATCTTGCGACAGGCGGGTCTGAAAGCCCAACATCGCAAAATCGCCGATGCGGACAAACTGGTGGATGCCACTGATGCCACCGATCAAGGTGTAGTTGCCGACCGTCACGTGACCAGCAAACTGGACCGAATTGGCAATGACGTTGTGATCACCGATCACACAGTCATGCGCCACGTGCACATAAGCCATGATCCAGTTGTCATTGCCGACCTGGGTGAAGGCCTTGTCCTGCACCGTGCCCGTGTTGAAGGTAGTGAACTCGCGAATGGTGTTGCGGTCACCGATGATCAATCGCGTGGGCTCGCCTTTGTACTTCTTGTCCTGTGGGTCAGCACCCAAGGACGCAAACTGGAAGATCTTGTTGTCACGACCGATGGTGGTGTGCCCCTCGATCACACAGTGCGCACCAATGCTGGAGCCTTCACCGATACACACGTTCGGACCAATGGTCGTGAACGGCCCCACAGTGACGGAGTCAGCCAACTGCGCCTGCGGATCGACGATGGCGCTGGGATGGATGTTCGCCATCTGCGCCTCAGGACACCTTGCGCACGGTGCACATCAGTTGCGCCGACACGGCCAATTCTTCGCCCACGAAAGCCTGGGCATTGAACTTGTAGATGCCGCCCTTGTTACGGTCCATCTGCACGTCCAGGAACAGCTGGTCACCCGGCTCAACGGGACGCTTGAAGCGAGCGCCATCAATGCCCACAAAGTAATAGACGGAGTTCTCGTCCACACCTTCACCCTGGGTTTCAAACGCCAGCAAGGCAGCGGTCTGCGCCAAGGCTTCCAGCATCAACACACCCGGCATCACCGGGCGATTGGGGAAATGTCCCTGGAAGAACGGCTCGTTGATCGTCACGTTCTTCAGTGCACGAATGCGAACGTTCTTTTCGACTTCCAGCACGCGGTCCACCAGCAGAAACGGGTAACGGTGCGGGAGCTTTTGAAGAATCTTGTGGATGTCCATCAGCTTTTCACTTGCTTTTCTAAGGTTCGGATACGGTCACGCAAGGCGTGGAGTTGGCGCAGGGTCGCTGCGTTCTTCTCCCAGGATGCGTTCTCGTCAAAGGGGAAGGCGCCACTGTACAAGCCCGGCTTGAGCACAGAGCGCGAAATCAGGGTGCCAGACGACACGTGCACATTGTCCGCCAAGGTGAGGTGGCCCAGGATCATGCCAGCACCGCCGACCGTGCAATGCTTACCGATGCGAGCGCTGCCTGCCACCCCGACGCAGCCGGCCATGGCTGAATGTTCGCCAACGTGGACGTTGTGGGCGATTTGGACGAGGTTGTCGAGCTTGACACCGTTTTCAATCACCGTGTCATCCAGGGCACCACGATACACACAGGTGTTGGCGCCCAACTCCACGTCATCCCCGATGCGCACCGCACCGAGTTGTTCGATTTTCTCCCAACGTCCCTGGTTGGGGGCAAAACCGAAACCGTCTGCGCCAATGACCACGCCGCTGTGGAAAACACACCGCGCGCCGACCACACAATCAAAGCCTACGGTTACCTGGGGTGCCAAACGCGTGTGTGCGCCAATGCGCGCGCGTGCGCCCACGTGGCATTGGGCGCCAATCAGAGCGCCCTCCTCGACGATCGCGCCGGCCTCGATCACAGCCAGCGGGCCAATGCTGACGTCAGGACCGATCACCGCAGTGGCATCGACGACGGCAGACGGATGAACGCCAGCGACTGGACGGGGACGCACGCGGCGTGACCACCACTGAGTCAGTCGGGCAAAATAGAGGTATGGGTCGTCCGTGACGATGGCCGCACCTCTTGCAACAGCCTCGGCTTGCGCAGCCGGACTCACGATCACGCACGCAGCCTGGGTGGTTGCCAACTGGCTGCGATATTTCGGATTGGACAAGAAGGCAATGGCATCAGGCTTGTCGCCATCGAGTGGCCCGATATGTCGGATCACCCGCCCCGCATCACCAAGCAGGGTTCCGCCTAACTCGGCAACCAGTTGGCCGAGCGTCACGTTCTCAGACATGGCACTCACTTACCCGATCCGCTGTTCATCGCCTTGATGACCTTATCGGTGATGTCCACACGGGGGCTGAAAAACACGGCTTCCTGCAGGATCAGATCGTACTTCTCTTGGTCGAAAATCTGCTTGACCACACGCTGAGCCCTGTCCAACACCATGGCGAGCTCCTCGTTCTTGCGCTGATTCAGATCCTCCTGGAATTCACGACGCTTGCGCTGCAACTCGCGGTCTTGCTCAACCAGATCACGTTGACGACGACTGCGCTCGGATTCACCAAGCGTCGGGGCGTCTTTCTCAAATCGCTCGGTCGCACTCTTGAGCCGCGTGGCCGTGTCGGTCAGATCCTTCTCGCGGCGTGTGAATTCGCTTTCCAGCTTAGCCTGCGCCGCCTTGGCCGGAGAGGCATCACGCAGCACCCGGTCCAGATTGACATAGCCAATCTTGAGCTCCTGCCCATGCGCGAGCAAGGCCGAGCCACACAGCAGGCTGCCCAGCAGAAATTTCTTGAGTGGCGAGGTCATGGTCAGAATGCCGTACCGATCTGGAACTGAAGGCGTTGAATTTTATCTTGGTCCTGGTAACGGAAGGGCTTGCCGTAACTCAGCTTGAGCGGCCCCACAGGAGACACCCAGCTGATACCGACACCAACCGAGGCGCGCACATCGCTGAAACTCATCGAGTCTTTTTCACCCCAGACGTTACCCGCATCCATGTAACCGAACAAGCGCAAAGTGCGATCGTTGCCCGCTCCCGGGAAGGGCACATACAACTCTGCGTTGACGTTCACACGGCGATTGCCGCCGACATAGGAGCCTTCAATGTCCAAAGGACCCAGAGAGTTTTGCTCAAACCCCCGCACGGTGCCCAGACCACCGCCATAGAAGTTCTTGAAGACGGGGTATGGCTTGCCCGACAGTCCCTTGCCATAGCCGACTTCCGTGTTCAAACCCAATGTGAACCGGTTGGAAAGGGGAATGAACTGCTGGAACTGATAGTCGCCACGCAAATAGCGGGTATCGCCTGCCACACCCAACTCCAAGTTCAGGCGCTGATAACGGCCGCGCGTAGGAGCAATGAGACTGTCGCGAGCATCGCGTGACCAACCCACCGTCAAGGGCACGGACAGGCTGGTCTCGCCAAACGTGTCACGATACAGTCGATAGCTGACAGGCAGACCTGTGTCTCCCTTGATGGATGTTTGCTCTACACCCGCACCGAAAAACACAGTGTCGAACTCTGTGAAGGGCACACCAAATCTGACCGCCCCCCCGGGCGTCACGATCTTGTAGTCCCCACCCTGGGTGTTCAGCGGACGGGAAGTTCTGTAATACAAATCATACGAGCGAGATACGCCATCGTCCGTGAAATACGGATCCACGGTGCTGACCACGATGGTGCGGTTGTACTTGCTGGTATTGAGATCAATCCCCAGATAGTTCCCTGTACCGAAGACGTTGTCTTGCTTGACGGATGCCGTCAAGGTGAACTTCTCTGCGCTGGAAAAACCAGCCCCCAACATCAAGTTGCCAGTCGGCTTCTCCTCGACCGTGATGGTGAGGTCCACCTGATCGGCGGTACCTGGCACTTCGACGGTTTCGATGTCCACAGCCTTGAAGTAGCCAAGGCGATCGACACGATCGCGCGACAGTTTGATCTTCTGCCCGTCATACCACGCTGCCTCAAACTGACGGAATTCGCGACGAATCACCTCATCGCGGGTACGCGAGTTACCCGCCACGTTCACACGGCGGACGTAAACACGGCGCTGAGGCTGAGCCACCAACACCGCGACGGCTTGACCCTTGGCTCGGTCGAGCTCCGGGCGGAAATCCACCCGCGCGAACGCATAACCAAATGCCGCAAAGCGATCGGTAAAGGCCTTGGTGGTCGCGGCAACAGCATCAGCACGGTAGGCTTCACCTGGCTCAATGGTGACGAGTTTGCGGAACTCCTCTTCCTTGCCGAGGTACTCTCCCTCCAGGCGCACACCGGTTACCACATAGCGAGGACCTTCACTCACGCTGATCGCGATCGAGATGTCCTGCTTGTCGGGTGAAATCACGACCTGAGCGGACTCGATCTTGAACTCAAGATAGCCACGATTGAGGTAATACGCCTTGATCGTCTCCAGGTCGGCATTCAGCTTTGCACGTGCGTATTGATCGGACTTGGTATACCAAGTCAACCAACCGCCCTTGGTGAGGTCCATCTGGGAAATCAGCGTGCTCTCCGAGAAGGCCTGGTTACCTGTGATGCGGATGCTCTTGATCTTGGTGACCTCACCCTCGGTCACTGTGAAGGTCACGTTGACGCGATTGCGCTCGGTCGGGGTGATGGTGGTGATGACCTCCACGCCATACAGACTGCGGGTGAGGTATTGACGCTTCAACTCCTGCTCTGCACGGTCGGCCAATGCACGATCGAAAGGTTGCCCCTCACCGATGCCAATGTCCTTGAGCGCCTTAACCAGCACGTCCTTGTCGAACTCCTTGGTACCGACAAACTCCACACGTGAGATCACGGGGCGTTCTTCCACCACCACGACGACCACATTCCCGTCCACCTGGATGCGCACATCCTTGAACAGTCCAGTGGCAAACAGAGCGCGCAGCCCCGCTGACCCCTTGTCGTCGGTATAGGTGTCGCCCACACGAAATGGCAATGACGCAAACACCGTTCCGGCGTCGGCGCGCTGCAGCCCCTCCACGCGGATGTCTTTCAGCACAAAAGGTTCAACCGCCCAGGCGGACTGAAACAGGGAGGCTGCCATCAGGGCAGCGAGCAGGGTCGGTTTGAACCGCACAGCAGTCATGAAAGGGCTTTGCATGCAGGAAAACTCAGTGCGCGCCAAGCAGGCGCGCCAAGTCGTTGTAGAGGGCCAGAGACATCATTGCGAGCATGATGGCCACGCCACCCCGCTGCAATCGTTCCAGCCAGATATCAGAAACTGGCCGGCCCGTGACGCCTTCGAAAAGATAATACATGAGGTGTCCACCATCGAGGACGGGGAGCGGAAGCAAGTTGAGCACGCCCAGGCTCACACTGACCAAGGCCAGGAACCCAACGTAGTAAACCCAGCCCATCTCCGCAGAACGACCAGCATAGTCTGCAATCGTCAGGGGTCCACTGAGGTTTTGCAACGACGCCTCCCCGATCAGCATCTTGCCCAACATACTGAGGCTCATCACCGACACGTCCCACGTCTTGCTGGCTGCCTTGGTCAAACCCTCGACCAAGCCGTAACGCACCTCCACAGTGGCAGGCATGCTGCCTAGCGCAGCCTCGATGCGTGGAACACGCTGACCCTTGACCTCGGTCATGATCGGCAGGAGGTTCACGGGCATGGTCTGCCCTGCCCGCTCAACCACCAAAGACACTTGACGTGCTGCCCCGTCGAGTTGGCTGCCGCGGATGATTTGACGCAGTTGCCCGGCATCAGCAGGCGACACGCCATTGATAGATACCACCCGATCACCTGCCCGCAGACCAGCCTTCGCGGCAGGCCCACCTGGCAATACCTCTGCGATCAAAGGCTCAGCGTAGGGTCCATTCAACCCCACGCGGTCCAGCAATCGTCCGTCCACTTCTGCCGTCGGTATCTGGCTCAGCTGCAGCACCAGACTGCGACGCTCTGTGACGGGCCCCTCCGCTTCGGACCGTGAAGCCACCTGCAGGCGTACATCCTGTCCCGCCAACGCGGCCTGAATGAACAACCACTGGAGGTCGGTCATCGAGCGCACCTCATGCTGGGATGCATCGCTGTTGGACACACCGGCCTGGAGCATCTCCAAGCTGACAATTTCGTCACCAGACTGCAACCCTGCATCTGCTGCCAGACTCCCGGCGCGAGGCTGTGCCAGCCATGGGCGCAACTCTTCCACGCCAGACCAATTGACACCGGCGTACAGCAGCACGGCCAACAACAAATTGGCCAAAGGCCCCGCCGCCACGACGAATGCCCGCTGGCGCAGGGGCTTGCGGTTGAACGCACGATCCCGTTCGGCGGGTGCCACAGGACCTTCGCGTTCATCCAACATCTTGACGTAGCCCCCCAACGGTAAAGCCGAGATCACGAACTCGGTCTCGCCACGCTGCCGACGCCACAACACCTGCCCGAACCCCACCGAAAATCTCAGCACCTTGACGTCACACGCCAAGGCTGCACGGTAATGGCCGTACTCGTGAATCACAACCAAAACGCCAATCGTCACCAGAAAGGACAGCACGGTCATCAACATCGTCATGCTCCTGAATCACAGCGAAAGATTGAACTGGACATCTTGCGTATCAAGCGGCCAAGCTCGCCACGACCGCTGCCGCGACACGACGCGCCTGCGCATCCAGATCCAGCAACCCCTCTACCGTGCTGATGTCGGCGTCTGACAACCGACAATCGGACAGAGACTGCAGGTTCACACTGTGAATCTGATCAAAGCGAATGCGCCTGTCCAAAAATGCCTCAACCGCCATTTCGTTGGCGGCATTGAGCACACATGTGCTACCGGCCGGCCCTTGGAGCGTCTCCCACGCCAACTGCAGACCCGGGTAGCGACGGGAGTCAGCTTCTTCAAAAGTCAGGGCACTCAGGCGAGTGAAGTCCAATAACTCCGCCCCCGACTCGATGCGTTCCGGCCATGACAAACCGTACGCAATCGGTACACGCATGTCCGGGGTGCCCATTTGCGCCAACACCGAACGATCTCGACAAACGACCATCGAGTGAATGATGCTCTGCGGGTGCAACACAACACGAATCTGCTTGGGATGCAGATTGAACAGCCAACGAGCCTCAATGACCTCCAAGGCCTTGTTCATCATCGTGGCCGAATCTACCGAAATCTTGCGCCCCATGACCCAGTTCGGGTGCGCACACGCCTGCTCAGGGGTGATCTGAGAAAAGGTAGCAAGATCGCGCTGACGAAATGGCCCGCCAGAGGCAGTCAGGACAATGTGGTCGATGCGTGAACGCCAAGAGGAGGTGTCTTCCGGCAAGCACTGAAAAATGGCTGAGTGTTCACTGTCGATGGGCAACAAAGTGGCGCCAGCCTCGTCCACAGCCTTCATGAACATCTCACCGCCGACCACCAGCGCTTCTTTGTTGGCCAACAACAGACGCTTGCCCGCGCGAGCGGCCGCCAAGCAAGGCGCCAAGCCTGCTGCCCCGACAATCGCCCCCATCACCACATCCACGTCAGGGTGTGCGGCAACTTGGTTCAAAGCCTCCGAGCCACTGAGGATCTCGGTCCGCAAGCCAGACTCCTTCACTTTGGCCCGCAGTCGCGACGCGAAAGCTTCATCTGGCATCACCGCATAGGCTGGACGCCACTGCAAACATTGCGCCCACAACTCATCGACACGCGACGCGCCTGTCAGAGCCCACACTTCAAAGTGGTCCGGGTGGCGGGAAAGCACGTCGAGCGTGTTGGTCCCAATGGAGCCCGTGGACCCCAAAATACATACACGCTGACGACGAGAAGATGACGCTGAATCAAGCATGGCACAAAGTCAGAACAGCCAAAGACAATGGCAGGGTAGGCAGCAATGCGTCGATGCGATCCAAAACACCGCCATGTCCTGGCAGCAATTGGCTGCTGTCCTTCACACCGGCTTGCCGTTTAACGAGCGATTCAAACAGATCACCCACAACGCTCATGCCGACAAGGAACATCAGCGCCAACAACATCCCCAAGGGCCCCAAACCCATCCATAAGCGGCTGTACAAACTGGGAGAGTCCACACCGAGGCTTGCGTCGGCCCACATCCACAGGCCCGCCAATACGCAAACGGCCACCATGCCGCTCCAGACGCCCTCCCAGCTTTTGCCAGGGCTGATGCTGGGCGCCAACTTGCGCCGACCCAAAGCACGACCGCCAAAGTAAGCCCCGATGTCTGCTGCCCATACGAGGCACAGCACTGACAAGAGAAAGTTCAGTCCCTGGGCCTTGCTCTCAACCAACGCCAACCACGCCACCACCAGTAACAGCAGCCCCAACAAACGACGCCAGAAGTCGGAAACGCGCTTCCAATGCGTGTTGCCGTAGCGTAGGACAACCGCCCCGCCAAGGACCCACAGCAAACATGCGAACGCCCAGACTCCGCTGGGCACATGGAAACCAGCCAGCGGCATTCCCCAGCCATGAACATGTGGATGCACATTGAGTCCGTTGTCGAGCACGGTACTGGCCCATACCGGCAAACCGACAACCTGCGCCGCATAGACGCAGCCCCCTGCCACCGCCGCCCCCGTCAACCAGGCACGAGCCCCCGGCGCATCGTTCAGACGCGACCACTCCCAACCGGCGGCCGTGATGAACACGAGTGTCAGCGCCGAAAAAGGCCACGCCAACTCATTGAGCAAACTGGCCAGCAAAATGGCAGCCAGAACCAGTGCCGTGATGACACGTTGTTTGAGCATGGTCAGCTCTCCCTGGATGCGGCGAGCACATCGTCAAAACCACCCACTGCGCCCTCAGCCTCACCCGACGCACCCACATCACCGAACCGTCTCTCACGATCTGCGTAACTTGCGATGGCTCGGTCGAGTTCCGCTTCATCAAAGTCGGGCCACAGACAGTCGGTGAAATACAACTCAGCGTAAGCGCTTTGCCAAAGCAAGAAGTTGGATAAACGTACTTCGCCCCCCGTACGAATCAACAGATCCGGGTCGGGTGCATAGCTCATGGCCATGAACTGTGACAACACGCCTTCGTCCATTTCAGAAGGTTGAACACCCGCCTCCATCGCCTTGCGACAGGCCTGCACAATGTCCCAACGTCCGCCGTAATTGAAGGCAACGGTCAATACCAACTTGTCGCAGGTCGCCGATGATGCCTCGGCCTCCAGCAGCGCGACGCGCACCTTCTCTGACACAGGCTGGAGATCACCCGCCACGCGAAAACGCACGCCTTCGGACTTGAGCTGGTTGAGGTGTTTGGACAAGGCCACCAACAGCAACCCCATCAGACCAGACACTTCCTCCTCTGGGCGCTTCCAGTTCTCGGAAGAAAAGGCGAACACCGTCAAGTACCGGACACCGCGTCGGGAGGCTGCTCGCACGACATCCACCAGCGCATCAACACCCGCTTTGTGCCCCAGGCCACGGGGCATGAAACGCTTCCGAGCCCACCGACCATTGCCGTCCATCACAATGGCGACGTGGCACGGGACCGCCGCAGAACTGGAGATTGAAGCCATCTCAGATTGAATCCAGGAATGTGAGCGCGGGCCGCCAGAGCAGCCCGCGTGTCCGCAAACAGAACGAGGCGGTCAGACCGCCTCGGACGTGGTCGCCATTATGGCAAAGCGCGCAGCCTCAGACGGCCAGCACTTCGGCCTCCTTGGCCTGCACCAGCTTGTCGATTTCGGCAATCGTCTTGTCGGTCAGCTTCTGAACCTCATCCTGCGAGCGACGGTCATCATCTTCCGTGATTTCCTTGTCCTTGAGCAGACGCTTGGCGTGGTCGTTGGCGTCACGACGCAAGTTGCGCACGGCAATCTTGGCATCTTCCCCGGCAGACTTCACCACCTTGGTCAACTCCTTACGGCGCTCCTCTGTCAGGGGCGGCATCGGCACGCGAATCAGGTCGCCTTGCGAAGAAGGATTGAGGCCCAGGTCCGACTCGCGGATGGCCTTTTCAATCTTGGCGCCCATGCCTTTTTCCCAAGGCTGAACGCTGATGGTGCGCGCATCTTGCAGGGTCACGTTGGCCACCTGACTGATAGGCACCAAAGAGCCGTAGTACTCCACCTGCACCTGGTCCAAGATGCCTGGGTGCGCACGACCCGTGCGGATCTTCGACAACTCGACTTTGAAAGCCTCAATGGACTTGAGCATTTTCTGCTCGGCGTTCTTTTTGATTTCTGCGATGCTCATGAGAAGCTCCGTACGAAGGCCTGCGGCCAACTGACGCTTGAAAACGAGGAAGGAAGGACGGGCTCAGACGTGGACCAACGTGCCTTCGTCTTCCCCCAGCACGACGCGCTTGAGCGCACCTTGCTTGAAAATGGAAAACACCTTCAAAGGCAGATTCTGATCGCGACACAAGGCGAACGCCGTCGCATCGAGCACCTGCAGGTTCTTGATCAGGGCCTCATCAAACGTGATGCTGGCGTAGCGAGTGGCCGAAGGATCCTTCTTGGGGTCCGCAGTGTAAACGCCATCCACCTTGGTGGCCTTCAGCATGACCTCTGCACCGATTTCGGCGCCGCGCAACGCGGCAGCTGTGTCGGTCGTGAAGAAGGGATTGCCCGTGCCCGCTGCGAACACCACCACCTTGCCCTCTTCGAGGTACTGCAAGGCCTTGGGGCGAACGTACGGCTCAACCACCTGATCGATGCTGATGGCCGACATGACCCGTGCGGTCATACCTTCCTGGCGCATGGTGTCAGCCAAAGCCAGCGAGTTCATGACCGTGGCCAGCATGCCCATGTAATCGGCCGTGGCACGGTCCATGCCGACGGAACCACCTGCGACGCCGCGAAAAATGTTGCCACCACCAATGACCACCGCCACCTGGACACCCAGAGCGGTGACCTCCTGGATCTCCTTGACCATGCGCACAATGGTCGCCCGGTTGATGCCGTATGCATCATCGCCCATCAGGGCCTCACCGGAAAGTTTCAAGAGGATGCGCTTGTAGGCGGGCATGCAGATGTCCTTGGTGTTCTACTTGAGAAGCGAGACTGAAGGTTATCGCAAGTTTCAGTCTTCGCCAGCCATGTCAGGCTTTTTGAATACGTGATGGCGCGAAGGTTCCCCTTCTGCGCTCGCCATGCTCGCCCGGTGAACGTGCGACGCATAGCACAAGGGGGCCAGAAGCCCCCTTGTTTTGCTTCGGGTTACTGACCCTTGGCTGCAGCCATGGTGGCTGCGACTTCAGCCGCGAAGTCGTCTTGCTTCTTCTCGATGCCCTCGCCGACCACAAACATGGTGAAGGACTTGACGGTCGTGTTCGTCGACTTCAGATACTGCTCAACGGTCTGCTTGCCATCAGCAGCCTTCACGAAGACCTGGTTGAACAAGGAGACTTCCTTCAGATACTTCTGAACGGCACCTTCGATCATCTTGGTGGCGATGTCGGCAGGCTTACCGGATTCGGCAGCCTTGGCCGTGGCGACGCTGCGCTCGGTCTCGATCAAGTGGGCAGGCACGTCGGCGGACGACAGCGACACGGGCTTCATGGCGGCCACGTGCATGGCAACGTCCTTGGCAGCGACGTCGTCACCTTCGAATTCCACGACCACACCGATGCGGGCGCCGTGCAGATAGGCAGCCAGCTTGCCACCGTCAGCGTAGCGCTTGAAGCGACGGATGGTCATGTTTTCGCCGATCTTGCCGATCAGGCCCTTGCGAACTTCTTCGACCGTCGGGCCGAAACCGTCTTGCGACAGAGGCAGCTCGCCGATGGCGGCCACGTCAGCGGGGTTGTTCTTGGCAATCAGCTCGGCCACCGACTTGGCGAAAGCCAGGAAGGAGTCGTTCTTCGAGACGAAGTCGGTTTCACAGTTGATTTCCACCAGAGCGCCGACGTTGCCGTCCACGGCAGCGGACACCACGCCTTCGGCGGTGACGCGCGAAGCAGCCTTGGAGGCCTTGCTGCCCAGCTTGACACGCAGAATCTCTTCTGCCTTGGCCATGTCGCCATCGGCCTCGGTCAGGGCCTTCTTGCACTCCATCATGGGAGCATCGGTCTTGGCGCGCAGTTCGGCGACCATGCTAGCGGTGATTGCAGCCATCAGCTTTCTCCGTTTGGTTCATGGGTGCGCCCGCAAAGGGCCACCACAAAAAAATTTGTTAAAAAAAGGGGCTGATCGTCAGCCCCTTCTTGTGAAGTCAAGGAGCCTTATTCGGCTTCGTTGACTTCGACGAACTCGTCGTCACCAGCAGCAGCGGCCACGACTTCGTTCACGGCGTTGGCCTTGCCTTCCAGGATGGCATCGGCCACGGCCTTGGCGTACAGTGCCACAGCCTTGGAAGAGTCATCGTTACCGGGGATGACGTAGTCAATGCCTTCGGGGGAGTGGTTGGTGTCCACCACGCCAATGACAGGGATGCCCAGCTTCTTGGCTTCGGCGATGGCGATCTTGTGGTAGCCAACGTCGATCACGAAGATGGCGTCAGGCAACACAGCCATGTCTTGAATGCCGCCGATGTCCTTTTCGAGCTTGGACAGCTCACGTTGGAACAGCAGGCCTTCCTTCTTCTTCAGGTTGTCCAGGCCGGTTTCGACCACAGCCTGCATGTCCTTCAGCTTCTTCAAGGAGCCCTTGACGGTCTTGAAGTTGGTCAGCATGCCGCCCAACCAACGCTGGTTGACGTAAGGCACGCCAGCGCGTTCAGCTTCCATGGCGATGGTGTCGCGCGACTGGCGCTTGGTGCCGACCATCATCACGGTGCCGCGACGAGCGGACAGCTGCTTGATGAACTTCAGAGCCTCTTCGAAGGCGGGCTGCGTCTTCTCGAGGTTGATGATGTGAATCTTGTTGCGATGACCGAAGATGTACGGGGCCATCTTGGGGTTCCAGAAGCGGGTTTGGTGACCGAAGTGGACACCGGCTTCCAGCATTTCGCGCATGGATACGGACATGGAGTGCTCCAGAGGTTGGATCTGGAAATCGACAGCGATCGCCGCACACCCCACAGAGCATGCCGCAACACCTTGGATTGCCGATTTCGTGATTATCAAAATCTACCCGGGGATTCGGGCAAACTCTGGCATTCTAGCACGAAACCAGCCCACTCATCAAACCGCATCATCGCTTGCTTTTTGAGCGCTTTGCCGAGCCCCCTTTACCGGTGACCGTCGCAGCCACAGAGACACGCGTCCGACCTTTACCAGTTCTGGCTGCCTTGCTTGCCCGCCTCACCTCGTGGTCAGCCTGACGAACATCCGCCAAGGCATCTTGCGCCCCACCCGGCTCCACCCAATCCTTGTCGGGCACTCGGGCTCGCCTCTTCCCGGCACCGGAAGTCGACTTCTCTTCGCCTGCCTCGCGCACCAGGCGGAAATCGATCTTGCGGGTGTCCAAATCCACGCGACTGACCTGCACACGCACACGGGTACCGACGGCATAGCGTGCGCCACTCCGCTCGCCTCGCAACTCTTGGCGCGCTTCATCAAACCGGTAGTACTCGCCGCCAAGCTCGGTGATGTGGATGAGCCCCTCAACATACAAGCCGTCCAGTTGCACAAACAGACCGAAGTTGGTGACGGCACTCACTGTGCCCCCGTACTCCTCCCCCAACCGTTCCCGCATGAACATGCACTTGAGCCAAGCCTCGACATCACGCGAGGCTTCATCGGCGCGGCGCTCATTGGCGCTGCAATGAATGCCGACTGTTTCCCACGCTGCCGCCTCCGCGGGTGGCAACTTGAGACGCGAAACGGCCTTGCTCGGCGCCGCTGGCAAGCCCTTCGCAGGGACGCCCCGCTGCCCCCCAGGCCTGCGCTTCACATTGCCCACGGAATGCTGCACAGGCGGCAACTTCAGGTCATACCGCCCCCTGCCTAGCAGGGCCTTGATGACGCGATGGACCAGCAAATCCGGGTAGCGACGAATCGGACTGGTGAAATGGGTGTACGCCTCATATGCCAAGCCGAAATGTCCGCTGTTGGTCGGCGTGTAGATTGCCTGCTGCATGGAGCGCAGGAGCATGGTGTGAATCTGTGTCGCATCCGGACGATCCTTCACCGCCTGCGCGATGGCCTGGTAGTCACCAGGCTGAGGCTCCTCCCCAAGAGACAAGCCCAGACCCAGCGCCTTCAGATAGTTCTTCAACAACTGACGCTTCTCTGGTGTGGGGCCCTCGTGTACCCGAAACAGCGACGGATGCTTCGCCCTAGTGATGAAGTCAGCGGAGCACACATTGGCGGCCAGCATGCATTCCTCAATGAGGCGGTGAGCCTCGGTGCGCACACGAGGCACAATCTTGGCGATGCGACCGTTCTCGTCGCAGACGATCTGGGTTTCGGTGGTGTCGAAATCCACAGCCCCGCGCCCCGAACGCGACTTCAGCAATGCACGGTACACCTCGTGAAGGTGCAAGAGATGCGGCACCAAATCGGGTCGACGCAGCGCCTCAGGTCCACGGGTATTACCCAAGATGGTCGCCACCTCCGTATATGTCAGGCGAGCATGCGAACGGATGACGGCTGGAAAAAACTGATATGCATGCACCTCGCCGTCGCAGGAGACCAGCATGTCGCACACCATGGACAGGCGCTCGACCTCAGGGTTCAGCGAGCACAAGCCATTGGAAAGCTTCTCCGGCAGCATGGGAATCACCCGACGGGGGAAATACACCGATGTTGCACGCTCATAGGCATCCAGATCCAGAGGCTCACCCGGCTTCACGTAGTGACTCACGTCCGCGATGGCCACGACCAAGCGCCAGGCGTTCGGCGCCTTCGAGCGACCAATCGTGGCCGGCTCACAGTAAACAGCATCGTCAAAATCGCGCGCGTCCTCGCCATCGATCGTGACGAGCGGCACGTCGGTGATGTCTATGCGCCCTTTCTTATCTGCTGCGCGCACTTTCTCCGGTAACTTGGCCGCTTGAGCCAAGGCTGCGTCACTGAAACGATGCGGCACCTCGTACTTGCGCACGGCGATCTCGATCTCCATACCGGGATCATCAATTCCCCCCAGCACCTCAACCACGCGCCCAACCGGCTTGGCCAGCAAGGACGGCGGCTCGGTCAACTCAACGGCCACAACCTGCCCGGGCTCCGCATTGCCAGTCGCCTTGGGTGCAATCAAGATGTCCTGGCCAAAACGTCGGTCTTCAGGCGCCACAAGCCAAGCCCCCCCCTCCTGCAATAGGCGCCCGATGATCGGCGTTTTGCGACGCTCGATGATCTCAAGCACCAACCCCTCCGGCCGCCCGCGCCGATCGAACCTCACGACACGCACCTTGACTCGATCACGGTGCATGACAGAGCGCATTTCCTGAGGCGGCAGGAAGACACTGGTGTCACCATCGTCAGCCTGAACAAAGCCATGGCCGTCTCGGTGACCTTGTACCGTGCCGATGATTTCACTCATCAGGCTCAAAATTTGTGGTGCAGATGTTGTCATGGGTCCTATTTTGATGCTAGAATTCAATTCTTCGCTGATGACGCACACAACAATTTAGATGTGGCGCTTGAAGTGTAAAAAGTACCTGCCCAGGTGGCGGAATTGGTAGACGCACTAGTTTCAGGTACTAGCGGGTAACTCCGTGGAGGTTCGAGTCCTCTCCTGGGCACCAATTGAAAAGCCGCTTGATCTCTGGTCAAGCGGCTTTTTCTTTGCTTGCGTGGAGCGCAAACATCAGCAAGTGGCGCATGGCAAATACGCACCGTAACCAGCTGATGCCGAAGCGAACGAAAACTCACGGCCTTCTGCAACCGCCCATCTCGAAGCCGAACCACAAGGGGTGAGATTGAACACCCCGAGGCAGCAGCACCCACAACGCTGCCAAGGCGAAGTTCATGGGACAGGAGCAACATGCGATCCACAAGCACAGCGTACACCAAGTGCACTGCGCAATGCGTCGAGGCACCGTCGCACCCCGCTGTTGCACAAAGTCAACAGCACATCAGATCCCCTCAAAAGTAGACACAAAGCTCAAAAGAATGCTATATTTACGTTCTCGACACAGCGACGGCAACGAAGCTTAGTCAAACAAGTACCTGCCCAGGTGGCGGAATTGGTAGACGCACTAGTTTCAGGTACTAGCGGGTAACTCCGTGGAGGTTCGAGTCCTCTCCTGGGCACCAATTGAAAAGCCGCTTGATCAGAGATCAAGCGGCTTTTTCATTTTGACCGGGCTTATGCCCATGCTGGCAGCAAACGCTCCGCTCAAAGGGAACCGTTCTGCTCGCAGCACGCGAGAACGCAGACTGCCAACGGAACCAACAAAAAAGCAGCCCTTGGGCTGCTTTTTGACATTTGATTCCTCAAACTTTGTAGCGCTTGAGGAGTGCCTCTGGCCGCAACGTATCGTACTCCTCGAACGGTTGATGAATCCAGGGGCTGGTGGGCAATGACTCGACATGATAGTCGGGCGTGTACGAAGAAACACCCTTTACCCAGATGACCGCCGAGCGAAGCTCTGTGATGGCCGGCAACGAACGCAAACGGTCAACCACCGCGCGCAGCGTCACCCCGGAATCAGCCAAGTCATCAACCAAAAGCACTCGCCCTGCCAGTTCTCCCTTGGGCATCGTGATGTACTTGGCCATATCGAGTCGACCTTGCAACGTGCCACCATCGTCACGGTAGGAACTCGTGGACATGATGCCCAGTGGGCGATCGAAAATCCGCGAGATCATGTCGCCAGGTCGCAGACCACCTCGCGCCAGGCAGAGAATTTGGTCGAATTCCCAGCCCGATGCGTGGACCTTCAACGCCAGACGCTCGATCAGTTGATGGTATTCCTCCCAGGAAACATACAGGTGTTTTCCGTCGTCGGTGAGCATGTGAATTCCTTTGGCGGATAGCGCAATGAGACTTGGCGAAGCGGGGCTCAGCCCTTGTAAGGGTGACGCAGCAAGATGGTGTGGTCGCGGTCAGGACCGGTCGAAACCATGTCGATGGGCGCACCGATGAAAGCCTCAACACGCTGCAGGTAAGCGCGCGCATTGGCAGGCAGCTTGTCCCATTCCGTGATACCGAAAGTTGTGCCCTCCCAGCCGGGGAAGCTCTCGTAGATCGGCTCGCAGGCGACGATGTCATCGGCGTCCAGCGGCAAAATGTCGACACGCTCGCCACGCAGCATGTATCCGGTGCACACCTTGATTTCTTCCAATCCGTCGAGCACGTCGAGCTTGGTCAGACAGATGCCGGTGATGCCGTTGATCAACACAGAGCGCTTCAGGGCGGCGGCATCCAACCAGCCACAACGACGGGCGCGACCAGTGACCGTGCCGCGCTCCTGCCCCACTGTGGCCAGGTGGCAACCGACCGTGCCCGGTGTTTCCCAATCCAATTCGGTCGGGAACGGGCCACTGCCGACACGGGTGGTGTAAGCCTTGGTGATGCCCAGAATGTAATGGAGCTTGTCAGGTCCAACGCCGGAGCCAGCCGCGGCATTACCAGCCACGCAGTTGCTCGATGTCACATATGGATAAGTACCATGGTCCACGTCGAGCAGAGTGCCTTGCGCGCCTTCAAACAAGACGCTGCCGCCCTCCACGGTATGAGCATGGATGCGGACCCCCACATCGGACAGCATCGGCAGAATCTGCTCAGCGGCCTTCATGGCCTCGTCAAAAATGGGCTGGAAAGCCAACTCTTCCGACTTCAGGAAGCCCTTGAGCGCGAAATTGTGCAGTTCAAGCAACTCCTTGAGCTTGGTCGCAAAACGCTCGGGGTGCTTGAGATCTTGCAGGCGCAACGCGCGACGTGCCACCTTGTCTTCATAAGCCGGACCAATGCCCTTGCCTGTGGTGCCAATCTTGCCGCCACCGCTCGTTTCACGCAGGGCCTCCCGAGCTTTGTCAACGGCGACGTGGAACGGCAGGATCATTGGGCATGACTCGCTGATGAACAGGCGCGAGCGCACATTCAAGCCAGCAGCTTCCAAGCGCGCGATCTCAGAGAGAAGGTGTGTGGGATCGACCACCACGCCGTTGCCGATGTAGCACGCAACGCCGTCGCGCATGATGCCCGATGGAATGAGTTGCAGGGCGGTCTTTTTGCCGTTGATCACCAGGGTGTGGCCTGCGTTGTGACCGCCCTGGAAGCGGACCACAGCGGCAGCGTGATCCGTCAACCAGTCGACGACTTTGCCTTTGCCCTCGTCACCCCATTGGGTGCCGACGACGACAACGTTGCGGGCAGATGCGTTGCCGGGGCGACCCGACGCGGAAGTGCTTTGCATGGCGGAATCCTGTTTCGCAAAAGTGATGTCGGCCGCGCTCAGAGCGCGCGCACCGACCAGCGTCCATCAACGAGCGCGAGTTCGCGATCGCATTCAAATTCCTGGACGTCGTGTTCATGTCCGGGCAGCACGCACACCACGGTGTGCCCCTGCCCTCTGAGTTCGCGGATGGCCTGCCGCAAAGTCGGGTCACTGGCCCAAGGGGCACGAACCGCCGTGTGAGCGGCTTGCCCTTGGCGGTCGGCCAAAAGATCAGCCAGAATCCTGAGATCGAGACTGAATCCGGCGGCGGGACGGCGGCGACCGAACACGGCACCGACCTCGTCATAACGGCCACCACGCACCAAGGCATTGGCGTGACCAGCCCCATACACAGCAAAACGAATGCCGCTGTAATAGGCATAGCCACTGAAGTCAGACAAATCGAAACCGATCTCAACGCCTGGCTGTGATGTCTGAAGGTGATCTGCCAACCAGGCCAGATCGTCCAGCGCCTGCGCCACCAACGGGTGGTCAGGGAGGACTTCGCGCGCACGCGCAAGGACGTCTTTACCGCCAAACAGCGTCGTGAGGCTCACGAGCACCTTGGCAGCCTCTGGAGCTTCGCGCAAAGCGCCTTGCCCAGCGAGGTCGCGCAAGGTGGCCACGTCTTTGTTCGTCAAAGCATCGACCATAGCCTCATGCAGAGCCGCGTCGAGCACAGTGACACCGAGTCCTGCCAAAACACCCTGAACCAAGCGGACGTCGGCAAAGTCGACGACCAGGCCATGCAGGCCCGAGACACTCAAGCCCTCAAGCGCCAATTCGGCTGCTTCCAGATCGGCTTCCAAGCCAGCGTGACCGTAAATTTCGGCGCCCAACTGCAACTGCTCGCGTGTCGCGTGAGGACCTTCAGGGCGGGTGTGCAACACCGGGCCACAGTAGCAGAGACGGGTGACACCATCTCGGTTGAGCAAGTGAGCATCAATGCGAGCCACCTGCGGCGTGGCATCCGCACGGAGACCCAGCGTGCGGCCACTGAGTTGGTCCACGAGCTTGAAGGTCTTGAGCCCCAGTGCGTGCCCCGTTCCGGACAACAGAGACTCCAAGTGCTCCAGCATGGGCGGCATCACGAGTTCATACCCGTAGCAGCGAGCCGCATCGAGCCAGACCCGACGCAACTCTTCCACGCGACGCGCTTGCGCAGGCAAGACGTCAGCGATGTGCTCTGGCAACAGCCAAGCAGACGACATAAGAAAACGTGTGGGGGGTTAAAAACGAGATTCTACCGGTGTCTGATGAAACTTGGACAGCCCCAGTTCATCATCTCCGTGGAGAGCTGCTCAGCTCAACGCCTGCAGCCCCCACAAAAGCACCAGTCCCAAGACCATGCTCATCAGCCCAATTTGGCGAATCTGATGGTCATTGAGTTGAAGCAGTTGGGTGAACATGCGCCGCCACCCCTCGGGATGAATGGCGGGCAACACGCCCTCGAATACAAGCACCAGGGCCAGTGCGATCCATAGCGCATCCTGCATCGAGAGAGTCCGTCAGCGTGCGGCGCCCGTACCGTTGCCACGCATGTTCTTGAAGAACTCGTTGCTCTGATCGACCACCATCACGTCCGATTTGCTGCGGAAGCTGGCGCGATAGGCCTCCAGACTGCGATAGAACTGAGCGAACTGGGGGTCCTTGCCAAAGGCATCGGCATACAGTGCTGAGGCCTTGGCATCGCCCTCGCCCTTGATTTTCTGCGCGTCACGATAGGCTTCCGCCACGATGATTTCACGCTGACGATCGGCATCGGCTCGGATCTTCTCTCCCTCGGCACCACCCGTGGATCGGAGTTCGTTGGCCACGCGCTTGCGCTCAGACTCCATGCGGCGGTAGACCGACTCGGTGATGTTGGCCACAAAATCCACACGCTTGATGCGCACGTCCACGATCTCGATGCCGAAAGACTTGGCGTCGTCGGCCAAACGACGGATCACGCCTTGCATCACTTTCTCACGCTCGGCAGACAGCATGGCACCCACCGTGCGTTTGGTCACCTCTTCGTTGAGCGCAGCCTGAACAATGGGAGCCAGGCGGTTTTCGGCATTGCGAATGTCAGCACCATTGTTGCGGATGAACTGACGGGGCTCGGTGATGCGCCACTTGACCAGCCAATCGATCACGAGGCTCTTTTTCTCAGCCGTGAAGATGGGGCGGGACTCAGGACTGTCGAGTGTCTGGATGCGGCGATCCAGAAACACCACGTTTTGCAGTGGCGCTGGCATCTTGGCTTTCAAGCCTGGCTCACTGATGACCTCTTTGATTTCACCAAGCGCATAGACCACAGCGAACTGCCTCTGATCCACCACAAACAGGGTGGATGCTGCGAGGATGAGGGCCAGCAAAGCGCCGACCAGGATGGTTCCAATACGGTTCATGTCTGATTCCTTGCCTGTCTGGTGGTGTGCACTCAGCGCACTTCGCGATCGCGGCTGCGCAGTCCATCGCGAGAACGGGCATCGGTGGATGCTGCGGCAGGGTTAGGGGCAACAACAGGCTCGGATGCAGCCGCGGCAGGCGCTGGTGCAGCCCCATTCGCGCCAGACATCTGCATGATCTTGTCAAGCGGCAGGTACAACAAATTAGAGCCCTGGCGGCTGTCCACCATCACCTTGGTGACGTTGCTGTAAACCTGAGCCATGGTATCCGTGTAGAGACGGTCACGGGTCACGCCTGGCGCCTTCTTGTACTCAGCGAGCACCGACTTGAAGCGTTCGGCATCACCCTCGGCCTGCGCCACCACGCGCGCCGCGTAACCCGCGGCCTCTTCACGCAAGCGCGCCGCCGTACCCTGCGCCTTGGGAATCACGTCGTTGGCATAAGCTTGCCCTTCGTTCTTCAAGCGCTCGCGGTCAGCCCCCGCCTTGAAGGCGTCGTCAAATGCGGCCTGCACCTGCTCGGGTGCCTGCACGCTTTGCACGTTGACATTGACGACTGTGACGCCCGCCTTGAGCTTGTTAAGCTGGCCCTGAATGGATTTGACCAATTCGGCCGCAATGGCATCACGCTGCTCGTAAAGCACCGAGTCCATGGTGCTGTTCCCAACGATCTCGCGCACCGCGGATTCGGCCGCCTGCTGAACGGCTTCATCGGAGCTGCGGTTCTCGAACAGATAGTCGCGGGCATCCGACAGACGGTATTGGACCGTAAAGCGGATGTCAACAATGTTCTCATCACGCGTCAGCATGGACGAATCCCGCAGTGCAGTGGCCTGAAGGACCGTGTTGCTGCCGACGTCGATAGAGCGCAATTGAGTGAGATTGACGATTTCGTGCGACTGGAAGGGATACGGTGCACGCCACTGAAAGCCTGCGTCTGCCGTATGGCTGAAGCGACCGAAGGACATCACCACCGCCTGCTGGCCTTCCTGAACAATGAAGAAGCCGCTTCCGGCCCACACCAATCCGATCAAGCCGACGATGAGGCCCGCACCAATCCCTGCCCCCTTGGGGTCAGGGGTGAAGCCACCACCCTTGCCGCCGTTGCCCTCACCCTTGTTACCGGTGAAGACGCCGCTGAGTTTGCGGTTGAAATCGCGCCAAAGTTCGTCGAGATCAGGCGGGCCATCCTGCCGACCGTTGAAGCTGGCTTGTGCCCCCGCAACACCAGGCATGGCCTGTTTGACAGCACGCGTGGTCAACCAGGTCACGCGTCGCCCAACCCCCACCAGCAGACTGGCTGCCAGGGACACAGCATTCATCACCCAGTGACGGTGTGGGGCGGGGCGTCGGCCCTCATCCAGAGATGGCATGTTCATGATCGGTCAGTAGGAAATTCGGGGGGTGTCGGATCAGACACCGGCTCATGGGTTGCATTGTGCATGTCGAAACGGGGGTCGCGTTGGGGCAATGCCTCAAGCCCCCCCTCCAAACCATGTAATGCGGCGTCAGCAAGCACCTCGCGCAACACATCGAGCCCATCGCCCTTGAGTGCGCTGACAAACACGCGATGACAACGGCGCCCGGAGGGCAGTTCGTAAATATCGCGCTGGTGCAATGGCTGCTGGTGCTCGGGCAAGCAATCACACTTGTTGAACACCAAGACTTGGGGCAGCTGCCCGGCCCCGATGCTGTCCAGCACACGCAGCACCTCGTCGATCTGCTCCAGCAACACAGGGCTCGCTGCATCAACCACGTGCAACAGCACGTCGGCCTCTGCGGCCTCCTGCAATGTGGCCTCAAAAGATTCGACCAGGGTGTGAGGCAGATCACGGATGAAACCCACCGTGTCGGACAGGGTGACGCTCCGCTGGGCCTGCGCCAGGAACATCTGCCGCGTGGTCGTGTCGAGCGTGGCAAACAACTGGTTTGCCGCATAGGTACCGGCCTTGGTCAGCGCGTTGAACAACGTGGACTTGCCGGCGTTGGTATAGCCGACCAGCGAGACACGAAAGGTCCCCGTGCGCTCGCGTGAGCGCTGCTGAGTGTTGCGCTGACGCTTGACCTTCGCCAGTTGCAGCTTGAGCGACTTGATCTTCTGATCGATCATCCGTCGATCCAGTTCGATCTGCGTCTCACCAGGGCCACCGCGGTGCCCCACACCGCCACGCTGACGCTCCAGGTGGGACCAGCGACGCACCAACCGGGTAGAGAGGTACTTCAAACGGGCAAGCTCGACCTGCAATTTGCCCTCATGACTGCGCGCGCGCGCGCCAAATATTTCGAGGATCAGGCCGGTGCGATCGAGCACCTCAACGCCCAGATGCCGCTCGAGATTGCGCTGCTGAGCCGGCGACAAGGCCTGGTCGAAGAGAACACCGTGCGCTTGGTACAGTTGCACGAGTTCCTTGATTTCATCGGCCTTCCCGGAGCCCACGAACAAGGCTGCATCCGGTGCGCGACGCTTGGTCGTGACCTTCGCAACGGGTTGATCGCCTGCAGACTCAGCCAACAAGGCCAGTTCATCCAGAGTCGGATCGAAAGATGAGCCGGGGCCGAAATCGACCCCCACCAGCACAACCCGTGGGTCATTGGACGGGCTCGGCGCAGACGAAGAAGATGTCAAGGCGTCAGAACAGGGCTAAGCTGGTTGAAAGGAAGCAAGAACCGCAAGGTGCGCAGTTCAGGCCTCGGGTGTGTCACCTGTGTGGAAGTTGACAGCACGACCTGGCACAACCGTGGAAATGGCGTGCTTGTAGACCATCTGGGTCACGGTGTTGCGCAGCAAGACCACGTACTGATCGAAAGACTCGATGTGACCTTGCAGCTTGATGCCGTTGACCAGATAAATCGACACTGGCACGTGCTCACGACGCAGCAGGTTCAGGAAGGGGTCTTGCAGAAGTTGGCCTTTGTTGCTCACGATATGCTCCGTGTTGAAAAACTGTTGAGGGTCAGACCTTAACACAGTCCCCCCGATCCCATGGATTGACGGGTTGTGCGGTCTGACGCAGGGTGATGCGCCTCACTCCCCAATGAAGGGATTCGCGGACGACTTCATTTCAATGCGCAGTGGGGTGCCGGTGAGCTTGAAATGCTCGCGGAACCGACTCTCCAGGAACCGCTTGTAGGCATCCGTCACGTGTTCCAGCGAGTTGCCGTGGATCACGATGACCGGCGGATTCTGTCCACCTTGATGCGCATATCGCAACTTCGGACGGAAGGCCCCGGCCTTCTTGGGCTGTTGGAATTGCACAGCCTCTTGCAGCAGACGCGTGAGCACCGGCGTAGGCATCTTGCAGGTGGCAGATCGCCAAGCTGCCGCAATCGACTTCCACAAGGGACCCAGACCTTGCCGCTTGATGGCCGAGATGTGCAGCACAGGTGCAAACTTCAGGAACGACAAACGGTGCTCAATGGACCGCATGAGCAACTCACGCTGGTAGCTGTCGACGGCATCCCATTTATTGACAGCAATGACCACAGCACGCCCCGCTTCCAGCACGAAGCCGGCGATGTGCGCGTCCTGCTCGGTAACGCCCTGTGTGGCATCGATCAGCAGCAGCACCACATTGGCATCAGAGATGGCCTGCAAAGTCTTGACCACCGAGAACTTCTCGATGGCCTCAAACACCTTGCCCTTGCGGCGCAGCCCTGCCGTGTCGATCAATTCGAAACGCTGCCCTTCACGCTCAAAAGGAACACTGATGGCGTCACGGGTGGTACCCGGCATGTCGAAGGCCACCAACCGCTCCTCACCCAACCACGTGTTGATCAGGGTGGACTTGCCGACATTGGGGCGCCCGGCTACAGCCAAACGGATGGGACGCTCGGGATCGTCGTAAGCGTCGTCGTCCTCATCCTCTTCTTCGATGAAGTCGGCCAGCGCCATGTCCAACAAGCTGCGTATACCCTGGCCGTGCGCCGAAGAAATGGGAATGGGTTCACCCATGCCAAGCTCGAAAAACTCGGCAAGCTGCACCCCCTCCTTCATGCCTTCGGCCTTGTTGGCCGCCAGCAGCACCTTTTTGTTGGTGGTACGCAAGTAGCGAGCGATATCGTGATCCTGGGCCGACAAACCGTTACGGGCATCGACCACGAAGATGACAGCATCGGCCTCGGCCACAGCCTGCCGAGTCTGCTTGGCCATCTCTTTGAAGATGCCCGCGGTGCAGTCCGGCTCAAAGCCACCGGTGTCGATGGCGATGAACTCATGCGAGCCCATCCGCCCCTCACCATAGTGACGGTCACGGGTCAGGCCTGCGAAGTCGGCCACGATGGCATCGCGGCTCTTGGTCAGGCGATTGAACAACGTCGACTTGCCGACGTTGGGTCGTCCGACCAGCGCAATGACAGGTTTCATGAAATCTCAGTCTGCAAAAAATCAGTTGGCACGCAAGGCATACAAGGTGCCTTTGCGCGTAGAAACATACAGTGTCTGGTTGGCAACCAGAGGCGCCGCAGCAGCAGCGCTGTCGAGTTCGACCCGGGCCACGGTCCGACCATCGGTCGCCGAGAGCAGATGCAGGTAACCTTGAGCATCCACGACGGCAACACGTTCGCCGAGGATCGCAGGCGCGCTCAGACCACGGTGGGTGAAACGGTCAACGCGCCACATGACATCGCCATTCTCGGCTTTCCAGGCCGTCAAGCGATCGGCGCTGTCTGCGCCCACCACCAAGCGGTCATTGGCTGCCACGCCTTGGGTACCAGCTTGCGGACGGCTCCACCGCAGGCTGCCACGATTCAACTCCAGGCAAGCCACGGACAGTTGGAAAGCTCGAACGCAGACTTCGTCATCTGCGCGCGCCAATGGCCCGATCAGGTCAGCCAAGCGCTCCACTTCGTTGGTGCCACGCGGCGTGCCGACGTTCACATCAAAACGCACACTGCCCTTGACAGGGTCCAACCCGACCAAACGAGCGCCCTGCCCCACCAGCAAGGTGTCACGGAAGGCTGCCAACACGCCTGACGTGGCGAGCGCAAGAGGCTCTCCGCCAGGACGCTGGTATTGCCACAACCAACGGCCATCCAGCACATCGTAGCCACGCACGCTGCGGTCCACGGCCTGAACAAACACACGCTCTCCCGCCACCAAAGGCGCGGTGACAACGCGGCCCGGCAGACGCGCGGTCCAGACCCACTTGCCCTGATCAAACACCTGAAGTTCGTTGTTGTCCGTCACCACAGCGGCATGGCGCCCATCACTGCCCACAGCCGCCGACAGATCATTCTTGGCCTGGGCACGCCATTTCACTGTTCCGGTCGCAGCGTCGAGTGCCACAACCTCACCATCCGTGCTGGCTGTGGTGATGACACCTTGGTTGGCAGACAGCGTCAATGCACTGCTGACCGCCCCCAGTCGCTGAGACCAGACGGTGGCCACGGTGACTTCGGACTTCAACGATTCCAGCGGGGCCGGGGAAGGCTTGCTGGAGCCGCAGGCCGTCAAAGTAGCGACAGCCAGCACGCTCAGCGTCGCAGCGAGCAGACGGGTCGAGCGCTGAGACCAGGTCAACGATGTGGAGAGAGGAAAAGTCATGAGGTCACTCTCGAATCAAGGGTCACGGGGCCGATGCGGCGACTGAGGACGCAGCCTCGGCAGCCACCGCAACAGGGGCTTGCCCCAAAGCGGTCAACTTGCCTTCGATGAAGCGACGGTACTCCACTTCTGGCGGCATGGCATCCCAGGCAGCACGATAGGCCTTGATGGCCTCGTCCTTCTTGCCTTGCGCGACCAGAATGTCGCCTCGGCGATCGTCCACAAGAGGAGCGAACTCGGCGGGCACACTGGCAGACAGGGTCTTCAACGCCTCATCGTGCGCCTGCGCATCCATTTGCACGCCAGCCAAGCGCAGTCGGGCAATGGCGACCAAGTCAGGGTTCTTGCCCTGATCTACGGCCCACTGCAAAGCAGACTTGGCATCATCGGTTTTTTGCTGCTCCAAAGCCACCTTGGCCGCCAACAGCGCACCTTGCGCAGCGAATGTCGTGCCCGCATAGTCTTTCTTGAGATCGGCAAACGCCTGGGCCGCTTTGTCAGACTGTCCCCCGCTCACGGCCCGATCCATCTCTTCATACAGACCCGCAGCAGCCAGACCACGCTTTTGCTGCCAGTACTGATACCCCGTCCAGGCGGCATAAGCGCCCAGGACAAGCACCAGCACCCAAGTGATCAGGTTGCCGTACTGTTTCCAGAAGTGCTTGAACTGATCCAACTGTTCCTGTTGTTCGTTGTCGTAGGTCGCCATGTCTGCCGCAAAAAAGATGTAAGAGGTTGATCCGCCGATTATGACGGTCAGGAAGCCTGTGGCTGCGCCAGGAGTCGGTGGGCCCACCCGGCAGCTTCAGCCAGTTGAAGCGAAGTCTGTTCGCCGCCATCACGCAAGGGTTTTACGGCGACCAAGCCCTGAGCCACCTCGTCCGGCCCGAACACCAGGGCAAACCGTGCGCCGCTGGCGTCAGCCTTCTTGAACTGTGACTTGGGGCTGGCTGGGCCGTCCTTGCCAGCGGGATGCAGTTGTACGCAAACACCTTGTGCACGCAAGACTTCAAGCGTCGCCAACACGACAGGCATGGGCGTGCCTGCAAAGACCATGGCGTAGGCATCGGGCGCTGTAGACGGCGCCTCGACACCGATCTCCTGCAAGAGCAGGAGCAGACGCTCCATGCCCAAGCCCCAGCCCACTGCGGGAGCAGGCTTGCCACCCAACTGTTCGATCAGCCCGTCGTAACGACCACCACCACACACGGTCCCTTGGGCACCCAATTTGTCGGTCACCCACTCAAAAACCGTCAGGTTGTAGTAATCCATGCCCCGCACCAGGCGGGTGTTGACCTGATAAGGAATGCCCGCAGCCTCCAGCGCAAACTTGACTGCGCCAAAATGAGCCAGAGATGCCTCACCCAGGAAGTCGATCAGCTTGGGCGCCGCTTCGACCAGGGCCTGCATGGCCGGATTCTTGGTATCGAGAATGCGCAACGGATTGCTGTGCAGGCGTCGACGCGCTTCCTCGTCCAATTGGTCGATGTTTTCTTCCAAGTAGGTGATGAGTGCAGCACGGTGAGCCTTGCGTTCCTCAGGCTGGCCCAAGCTGTTGATCTGCAAACTCACGTCCTGACCGATGCTCAAACCCAGATCGCGCCACAGCGCAGCGGTCATGAGGATCAGTTCCGCATCGACATCAGGGCCGGCAAAGCCCAGCACCTCGGCGCCGACCTGATGAAACTGACGATAACGCCCTTTCTGCGGACGCTCGTGACGGAACATGGGCCCGATGTAGTACAGGCGCTTGCCACCTTCGTACAGAAAATTATGCTCGTTGATGGCACGCACCGAACCGGCCGTACCCTCGGGACGAAGCGTGAGCTTGTCGCCGTTGAGGCTGTCTTCGAAGGAGTACATCTCCTTTTCGACAATGTCAGTGACTTCGCCCAGGCCGCGCACAAACAAGGCGGTGGGCTCGACGATGGGCGTGCGCATGTTCTGATAGCCGTAGCGGCGCATCAGTTGTCGCACCTTGTCTTCGAGCCATTCCCAGCGCGCCGATTCCGGCGGCAGGATGTCGTTCATGCCTTTGATGGCGGTCAGCTTTTCTGCCATGAGAGCGTCAGTTTCTTGTTTTCTTGAAAAAGATCAGGCCTGAACGGCCCCGCCAAAACGGCGATCGATGTAGGTCTGGACGAGTTGCTGGAACTCTTCGGCAATGCGTTCGCCGCGCAAAGTGAGAGCCTTCTCGCCGTCGATGAAGACCGGGGCGGCCGGCGCTTCGCCGGTGCCAGGCAGGCTGATGCCGATGTCGGCGTGCTTGCTCTCCCCAGGACCGTTGACGATGCACCCCATCACGGCCACCTTGAGGTTCTCCACGCCAGGGTACTGGCTGCGCCAGACAGGCATCTGTGCGCGCAGGAAATCGTCAATCTGCTTGGCCAGCTCCTGGAAGGTGGTGCTGGTGGTGCGACCGCAACCGGGACAAGCCGTGACACTGGGGACAAAAGTGCGCAAACCCAAGGCCTGCAGGATCTCCAAAGCCACCACAACTTCCTGCGTGCGAGCTTCGCCAGGTTGCGGCGTGAGCGAAACCCGAATGGTGTCGCCAATGCCTTCCTGAAGCAAGATGGACAGCGCCGCTGCAGATGCGACGGTGCCCTTGGTGCCCATGCCGGCTTCGGTCAAACCCAGGTGCAAGGGGTAGTCGCAACGGGCAGCCAGACCTCGGTACACACTGATGAGATCTTGCACACCGCTGACTTTGCATGACAGGATGATTTGCTCTGGGCGCATGCCCAACTGCCGAGCGTCATGCGCTGACTGCAAGGCGGAGCTGATGAGCGCCTGGTACATGACCTGCTGCGCGTCCCAAGGCTGCGCACTGCGCGCATTCTCGTCCATCATCGCGGCCAGCAGTTCTTGGTCCAGACTGCCCCAGTTGACCCCAATGCGCACAGGCTTGTCGTGGCGCAAAGCCACCTCGATCATCTGAGCAAACTGCTTGTCACCCTTTTCGCCTTTACCCACGTTGCCAGGGTTGATGCGGTACTTGGACAGGGCCTCAGCACAAGCAGGCACCTCAGTGAGCAGGCGATGGCCGTTGTAATGGAAGTCACCGACCAGAGGAACGTCAATGCCCATTCGGTCGAGTTGATCACGGATGTGCGGCACGGCCTCGGCGGCCTCCAGGGTGTTGACCGTGATGCGGACCATTTCAGACCCGGCAAGTGCCAACTCCTTGACCTGGATGGCGGTGCCAATGACGTCGACGGTATCGGTGTTGGTCATCGACTGCACGCGCACTGGCGCGTCCCCACCGATGGTGACCACACGAGAGCCCCATGTCACCCTGGCCTGCCGGGAGCGCCGGGCAGCAGGTCGCGAAACGTCAATGAAGGAGAAGTTTTCGAGAGTCATTTCAGCTCGAGACGTGCGGTATTGTTGCGTGAGATGTCCGTCAGCGGTACGGCTTGTCCGTTGAAACTCACTTGCACGGCGCTGGCATTGCCGATCCGAACCCTGAACGGCGGTTGCCCTTGCAAGGAAACAACCTCACCAGCGCGAGCAATGCGCGAAAACAGCTTGGCACCTGTCCCGTCCTGCACGTCAATCCAAGAACTGTCGGTGAGCACCATGCGAACGGGATCCTGAGCCATAGCAGCCATGGGAACAGGCGCCGCTGCAGCGCCAGATGCAGGGGTGTTGACGGCCGTTGCGCTGGATGGCTGAGCCGATACCGGATCAGCCTGACTGGCAGCGCTCGCCACACTGGCGGCGCTGCTCGCAGGAGCAGGCAGGGGCCCAGCGGACTCCTGCGCGTCCTCTGCGGCGACTTCGATGGACGAGGGCATGGAAGCGGTATCGCCAACAGCCTCTTGCGCCAAGCCGTCTGGGCCCGCAGCACCTGACCCGACCGACCAAGATGGCCACTCCACCGAGTCAGGCAGCGCGTAAATGATGGCTGCAGCCCCTAGCAAAGCGAGCGGAGCCAACCAACGTGGCGCCAACAGGGCCTTCAACGAAACACCCAGATGCCAACGCTGGCCGCGATCAAAGAGCGGAGGCACACTGCTGTGGCCTCGAAAAGGCGCGTTGATCTGCGACTTCTCCTGACCCAAGGTGTGCAAACGGGCCGCCGGCAGATCGGCCAAGACGGGTGTGGCATCGATGTGCAGCGCACGACAGACTGTCATCGCGAGGGCACGCGTGAAGTTGCTATCGCCCAAGCTCTCGTACCGTCCACGCTCCAGGGCATCCAACTTGTGAACCGGCACCTTGATCTGGCTGGAAAGCTGCTCCAATGTCAGGCCCTGCGCGGTACGCGCACGTCGCAACACATCTCCGGCTTGTGCGCCGCCCTCGTCAGGTGTCACGAGAAGGCGGGATGTGCCATCAGTCATCAAATCGTCCCAACTCGAGAAGGTTGGTCTCACGGGAAGCCGGGAAACGGCTGCGCAGGCGAGAACCAAAGTCGCGCACGCCCTCACGATTACCCATGCGGTGCTCAACGCGTGTGGCCAGCCACAGCGACTCCGCAGTGATTTGCTCGTCGCGGCTGTTCACGCGTGCAATGTAGAAACGTGCGCGCTCCAGCTCACCTCGGCGCAACAACACGGACGCCAGGTTGAAAGCGGTCGCGGGATTGGTCGGGTCCATTTCGTAAGAACGCGCCAGCGTGACCTGCGCTTCGGGATAGAGGCCCGCCCGCATCTGGCAAACCCCGCGGGCGAGCAAAGTCTTGCTGGTTGCCACGGTTTGAGGCAACTTGGACGCGCGCTCAAACATGGCGTCGGCCGCCGGATACAAACCCTTGCGACACAAATACCAACCGTAGTTGTGCAAAACGCTGCCATTGTTGGGTTCGCGATCGACCGCGAGACGGTAGTTCGCCTCGGCCCGTGCTGCGTCGCCCATGGCATCGTAAATCAGTGCCCGCATCTCGTGGGTGTCAGGCAAGCTGGGATCGATGGCCTCCGCCTGCTTCAACTCATCGAGTGCCGTGGTGAACTGGCCTTGGCTGAAGTAAGTTGACGCCAACTCCATGCGAATGCGCGCACGCTTGCGCACTTCGCTTTCGTCGGAGGCTGTGGCGATATCCCCCTGACTGCCTGCTGTCGCCGTCGGCATCGTCGCGCCACAGCCAGCCAGATTCAGAGTGCCTACCAGCAGGCCAGCCATCCAGAAACCAGTCAGCACCGAGCGGAACGTCCTCATGCGGCAATCTCCATGTCAAAAATGCCAGTGTAGTGCGGTGTCAGACGCGGCTGACCCACACTCAACGCGCAGAAGGGTTGCGCTCACCCGGCTTGGGCATCGCCACCTTCACAGCCACAGGTTGACGCAGCATCCGCTGCGCCGCACGGGTACGGTCTTGGACCTCCCCCGCCAACTGGCCACAGGCGGCATCGATGTCGTCGCCCCGGGTCTTGCGCACCGTGGTCACGATGCCGGCATCGGCCAGGATGCGCGCAAAGGCCTGGACGCGCTCATTGTTCGAGCGATGCAGCCCCGATGCCGGGAAGGGATTGAAGGGAATCAGGTTGAACTTGCAGTTGATGCGCCCCTTGACCACGGCAATCAACTGACGGGCATGCTCGTCGGTGTCGTTGACGCCGTCGAGCATGCAGTATTCGAAAGTGATGAAATCGCGCGGCGCGGCCGTCAGGTAGTTCTGGCAGGCCGTGAGCAGTTCATCGATGGGATACTTGCGGTTGAGCGGCACCAACTCGTCGCGCAGCGGGTCGTTGGGCGCGTGCAGCGACACCGCCAGGGCCACCGGACAATCTTTCTGGAGGCGCTCGATCATGGGCACCACGCCCGAGGTCGACACCGTGACGCGGCGACGCGACAGACCATAACCATGGTCGTCCAGCATGATCTTCAGAGCCGGCACCAGCGCGCTGTAGTTTTGCAGCGGCTCGCCCATGCCCATCATCACCACGTTGCTGATGACGCGCTCGGTGGTGCCCAGGCGCTTACGCAGCGCGTGCTCGGCATGCCAGAGCTGGGCAATGATTTCGCCGGTGGTGAGGTTGCGGCTGAAGCCTTGGTGGCCGGTCGAGCAAAAACGGCATCCCACGGCACAACCGGCCTGCGAGGACACGCACAGCGTGCCGCGATCGGATTCGGGGATGTAGACGCTCTCGACAGCATTGCCCGCGCCCACGTCGAACAGCCACTTGATGGTGCCGTCGGACGAGACGTGTTCACTGATCACAGGCAGGTCTTGCAGGGTGGCCACACCCTTGAGCTTGCTGCGCAGTGATTTGGCGAGATCCGACATCTGATCGAAATCGGTCGCACCTTTTTGATGGATCCAGCGAAACAGCTGGGTGGCGCGGAAGCGCTTTTCACCCAGTTGTTCGCAGAACGCGGTCAACCCATCCAGGTCGAAATCCAGCAGGTTGACGGCGCTCATACTTCTTCAACTCTCAGCGAGGTCGGCAGCTCAGCGGCTGTAGACGTTCAGAGCGGGGAAGAAGAAAGCGATTTCGACGGCAGCCGTTTCAGGAGCGTCGGAACCGTGGACGGCGTTGGCGTCGATGCTGTCAGCGAAGTCAGCGCGGATGGTGCCCTTTTCGGCCTTCTTCGGGTCGGTGGCGCCCATCAGGTCGCGGTTCTTCAGGATGGCGCCTTCGCCTTCGAGCACTTGCACGAACACGGGGCCGGAGATCATGAAGTCAACCAGGTCCTTGAAGAAAGGACGGGCAGCGTGCACAGCGTAGAACTGCTCGGCTTCAGCGCGCGACAGTTGCACCAGCTTGGCAGCGGCGACCTTCAGGCCAGCGCCTTCGAAGCGGCTGATGATTTGGCCGATGACGTTCTTGGCAACGGCGTCGGGCTTGATGATCGAGAGGGTACGTTCGATAGCCATGTGATTCTCCTGGTTCAGTGAGCTTGACAAAACCGCACATTCTACTGTGCGGACATGACCAAGCCTTGTCTGTGAAAGATGTTTTCCTGTTCCCGCAAAGGGGATCAGCGACGGCCGCGTCCGCCGCCACCACCGCCGCCTCGACGGCCACCACCGCCGCCACCGGGTTTGCCAAAGAAGGCATCGGCGCCGATGTAGCCCACGGAGGTTTGCAGCGGATCAGGCTGACGAGGACCCTTCTGACGGTCCTGACCGCCCTGCCCCTGGTTCTGGTCCGGGCGACCAAAACCCGCGGTGATGCGCTTGGAACCCTTCACGAAACGACGATCAAAGGTCTGCTCCAGGGGGTTCGGGATGCGGGCAAAGTGCTCGTCATCCTCCGAATCATGGCGCGGTCCGGCCTGACGATCGCGGTCACGCTCCTGGCGTTGCTTGTTGCCAAAGGCGCCGGGCTCGCCACCGAAGGGCTTGCCCTGCGGACGACCGCCCTGCCCTTGTTGCGGGCCACGGCCTTGAGGCGCCTGACCACCGACGGGCACCGGACGGGGCTTCGCGGGCTTTTGTTGCCCACGGCCGCCGCGGCCACCTTGGCCTTGCTCTTGTTGGCGGTCCATACCGGCCAGGGCCTTGACCGCACGCACGTCGGACTCGCCCAGCTCGACCCACACGCCACGCTTGAGGCCGCGCGGCAGCACGATGGCACCGTAACGCACACGGATCAGACGGTTGACGGTCAAACCCACGGCGTCGAACAGCTTGCGCACTTCGCGGTTGCGGCCTTCGGTGATGACCACGCGATACCACTGGTTCACGCCTTCGCCACCACCGTTGCTGATGGACACGAACGAGGCGGTCTGGCCGTCGATCTCGACGCCGGTCAGCAGCTTGTTGCGGGCATCTTCACCCAGCGAGCCCAACACGCGCACCGCGTACTCGCGCTCCACGCCAAAGCGGGGGTGCATCAACTGGTTGGCCAGCTCACCGGAGTTGGTGAACAGCAGCAGGCCTTCGGTGTTCAGGTCGAGGCGACCGACCGACATCCACTTGCCATTGTGCAGGCGCGGCAGACGACGGAACACGGTCGGGCGACCCTGCGGATCGTCATGGGTGACCACTTCGCCCGTCGGCTTGTGATAAGCCAGGATGCGGGCAGCGGGCGGTGCAATGCGAACCTTGATCGGACGACCAGCGACCTTGATGCGATCCCCGAAGGAGATGCGCTGACCGATGTGGGCCACCTGGTCGTTGACCTCGATGCGGCCGTCTTCGATCATTTGCTCGATGTCGCGGCGTGATCCCACGCCAGCCTGGGCCAGAACTTTCTGCAACTTAGGGGCGTCCGGCTCGGGCAGCAGCACCCGCTTGTAGACACCACCTTCTTCGGTTGCAGCCTCTTCGGCCTCTTCCCGTTCCTTGTCGAAGTCACCCGAGATCAATTCGGCGAAGACCTCAGTGGCCTGTTCGGCGGCGATGGCCGCACGGCGCGAGCCCTGGCGCGGCTCAACACCTTCCTCGGCCTCATCTGCAGCATCATCTGCCTGCTCGCCTTCTGCCATGCGAGGGCGGCGCTCTTCACGAGGCGGACGATCTGCACGAGGACCCCGGCGATCACCACGCTCACGACGGCCTCGCTCTCCGCGCGGCGCTGCCTCCTCCGAATCGACGGCTGGCACAGCATCGGCAGCCTCAACCGCCACATCGACCGGCGCAGCAACCGGCTGAACCTCAGAGAAAGACTCGACGACTTCAGCCACCATCGGAGCTGCTTCGGCCACAACGGACTCCACAACCTTCTTGCGCGGCGCACGCTTGGGCTTGACAGGCTGCTCGGCTTCGGAAGATGGCGCCTCAGTCACGACGGCAGCGCTGGAAGTCGCATCGACCTCTACATTACCGGAAACCGGCTCGGCAACCTTCTTGCGCGGTGCACGCTTGGGCTTCGAGGCCGGCACGGCTTCACTCACATCGGCAACAACGGCGGCGGAGGCCTGAGCCGGCTCGGCCGTCTTGGTGCGACGCACACGTTTGGGCTTGACCACCTCTTCGGTGACCAGGGACTGTTCTTGAGGATCTTGCATGGGCACGTTTTCAGCGGTCATGATGCGGAAGGAAAAGAGACGACATCAGAGCCTGGCGATTCAAAAGCATCAGACGATGTCATGGACGCGCCGACCACATCGGACTGCGCATCAGCAAAGGTGGCTGCCGAAGCAGGCTCAAGGGGTGCTTCAATCGCACCGAGTTCGGTTTCAAGAATGGACGACTGCTCGGCATTCGATCCGGCATCGTCAGAGACGGCATCTGGCATCAGGTCATCCAGCCCCGGCAACAGGCCCTGGCTGACGGGCAACCCCTCCAGCGTGGGCAGCTGCGCGAGCGATGCGAGCCCCAGATCATCGAGAAACTGCCTGGTCGTGGCGAACAAAGCTGGTCGCCCCGGCGCATCACGGTGGCCGATCACCTCAACCCAGCCCCTGTCTTCAAGTTGCTTGATGATGTTGGAGCTGACTGTCACGCCCCGGATGTCTTCGATGTCACCTCGTGTCACAGGCTGCTTGTAAGCGATGATGGCGAGCGTTTCGAGCGTGGCTCGCGTGTACTTGGGCGGCTTCTCCGGATTGAGTCGATCCAGATGAGCCTGGACATCGGCCCGCGTCTGAAACCGCCACCCTGAGGCCAATTCGCGCAATTCCACCCCACGACCAAACCACTGCGCAGACAGCTTGTCCAACATGCCACGCACCGCGTCTGCCGACACGGCGTTGTCAAACAGTTGACGCATGTCTCGCACCGTCATCGGCTGACTGGCGCACAGCAGTGCGGCTTCCAGGATGCGCTCGGCATCCTGAGGATCGAGGACTTCCATCTCTTCAATCGTGAAGGTCTACGACGGCCACATCTGCAGCACCGTCAACCAAACCAAACGCCAGCAATCGGGCCGGCACAGAGGGACTCGTTATAAGCCCGTTACGCTGCCGAACAGGGCAAATCGGGCGAGCACGCGGGCATCAGTCTGAACAGGAGGCCTCGTCAGAGGCGATGGCCAGCAACACACAAGGATACCGGCCAGTCAGTCGCGCTTTTCTCAAAGCCACTGGTGTCAGGGCTTTTCGCCCTGCATCTGGGTTGCCATTATGCACCAGAAGCCAAATTTTGTGCAGCGTCACGCGCGGAGCTCTCCAACAGGGCCCAAGCCTCTGCCATGTCGGGTGGCAAAGGCGCCTCGAAACGCAGGCTCTCTCCTGTGATGGGATGCACAAAGGACAAGCGCGCGGCATGAAGGGCCTGGCGCGTCAGACCCAACGCAGGCACGCCACCATAAAGCGTGTCCGCGACCAAAGGATGGCGTCGGCTGCTCAGATGCACCCGGATCTGATGCGTGCGCCCCGTGTGCAGGGTACAGAGCACGCCGCTGTACGCTCGCGCAGGCCGACGATCGTCAGCTTTCACCCCACTTTGGTCAGGTGCCCACTCCCCCCACAACAGACGCTTCACGTCAGTGCGAGCAGGCTTGCCCGCCGGCACAACGGCCATGCGGACCCGGGTGACAGGGTCACGCCCGATCGACGACTCGACAGTGAACTCTTCTGCCACCACACCCTGAACCAACGCCAAGTACTGGCGACTGACCTCGCGGGCGGCGATGGCCCGCCCAAGCGCGGTGACTGCGACCAGTGATTTACCAACCACCATCAAACCACTGGTGTCCTTGTCCAAGCGATGAACGATGCCGGCACGCGGCAAATCAACCGCTGCCGGGTGATGCGCCAGCAGACCGTTCATCAAGGTGCCACTCCAGTTGCCCGCTGCCGGATGCACGACCAAGCCCGCCGGCTTATGGATCACCATGAGGTGCTCGTCTTCAAACACCACATCAAGGTCCATCCGCTCGGGCACAAACGCTTGGCTCTGCGCCGTGGGCTTCAGCAAGATCTCCACACACTGCCCCAACATGACCTTGCGAGACGCCGAGGTGGCGACTTGGGCATTGACCTGGACGCATCCTTCATCAATCAAAGTCTTGAGATGACTGCGGGAATACTCGGGAATGCAGGCGGCGAGGTAGGCGTCCAGGCGCTGGCCTTGGGCAGAGAGAGGAACCTCCAGGCTGCGCGACTCGGGAACAGGGCGCCCTGCCCGACCTGCGTCCCCCACCACCTCATCGACGGCCTCGTCGTCTCCCCAATCGTCGTCGGCAAGTTGGGCGAGCGCCATGGGTTCAGACAGATCAGGCTCGGAAGCGGTGAGCGGACGGGAGGAAGCAGAACGAGTAGGTCGGGCCATATGGCAATCAAAACAGGGGTGGGCGCAAAGTAGAGGCGCAGGGCTTCTATACTGCGCATTGTGGCGCCGGATGGCGTGACTGTGAGCGGACTCATCCGCAAGAAACTCAACGTGAAACTGCTGAAGAACACATCCTCAAGCTTCTGGACCGGCCGTCGTGCCGGGCTGATGTCACTGGCTTTGAGCGCCGCCTTGGCGGCTTGCGGTACCGCGCCACAAGACGAGTACGCGAACATCAACTCGGACAAATTGTACGCAGACGCCAAGGCAGAACAGGCCGACGGCAACTTCGAGACCGCAGTCAAGATGCTCGAGAAGGTAGAAGCTCGCGCTTCCGGCACGCTGCTGGCTCAACAGGCTCAACTGGACTTGGCTTATGCCTACTACCGAAGCGGGGAAAAGGCGCAAGCCCTGGCCAAGCTGGAACGGTTCATCCGCCTGCACCCCACCAGCCCGGCAATGGACTACGCCTACTACCTGCAAGGGTTGATCAACTTCAATGAAGACCTGGGGCTGTTTGGCCGCCTGGCTCGCCAAGACCTGTCCGAGCGCGACCAACAGGCCTCGCGTGATGCCTATGAGTCGTTCAAGCAGGTTGTGGATCGCTTTCCCGAGTCCAAGTATGCCGAGGATGCACGCCTGCGAATGAACCATGTGGTGAACTCGTTGGCTGCTGGCGAGGTGCACGTGGCACGTTACTACCTGCGCCGTGGTGCCTATTTGGCTGCAGCCAACCGTGCCCAACAGGCCATCAAGGACTATCCACAATCACCAGCCATCGAGGAAGCGCTCTACATCATGTCTCGAGCGTATGACCAACTGGGGCTGGTGCAATTGCGTGATGACGCCACCCGGGTGCTCAAACAAAGCTTCCCTGACAGCGCTTACCTCAGCGGGGAGGCCTTGAAGCCTGCAGACAAGCCCTGGTGGCAACTCTGGTGACCTGACCTTCCCTGACCTCGTTGACACACTCGTGCCAACGAGGCGGGCTCAGTCGGCGCTGCTCGTGCCGCCTGACTGGAAGCCCGACAAAGTCCCCTGGTCGTGAACGGCGCTCCCCAAGGGGGGCACGTCCACCGGCTCCTCCACGGGCGCAACCTCGTCCGAAGGCTCCTTGAGTGCCTGCTGGTCCTGAATCTTGTGGATAAAGCGGCGTGCCCGGTCATACGGGAACACGTCGTGGACGTACCCTTCGCGGATACGCTGCTGGTGTTGCTGCCAGAACTCGGGTTCCAGCAGATCAGCGTGGTGGCGCATGAAAATCTCGCGCACGCGTGGGTCGCCCAACAAGAATGGGCCGAAGGTCTCGGGGAACACGTCGCGCGGCCCCACCGAATACCAAATCTCACCAGACATCTCTTCCTCTTCGTTGCGAGGTGTGGGCACCTTGCGGAAGTTGCAGTCGGTGACGTATTCGATTTCGTCGTAGTCGTAGAACACGACTTTGCCGTTGCGCGTCACGCCGAAGTTTTTCCACAGCATGTCGCCGGGGAAGATGTTGGCAGCCACAAGGTCTTTGAGCGCGTTGCCATACTCGATGACTGCGTGCTCCAGTGACTCCCCCTCAGCCTCCTGAATGTAGATGTTGAGCGGAATCATGCGTCGCTCGATGTAGAGATGCTTGACGATCAACACTTGACCGTCTTCTTCCTCCTCCATCACGCTGGGGGCAAATTTCTTCAGTTCTTCGATCAACTCATCGTCAAAACGGTGCCGAGGAAAAGCCACGTTGGTGAACTCCAGCGAGTCCGCCATGCGCCCAACCCGATCGTGCTGCTTCACGAGCTGATACTTGCCCATGATGCCTTCGCGCGTGATCTCCTTCTGCGGCGGAAAGTAGTCCTTGATGACCTTGAAGACAAAGGGGTAGGACGGCAGATCAAACACCAGCATCACCATGCCCTTGATGCCGGGCGCGATACGGAACTTGTCGCCTGAGTGACGCAAGTGGAAGAGGAAGTCTCGGTAAAAAAGGTTCTTGCCGTGCTTCTGCAGCCCAATGGCGTTGTACAACTCGGCGCGAGGCTTGCGTGGCATCAACGAGCGCAAGAACTGGACATAAGCCGATGGCACCGGCATGTGCACCATGAAGTAGGCACGCGCAAAGCTGAACAAGGCCAGCAGGTCATCCTCCCCGAAGAGGGCTGCATCAATGTAGAGCCGGTTCTTGGAGTTGTGGAGAATGGGAATGGCAAAAGGCAGGCTGCGGAAGCCGTTGACCATCTTGCCCACGATGTAGGCACCCTTGTTGCGATAAAACAGCGATGACAGCACCTGAATCTGGAAGTTCGTGCGCAGACGAACATGACCGATCTGCTCGATCAGTGACTCATAAACAAGCCTGACGTCACGATCAAGATCGTCGAAGGGCACACGCAGTTCGTAATTCAGGACAATCTGCTTGAGCGTGCCGAGCAGGTTCTCACGTGTTGGGTAGTAAGCCCGGAAGGTACCGTAACCATCCGCCTCGTCATCATCGATGTACTCGGTGGAGACCGCAGGACGCACAAAGATGAAGTCGTTGCGGTAGTACTGGCGGTCGAGAATCTTGATGGTGACCGAGTTGAAAAAAGTCTCTGCCAACTCAGGCTGACGGTGACCGGTGAGCAAGCCGATGTAGAAGAGCTTGATCTGGTGCCACACCTCCATCGGCAGGGTGCTCGCTCCAAAATCATTCTCCAGCCGCTCGACCGCTTCCTTCACCCGCAGGTCGTAGAACTCGATGCGGACGCGCTGGGCAGTCTGCTGACCGTGCCAATCGGCCTCTTCGAATCGTCGCTTGGACTGCGCGCTGGTTTCACTGAAGATCTTGTAGTGACGATCAAATCCATCCAGCAAGGCCCGCGCAATCTCGAACACGCGCGGATCGGTCAGCTGTTGCGGAAACATGGCGCTGCGGTCCATTGACAACCTCACTGGGAAGACAAAGATGCCGCCAATGCGGCGTAACGATCACGCAATTGGGCCACAGCCTTCTCATAGGCGGGCACAACGTCATCGCTGCTCTTGACCGACATGCGCAGGTCATTGATGAGACCATTCTGAATCCCATAGACCCAGCCGTGTACGACGATTTCCTGACCGCGAGCCCAAGCGTCTTGAACCATTGTGGTCTGACATACATTGAAGCTCTGCTGCAGCACATTGAGTTCACACAGGGCGTCGTAGCGCATGGAGCCCTCGGGCACGGTGTTCAACCAGTCCAAGTGGCTGTTGCGCACATCCTTGACGTGACGGATCCAGTTGTCCACGATGCCGATACGCAGATCATCCATGGCGGCGCGTACCCCACCACAACCATAGTGACCCACCACCATGATGTGCTTGACCTTGAGCATGTCGATGGCGAACTCCATCACCGACAGACAGTTGAGATCGGAGTGCGCCACCACGTTCGCCACGTTGCGATGGACGAACATTTCACCGGGTAGCACGCCACAGATTTCGTTGGCAGGCACACGACTGTCACTGCAGCCAATCCACAGGTACTCTGGGGACTGCTGCTGCTGAAGTCGCGAGAAAAAACCAGGGGTGCGACGCTCTACGTCCCGCGCCCACGCGCGGTTGCTTTCAAACAGATGATCAAGATTCATACCCAGAGTGTAGACACCCTGAGCCACGGATTGCACCCCACCCCAATCCATTTATCGGACATCGATCAGGCGCAATGACGTCACAATTCATTTCTCTGCCCCGCTGAACGACAGATCTCCAACATGGCCGCCACCACGACAGATCACCCCACCCTGAACTACCCATGGGGCGACACCTTGCCACACCCAGGTCACACGCTCACGCTGCGACCGGGTGTGCATTGGGTACGCATGCCCCTCCCCTTCGCGCTCAACCACATCAACCTGTGGGCACTCGATGACGTGCTGGATGGATGCCCCAAATGGACCGTGATCGATGCCGGCGTGGCCACAGAGGCGATTCGGACACTCTGGCACACGGTGTGGACGGGCGAACTGGCCGGCAAGCCGCTCGGCCGCATGTTGGTGACCCATATGCATCCGGACCATGTCGGCAACGCGCAGTGGCTGATTGAGCACTTCAGTGGCAAGGAACCCGCTCGCCTGTGGATGAGCGCTGCGGATCACCTGGCCGCCACCTTGGCCAGTCGCGAAACGAGCGGCTACGGCGGGGACCGTGCAGCCGACTACTTCCAGAGTCACGGGCTGCAGCACCCGGAAGGCATGGCCAAGATTCGCGAGCGGGGGGGCTACTATGCTTCGATGGTCCCCGATGTCCCCTATGCGTATCGCCGTTTGATGGATGGCATGCATGTTCAGATCGGCGAGCGAAACTGGACTTGCCTCGCAGGCTACGGCCACGCTCCAGAGCACATGTCTTTGTACAACGAGCGTGACGGAATCCTGATTTCGGGAGACATGTTGCTGCCTCGCATTTCGACCAACGTAAGCGTGACCGACATGGAGCCGGAAGCAGATGCCCTGGGCCTGTTCCTGTCATCACTGGAGCGCATGAAGGCGTTACCGACCGATACCTTGGCTCTGCCTTCACATGGTTTGCCATTCACGGGCATCCACACACGCATCCGGCAACTGGAAGACCATCATCGCGATCGCCTGCACGATGTCATGACAGCGTGCCGTCAGGCCCCGTGCACCGCAGCCGACATGCTGCCCATCCTGTTCCAGCGCAGCCTGGATCTGCACCAGACCACGTTTGCAATGGGCGAGGCCGTGGCACACCTCAACCACCTCTGGCACCTGGGACAGGTGCGCCGCTGGCAAGACAGCGAGGGCATCTGGCGCTTTGAAGCCGTGTGACTCTCCCGACCGGCACGGCAGTCATCCTCATGCGAAAGCGCTATTCGGGGAGGATGACATGTCGCAACTGTTCGCGTGCGTGTTCGTATTCCGGCATGACGGAGCGGACCACCGCCCAGAAGCGCGGGCTGTGGTTCATTTCATGAAGATGCGCCAACTCATGCGCCACCACGTAATCGATGATGGTCGGGCTGAAATGGATGAGGCGCCAATGCAAGCGGATGGAGCCATCGACACTGGCACTTCCCCAGCGTGTCCGTGCTGAGGACAGGGCAATCCGTGTCACACGCACCTGCAAGCGCTCTGCGTAATGTTGCACCCTTGCACTGAAGTGGCTGCGCGCATGCTGACGCATCCAGGCCAACACCGCATCACGGATGGCCTCAGGCGGCGATGCATGGGGTAAGCCGATGTGCAAGGCACGTTGCGCAACACCGGGCAAGCCAGCCTGGGTCGCATGTCCATCCCTCAGGATTGGCGTTCTCAGGCCCGGCTCCAGCACCACCACCACCGACTCACCCAGGAATGGCACAGATACGCCTTCGCACCACTCAATGCGCGCGGCCTGTTGGCGATGGGCTCGCTCACGCTGCTCACTCAGCTTCTTGCAGATCCACCGCTCCTTGGCGCGCAAGGCCGTTTCAATGTCAGCCCAAGCCACCCAGCGAGGTGCCCGGACCGTGAGCCCCTCAACCCCCACGACCATCCCGATGCTACGCCGCCGCGCGCGCTGTACCGCGTAGGCCACCACAGCTTTACCGAGCACGATCTCGCGCTCAGCTTGCGGATGGCGAAAATGCGCCATCGCCAGTTGCTCATGCGTGGGACTGGTCGCCGAGGTGTCTTGCGCCGCCTCACGCACAGGCGCATCTCCCCACAAACCCAACTGAGCGGGGTGATCAGGCGTCAACGAATTTCTCCGGTGTGGGTAGACACCGGGCTGTCTTCGCCCTGAACACGGCGCTCACGCAGGATCAGGTAGTCTGCAAAGGCGGACAGGTTCGGGTGAATGGTCAAACCTGGAACTTGCTGACGCAAGGCCTGCAACTCCGATTCGGGCATGGTTGCCGCCTGCCCTGTGCGCACGAGGTGGGGCTCACACCCCACCGATTGCGCGGCCAGCACATCACGAGGGAGATCGCCAACCATGGGCACGCCGTCCAGACTGCGTCCAAAGCGCTGCCCGATCATCTGAAACAGCCCCGGCATGGGCTTGCGGCATGTGCAATGGTCTTCCGGGGTATGCGGGCAGAAAAACACGGCCTCGACACGCCCGCCCACTCTGGCGAGCAACTGGTTCATCTTGGCGTGCATGGCGTTGAGCGCCACCATGTCAAACAAGCCGCGACCAATCCCGGACTGGTTGGTGGCCACCACCACATGCCACCCCGCGTGGTTGAGGCGAGCGATCGCCTCCAGCGCCCCGGGCAACGGCACCCACTCTTCGGGCGACTTGATGTAGTCCTCCCGTTCGTGATTGATGGTGCCGTCGCGGTCGAGGATGACGAGTTTCATGGCCTCTCCGGGGTGGTGGTGGCTGCGTCCGCTCAGATCAAGCCGCCAGTCTGGAGATGTCTGCGACCTGGTTCATGGCCTGGTGCAAGGTGGCCAGCAGCCCCAAGCGGTTGGCCTTCAACGCCGCATCTTCGGCATTGACCATGACCCCATCGAAGAACGCATCAACCGGTGTCCGCAACGCGGCCAAAGCCTGCAAAGACGCGGTGTAGTCACCTTGCTCAAACGCAGCCTGCGCCTGCGGTGCCACGGCTTTCAGCGCGGCGTAAAGGGCCTGCTCGGCCGCTTCCTGCAGCAGCGCTTCGTCCACATTGGCCTCAACCTGGGTGTCAGCCTTCTTGAGGATGTTGCCGACGCGCTTGTTGGCTGCAGCAAGGGCTGTGGCCTCAGGCAAAGCAGCGAACGCACGCACGGCGGCCAGGCGACGTGGCACCTCACCCAGTCGGGCCGGTTGCAGCGCCAGCACGGCATCGACCTCTTGGGCACTGTAGCCCTGCTCACGCAGCGATACGGCCAAACGGTCAGAGAAGAACACCAGCAGATGCTCGGCGGGATTGCTGATCAACTCACCGAAGGCCGGCAAGACGGCCTCAACCAAGGCCGGCAAGTCCAGCGGCAGGTTCTTTTCGATCAGGATGCGGATCACGCCCAGCGCATGGCGGCGCAGCGCGAACGGGTCCTTGTCGCCCGTGGGCAACTGACCAATGCCGAACAAGCCGACCAGGGTTTCGAGCTTGTCGGCCAGGGCCACGACTGTGCCCGTGTTGTTGCGTGGCAGCGCATCACCGGCAAAGCGGGGTTTGTAGTGGTCTTCGATGGCGATGGCCACACCGTCGCGCAGGCCTTCGTGGCGAGCGTAGTAGCCGCCCATGATGCCCTGCAGCTCGGGGAACTCGCCGACCATGTCCGTCAGCAGATCGGTCTTGGCCAGCAGCGCGGCCTGCTGGGCCTTGCTGTCGAGCACGTCAAAGTGGGCCTTGACGTCAACCGTGTAAGGCAGCGTACCCAGGCGCAACTGGCTGACGATGGCGTGGGCGATGGCGCGCACGCGCTCGGCACGTTCGCCCTGGGTACCCAGCTTGCCGTGGTAGACGACCTTGTTGAGGCCCGGCAAGCGGGATTCCAGGGTCTTCTTGCGATCCTGGTCAAAGAAGAACTTGGCATCAGCCAGGCGCGGACGGACCACGCGCTCGTTGCCACCGATCACCGCGCTCGGATCTTCCGGGCTGATGTTGCTGACAATCAGGAACTGGTTCGTCAGCTTGCCAGAGGCATCCAGCAGCGGGAAATACTTCTGGTTGGCCTTCATCGTCAGAATCAGGCACTCTTGCGGCACATCGAGGAAGGCCTCCTCAAAGCGACCCGTCAGCACGTTCGGGCGCTCAACCAGAGCGGTCACCTCATCAAGCAGGGCCTCGTCTTCAATGGGACTCAGGCCACTGCCAGCCTTGGCAGCTGCCGCATTCAACTGACGCACGATCTCTGCACGGCGCTCAGCAAAACTGGCGATCACGGCGCCTTCATGCTGCAGTTGCTCGGCATAGGTGTCGGCTGTCTTCAGGATCACTGGGCTGACACGGGCCTCAAAACGATGCCCCTGGGTGGCACGGCCAGACTTCAAGCCCAACACGGAGACAGGCACCTCTTGCTCGCCGTGCAGCGCAACCAGACCGTGGGCCGGACGCACAAAATTCACGCTGCTCCACCCCGGCTGGAAGTCGGCGCCCTCACCTTGCTCCAGTTGATAGGTCATGACCTTCGGGATGGGCAACTTGGCCAGGCTATCCTCCAGCGCTTTTTGCAGCCCCTCGGCCAGCACTGCGCCTGGCTTGACACTGTCGAGGAACAAGGCTTCGGCCTTGCCATCGGGAGCGCGCTTGAGTTGCGGCACCACGTCGGCGCCCAAGCCCATCGATGCCAGTTTCTTGAGCAGGGCTGGAGCGGGCTGGCCGCTGGCGTCCAGCGCCACGCTCACAGGCATCAATTTCTGTTGGACGGCCTGATCAGCGGCCTTCGCAGCCACCGAGCTCACATGCACGGCCAAACGGCGCGGCGACGCAAACGGCGTCACCACGGCGTCGGCAGGGGCCAGCCCCTGTGCCTTGAGGCTATCTGCCAGAACAGTGGCGAAGGACTCGCCCAACTTCTTGAGTGCTTTGGGGGGCAGCTCTTCTACAAACAGTTCAACCAGGAGGTTGGCGGTGCTCATGCTCAGGCTGCTTTCTTGTTCAGTTGTTCAATGACTTCGTCAGCCCAGGCCTTGGGGGCCATCGGGAAGCCCAGGCGGGCGCGGCTGTCGAGGTAGCTGGCCGCCACGGCGCGGGCCAGGTTACGGATGCGACCGATGTAGGCAGCGCGCTCGGTCACGGAGATGGCGCCACGAGCATCCAGCAGGTTGAAGGTATGGGCCGCCTTGAGCACCTGCTCATAGGCTGGCAAGGCCAACTGCTGCTCCATCAGGTACTTGGCCTGGGTTTCGTAGTTGGTGAAGGCGTCCAGCAGGAACTCAACGTTGCTGTGCTCGAAGTTGTAGGTGGACTGCTCAACCTCGTTCTGATGGAACACGTCACCATACTTCACGCCCGGCGCGTAGACCAGGTCGTACACGCTCTCGACACCTTGCAGATACATGGCCAGACGCTCCAGGCCATACGTGATCTCGCCGGTGATAGGCTTGCAGTCAATGCCGCCGACCTGCTGGAAGTAAGTGAACTGGGTCACTTCCATGCCGTTGAGCCACACTTCCCAACCCAGCCCCCAAGCGCCCAGAGTGGGATTCTCCCAGTCGTCTTCCACGAAGCGGATATCGTTCTTCTTGAGATCAAAACCCAGCGCCTCCAGCGAGCCCAAGTAGAGCTCCAGAATGTTGGCCGGCGCCGGCTTGAGCACCACCTGGTACTGATAGTAGTGCTGCAGACGGTTGGGGTTCTCGCCGTAACGGCCATCCTTGGGACGACGGCTGGGCTGCACATAGGCGGCCTTCCAGGGCTCAGGACCCAGAGCACGCAGGAACGTGGCGGTGTGACTGGTTCCTGCCCCCACTTCCATGTCGTAGGGTTGCAGCAGCGCGCAGCCCTGGGCGTCCCAGTAGCTTTGCAAACGCAGAATCAATTGCTGGAAAGTCAGCATGTTGTTGCCTTGTTGGGTGCGCCGAGCCACGTGGACCGCAGCGTCACCAGGGGTGTCATGGATGTATGGTCTCGCGCCCTGCCCTGTGAAAAGACAAAGCGCAAAAGCACGATTCTATTAAATGCCTGCGCCCTCGGCCCGCCGTTTGCCCCAGATTGCTGACGCACCAACCCACAGCAAGCCCAGTCCAATCAGAGGCCACAGCCCCCAGCGACCGGCCCACCAAGCATAAGGCGTGACGCCGCTCATGCCCTGCACGTCAGCTTGCAGACTTCCGCGCATGTTGGACGCCAGAGCAGCTGTCACCTCGCCTTGGTGATTGATCACCACCGTGGCGCCAGTGTTCGTGGCACGAATGGTGGGCAGCTGAAACTCCAACGAGCGCAAACGGGCAATCTGCAAATGCTGATGGATGGCAACCGATTCACCAAACCAGGCGAGGTTGCTCACGTTGGCCAAAATGGTGGGCGCCCGATCGGCTTGCACGAACCGGGCGGCAATCTCCTCGCCAAACAAATCTTCGTAGCAAATATTGGGCGCCACCCGCTGCCCCTTCACCTCAAACGACGGCGCGGCCAAGGGTCCACGCGAAAAATCACCGAGGGGAATGTTCATCATCCGCACAAACCAGCGGAATCCTGTGGGAATGAACTCACCGAACGGCACGAGGTGATGCTTGTCATAGCGATACATCTGCCCAGGCAAGCGAGCCGTGTCCGACGACAAACCCGCCACGGAATTGGTATAGCCCACGGTGAAATCACCCAAGGGAACACCGATCAGGGCATGTCGCCCATCACGCTCGAAAGCAGATTGGATCTGTGACCAATACGCTTCAGGCAACTGACTCGGCAACAAAGGGATGGCGGTTTCAGGCGCCACCACCAGATCGCCGCGAGCTGCCAGCAATTGGCGGGCATGCCACACCAGCATCTCAACCTGACGTTCAGGGCTGAACTTCTCGTCCTGCGGGACATTACCTTGCAGCAAAGTCACCCTCAGAGGCTGCCCGACCTCGCGGGTGTAGCTGACACCGCTCCACCATGCCCCGACGGTCGTGAGCACCACAACCAAGCCCAGAGGCGCCCAACGACTCAGCCGCCGTTCTCGCGCGGCATTGGCAGACCACAGAACCCAAGCGCACAGGGTGACCCATACCCACCCCATTCCATAAACGCCCAGCCAAGGCGCAAAGTGTCGCAACGGTGTGTCCAAGAGACCATAACCACTCGCACCCCACGGAAAACCCGTGAACACCAGCGCCCGCGCCAACTCGGCCAGCAGCCACAGGGCGCCAAACAAGCCAGCGTCCACCCCAATCACGCCAGTTCGCCAACGTCCCCATGCCCAACCGGCCCAAGCCAGATACAGCGACAAGGCCGCACACAACAATGCGACGGCCACCACCGCCATCCAGGCCGGCAAGCCCCCAAAATCGTGCAGGCTGACAAACATCCAGCCAGTCGCCCCGAGCAACCAGACCGTGCCGTACACCCAGCACCCTAGCGCCGCCCCGCGTGGACCCGACTGGCGTGCCAAGCTTGCCAAGAGGATCAGCAGGGCCAGCGTTTGCAAGAGCGGCGGCGCCAAGTGCCCCATCTGAGCGCACCAAGGCGACAGAGACAGCGCGTGCAGTGCCCCCCCGATCAAGGAGGCCCACAATGGCCACACCTTCTGCGAACCAGGCACACTCATCCAGCCTCAACCGCCTGCGCAGCATCGGGCGCACGCGTCACTTTGAACCAACGCACTGCGCCGCCGCGGGCCAGCATCACGAAAAACCGTAACCCGCCCACGTCAACGGACTCCCCTCGCCGCGGCACCCGGCCCAGCTCATGGGCCACCAAGCCGCCAATGGTCTCGAACTCGTCATCGGGCAGTTGGGTCCCGAACACCTCATTGACAGCCTCAATCAAGGCATCACCGGCGACACGTTGACTCCCGTCAGCCAGTGTGAAGATGCTCGACTGCCGATCTTCTTCATCGAACTCATCCTCAATCTCGCCAACGATCTCTTCCAGGACATCCTCGATCGTGACCAGCCCCGATGTCATGCCGAACTCGTCGATGGCCATCGCCAAATGGCTGCGGTTGGATCGGAACTCACGCAACAACTCGTTGAGCCCCTTGGACTCAGGGACAAAGACAGCAGGTCGCAGCAAGGTGCGCAGATTCAACTCTGGCGCACGCTGCAGCTTGAGCAAATCTTTGGACATGAGCACGCCGATGATGTTGTCTCGCTCGCCCTCATACACAGGAAAGCGAGAGTGACCGTCCTCAATGATCTGGGCCAGCAACTCTTCGTAGGGTGCGTCGATGTCAAGCATGTCCATGCGACGCACGGGCACCATCACATCGGCCACCGTCATGCCTGCCATGCGGATCACCCCCTCGAGCATCACCCGAGATTCGGGTTCGATCAACTCGCGATGCTCGGCATCGGCCAGGGTCTCGATCAGTTCAGCCGTCGTATCCGGCCCGGGGGAGATGAACTCCACCAAACGAACAAACAGGCTACGGTGGTCTTTGTCCCGCCGTGCGGCGGAAGCGTGGGGTCGGTCGCCTCGCGGCGGGCGACTAGGAGGGGAATCGGACACAGGAGCGGTGTCGTGGTTGATATGCTGCAAGAATACCCCATGGTCGGAAGAATTCCGGCCCACATCCCTGCATTACTGCCCCTGCATCCGGGGCGTCAAGACTACACTGCGCTCATGAGCCTGATTCCTGTCACCATCCTCACCGGTTTTCTGGGCAGCGGCAAGACCACGCTGCTCAAACGCGTCCTCACCGAAGCCCACGGCCAGCGCATTGCTGTGATCGAGAACGAATTCGGCGAAGAAAACATCGACAACGACATTCTGGTGGCCGACACCGAGGAGCACATTGTTCAGATGAGCAATGGCTGCGTCTGTTGCACCATCCGGGAAGATTTGCGCGAGACCTTGGCCGACCTGGCCAAGCAGCGCAAGGCGGGCACCCTGAATTTCGAACGCGTGGTGATCGAAACCACCGGCGTGGCCGATCCAGGCCCTGTCGCGCAAACCTTCTTCATGGACGACGAGATTGCCGAGCTTTACTTGCTCGACTCCATCCTGACCTTGGTCGATGCCAAGCACGGTGAACAGCAACTCGACCAGCGCCAGGAAGCACGCCGCCAAGTGGGTTTTGCCGACCAGATTTTCATCAGCAAAACCGATCTGGTCACCGAAGACGAAGCAAATGCCCTGGTCCACCGCATCAAGCACATGAATCCGCGCGCACCACAAAAGCGCGTGCATTTCGGGGAAGTGCCGATCGCCGAAGTGCTCGACCTGAAGGGCTTCAACCTGAACGCCAAGTTGGACATCGACCCCGACTTCCTGAAGGACGATGCACACAGCCATCATGGTCACGGTCACGGACACCAACACAGTCACGACTGCGGCCATGACCATGCAGACGGTGAGGCCTGCCACCACCCACACCACCATGCCCACGACGATGACGTGAAGTCCTTCGTCTACAAATCCCACAAGCCCTTCAACGCCACCAAGCTGGAAGATTTCCTCGGCTCGATGGTGCAGATTTACGGCCCCCGCATGTTGCGTTACAAAGGCGTGCTGCATGTCTCTGGCATGGATCGCAAAGTGGTTTTCCAAGGCGTGCACCAGCTCATGGGCAGCGACGTCGGGCCGAAATGGGCTGCAGGTGAACCCAAGATCAGCAAAATGGTATTCATCGGCATTGAATTGCCCCAGGACCTGTTCAAAGCCGGCCTGGATCAGTGCCTCGCGTAACGTCTGCGAACACTTGAGGGATAGTCTGGTGAAATCTGCCCTCAAGCATCGCTACAATCCGCGCGCTTCCCATCAGGATCTGTCTTGACGGAAAGCGCACACCGAACTGAAGTCAAGGCCACGGCCATGGTGTTGCGCCCGTACGCCGGCCTTGACAAACGCGGTCACCACCGCTGCCACATCTGTGGCGCCAGGACGCTCGTCGTCGCACATCAGTCCATCAGAGAACATGCCCACTAACGCCACCAAGGTTGACCCCAAACTCGCCAACGCCTGGAAGAACAAAGCTGGTCGTGACCTGACCCAAGCCGAGTTGCTGGCCATGCCTGAGTCGGAGTACATGAACGACAAGCAGCTGGAGTACTTCCGCACGGTTCTGGAGGCCCAGAAGGCCGACCTGCTGTCCAACGCGGGCGAAACCACCGAGCACTTGCGTGAAGACACCTCCATCGTGCCCGATCCGGCTGACCGCGCCACGATCGAAGAAGAGCATGCCCTGGAATTGCGCACCCGCGACCGCGAACGCAAGCTGCTCAAGAAGATCTCGCAATCCATCGCCCGCATCGAGTCCGGCGAGTACGGTTTCTGCGACGAGACTGGTGAGCCCATCGGCTTGGGACGACTGCTGGCTCGCCCTACTGCCACTTTGTCACTTGAAGCGCAACAACGTCGCGAACTCAAGCAAAAGATGTTCGGGGACTGAGCGCAGAGGACACCCGACAGTGAACAGGGAGGGCATACTCGCATCATGAGCAAGGAAACCGGTGGTTTTTTCCGCAAGGTGGTGCGTTTTGTCGCCAACCCGACGACCGAGTGGTCTTCGCTGGACACGCAAGAAGCTGACGCAGGCGAAAGCGAGTACGCCAAGTCCGAGATCAAGGCGATGATCGAACGCAAGCGGCGCAACGACTTCGTGCGCAAGCGCGAATTCGACATGCTCCGCAAGATCCGCCGTGAAGGACTCAGTGCCGATGCGGCGCTGGCGCTCAACACCCCTTCCAACCTCGACCCAGACTCGCGGCCTCACACCAACGGCGCCCCATCCGACATTGCGGTCAAAGCCAAGATCGACGAGATCGAGCAGCAGATGGTGGGCGCTGGCAGCACGCGCACGACACCCAAGCCCCCTGTCCACGTCCCGACTTTGCCGCTCGACTTCGGACAGCCAGCGGACAGCGCAGCAGCGGCACGTCCAACGCAGGCAGCGGGATTGTCAACGGACATCGCCATTGCGCTGGATTTGGTTCCGCCAGCGTCACCGACGCCAGACACCGCTCCAGCATCAACGACTGCGCCCACTGCGGTCACCCAGCCCGCATCTTCCTCTTTGCTGGCTGCCAGCGGTTTCATGCCTCAGCAAGACTTCCATGTGGCCGAAATGGTGCACGACCCGGAGCTTGACGAGGCGGTCATCGCGTTTGCCAACGCAGACTTCGAGCAATGTGAACGCTGTCTCCTTGACCTGATTCAGCCAGGTGCAGCGAGACACGAGCACACTGAAACTTGGATGGCGCTGTTCGACTACTACCGCGCCCTCGACCTGCCGCAGCAGTTTGACAACCTCGCGGTCACCTTTGCGCAAAAATTCGGCCTGTCGGCCCCTCAGTGGTACTCGCTGCCAGACAAGGTGGCTCGCTTCCTGGCGCAGCAGAAGCCCGCCACCGCCAAGCCAGCCTCGACCGACGGGGCTGCGGCCAGCGTCACTGCTGACTCACCTGCGACACCACCCGAACCCGCGCATGGCTGGATTGCACCCGAGAACATCGATGGCGACGCCGTGTCTCAGTTGCGAACGGAGATTTTGCAGCTGCCACGCCCCTGGGTCATGGACTGGAGCAGGGTCCACAACCTGACGCCGGAAGGCGCCGACCATCTCGGCCAACTCATTCGACAATGGGCCCGCGAGCCGATCGAACTTCACTGGCTGGGTACTGATCAGCTGTTGCATGTGCTCGGCGATTTGGCACCAACCGGGAGCCGCAGCGTAGATCCGGCCTATTGGATGCTGCACCTGGACGTGCTGCGGATGTGCAATAACCCCATCCAGTTTGATGAGGTGGCCATCGACTACTGCGTCACCTACGAACTGTCGCCGCCCTCCTGGGAACCCACGGCGTGCAAGGTCCGCCTGAGCAACGATGGCGTCAGCCCGCAAACCCGCCCACTCACGCACGTCTCCAAAGTCATCACCAGCTTCGTCGAATCCCAGTTCCACAATGAAGTCGAGTTTGTGCAGGTGGCTGCGCTGAATCTCTCCGGACAACTGGTCGGCGACATCAGCAGCACGCTGACACAACTTGACAGCCAACTGGGCGCCAGCGTCTCGCTGGAAGTTGATTGCCAGCACTTGCTGCGCGTCGATTTCATCGCCGCAGGCGACCTCCTCAACTGGGTGCTGGCGCGGCGCGGTGAGAACCGCACCGTGATTTTCAACAACCCGCACCGCCTCATCGCCCTGTTCTTCGGTGCCATGGGGATCAACGAGCACGCTCACGTCAAGCTTCAGACGGTGTGATCGTCACACAGGTGCGCTCTTTACACGGGCGCCACCTTGAATTGGCCAAGCCTGACCGCATGTAACGTAGTTCACTGAACTCCGCTACGCGTCATGGACTCCTACCACGGCACCACCATCGTCAGCATCCGGCGCCAGACCCCCACCGGCTGGCAAGTCGCCATGGGCGGCGATGGCCAAGTCACCTTGGGCCACATCGTCGTCAAAGCCTCGGCTCGCAAGGTACGCCGCCTCTACCGTGACCAGGTGTTGGCCGGTTTTGCAGGCGCTACTGCGGATGCCTTCACCCTGTTCGAGCGCTTTGAATCCAAACTGGAAAAGCACCAAGGCCACCTCACCCGCGCAGCCGTTGAGTTGACACGCGACTGGCGCACCGATCGCGTGCTCCGCAAGCTCGAAGCCATGCTGGCGGTGGCCGACCGCGAGACATCGCTCATCATCACCGGCAATGGCGATGTCCTGGAGCCTGAGCACGGCATCATCGCCATTGGTTCGGGAGGCGCCTATGCGCAGGCCGCTGCGCGGGCCCTGGTGGCCAACACCGAGCTGGATGCGGCCGTCATGGTCAAGAAGTCGCTGGAGATTGCCGGCGACCTGTGCATCTACACCAATCAGAACCACACCATCGAAACGCTGGGCTGAGCACACCATGAGCATGACACCCCGAGAAATCGTCAGCGAACTCGACCGACACATCATCGGTCAGCACGATGCCAAGCGCGCTGTCGCCATTGCCCTGCGCAACCGCTGGCGCCGCCAGCAAGTCGACGAGAAGCTGCGCAGCGAAATCACACCCAAGAACATCCTGATGATCGGCCCCACCGGCGTGGGCAAGACCGAGATCGCCCGCCGCCTGGCCAAGCTGGCCGATGCGCCGTTCATCAAGGTCGAGGCCACCAAGTTCACCGAAGTGGGCTATGTGGGTAAGGACGTGGACACCATCATCCGCGACTTGGTGGAGAGCGCCGTCAAGCAGGAGCGCACACACCAGATGCAGGCCCAGCGGGCCCGCGCCGAAGATGCGGCCGAAGACCGCATCCTTGATGTGCTGGTTCCGCTACCCCGTACGGACTTCGGTATCAGCGCTCCACCAGCTGATAACACCGCGCGTCAGGTGATGCGCAAGCGCCTGCGCGAAGGCGCACTCGATGACAAGGAGATCGAGATCGAACTGAGCGACGCCAAGGCGCCGGCCGTCGAGATCATGAGCCCGGCCGGCATGGAAGACATGGCGGAGCAACTGCGCGGCATGTTCTCGCAGATCGGGCAGCAAAACCGCAAGTCACGCAAGGTGACGGTGGCCGAAGCCCGCACCCAGCTGATCGAGGAAGAAGCCGCCAAGTTGCTCAACGAAGATGACATCCGCGCCAAAGCGCTGGAGCGCGCCGAGCAAAACGGCATCGTCTTCATTGACGAGATCGACAAAGTGGCCAGCCGCAACGCCGATGGCAGCGGCGCCGAGGTGTCGCGTCAGGGCGTGCAGCGCGATCTGCTGCCTCTGGTCGAGGGCACCACGGTCAAGACCAAGTACGGCATGGTCAAGACCGACCACATCCTTTTCATCGCCTCGGGGGCCTTTCACCTCAGCAAACCCAGCGACCTGATCCCAGAATTGCAAGGACGCTTCCCGATTCGGGTGGAGCTGTCCTCGCTTTCAGTGCAGGACTTCGAGGCCATCCTCACCCAACCCACCGCGAGCCTGATCAAACAGTATCAGGCTTTGCTGTCGGCGGAGGGCGTGACCCTCGACTTCACCCCTGAGGCCATCCAGCGCCTGGCTCAGATTGCATTCGAGGTGAACGAACGCACAGAAAACATCGGCGCACGCCGCCTGTCCACGGTGATGGAGCGACTCCTCGATGAACTGTCCTTCCAAGCGCCTGACCTGGGTGGACAGACCCATGTGATCGATGCGGCCGAGGTCGATCAACGCCTGGGCGAACTCGCCCGCAACGAGGATCTCTCTCGCTTCATTCTGTGATGGCGGATGCCAGCGTCAGCAAGCCCTCGAAGATGAGGTTTTCCACGACGAGGGCTGGCAACTCGATCACATGAGACAAGCGTGACACAGCACCGCCCGACATGATCAGCAGGGGGGCCTCCCCTGTGTGAGCCTGCAGGCGACGCAGACTGCGCTCGATGGCGCCAGCAATGGCGTCGGTACCACCACTCATCAGCGCATCACTGGTGTTGGTCGGGAAGTCTCGCACCTCCCCAGTGGGCACCTTGAGGCCTGCCGTGCCACTTTCCAACGCACGGTACATCAAGCCAAAACCGGGCAGGATCAAGCCACCGAGAAAACGTCCTGCCGCATCCACGGCATCCACGGTCACGGCCGTACCCACCATCACGGCAAGCACGGGGGGCACATGGTCGGGGTGAGTGCGCAGCGCATGCTGGCGCGCCCCAATGATCGCAGCCCAACGATCTGACCCCAGCCGCTGAGGATGCTCATAGCTGTTGATCACGCCACCGGCCTCCTTGCTGGACGAGACCCATCGCGGCGTCAACCCCCAGCCCTCGACCAACTGCTCCTCGACACGACGCTTGATGGCCTCACCCGCCACCACGCAACCCAGCATGGCGGTGGGCTTGTGCATCAGATTTTTCCAGTACAGGTCCCAGAGGTAATCAATGTCCTCCAGTACCACGGCACCGTGCGCCAACAACTCGGAACCCGGCGCAGGCGTTGCGTACAGGCCCCACTTCAGGCGCGTATTGCCTATGTCAATAACCAGAAAGGACATGCATCCGTCTCGCAGAAGTAGAAACCCTGAACTCTTTGGAGTCGACATTCTGCGCCATGTCATCCTCAGAACCGGGGAAACCGTGCGGCAATATCGCCACGCCGCAACACAATTTCGGACAATTTTTCTGAGAAACCAAGGTGATATCCCGATGGATACGTGCGTCAACACGGGGCCACAATCTTTGTCACATGTATCTTGCTGGGTCGTGGATCCAGCGTATTTCCCGGAGAAACCATGAAATCCTTTGCCCGCGCCCTGATCCTGAGCACCGCCTTGGCCGCAGCCCTGCCCGCCATGGCCCTCGAAATCAAAGGCGCCAAGTTCGGTGACACCTACCAGGTCGCCAACCAATCTCTGCAACTCAACGGCGCTGGCGTCCGCGTCAAGATGGTGTTTGACGTCTACGCAGCTGGTTTGTATGTGACCAAGAAGGACAGCAACGCCGCTGGCATCATCTCCCAATCGGGTGCCAAGGGCATGCAGATCGTGCTGCTGCGTAACCTCACTGGTGAAGAGTTTGCAGAAGCCATGATCGCCGGCTTCGAAAAGAACCACAGCGACGCCGAAATGGCCAAGTTCAAGCCGCGCGTTGATGAGCTGCTCTCGCTGATGAAGAGCTTCGGCTCCGTCAAGAAGGGCACCACCATCCACATGAACCTGGTTCCCGGCTCGGGCCTGCGTGTTCTGGTGGATGGCACCCAGAAGGGTCGCGACATCGCTGGTGACGACTTCTACAACGCCCTCCTGAAGATCTGGCTGGGCAACTCGCCGGTCGACTCCGACCTGAAGAAGGCTTTGCTCGGCGGCAAGTGATTGACTCGCCTCACCTCAAAAAGTGAAAAATTTGACAAGCACCGGGGCTTCCCGGCTTGTCAATATGCGGAAAACGGGGGATAAGAGGACATCAGACCGGGTTGAGGTTGCCACATGATCGAGTCCCCCCTACCCAGCGTATCTGCTTGGGTGCGCGCCTTGGCAGATGCAGAAATTCCGGTTCTGCCACACGCCATGGTGGAACTGCAGCAATTGCGCGAAATAGAAGAGACGCGCGGCACGGTCGACGCCAGAACACTCGCAGATGCCATGGGCGCCAACCCGCTGATGGTGCTGAAGGTCATCGCTCACGTTTCGCGCTACTGCACGCGACTGGGTGTGGAGCCCCCCGAAACCCTGACCGGGGCAATCGTGATGATGGGCATTTCGCCCTTTTTCAACACCTTTTTGAATGCGCCCACGTTCATCGAGTGGTTCAAATCAGACCCTGAAGCAGCGAGCGGCCTGCTCAAAGTGATCACCCGCGCGCGTCGCGCCGCGAACTTCTCTCTGAACTTTGCCATCAGACGGCAGGATGAGGACGCAGGCATCCTTTACGAGGCCGCCCTGCTGCACGACTTCGCCGAGATGCTGCTGTGGTGTCACGCCCCGAAATTGGCCAAGGAAATTGACCACCTCAAGCAAGCTGATCCGACCTTGCGATCAGCTGCTGCACAAAAGGCCGTGTTGGGCACCACACTGAACACGTTGGCACATGAACTGATGCGCGAGTGGCAATTGCCGGACATGCTCATCAAGTGCACCGATGAACGCCGCGCAAACGACCCCCAGGTTCGCAACGTCATGCTGGCCGTGCGACTGGCAAGACACTCCCGCAACGGGTGGGACGCCCCCAACGCCCAAGCCGCGCTGAAGGACGACATCGCCGGCGTCGCGCAACTGCTGACGTTGTCTCAGGATGCGGCCACGCGCCTGGTGATGGGGTTGGACAGCTGAAACAGCCTGCTGGTCAGCGAATACTGACGGATTCGCGCATGGCCTGCACGGCGCCTGCGCCAACAGCGGCACCAAAACGCTTGGCCAGACGCTCAGCAAGATTCTCTTTCTGGGTGTAGTCGATGATGTCTTCGGCCTTCACCTCATCGCGGGCAATCTGATCCAGACTGCCAAGTCTGTCGGCCAACCCCATGCTGACGGCCTGCTCGCCGTTCCAGAACAGCCCGCTGAATAACTCAGGGTTGTCTTTCAGACGCTGGCCTCGTCCCTTTTGAACGACCGCGATGAACTGCCGATGAATTTGATCCAGCATGGCCTGCGCATAGGTTTCCTGCACGGGGTCACGCGGCGAGAATGGGTCCAGCATGCCCTTGTTGGCACCGGACGTCATCAAACGGCGTTCAATGCCAATCTTGTCCATCACACCCGTGAAGCCAAAACCGTCCATCAACACACCGATGGATCCCACCACGGAAGCCTTGTCAACCACGACCTGATCGGCCGCCACGGCGATGTAATAGGCTGCGGAAGCGCACATCTCTTCACACACGGCGTAGATCTTCTTTTTGTGCAGCGCTTTGAGACGAACGATTTCGTCATGCACCAAGCCCGCCTGCACCGGGCTGCCACCGGGCGAGTTGATGCGCATGACCACAGCGCGCGCGCCGTGATCCTCGAACGCGCTACGCAGTGCGGCCATCAGGTTGTCCGCATTGGCTTCGGCATCGGTCGCGATGGCGCCACGCACTTCGACCAGCGCGGTGTGCGCAGTCACAGGCGCTTTGGCCGAAGGCACCGTCTGGAGGGTCCCAATGACGATGGACGCCGCGACGAGCAACCAGACCAGACGCCAGAACCAGCGCCAACGCTGCTCACTGCGCTGCTGCTGCAGATAAGCGCGGGCGAACTGCGTCAGCAAGGCTTGCTCGGTGGCCTTGGGCAGGTCTGGGTTGCGGGGGTCATCAATGCTCATGAAATGGCCTGAAAGATCGGTGATGGTGCATCAAGTGACAGCATGTTCAGAAAACAGGCTGCAGATGTTGCGAAGGATACCAATAGACCTGCCCGTCTTTCTCGGTCAGGGTGATGGCGGTCAGGTGCGCCCCACGGCAAGGCCCCAAAACGCAGCGGCCGTCGGGCGGATCGTACAGCGCGCCGTGCATCGCACACACAATGTAGCGGCCCTCAACATCCCAGAAACGCCCCGGTTGCCAATCCATCTGAGCCGGCAGGTGAGCGCATCGGTTGAGGTAGGCCACGGCGACCGAGCGGAATCGCACCGCAAAAGCCGAAACGCTCAGCCCGTTCTCCAGCACGTCGAACATCACGGCATCCCCGCATTCCCGCAGGTCCGCAGACGCGCACAGCCACTCGGGCTCGCCCCAGGACTCAGGCATGCCGCAGCAACCAATCACGCAATTCCGCGGTCGAGTGGGCCACGAAACGAGCAGGAAAGTCGCCAAACGCAGCCGGCTCATGCGCGCCGTAGCTGACCGCGACGCTGTGCGTGCCTGCGTTGAGCGCGAGTTGCAAATCGTGGGTGGTGTCACCAATCATGAGGGTGCGCTCAGGCTCTACACCGAACTCGGCCATCAACTCTTGCAACATCAGCGGATGGGGCTTGGACGCCGTCTCATCGGCCGTCCGAGTGCTGTCAAACATGCCTCGGAGCTCGACGTGGGTCAGGGCCTCGTTGAGACCCTGTCGACTCTTTCCCGTGGCCACGGCCAGCCAATGGTGGCGAGCCTTGAGTGCCTGCAGCAACTCGACAGTGCCGTCAAACAGGCTCAAATCGCCTTGCTGACGGAAATAGTGGTGACGGTAGCGTTGCCCCATGGCGGGCACCTGCTCGGGCGGCAAGGTCGGTGCGACATGGGCCAGGGCATCGTGCAGCCCCAAGCCAATGACATAGGCCGCCTCGTGACGGGCAGGTACCGGTAACCCCATGTCCTCACACGCCAACTGGATCGAGCGAACGATCAGCGCGGTGGAGTCAAACAGGGTGCCATCCCAATCGAACACGATGAGGTCATAGGCACGTGGGCGCAGGTCACCATCGTCGGAAAAGTTCATGTTCGGGCTTTCGCGGATGCGGGGTCGAACGGCGTCAGCGCCGTCAGCAATTGCGCACAGTCTGCCGGCAAGGGGGCCTCCAGCGTCAAAGGCTCGCCAGTGACAGGGTGGTCCAGGCGCAGATAACGTGCATGCAGAAACATGCGGGCAAACCGTCCCTCAGGCAACTGCCGACGGTCCACCCCGGCCAGTGGCTCGCTGAGGTGCCCACGCGCCAGGGCCTTGTTCAAGGTGAAGTCTCCGTACTTGTCATCGCCGACAATGGGGTGCCCCTCGTGCTGGAGGTGCACACGGATCTGATGGGTGCGCCCCGTCTTGATGGTCACGTCCAGCAGACTGAATTCTGCATAACGTTGCACGACGTGAACGAGGCTGATGGAGCGACGCCCTTCGTCTTCGTCCTTCACTGCCATGACCCGGCGCTCCCCCTCGGGGGTGAGAAATTTGTGCAAGGACACGTCGATGACCTTGCGGGATGCGGGCCACCCACCGATCACCAAGGCAGCGTAGGTCTTTTGCACCTGCCGGTTGCGGAACACATCCTGCAAGGTGGTCAAGGCACTGCGCTTTTTCGCCACCAGCAAAATGCCAGACGTTTCCTTGTCCAGTCGGTGCACCAACTCCAGGAAGCGAGCCTGCGGCCGGGCCCGGCGCAATTGCTCAATCACGCCGAAACTCACACCGCTGCCCCCGTGTACGGCCACACCGGCCGGCTTGTTGATGGCCAGCAGGGCATCGTCTTCGAACAGCACCGGAAACTCGCGGGCGGGTACCGCGGCGGCCCGCTCGTCATTCTTTTCCGTCAGACGCAAGGGGGGCACGCGCACCTCGTCGCCCATGTCCAGACGGGTGTCGGCCGCAGCCCGGCCCTTGTTGACCCGCACCTCGCCGCTGCGGATGATGCGGTAGACCAGGGTCTTGGGCGCGCCTTTGAGCACTTTGATGAGGAAGTTGTCGAGGCGTTGCCCGGCGCTGCCCTCGTCGATCGTGAGGCGTTGGACGGCGGCCGGCAATTCGACCACAGGGTCCCGGGCCGGAGTTGGAGTGGCCTTGGCCACCCGCACCATCACCCCTTGTCGCACAGGGCGAGATGAGGTTTTGCCAGAGGTTTTCCCTGCCGGCCGGGATGTGTTTTTCGCACCTATAATGGACTTGGCCACGTTGTGAATTCGTTGTGTGTTGATATGGCTTGTGCGGTATCAGCGACAACCAACAGGCAAGACCAGAAGGCATTTTACCTTTCGAGCCGATCTGGTGGCGCTGCATGACAAAGCCCGGCGGGGTGTCCCGCCAATTGATGGTGATGCAACAACCCCGACTTGCCGGAGAAAACCACCCAAGGTGTGGTTTTGCCTCAAGGTCAAGGTTGTCAGAGCCAACGTAGATCGAACCCCAATTCAAGGTTTTCCGGGTCTCAGCGATGTCGCGGTGACATGTCACCGACGTCGCGCTGGGATCTGCGTCGAGTGACTGCCCACGTGTCCTGGCCCATTCAGCTCCTCAATCGCCTCGCCTTTGTGCCGGCTTTCTTCCAGTGGATGGAAGAGAGCGCGCCGCATTGGGTGCGTGGCGATGTGTGGCTGACGGCGCCCCCTGCCCCCCTCCTCCTCATCCAGCCGACCGCAGCGCGCATCGCGCTCGCCTGTCTGGATGGGCCTGGATGGCGGCAGGCCCGTGTCCAAGTCTCGGCGCGCGCGCCCCTGCTGTCCTGACGCCTCTCGCGTCTTGTCGGCCCCAGGCAATTCCTTCACGGTTCTAGCTCGTTGCTCGTGCATGAAAGCTGCCTCTGATCTCCAGATCAGGGGTGAGTCGAGGTTTGCCTGGTGCCATCCCGGTCGGGCCTCGCTTGGATTGTGGAGAACACATGAAGCGCATGCTGATCAACGCCACGCAGCCGGAAGAACGGCGCCTGGCCATTGTTGACGGACAAAAACTGCTCGACTTCGAAACCGAAATCGAAGGGCGTGAACAACGCAAGGGCAATATCTACAAGGCGGTCGTCACCCGCGTTGAACCCTCCCTGGAAGCCTGTTTCGTCGATTACGGCGAAGAGCGCCATGGTTTCCTGCCTTTCAAGGAAATCTCGCGTCAGTATTTCAAGGAAGGTGTCGAGGTTCGCTCGGCCCGCATTCAGGACGTGATCAAGGAAGGCCAGGAACTGCTGGTCCAGGTCGAAAAGGAAGAGCGTGGCAACAAGGGCGCAGCCCTGACCACCTTCGTTTCGCTGGCCGGCCGTTATCTGGTGCTGATGCCCAACAACCCGCGTGGCGGTGGCGTGAGCCGTCGCATCGAGGGTGATGAGCGCGAAGAGCTCAAAGAGGCGATGGACCAGCTCGAGTATCCCAAGGGGATGAGCCTGATCGCCCGCACCGCTGGTATTGGCCGCACCCCGGCCGAGCTGCAGTGGGACCTGAACTACATGCTCAAGCTGTGGACCGCCATCGACGATGCGGCCCAGGCTGGCAAGGGCGCTTACCTGATCTATCAGGAATCGTCGCTGGTCATCCGCGCGATCCGCGATTACTTCACCGCCGACATCGGCGAGATCCTGATCGACACGGATGACATCTACGAACAGGCCAAGCAGTTCATGCTGCACGTCATGCCCGACACGGCCAACCGCGTGAAGCGTTACCGTGACGATGCGGCCCTGTTCGCCCGCTTCCAGATCGAGCACCAGATCGAGACGGCCTTCAGCCGCACGGTGAACCTGCCCTCGGGCGGCGCCATCGTGATCGACCACACCGAAGCCCTGGTCTCGGTGGACGTGAACTCGGCGCGCGCCACCCGTGGCAGCGACATCGAGGAAACCGCCTTCCGCACCAACTTGGAAGCAGCCGACGAAATCGCCCGCCAGATGCGCCTGCGCGACCTGGGCGGCCTGATCGTCATGGACTTCATCGACATGGAGGACAGCAAGCACCGCCGCGAGGTGGAGCAGCGCCTGCGTGACGCCCTGCGCACCGACCGTGCCCGCGTGCAGTTCAGCTCGATCTCGAAGTTCGGTCTGCTGGAAATGTCGCGTCAGCGTCTGCGCCCTGCCCTGTCGGAAGGTTCGCACATCACCTGCCCGCGTTGCAACGGCACCGGTCACATCCGTGACACCGAGTCGTCGGCGCTGCAGATCCTGCGCATCATTCAGGAAGAGTCCATGAAGGACAACACCGCCGCCGTGCACGTGCAAGTGCCGGTGGAAGTGACCTCCTTCCTGCTGAACGAAAAGCGCACCGAGATCACCAAGATCGAACTCAAGCAACGCGTGACCGTGCTGTTGATCCCCAACAAGCACATCGAAACGCCGAACTACAAGCTGGAACGCCTGCGCCACGACGATCCGCGTCTGGAAAACATCCAGACCAGCTACTCGATGATCGAGGAGCCGGACGACGAGGTGGGCATCACCCGCCGCGAAAAGGCCAAGGCCAAGCAAGAGCCCATCATCAAGGGCGTGCTGCCAGATCAGCCTGCCCCGATGGCCATGCCGCAGCACCAGCCCGTGCTGGAAGCCAACGTCGAGATCCCGCATGTGGCCCACGCGCCAACTGCACCGGTCACTGAAGCGGCTTCGGGTGGATTCTTTGGCTGGCTCAAGCGTCTGTTCGGCATGGGTACGCCCGCTGCAGAGGCCACGCCCGTGGCAGCGGCACCCGCCGTGGCGCCGACCGAGGAGGCCAAGGATGCTGGCAAGGGTCAAGGCCGTGGCCGCCGCGAAGGTCAACGCCGTGGCGAGCGTGGCGAGCGTGGTGAACGCGGGGAACGTGGCGGCGAAGGCCGTCGCGGCGAGCGCCAAGGTGAGCGTGGCGAAAAGGGCGAAGGCCGCCAAGGTCGTCGCCAGCCACGCGAAGACCGTCCGATGAACGCAGAAGGTGGCGTTGACGCCTCCCGCACCGAGGACGCTGCACGCGAAGGTGGCCGCCGCAGCCGTGGTGGTCGCGGTGGTGAGCGCAATGGTGAACGCACAGCCATCAACCGTGAGGCCATCGCAGCGGAGGCGCAAGCGTTGGCCGCGGACCAGGTGTCGGTGGAGGGCGCCACCGCCTCGGAAGCTGAACGTGAAAATGGCCGCCGCCGCCGCCGTGGTGGTCGTGGCCGAACCGAGCGCGATGATGCACAAAGCCAGCTGGAAGGTCTGAACGCTTCTGAAGCCGGGAGTCAGGACACCGAGAACGTTGTCCAGGCGCCCGCCGACCAAGGCGAGGCCGCAGAAGGCGAACGTCGCCGCCGTGGCGGCCGTGATCGCAACCGTTCTGAACGAGCACCTCGCACCGAAGGCGTGGTCAATGAAGCAGAGGCCGTGCGTGCTGACGTGATCACCGAGGCGGTGAGCACTGCGACACCGAACGCGCCGACCGCGGTCAGTGCGACAGACGAGACGGTTGCGCAGGTCTCAGCCCCGGCTGCGACGATTCCTGTGGAAGTTGCCGTGACCTTGGCACCGGAGGCCCCTGCGACCGAAGTCAGCATTGCCCCCAGCACTGAGCCTGCCGCACAAGCCGACGTGCCCGCGACCACGATGGAGGCACCGTTCGTGCTTCCACTGGCGGATCTGGAGGCGATTGCCCGCAATGCCGGACTGGAGTGGGTGAACTCGGATGTGGACAAGATCCGCGCCGCTCAAGAGGCCATTGCAAACGAACCCAAGCCCGTGCATGTCCCACGTGAGCGCAACCCCCCCGTTCAACTGGACGAGGGTCCTCTGATTCTGGTGGAAACGCGCAAGGACTTGAAGGACGTCGTACTGCCTTTTGAGGAGCAGGCCTCCGCCTGACGACGTGATGCTGGAGGGCCCCCCTCCATCGCGCAAGCCCGGCCTTGGCCGGGCTTTTCGCATTTGGGCCCCCAGCCTGTGCCGCCAAAGGGTTTTACCTATTAGATAATCAATTGACGTATACGTCACCTTGGTTTTTAATGGATCAAACCCAAGGAGGCATGCGTGGCCCATTCTCAAGCAATTCCATCCGGCGAGCATATTCAACGCCAGACATTTCATGCCAAGGCGAGCGACCGGACGGACCCTTTGGCTGGCTTCGTGCCTCCCCCCGTGGTGCTGCAACGTACTGCCGCGCGACTCTCGGACAAACCGGCCTACTTCGTGCGCGGTCCAGAGCGCTGGGAAGGGACATCGTGGCGCGAGTACGGCCTACAGGTCCGACAAGCAGCCCGCGCGCTGATCAGCATGGGCGTTCAGCGCGGTGACGCGGTTGCCATCCTCAGCTTCAACCGGCCTGAGTGGGCCATCACCGCTTTTGCGGCCATGTCGATTGGCGCCAAGCCTGCCGGTATTTACTGGACGAGCTCGGTCGACGACATGGCTTACGTTCTGAACCACTCGAAGGCCAAGGTGCTGATGGTGGAGAACTCTGAGAGGTTGGCGGGCGTTCAGGCCTGCGCCGATCGCGTGCCCCACCTGCGCCAGGTGGTGATGTTCAAGACGGACACCCCCACCTCCGACTTTCCATTGCCTCAATTGCCGTGGTCCGGTTTCCTGGCGTCGTCTCAAACCGTCCCGGATGAGATCTTGGATGCGCGCATGGCCGAGCTGAATCCCGACGACATCGGCACCCTCATTTACACCTCGGGCACGACAGGACCGTCCAAGGCGGTGGCCTTGAGTCAGGGCAATTTGTGGTGGATGGCGACCACCATGGTCAAGATCTGCGAGGCCAATGAGAACGAGCGATTGATCTCCTACCTCCCCATGGCCCACGCGGCCGAACAGATGGGCAGCATGCACAACCAGGCTCATGCCGGTTTTCAGCTTTACTACGCCAGCAGCATGGAAACGCTGGGTGACCATCTCAAGGAAGTCAAGCCTACGGTCTTTTTCGGGGTGCCTCGTGTCTGGGAGAAGATGCAAGCGGCCATCGAAACGAAGTTGGCGGCTGCCACCGGCTTCAAGGCCCATATGGCGCGTTGGGCACTCGGCGTAGGCCGGGCCTGGCATGAACGAGATCTGGCCGGACAACCTGTGGGGCCATGGTTGTCCTTACAGAAAGGTCTGGCGCGACGCCTCATCTATCGCAAGGTGCATGAAGCGCTCGGTTTTCAACACGCACGGATTCTGAGCTCTGGCGCTGCACCCATCGCTCCGGAGAGTCTGGCATTCTTCACCGGGCTGGATCTGGTTGTACGGGAGTTGTATGGGCAATCCGAGGTGAGTGGGCCGTCCACCATGAACCTTGACGGTGCCACACGCATGGGCTCGGTCGGCCGAGTGATCCCAGGGATGGAAATTCGCGTGGCGCCGGATGGTGAACTGCTGGTGCGCGGCCCCAATGTGTTCAAGGGCTACATGGGACAGCCTGAAGCGACGGCCGAGACCATGGACGGCGACTGGCTGTTGACCGGTGATCTCGGGCGCGTGGACGAGGATGGCTACGTCTACATCACCGGACGCAAAAAGGACCTCATCATCACCTCGGGAGGCAAGAACATCTCGCCTGGCAACATCGAGGCCTCGCTGATGGACACCCACATGATCGAACATGCCGTGGTGTGTGGTGACGGACGCAACTACCTGACCGCCCTGGTGACGCTGGACGCTACGGCACTGGCCGCATTCGCCAAGAGCGAGAAAATCAGCGGCGGCGACAAGCTGCTCACGCATCCCCGGGTGTTGGCACAAGTACAGGCAGAGATTGACCACGTCAATGCCAAATTGACGCGGGTGTGCCAGGTGCGCAAGTTCACGATCTTGCCCCACACGCTCACCGTGGAAGCGGGTGAACTGACCCCCACGCTCAAGGTGAAACGCAAGGTCGTGATGGAGCGTCAGCGCGCGCTGATCGATGCAATGTACGCCAACGGCAATCACTGAGGCGACTCAGTTGGGTCGCCTCTGGCCCACAGGCAGATCTGCGTCAGCGTGGCAACTTGGCAAGCGCCTGCTGATACTGAGGCAGGTGCATCAGGTCGTCCCATGGGAAGGGCGCCGTCTGCGGGAGCAGATCAAGGCGACGCGCCTCGCTGTCGGGGCTCAGTTCCCACTCACCACGAGCCAGGGCATTGGTCAGGCCGTCTAGCAGCTCATCCACGGCCTTGCCACCATTGAGCGACTGGTTGCACAGCAGCACCATGTCGCACCCGGCATTGAGGGCAGCAATGGCACCCTGGGTATGGTTGCCCGCCACGCTGGCCCCCTCCATGCTCAGGTCATCGCTGAAGATGGCCCCCGTGAAGCCCATCTGCCCCCGCAGGATGTCTTGCAGCCAACGCGGCGAGAAGCCGGCGGGCAGGCTGTCGACCTTGGGGTAGATGACATGAGCGGGCATGACGCTGGTCAGCGAGGTGCTCATCCACTCGTAAGGCTTGGCGTCGTCGGCCAAGATGGCTTTGAGACTGCGCTTGTCCACCGGAACGTCCACGTGGGAGTCCGCCTTGACGAAACCGTGGCCAGGGAAATGTTTGCCGCAGTTGGCCATGCCGGCCAGCAGCAGGCCGTGCATCACGCTCTTGGCCAGCACCGTGACCACGCGGGGGTCGCGGTGAAAGGCTCGGTCACCGATGACGCCGCTTTCACCCCAGTCTAGGTCAAGCACCGGTGTGAACGTGAGATCGACACCGCACGCGCGCAACTCGCTGGCCAGCACGTAGCCACAGGCCGTGGCGGCGTCAGTGGCCTGCATTGCCCCTGCACCCTCCCCACCCTTGCCGTCCTTCATCCACATCTCACCGAGGCGGCGCATCGTGGGGACGTGGGTGAAGCCATCGGTCTTGAAGCGCTGTACACGACCGCCTTCGTGGTCCACACAGATCAGCACATCCGGGCGGATGGACTTGATCTCAGCGCACAGTGCCGTCAGTTGCGCTCGTGAGGCCCAGTTGCGAGCAAACAGGATCAAGCCGCCTGTGAGCGGATGCGCCAGACGGCGACGATCGTCGTCGTTGAGACTGAGGCCCTCGATGTCCAGCACCACCGGGGCATGCAGCACGACATCGTGATCGTCGTGAACAGACTGGGCGGCGACGGACTTGGATCGTTTGCTGGTGCTCATGTTGCAGAAGGAAGTAGGTCGATGACCACGAAGGCCAGGGCATGGTCGCCCTCGTCGGACAAAGAAAGGTGCGCACACCACGACCGGCTGGCAAACCAGTGGGCGAGTTCACCGCTGAGTTGGAAATGGGGTCGTCCCCGATCATCGCTGACGACCTGGCAATCATGCCAGTTCATGGGGTGTCTCACACCCAGACCAATGGCTTTGGCAAACGCCTCTTTGGCCGCAAAGCGGCTGGCCAGATAGCGCGAGGCGCGTTGTGCATGAGCCTGGCGGCGCTCCGCGTACACCTGTTGCTCGGCGTGACCAAGAATGCGACGCACAAAGCGCTCTCCGAGTCGTGCCTCAGCCGCCTCGATGCGGCGCACGTCGCACAGGTCGGTTCCAATGCCCGCAATCATTCTGGATGCAGCCTTGCCCGGATCAGGCGGCCGACGCCTTGCGTGCGCGGATGGCCTCGGCCTTGAAATCGGCAATGGCCTGACGCAGGCCCACGAACACGGCATGGCCGATGAGCGCGTGACCGATGTGCAACTCGGCCACGTCTGGCAAGGCCGCCACCAAGGCAGTGCTGCTGACGTGCCCGATCTGGCCGGGCTCACTTTGCGTCAAAGCCAAACCATGACCGGCATGGGTGCGCAGACCAAGGCTGCGCGCAAAGCGCAAGCCTTCCTGGATGCGCGTGAGTTCGCGCTGGAGGCCAGCCTGATCAGCATCCCACCAGGCATGGGCCAAGGGGCCCGTATGGAGCTCCACACAACGGGCCCCTGCCTTGGCCGCGGCTTCGATCTGCACCGGGTCAGCACCGATGAACAAGGAGACCCGGCTGCCCGCTGCAGCCAGTCGCGCACACGCATCCTGGATACGGTTGAACTGACCTGCCACGTCCAGCCCACCTTCCGTGGTGACCTCCTGGCGACGCTCGGGTACCAGGCAGACATGCTCGGGCGCAGTGCGCTCGATGATGTCCAGCATCTCGTCCGTCACGGCCGCCTCGAAGTTCAGCGGCACGGCGATGGCCTCTTTCAAACGGACGACATCTTCATCACGGATGTGCCGGCGATCCTCACGCAAATGGAAGGTGATGATGTCTGCCCCCCCTTCCACGGCCAACAGCGCTGCCGCCACAGGATCCGGAAAACGCCCGCCACGGGCATTGCGCAAGGTGGCGACATGGTCGATGTTCACGCCCAGCAAGGGGGCGTCCAGAGCGGTCAGTTGGGAGCCGGAGAAGGTCATGATTGTTGGAGTTCCATCATCAGCTGGCGTGTGCGCAGCGTCTGGGAACCGAGATGATAGTGAATCAGCGCACGCAGCACGGACTTGAGTTCGGACAAAACCGGCATGCAGGCCGCCATCAAAGACGGCACAGCAGAGGGTACCGGGTTTGAGGGACGTAGATCAGAGTGAGCGGTCAGTGCATCGGGTTGCGGTACGGGGCGGGACAGCGCGGCTTCCATGTGCGCCAGCACACCCCCATCGATCACCACCGGCCCACCCCCGGGCTCACCGACCCAACGTGCCGCCAGCACACCCAACTCAGGGTGGACTTCGTAGCGCTGACCGGCGAGCACCGATTGCCCATTGACGGTTTGGGCAGACAGGTCTGGCAAGTGCCCGAGTTGACGCAACAAAATGAGCTCGAAGGACCTCAAGGCCGCTTGCAACAAGGCCGGATCGGCCATGGCCTGCAGCGTCTGAGCGTAAGCGTCGAACAAGGTCGGATGCGGATCGTGCCGCACCATCAGGCGCATCAACAACTCGTTGAGGTAAAAGCCAGGCAGCAAGGCGCCCCCGCCCGGCCACGCAGGTCCGCCGGCCCATTCAGCCTGACGCAACAGCCACACCTCTGCATCTTCGGAGCGCTTCACGCCGAAGCTCACCACCAGACGCTGAAACGGCATCAAGACCGGGCGCAACTGGGAATACGGTCGCTTGGCCCCCTTGGCCACCGCCACCACGCGGCCATGGTCGCGCGTGAACAGCTCCAGAATCAGACTGGACTCACTCCAGTCGTGACTGTGCAGCACATACGCGGCGGTACCGGGGCGCGAAGCGGCGCGGGCCATGGCGACAACAACCGGCCTTTACTCGTAGCCGTAGGTGCGCAGACGCGCGTCGTCATCGGCCCAGCCCGAACGCACCTTCACCCAGATCTCCAGAAACACCTTGGAACCAATCAGTCGCTCCAGTTCGGTGCGCGCCTCGGTGCCAATGCGTTTGAGCTTTTCACCCTTGTCACCAATGATCATCCCCTTGTGCTGCTCACGCTCGACAATGATGGTGGCGGCGACGCGCACGAGGCCGGTGGACTTGGGCTTGCCGGGCAGCGGCGGCTCTTCCTTGTAGGAATCGATGACCACGGTCGAGGTATATGGCAACTCGTCACCGGTCAGACGGAACAGCTTTTCGCGGATCATCTCACTGACCATGAAACGGTCAGTGCGGTCGGTGAGCGCTTCGGCGTCGTACCACCAGCCTTGCTCGGGCAGATAGCGGCGCACCACATCGGCCAGGCGCTTGGCGTCCTCGTCCTTCGTGGCAGAGAGAGGGATGAACTCGGCGAACGGGTGGTGCCCCTGCATGGTCTGCAGCCAGGGGAACAGGTCCTCTCGGCGATGCACCGTGTCCAGCTTGTTGGCCACCAGAATGACGGGCTTGTCCTTGGGCAAGAGCGCCAGCACCTGCGCATCGTCTGGCCCATAGCGACCGGCCTCCACCAGGAACAGCACCACATCGACGTCTGACAAGGTGGCCTGCACAGTCTTGTTCAAATTGCGGTTCAACGCGGCCGTGCCACGCACGGTGTGGCGAGTCTGGAAGCCTGGGGTGTCCACAAACACGAACTGCGTATCGCCATCGGTACGGATACCGGTGATGCGATGGCGCGTGGTCTGAGCCTTGCGCGAGGTGATGGACACTTTCTGGCCCACCAGTGCATTCAACAAGGTGGACTTGCCCACATTCGGACGGCCCACGATGGCGATCAAGCCACAGCGCTGAGCTTGCGACTCCCCCCCTTGCGCGGCATCCCCCCCCTTGCGTGCCATGGCGAGGTTGGACAGCATGGCGTCCAGCGATGGGTTGAGTTCATCGGCGCTCGCGGTGGTTGGCGTGGATGCAGGGGTTTTCTTCGACATGGGATATGACGTTTCTCAGAATCGCTCGGGAATGGGCTCAGCCGTGTTGGGGCTTGCGAGATTTTTTGACCACGACTTTCGGGGCCGTTTTGCCAGAGGGCAACGCCTTGGACGGCAGGGATTGCAGATGCGCCATCATCAACTCGGCCGCCGCTTGCTCGGCCGCACGACGCGACAGCCCTTCGGCCCGCATGCTCAAGGACAATTCGGGCAGTTCACAGGCCACCACAAAGGTCTGCTCGTGCGCCTTGCCGCGCGTGGCTTCAATGCGATAGCTCGGCACCGCCATCTTGCGCGCCTGCAGCCATTCCTGCAAGGCGGTCTTGGCGTCCTTGCGCCAAACCTCCATGGTGGACTCGGCCACCAGCGGCTCGAACAGGCGCAGCACGAGATCGCGGGCAGCATCGAACCCCGCATCCAGATAGACGGCACCAATGATGGCCTCCAGCGCATCGGCCAGGATCGATGCACGCTGAGCCCCCCCGCCTTTGGCTTCACCCTCGCTCAAGCGCATGACGTCCGGCAAGCTCAGTTGCAACGCCAAACGATGCAAGGTGTCCTGCCGCACCAGGTGGGCACGAACGCGGGTGAGGTCGCCCTCGTCGCTGCGATCGAAGCGTCGGTACAACAACGCCGACACGCCCAAACTCAGCACGGCATCGCCCAGAAACTCCAAGCGCTCGTAGTGGTCAGCCCCAAAACTCTTGTGTGTGATCGCACGGGAGAGCAGGCCCGGATCGGCAAACACATGCCCCAGACGTTGCTGTAGGGCCTGCAAGGCAGGCGACAAGAGACGAGACATTTCAGGGCAGAGAAGAAGACAGGGCCAATGGGCCAGAAAGCAAATCGGGCCTGATCTCAGGCCCGGGAACCATTTTCAGCTTGATGCCAGCGGCGTGTTCAGCGAGAGCGCCCCTCGAACTTGATCAGCAGATACACCGGCTCGAACAGAGGAATCTCCTTGTCGTAAGCAAAGCGGATCACCACCTTCTCGTCTTCCTTGGTCACATCCAGATCCTTGGCGGTGATGGAGGTCACGCCGTACTCGACAGAAGCGGCGCGCTCAAAAGCCGCGCGGATCTCCGGCACGGTCGAACCACCGGACTCGGAGATCTTGTTGACCATCGTGAGAATCGTACGGTATTCACTCACGGCCGGGAAAACCTTCATGGCCAAGAGCGCCACAGACGAAATCAACACGGCCCAGAACAGCAGACCGATCAGCGTGACACCCGACTGACGACGAGGAGAAGTGGAAGTACGAAGCATGACGGTCATCCTCTCAATCTTGGATCAATGAAAAAAGCCAATGCGCTTGATGTCGCCGAAATTCATCCAGATCACAAAGGCCTTGCCCACGATGTACTCATCTGGCACAAAACCCCAGAACCGCGAGTCCTGTGAATTGTCGCGGTTGTCACCCAGCATGAAGTAGTGACCGGCTGGCACCTTGCACACCACTCCTTCGCCACTGTATCGGCAGTTGTCCTTGAAAGGGAAATCTTCGATCGCCTGCGGGGGCACAAAAGGCGGCCGGTCCTTGTCAACCAAGATGCGATGCGGCTGGCCGTCCAGCTGTTCGGTGAACTGCAAGGCATAGCGCAGACTGTCCGGGTCATAAAACTCGGGCAGCGGCGTTTGCGCCACAGGCTTGCCATTGATGGTCAATTGCTTGTTGATGTAGGCCACCTCATCACCGGGCAAACCCACCACGCGCTTGATGTAGTCCAGACTGGGATTGACGGGATATCGGAACACGATCACGTCGCCCCGCTGCGGGTCGTTGTTGGCGATGATTTTCTTGTTGATGACCGGCAGGCGCACACCATAGTGGTACTTGTTGACCAGAATGAGGTCACCCACCATCAGCGTCGGGATCATCGAGCCTGAAGGGATCTTGAACGGCTCGAACAAGAAGGATCGCATCAGGAACACGGCGCAAATGACCGGGAACAGACCGGCGGTCCAGTCCAACCACCATGGCTGCATCAGCAGGCGCTCGCGCGCAGCCGACACATCGCCATCGACCTGGGTGATGCCCTGTGCCGCCAGCTGGGCACGGCGTGCGTGATCCTGCTCCAGCAGCGATGCAGCCGCGGCTTCACGGGCCGGCTTGAACTTGTAGCGCTCAGCCAACCAGTACACCAGCGTGACCACGGTCATCAGGAACAGCAGCAACGAGAAGTTGCCCTGCCACTGACCGGTGTACCAGCCCCCCAGGTATGCGATCAAGATCGCATACAACACACCCGTGATCAAACTCATCAATCGTCCACTTGCAAAATGGCCAGGAAAGCTTCTTGCGGCACCTCGACAGCGCCGATTTGTTTCATGCGCTTCTTGCCGGCCTTTTGTTTTTCGAGCAGCTTGCGCTTACGGGTGATGTCACCACCGTAGCATTTTGCCAGCACGTTCTTGCGCAAGGCCTTGATGTTTTCGCGCGCAATGATGTTGCCACCAATGGCGGCCTGAATCGCCACGTCGTACATCTGGCGGGGAATCTGCTCACGCATCTTGGCCGCCACAGCCCGGCCACGGTATTGGGACTGCGCACGGTGCACGATGATGGACAGCGCGTCCACCCGGTCGCCGTTGATCAGCAGGTCCACCTTGACCACGTCAGAAGCGCGGTACTCCTTGAACTCGTAGTCCATCGACGCATAACCACGCGAGACCGACTTGAGCTTGTCGAAGAAGTCCAGCACGATTTCGGCCAGCGGCATCTCGTAGGTCAGCATGACCTGACGGCCGTGATAGGCCATGTTGAGCTGCACGCCACGCTTCTGGTTGGCCAGCGTCATCACCGGACCCACGTAGTCCTGCGGCATGTACAGGTGCACGGTCACGATGGGCTCGCGGATCTCCTTGATGCGGGCCACATCCGGCATCTTCGAGGGGTTCTCCACCTCGATGATGGTGCCGTCGTTCATCTCGACCTCGTAGACCACGCTGGGCGCGGTCGTCACCAGGTCCTGGTCGAACTCACGCTCCAGACGCTCCTGCACGATCTCCATGTGCAGCAAGCCCAGGAAGCCGCAGCGGAAGCCGAAGCCCAGCGCCTGAGAAACTTCCGGCTCGTAGCGCAGCGAGCTGTCGTTGAGCTTGAGCTTCTCCAGCGCATCACGCAGCTGGTCGTACTCGCTCGACTCACTGGGGTACAGGCCCGCGAACACCTGCGGCTGGATTTCCTTGAAGCCGGGCAAGGCTTCGCTGGCCGGGCCTTCGTTGTTGGGCAGCTTCTTTTCGATGGTGATGGTGTCGCCCACCTTGGCGGCGGCCAACTCCTTGATCCCGCAGATCACGAAGCCCACTTCGCCAGCCTTCAGTGCGGGGCGATCGGTCGCCTTGGGACTGAACACGCCGAGGTGATCGGCGGGGTACACCGAGTTGGTGGCCATCAGGCGGATGCGCTCGCCCTTCTTCAACTGGCCGTCGACCACTCGCACCAACATGACCACACCCACGTAGTTGTCGAACCACGCATCGATGATCATGGCACGCAGGGGGCCATCGGGATTGCCCTTCGGGGGCGGCATGCGGGCCACCACGGCTTCCAGGATGTCCTCCACACCCATGCCGGTCTTGGCCGAGCATGGGATGGCGTCCGTGGCGTCAATGCCGATGACGTCTTCGATCTCGGCCTTGGCCCCGTCCGGGTTGGCCTGCGGCAGGTCCATCTTGTTGAGCACGGGCACCACTTCCACGCCCAGATCCAGCGCGGTGTAGCAGTTGGCCACGGTCTGCGCTTCCACGCCCTGGCTGGCGTCCACCACCAGCAGCGCGCCTTCGCACGCCGACAGCGAGCGGCTGACTTCGTACGAGAAGTCGACGTGGCCGGGAGTGTCGATCAGGTTGAGGTTGTAGACCTTGCCGTCGCGGGCCTTGTATTCCAGGGCGGCGGTTTGCGCCTTGATGGTGATGCCGCGCTCTTTCTCGATGTCCATCGAGTCGAGCACCTGCGCTTCCATCTCACGGTCACTCAAGCCCCCGCAGCGTTGAATGATGCGGTCGGCCAGGGTCGATTTCCCATGGTCGATGTGCGCAATGATCGAGAAATTACGGATGTGATTCATAAAAAAAAGGCACGTGCAAAAGTGCGACGCGCCTTCCAACAAAAACGTATGGCAACTGCTTGTTGGGCCTTCATTGTATCGAATGCCCATCTCGAGAAAGCCGCGTCACAGCCCTCGACAAGGTCGTTGCGGACCCCCTGCCTCAACAATTCACAACTTATCAACAAGCCATTGTGGACAAGCCGACGAGGTGAAACGGACGGCTCTGAAGGGGGTGCGCCGGAGCCGCGATTGTAGCGACAAACAGCCCGCTCCCCGGCGAGTTATCAACAGAGGCGGATGTCGCTGACTTGTCGGATCTTGCACACCGGCATGACATGACACCCAAGGCACAAGACCCTGACCGATGGAGGGCCACCGATCAGGGTCAAACCCACCATTACCGATAGGTGAAAAACGCCGTCATTGTGCGGGGCGAATGACCACGTACTGCGCCCATTCTCCGCGGCGCACCAACACACTGACGGGGCGTGATTTGTCGACCTTGGCAAGCGTCGCTTCAAACTGCTTCACATCGGCGACTTGCACGTTGGCAACCGACAGGATGACATCACCCGGTCGCAGTCCTGCACGCGCAGCCGGCCCTTGCACCTTCTCCACCAGCACGCCGCCGCTTTGACGCAGTTCACGCTTTTGTGCGGCGCTCAGGTCCGCCAGCGTCAGGCCCAGGGCATTGGCGGCCAGCTTGGCTGGAGACGCCTTCTCGGCGGAGGTGGGCGCGTCCAATTCGGCCACGGTGACCTTCAGGTCTTTGTAAGCGCCACGGCGGAACACCTGCACCGTGGAAGCAGTCCCGGGCTTGGTGGCTGCCACCAAACGCGGCAGATCTGCGACGCTCTCGATGGCGGTACCGTTGAAGCGGGTGATGATGTCGCCTGCTTCCAATCCCGCCTTGTCAGCGGGTGTCCCCGGCTCGACCCCTTGCACCAGCGCACCCATGGCCTTGCCCAAGCCAATGGATTCGGCCACTTCCTTGGTCACGGGCGCAATCGACACGCCAATGCGACCGCGCGTGACCTTGCCACTGGTGCGCAACTGATCGGCCACTTTCATGGCGTCATCGATGGGAATGGACAGCGAAATGCCCATGAACCCGCCCGAGCGGCTCAGGATCTGAGAGTTGATGCCCACGACCTCGCCGCGCATGTTGATCAGCGGCCCACCCGAGTTACCAGGGTTCACGGCCACATCGGTCTGGATGAAGCGAATCTCCTCGCCCGTGTCACGCGCCTTGGCACTCACGATGCCGGCGGTCACGGTGTTCTCCAATCCGAAGGGGGTGCCGATGGCCATCACCCACTCACCCACCTTCAGACGATTGACGTCCCCCACACGCACAGGGGGCGGCAACTTGCTGGCGTCGATCTTGAGGACCGCCACGTCCGTGCGCTTGTCGGCCCCCACCACCTTGGCCTTGAACTCGCGCTTGTCTGTGAGATTGACGTACACCTCGTCGGCACCGTCCACCACATGCGCGTTGGTCAGCACATAGCCGTCCTGGCTGACGATGAACCCCGACCCGAGCCCACGCGGGCGCTCCTCCCCTTGCCCACCCTGCCCAGGGCGCGGGGTGCCGCGACGCGCATCCGGCTCGGGCAACGGCGTGCCAAAGAAGCGGCGGAAGAACTCCCGCATCTGTGCCTCGGCCTCGTCAGACTCCTCCCCCTGATCCCCTCCCACCCGTTGGGTGGTTCGAATGCTGACGACCGAGGGGCCGACCCGATCAACCAACTGAGTGAAGTCGGGCAGTCCCGTGACCAGCACGGGCGACTGGCTCGTTGGGGCAGCGGTCTGGGTCGCTGCGGTGGGCTGCTGCGCCTGCGATGCATGCGGGAACAAGCTTGAACTCAAAACCAGCCCCACCGCCGACACCACGGCGCCGACGACGAGCGTGCGGCGCACCACCGATGACTTGGAAGATGCAGACTGTTGAGAAACCGACATGGGCAATCACCTCGTTGAAGCGGGAGTCACAAACGAAATCAACCGGAACCGTCTGGACCCCTTGGGGGGCCAGATGGTTCACGGAAATATGGTCAATCAATGTAAAGCCAGGCCATCCGGTTGACAGAACCTCAACCGAAAGCGCATCAAGGCAGTTCGTACACCACTGCCTGACTCAAGGGGTGGTGAGAGGCGAACGCTGCCTCCTGCTGCGACGTGTGCCCGCGCATCAGCAAAGCCTGATCCAGACGCGGATCACGCATGAGCATGGCGCTGGGCCGTGCCGGCCGGCTGAACGAGTCCCCCGTCACGCTCACCGAAGGCACGCCACCCGAGGCTGGCGCCAGTGCGTTGGTCGCAACCAGGGCACTGGCCACAGGCACCACAGCTGCAACACCCAGAGCGGGATCAGTCTCCTGAGCGGCCAACTCGATACGGGGCCCCGAAGACGCCAACACATCAGCAGGCACGGATGCATCCGGTGCCAAAGCGGACACCATGGCACCAACCACCATGACAAAACCTGCGGCCACCGCCGTGGGCCCCAGCCAGCGACGGCGCCGCAAAGCCGCCACCGGCGCCATCGACTTGGTGCGGGCAGGCATGGCAGCGCGAGCAGCCGCCGGCGCCAGCACCACAGGCTCATCCACAAGATTCGCGCGCAGTTTCTGCAGGAAACGATCGCTGTCAGCCCCTTGCGCCAAATCGGCAGAACGCATCACATCGCCCACCAACTGGTAATCACGCCAAGCGGTCCTCATTGCAGCGTCGGTCTTCCACGCACGCAAGATCTGAGACAACTCATCAGGATGCGCCTGACCATCGACCAGCGCAGACAAGGCCTCATGGGCGGCATCGGTGTGACGGGAATGACGATCTGACATGGGGAGACTCCTGCTTCACATGGAGGGGGCGGTGCTGTGCGCACCGTTCGCCCGTCTGACCCTCATGCGCCGAGAAAGTTCACTTAACTTTGCAATGGAGAAAGAGCACCGTATATGACAGGGGCTCACCAGCGCTCACCCTGCCGGGCGTCAAGCAAGGGACGCAAACGCGCGGCGATCGCCTCACGCGCGCGGAAGATGCGTGAGCGCACGGTCCCGATCGGACAGTTCATCATTTCTGAGATCTCTTCGTAGCTCAACCCTTCAATTTCGCGGAGGGTGATGGCTTGGCGAAGGTCTTCAGACAGCGCCTCAATGGCCGCATTCACCGCCTCGCCGATCTGTTGACTGGCCAACAGGGACTCTGGCGTCTCGCCCGTGGTCAACTCGTTCTCTACTCGAGAGCCACCATCCTCCTCTTCCGCCAGCGAAGCCATGGCCGACTCGGTCAACACGGGATCCCGCACCAGGCCGATCATGGCCTTCTTGGCCGTGTTCACTGCGATCCGATAAAGCCAAGTGTAGAAAGCACTTTCGCCACGGAAATTTGGCAATGCCCGGTAGGCACGGATGAAGGTCTCCTGTGCGATGTCTTCAACCAGATCCACATCGCGCACCATGCGCGCGATCAAACGTTCAATGCGTCGCTGGTACTTGACGACCAGCATCTCGAAAGCACGCTGATCACCCATCTGGACCCGCTCGACCAAAGGCGCATCCACATCCGGGGCGGGAATGGGAGGTTCAGTGTCACTCACGTCAGGTCCTTGACAACCTTGCTTGCGGTTACGGCATCACCATCCGAGGGCTGGGTGGTCATGAACGACTGTGATGATCCCCGCAAGGCAATTCCCGATGGCTGTCGATTGAGCGTCCATGATGCCATCGCTGACCGAGGCCGGCCTGCATCCCCCCCAACTGCGGTGGTCGCACGAGTGGGCAAGGCCATCAGGGCGCGAAAACGGTGAAGGTCTGGGCAGTGCCCATCGCGCAGCCAGAACCAGCACCACGATGACGCTGGCCCGCCAAACGGCCGGACCTGGCACAACAACCAGCCCTGTAAATCGAGCAGGCAACGCACCTCTGCAGGCACACCCTCGGGATGATCCAGACGCCAGCCACCAGCGGGCGGCTCGGCTTGCACAGGCCCCGCCCAGATGAGCGTCAACTCAGGCATCACGGCATGCCATCGCATCCAGGCAGCACGACATTGCCGCCAAGCCACCCACGCCACCAGGGCGCACACCCACAACACCCATGGTGATCGGCCACCACGATGCACATCGTGCATGATGGCCAGAACCCAAGCCAGGGACAGAAAGCCCAGCCCGAGCAAGCTCACCGCGCCCGCGATGCGTACCGCTGGCACATGGGCAACCCCTGACGGCAAGCGCCAGACGCACGGAGCAAGCAGAGGAGACGGCGCCATGGCTGCCAGACACGGGCGCATGGCGCCCGCATCAAAGGGTCAGACGCGCTTGAAGACCAACGAGCCGTTGGTGCCGCCAAAGCCGAAGTTGTTCTTCACGGCGGCGTCAATCTTCATCTCACGAGCGGTGTTGGCACAGTAGTCCAGATCGCACTCGGGGTCTTGATTGAAGATGTTGATGGTGGGAGGCGAGACCTGATTGTGGATGGCCAGCACGGTGAACACAGACTCGATGCCACCCGCACCACCCAGGAGGTGGCCGGTCATGGACTTGGTCGAGTTGACCACCAGCTTCTTGGCACTGTCACCGAAGGCCGCCTTGATGGCGTTGGTTTCGTTGACGTCGCCCAGCGGTGTGGAGGTGCCGTGCGCGTTGAGGTACTGCACCTGATCGGTGTTCAGACCGGCATTGCGCAGCGCGTTCAGCATGGAGCGGCGCGGGCCGTCTACGTCCGGGGCGGTCATGTGGTACGCGTCACCGCTCATGCCAAAACCAGCCAACTCGGCGTAGATCTTGGCGCCACGCGCCTTGGCGCTTTCGTACTCTTCGAGCACCATGACACCGGCGCCCTCGCCCAGCACGAAGCCGTCGCGGTCCTTGTCCCAGGGGCGCGAGGCCGTCTTGGGATCGTCGTTGCGGGTGGACAGCGCGCGGGCCGCAGCAAAGCCACCGACGCCCAGCGGCGACACAGTGGACTCGGCGCCACCGGCCACCATCACATCGGCGTCACCGCATTCGATCATGCGCGCGGCCAGACCGATGGCGTGCAGACCCGTGGTGCAAGCAGTGACCACACCAATGTTGGGGCCCTTGAAACCAAACTGGATCGAGACATGGCCCGAGATCATGTTGATGATCGAAGCGGGCACAAAGAACGGAGAAATGCGACGCGGGCCGCGCTCCATGTAGTCCTTGTGGGTTTGCTCGATCATGGGCAGGCCACCGATGCCGGAGCCCACCATGACACCGATGCGCTCAGCGACTTCCGGTGTCAGCGCCTCGCCCGTGGGCAGGCCTGCATCACGGACGGCTTGCATCGAAGCAGCCAGGCCGTAATGGATGAAGGTGTCCATGTGGCGAGCTTCTTTACCGGGGATGTAGTCCTCGATGTTGAAGCCCTTGACCTCACCTGCAAACTGGCAGGCTAACGCCGAGGCGTCGAATTTGGTGATGGTTTGAATGCCTGACTGGCCTGCAACCAGGTTCGACCAGGAATCCTGAACATTGTTGCCCACAGGGGTAACCAGGCCCAGGCCTGTGACGACGACGCGACGACGGGTCATGCTTGCGTAGGTAATAAAGGTTGGATTCGATGCGAACAAGGCCCCGAAGGGCCTTGGCATTGCTCAGTAGGCTTAGGCCTTGCTGTGAGCCTTGGCGTAGTCGATCGCCAGTTGAACGCTGGTGATCTTCTCAGCTTCTTCATCCGGGATTTCGATGCCGAACTCGTCTTCGAGGGCCATCACCAGTTCAACGGTGTCCAGGGAGTCAGCGCCCAGGTCGGCCACGAAAGCCTTCTCAGGGGTAACTTCCGACTCGGCCACACCGAGTTGTTCTGCAATGATTTTCTTGACGCGTGCTTCGATATCGCTCATGACTCCTCCAGGAGGTGGTGCAAACAAACCAGGGATTTTACCGGCTCAACGTGACGACACGTGGACCGATGTGAAAAAGGAATTGAGATTCCCCAGAATCATCTCAAATTCAATTCATGAACATGCCGCCATTGACATGCATTTCTTGACCGGTCACATAACCAGCCTGAGGCGATGCCAGATAAGCCACGGCCTCGGCGATGTCTTCGGGCTGACCCAGGCGACCCAGCGGAATCTGGGTCTTGAGGGAGGCATGCTGCTCTTCTGACAGGGCCTTGGTCATGTCGGTGTCGATGAAACCGGGGGCCACACAGTTGACGGTGATGTTACGGCTGCCCAGCTCGCGCGCCAAGGCGCGGGTCATACCGGCCACGCCAGCCTTGGCGGCGGCATAGTTGGCCTGACCGGGGTTGCCGCTGGCGCCCACCACCGAAGTGATGTTGACGATGCGTCCGTAGCGCTGCTTCATCATCGGGCGCATCACGGCACGGCTCATGCGGAACACCGCCTTGAGGTTGGTGTCGATGACGGCATCCCAGTCTTCGTCTTTCATGCGCATGGCCAAGGTGTCACGGGTGATGCCCGCATTGTTGACCAGGATGTGCAGGGCACCGTGCTCCTTGACGATGGCGTCCAGCGTGGCCTCGACGGCCGCGGCATCGGTGACATTCAGCACGACGCCGTTGGAGCCCTCGTAGGCAGAAAGACCCTCGGTGATGGCCTGGGCACCGCTTTCGGTGGTGGCCGTACCGATGACTTTGACGCCACGCTGGGCCAGGGCCACGGCGATGGCGCGGCCGATACCGCGGCTGGCGCCCGTCACCAGGGCGATTTGTCCTTTGTAGTCGGTGCTCATGCCAGCAGACCCTTCGCTTCGGCCAGGGAGGCCGGATCAAAAATGGTGGTGGTGACCAGGTCACCGTCGATGCGCTTGACCATGCCGGCCAGCACCTTGCCTGGGCCGCATTCGATCACATGGGTCAGGCCGCGGGCCTTGAGCGCCTGAATGGTTTCCACCCAACGCACCGGGCCGAAGGCCTGACGATACAGCGCATCGCGCAGGGCGTCAGCTTCGGTGACCACGGCCACATCAATGTTGTTGAGCACGCTGATGGCAGGCACGGCAAAGGGGGTGGCGGCCAGCTTGTCCTTCAGACGCTCGGCAGCGGGCTTCATCAGGCTGGAATGGAACGGTGCCGACACCGGCAGCGACAGGGCGCGCTTGGCACCGGCGGCCTTGAGCACCTCGCAGGCTTTCTCGACCGCGGCCTTGGTGCCGGCGATCACGGTCTGCTTGGGGTCATTGAAGTTAACGGCTTCGACCGGCTCGCCCACAGCGGCGGCGGCTTCGGCACAACCAGCCTTCACGGCCTCGGCGTCCAGGCCCAGGATGGCGGCCATGCCGCCCACGCCCACGGGAACAGCCTCTTGCATGGCCTGGGCACGGAAGCGCACCAGCGGCAGCGCATCCTTCAGCGTCAAAGCGCCAGCGGCCACCAGGGCGCTGTACTCACCCAAAGAGTGACCCGCCACCACGGCCGGCACCAGGCCGGTTTCGGCTTGCCAGGCGCGCCAGCAGGCCACACCGGCCGTCAACATGACAGGCTGGGTGTTGGTGGTGAGGTCCAGGGTTTCCTTGGGACCTTCGGCAATCAGCTTGCCGATGTCTTCGCCCAGGGCGTCAGACGCTTCAGCCAGGGTGTCACGCACGGCAGCGTGACCTTCCCAGGCGTTGAGCATGCCCACAGCCTGAGAGCCCTGGCCGGGAAATACAAATGCGAATGCGGTCATGTGTACAAATGTCCTTTTGGGGGATTCAACGGTAGCAGCGCACTGCGGTCAAGCCCGGTGGTCAATAGTCCACCAGCACGGCACCCCAGGTGAAGCCACCGCCCACGCCTTCCAGCATGAGGGTCTGGCCGCGCTGAACCTGACCACTGCGCACCGCATGGTCAAGCGCCAGCGGGATGGAGGCCGCCGACGTGTTGCCGTGCTGGTCCACCGTCACCACTACCTTATCAGGGGAAAGTTTCAACTTCTTGGCGGTGCCCTGCATGATGCGCAGGTTGGCCTGGTGCGGGATCAACCAGTCGATGCACGAAGCATCACGGCCAGCCTTGGCCAGCACCTCGTGAGCGGCTTTGTCGAGCACGCTCACCGCCAGTTTGAACACCGCTTGGCCGTCCATTTTCAGGGTGGGGTCGCCCAGAATGGAGCCGCACGCGATGGTGCCAGGCACGTTCAGGATGTGTGAGAACTGCCCATCAGCGTGCAAACATGTTGACACGATGCCAGGTTCTTCGGAAGCTTCCAGCACCACGGCACCTGCCCCGTCACCGAACAGCACGCAGGTGGTGCGGTCCTTGAAGTCGAGCAGGCGGGAGAACACCTCGGTACCAATGACGAGTGCGCGACGCGCCGAGCCACTGCGGATCAGGGAGTCTGCCACCGTGAGCGCATAGATGAAACCGGAGCACACGGCCTGCACGTCGAAGGCCGGGCAGCCCTGAATGCCGAGATCGCGCTGGATCAGGCAGGCTGTCGACGGGAAGACCATGTCCGGCGTCGAGGTGGCGCAGATGATCAGGTCGATGTCCGAGGCTTGCACGCCTGCTGCGTCAATAGCTTGACGCGCCGCGGCCAGACCGAGGTGACTGGACGAGACGGCCGGATCGGCGAAATGACGCGCCCGGATACCGGTGCGTTCAACGATCCAGTCGTTGGAGGTTTCGATACCGTCCTGCGCCAGGCGGGCCACCATGTCTTCATTGGTGACCCGGTTGGGAGGCAGGAAGCTGCCGGTGCCGGCAATGCGGGAATAACGCGCTCCCGCAACTGGCGATGAGGTGGTTTGTGTGCCTGTCTGGCCTGATGACATTGGAAAAGGGATCAGGCCCCGCGCCCAGCCTCTGCCCCATCACTCAAGGCACCCGCTGGTGGCAGGCTGTCGAGTGTGGCTGCAATCTGGTCGTGAACCCGCTCCAGCAGTCGATGACGGGCCGCATCATAAGCCCGATTTAACGCGACCTCAAAGGCCAACTTGTCCGAAGATCCATGACTCTTGAACACCAGACCCCGCAAACCGAGCAGCGCGGCACCGCTGTAGCGACGGTGGTCCACACGTTTTTTGAAGCGATTTAGCACCGGCATCGCGATCAAAGCGATCACTTTAGAGCCCAATGTGCGCGTGAACTCCTGCTTGATGAAGGAGGCAAACATGCCCGCCAAGCCCTCGGCGGTCTTCAAAGCCACGTTGCCAACGAAGCCGTCGCAGACCACGATGTCGGACGTTCCTTTGAAAATATCGTTGCCTTCAACATTGCCATGGAAGTTGATCAATCCCCGATCTGAGGCCTTGCGCAACAGTTCACCGGCTTCCTTGATGACCTCGCTGCCCTTGATGACCTCCTCGCCGATGTTCAACAGGCCCACACTGGGACTGTCCTTGCCATCGACCGCAGAAACGAGCGCGCTGCCCATCACGGCGAATTGCAGCAGGTGTTCGGCTGTGCAGTCGACGTTGGCGCCCAAATCCAGCACGGTGGTGAAACCATCGTTTTGGTTGGGCATGACAGTGGCCAATGCGGGGCGGTCAATGCCCTCGACCGTCTTAAGCAGATAACGCGCCACCGCCATCAGGGCGCCGGTATTGCCCGCGGACACACAAGCTTGAGCGGCGGCCGGAGCACCTCCCGAAGCCTTGACCTGGCTGATGGCCACGCGCATGGACGAATCTTTTTTGCGGCGCAACGCCACTTCGACCGAATCCTCCATGGTGACCACTTCACTGGCCGGCACGATCGTGGCACGAGCCCAATCTTTGGCTGGCGCCAAAGCTTCCGGCAAACCGACCAGCAGCAGTTCAGCCTCCGGATGCTTGTCGAGGAAAGCGCGGCAAGCAGGCAGGGTCACCGACGGGCCATGGTCGCCCCCCATGCAGTCCACAGCAAGGCGAACAGGCGTCAGGGCAGAAACGGTAGCAGTCATGAGGAACGCGGACAAAAAGGGAGGCGGCAATAGAAAAAGGCTGGCAAGCCGATGATCGGTTTGTCCAGCCTTTTGCGGCTTGCGTCACGCCCGGACATGCCGGGCAGACTGATCAGGCGTCAGCCTTGGTCTTCAGAACCTTGCGACCACGGTAGAAACCGGTGGGGCTGATGTGGTGACGCAGATGGGTTTCACCGGTGGTGGCTTCAACGGCCGTGCCCGGGGTCACCAGTGCATTGTGCGAGCGGTGCATGCCACGCTTGGAGGGCGATTTCTTGTTTTGCTGAACGGCCATGATGGAACTCCGATAAACGGGCTTCAGGCAGCCCGTGGGTTGTCAGACCACACCGTCACCAGCTTCAAGAGGGTGAAAACCGCCTCTGGATACTGGCCGCCTTGCAGTCCGCAAGTGTTAAGGAAAAGTATTGATTTGATTCCGGTCTACCCGGAAAGCTTGCAATTCTAGCACGAGACAGGTCGTGCCGACAAATTACTTGCCGTCCTTTTTCAACGCGGCCAACACCGCAAAGGGATTGGGGCGTCCTGAGGCAGTGGTGGCGGAGGCATCTGCGGCCGCTTGGGCCGGTTCAGGTGCTGCGCCTGGCACCGGTGTCTCGGCGTCATTGTGCATCAAGGTGTCCACATCGGTCGGACACACGTCATGGCGTGGCACGATGGGTTGCGCCATGATGAGTTCGTCTTCCACCAGTTCGAGCAGATCGAAAACGCGAGACAAGGCCAGCACGTCCTCGTCGGACTCGGCGTCGAGTGCGGCGGCCTCCGCTTCGTCTTTGGCAAACCGGATGCTGCGACGCACATGCACCGACTCGGTGACGGGCTGCAGGCAACGCTGACACTCCCACGCCAATTCGGCCCGCGCCTCGAGATCCAGCCACATCTGAGGTGGGCTCATGCGCTGGGGTACCAGGCGCCCTTGGGCAGACCAGGTAACGTGCGGCAGACTGGTCAAATCAAAATCCGGGCAAAGCCCCTCGCTCAAACGCGGAAGCTCACCCACAGGCAAATCCCCCGAGAGCGCCTCGCCCGACTCCAGGAAGGCCCCCATGTCCAGTTTGCGGGGAACAAAAGTACGTGCTTTCATGGCCGCCAGTGTAGAGGCTGCGAGGACAATGGTGGCATGCACGCTGTTTTGCCCCCCACCTCATCCCCCACACACCCATCACTTCGTCTGGTACTGGGTTCAACCTCCCCATATCGCCGCGAGTTACTGGCGCGATTGCAATGGCCATTTGAGGTCAAGTCGCCCGAGGTCGATGAACGCCCCCTGGCTGGCGAAGCGCCAGTGCAGACCGCATTGAGGCTGGCGGCCTTGAAGGCACGGGCTGTGGCGCAACAGTGCGAGGGCGATGCAGTGGTGATAGGGTCTGACCAGGTGGCCGATCTGGCGAGGCAGGCCTTGGGCAAGCCGGGCAACCATGCGCGCGCCAAGGCTCAGTTGCAAGCCATGCGGGGCCAGACGGTGCGCTTTCACACGGCCGTGTGCGTGAAGCGCGCCGCTACCGGCTTTGAGCAGACAGCACTTCACACGGTGGCGGTGCAGTTCCGCGCACTCAGCGACGAAGCGATCGAGACCTATCTACGCCTGGAGCAGCCGTATGACTGCGCCGGCAGCGCCAAATGCGAAGGGCTGGGAATTGCACTGCTGGAGCGCATTGACTCCGACGACCCAACGGCGCTGGTGGGCTTGCCACTGATCGCCACGACCGGACTGCTCCACGCTGCGGGGCTGAATGTCCTGGACCGCCCTCACCTTTTTGAATGAACCACATTGCGCCATGCCTTTGAATGACACATCTGTCAGCCCTGCACAGAAAAAAGGGCGCCTGCTGCTGATCCCCAACACACTGGATCTGGGTTGCACGGGGGAGCCGGGAGAGAGCCCCTTGCCCGACCTGCGTGAGGTGTTGCCCCTCGGTGCCTTGCAGGCAGCGGCCGGGCTGCGTTACTGGGTGGCAGAAAACGCCAAAACCACCCGCGCCTTTCTCAAACGTGTGGCAGAGGTACAAGCGTTGCTCACGCCCATTCAGGAGCAAGACATTCAAGTGCTGCCTCGGCCGCCCAAGGGGGGGCAGAAGAAGCCGGGCAGTGGGCAAGATCAGGCGGTGCGTGCCTTGTTGGCCCCTGCCCTGGCAGGACATGATGTGGGACTGATCTCGGAAGCTGGCTTACCCGCGGTGGCAGATCCAGGGTCGGCGGTCGTGCTGGCGGCACACCGCGCCGGCATTGAGGTGGTGCCCTTTGCTGGCCCCAGCTCTCTGGTGCTGGCTTTGGCCGCCAGCGGTCTGCATGGACAGAGTTTCGCCTTTGTGGGCTATCTGCCAGTGGAAGCCAGTCAGCGTGTACAACGCATCAGGGACCTGGAGCTGCTTTCGCGCAAGAGCCACCAGACCCAGTTGGTGATCGAGACGCCCTACCGCAATGCCGCACTGTGGCAAGCATTGGTGCAGCACCTGCAGCTCGACACCCTGCTGAGCGTGAGTTGCGGCCTGACTCTGGCGGATGGCTGGAGCCGCACTGCGACAGTGGAGCAATGGCGCAAGCGCCCTTTGAATCTGCCAGACAAGGTTCCAGCTGTGTTCAGCTGGCTGGCTTCATGACGCGGTCAAGCTCGGGCGTGATGCCGGCCATCGACCTGTACAACGCTCAGGATTGGCTCTTCTTGCCACAATGATGGGCAAGGTTTTTTCATTCACCGCTTCTTGACAGGTTTGTCTGCCATGTCTTCCGCTTCTGCCCCCCTGCCCGCCCACCACCATGCCGAGCCAGGCCCGCTGGCCCGACGCCTGGGTTACCTGGGCTTGCTGCCTTTCATTGCCGGCGCCTTGTTTGTGTGGCTGCTGGGCACACGCATGGATGATGACCCGTTCTTCTTCGTGGTGCGTGGCCTCACCGCCTACGCTGCGCTGGTGGTGTCCTTCCTGGGCGGACTGCACTGGGGAATGCTGATGTGGCAGTCGGGCGTCGGTGCCTCAGAATCCAGCTTGCATCAACGTGCGCTGTGGGTGGGTATTGCCTACTCATTGGCGGGCCTGGTGGCTGTGGTGATGCCCCCCTACGCGGGCTTGGCGCTGATTGGCTTTGTGCTGATTGCCTGCTATCTGATCGACCGCAAGCTGTATCCCGCCATGGGCACCGCAGGCTGGCTGACCCTGCGTTTTCGTTTGACCGTGGTGGCCAGCCTGTGCTGCTTCCTTGCCGCGGCCCAGATCTGAACGTCACCGCCAGTACGCGCACTTGTCATGATTGATTTCCGCATTGAAGTGGGCAACGCCCACACCCATCGATTCCAGGTCACGATGCGCGTGGCCCGCCCACAACCGGGTCAGGTTGTGAGCCTGCCAGTGTGGATTCCCGGGAGTTATCTGGTGCGAGAGTTCGCTCGGCATCTGTCACCGATCGCTGCCACGCAGAACGGGGCATCGGTGCCTGTCGTGCCCCTGGACAAATGCACATGGCGTGTCGAGAACACCGGAACGGGCCCGTTGACCTTGCGCTACGAGGTCTACGCATTCGACACCTCGGTGCGCACGGCGTTTTTGGATGCACGGCGGGGGTTTTTCAACGGCACCAGCGTGTTCCTCAAAGCCGAGGGATTCGAATGCCAGGCCCAGCGCGTGAAGATCACCGGTCTGCCCAAGGGCTGGCGCGTGGCAACGGCCTTGCCTGCCGTGAAAGTGAATGCGCAAGGGCTGGGCGACTACGAGGCGCCAGATTACGACGCACTGATTGATCACCCGGTCGAACTGGGCACGTTCTGGCATGGTGAGTTCACGGTGCGGGGTGTGCGGCACGAGTTCGTCGTGGCGGGCGCCACGGACGACTTTGATGGCCAACGTCTGTTGGACGATACCCAGCGCATTTGCGAGGCCCAGATCAGCTTCTGGCATGGTCGCCGCAAGGTGCCATTCACTCACTATGTGTTCATGCTCAATGTCGTGGACGACGGCTATGGCGGTCTGGAGCACCGTCAGAGCACGGCCTTGATTTGTGGACGGCGTGACCTGCCGCGACGAGGTCACGCGCTGAACAAGGACAGCTACACCACTTTGCTGGGTCTGATCAGTCATGAGTACTTCCACACATGGAATGTGAAGCGGCTCAAGCCGGTGGAGTTTGCGCCTTACGACTACACGCAGGAGAACCACACCCGCATGCTGTGGTTCTTCGAGGGCTTCACCTCGTACTACGACGATCAGTTCTTGTTGCGCACCGGCCTGATCGACGCAAACACTTACCTGAAGTTGCTGAGCAAAACCATCAACCAGGTGCTCGCCACGCCTGGGCGCCTGGATTACAGCGTGGCGCAGGCGAGTTTCGATGCCTGGACACGTTACTACCGCCAGGATGAAAACACCGCCAATGCCACGGTGAGCTACTACACCAAGGGGGCGTTGGTGGGCTTGGCGCTGGACCTGACTTTGCGCCAACTGCCATCCACGACCGAATCGGGCGCAGGCCCCACGCTGGATGGCGTGATGTTGCGTTTGTGGAAACTGAGGCGTCCCATCACCCAGGATGATGTGGCTCAGGCGCTGGCAGATGAGGCAGGGCACCCTCCGCCGACATCCGTATTCGCTTCACCCCATGGGGCTGACATGCCAAACAGTTGGCGTGCCTTGCTCGACAACTGGACCGAGGGATGCGAAGACCTGCCTCTGGCGACCTTGTTGCGCGGGCAGGGCGTGGACTGGCACACGCAAGCCGGCAGCATGGCTCAGCGGCTGGGTGCACGCATCGGAGAGCGTGGCGGGGCCCAACAGGTGCTGGCCGTCATGCATGGCAGCGTGGCCGAGCAAATGGGGCTGAGTGCCGGCGATGAATTGCTGGCGTTGGGCGAATGGCGCATCAAGCGTGCCGATGACCTCGCCCAATGGCACGACGCCAGCCGGCCTCAGACGCTGCTGGTCTGCCGCGATCAACGCGTGTTGAGCCTGACCCTGCCGGTGCTGCCAAACACGGGTGGGGAAACCGTGGCCCTGGCTTTGGCGAACGACCCAGTGGATGCGCAAGCGCTCGCGCGCCGCGCCAACTGGCTGAAGGTCTGAGCCGCCGAGGCGCAAGCTCGATCAGCGTCCTGCCTTGGCACTGGCCTGGGAAAGGCGCTGCTCGATGGTGGCCAGAGGCGCCGCAGCCGCGAGACGGGTGCCGTCTTCAAAGAACATGGCCGGCGTGCCGTTGACGCCCAAGCGCTGCGCCAACGCGAGATTGCGCTGCATGGGAGTGGTGCACTTGCCGAAAGCACGGGCAGGCGCCTTGTTGTCGATCATCCAGTCCAACCAGGCACCGGTGCGATCCTTCATGCACCAGATACTTTCAGATTTGGCGCGTGAGTCTGCGCCCAAGATGGGGATCAACAGGGTGTACACCGTGATGTCCTTGACCTTCTGCAGTTCGCGCTCGAGTTGCTTGCAGTAGCCACAGTTCGGGTCGGCAAACACCACCAGGCGTCGCTTGCCTGTGCCGTTCTTCCAAACGATCGCGTCCTGGAAGGGAAAGGTGTCGAACGCCACACGATTGATGTCTTCCAGGCGCTCGGCAGTCAGGTCACGCCGGGTACGGGTTTCCAGCATGTGCCCCTCAATGAGGTATTCACCCGTGGCATCACTGTAGAACACCGAATTCCCGACCTTCAACTCGATCAGCCCGCTCATGGGGGTGGTGCGTGCCGACTCAACGGGGGGCAGCGTGGGCAGCCGCTGAGCCAGCTTCTGCTGAAGGGCCTTGAGTTGGGCTGCCGGAATGTCGGTCGTCTGCGCCTGACCAGCGCTCATCAGGGAGAGAGAAAGTGCAGCCAGCGTCAGGCCACGAAACAGACCGTTCATCTTGTTCCTTTGTGAGTGATCGGTGAGAGAGGGTCAGGCGTCCAGCGCACGACCCACCAACCATTGTTTGACAGGACCCAGTCGCTCCACCAAGGTCATGCCGGCGTTGCGGAGGTCTTTCATGGGCCCGCGCTGGTCGGCAAACAGGTGCAACAAGCTGTCGGTGAGGCCAGCCATGGCCCGTGTCGGCGCCTCGCGCCGGCGCACGTAGCGACGCAGCGTGCGTTCGTCGCCCAGGGATCGCCAGGGTTCGCGCGCGCGTGCTTCGCGCAAGACATCGACCAAGGTGTCGACATCGGCCAGGCCCAGGTTGAGACCCTGACCAGCCAGAGGGTGCACCTGATGCGCGGCATCGCCCAGCAAGACCCAGCCGGGGCCAATCCAACGATCGGCCTGAGCAAGTGCGAGCGGCCATCCGGCCACCTCGGAGGCCACACTGAGGTGGCCGACCTGCTCGGCAGCCTCAGGGGAGGATTGCAGCACGGCGTCGTTGAGTTCCAACTCGAAATCGGCGACGCTCAAGGCCAACAGATGCTCCGCACGCTCCTTGGGTACAGACCAGACCAGCCCGTAGGACGCACCGGGATCAGGTTGATTGAAGGGCAGGAGCGCCAAGATGTCGGGCGAACGGAACCACTGACGGGCTACCCCGTTGTGAGGGCGCTCTGCCCTCAGGCGAGTGGCCACACCCCAGTGCCCGTAGTCCTGGCGGGTGAATTCAACCCCCAAATCTGCACGGGTGCCGGAGTGCTTGCCTTCACAGATGGCCAACAATGCAGACTGAACAGGGGCGCGCCCACCCTGCAAGGGCGAGACAATCTCCACACGCGGCGCAAAGCGCAAGGCCTCCCCCAGCAAACGCTCCAGAGCCGCCGCATCGACAATCCACGCAAGCTCCGGCACGCGCTGCTGCCAGGCTGAAAATGACACAGCCCCGCCCGCATCGCCAGCGATCTTCATGTCGAACACGGGAGCCGACCAGGCTTTGAGTGCAGGCCACACGCGCAGGCGCTCCAGCAAGGCGATGGCGCGGGCATTGAGGGCATAGGTGCGCACATCAGCTTGCGCAGGTCGGGCAGAATCTGGCGCCTTGGCCCATGCGACCCGCCACCCCTCGGCCGACAAGGCCAGCGTCAGGCTCATGGCGACGGCACCTGAACCACTCACATACACATCGAAACCGGTCGCACTCATGAGAACCATCCAGACTGAAGGGGATGCAGCGCGCCGCCAGGCAGCACTGCAGGCCCGTTAATCTAATATGAATTCGCAACCATGCGGTTTGAGGTGCCTCATGCGGACCCAGGCGTCAGCGTGCTCAGCAAAGCGTGGGCCGATGGAAAGTCAAAGGTCTCCACGTCACGTTGCAACTGGCTGCAGGCCTCGGGCGACAAGATGGCGCGGAACTGCGCCCCCCATTGTCGCCAGAGCACGTACGCCTGCATGTCATTGCGGGCCAGGGCATCACGCAGGGTCTGCCAGGCAGCCTGAACCTCCTGCGCCGAATGCGACGGACCAGCCTCCCCTGCAGGTGCCTCATGGCGGGCCAGGATCTGTCGGGCGTGCGCCTCGACCCGAGACATCGCCTGAGACAAGGTGCGGATGCACCCCATCACCTCGTCCGGATCCGGCTGCTTTTGCAGAGCGGCTTCGAGCGCGGCAGCCGCATCGGACAAGGCGTGCATGCCCAGGGCCGCAGCGACGGATTTGAGGGAGTGAGCCGTGCGCGCCATGTCTGGCGTGCGGCCTGCCGACCAGTCTCGCTCCAGCCGAGCAACGACATCGAGGTGATGGCGCATGAAGGAGCGAAGCAGATTGAGGTAGCGATCACGTCGCTGACCGGCATGGACCAGTCCCGCTGCCGTGTCGATGTCCCCTGGCACATCGATGTGCTGGTCCGACAACGACGACACCAGGGTTTCGCTCTGCTGCTCAGCCTCTCCCAGCCACTGACACAGGACTGCTTGCAACCTGCGAGGCTCAACGGGCTTGCCCACGAAATCGTTCATGCCCGCCGCCTCACATCGCGCACGGTCGTCCGATGAGGCGTTGGCGGTCATCGCCACGATGGGGACCTGATTGAGATCCGTCCGTGCGCGGATCCGACGTGTGGCCGTCAAGCCGTCCATGACGGGCATCTGCACGTCCATCAAAATGAGGTCGTACGCCCTCTCGGCCACTTTGTCGACGGCCTCCTGGCCATTGGTGGCGACCTCGACGGTCATCCCCAGGTCGGAAAGCATCTCCGTCGCCACATCCTGGTTGATGGGGTTGTCCTCCACCTGCAGCACGTGTGCAGGTCGTGGCCAGCAGTTCCCTTGAGCACGATCCGGACGCGGCAACTTGCTGCGCTGACCCGGCTTCAATGTGACGGTGAACCAGAAACGGCTGCCCCGTCCAGGCTCACTGTCCGCCCCGACTTCGCCGCCCATCAAATGAGCCAGCTGGCGGGAAATGGCCAGCCCCAAACCCGTGCCGCCAAACTGGCGCGTGGTGCTGGTTTCGGCCTGCTCGAAAGCTTTGAACAGACGACCCATGTCCTCGGGACGGATGCCGATGCCCGTGTCCTCCACCTCAAAGTACAGGACCACGGCATCGTCGGTGCGGGAGCGCAACTGTGCCCTCAACATCACACCGCCGTCACGGGTGAACTTGTAGGCATTGCTGAGGTAGTTGAGCAGGATCTGCCCGAGGCGCAAGGGATCCCCCACGACCGGCAGGTCGTACAACTGTGGGTCGATGTCGGTGCGCAGGCTCAGGTTTTTGCCACTCATGCGCTCGGCCATCATGCTGAACACGTGGTCCAGTGTGGCGGGCACCAGGAAGACCTGCTGCTCCAGCACCATGCGGTCAGCCTCGATCTTGGAGATGTCAAGGATGTCGTTGATGACGCCCAGCAGATGCTGGCCCGACCTGAGGATCTTGTCCACCTTCTCCTGCTGCGTGGCGTCGCGCAAGGCGGGGCGCAACAAATGTGCGAACCCCAGGATGGCGTTCAAGGGGGTGCGGATCTCGTGGCTCATGTTGGCCAGGAAGGTGCTCTTGGCTTGATTCGCCGACTCGGCGGCCAACATGGCCCGCTCCAGCTCCAGTGTCCGGACCTGCACCAACTGCTCCAGATGCTGACGGTGCTGCGCCAGCTCTTCGTCATCTCGCCGCTTCTGGGTGACATCCTCTTTCACCGCGACGTAGTGCGTGATGTTGCCCTGCGGGTTGCGCAAGGGCGTGATGCTCGCGGCCTCGATGTAGACGCTGCCATCCTTGCGCCGATTGATGAACTCACCCGACCATACCTTGCCTTGCGTGATCGCGGCCCACAAGGCCTCGTAGGTCGAGCCCGGTGTGCGCCCCGACTTGAGCAGCCGCACCGATTGCCCCAGGACATCGGCGCGGTCATAGCCCGTGGTCAGACAGAAACGCTCATTGACGTACTCGATGTGGCCGGTCAGATCGGTGATGACGATGACGTTGGAGCTTTGCTCCACAGCGAGGGAGAGCTTGAGCAACTGCTCCTCGGTACGGCGCCGCTCGGTGATGTCTCGTGCGATCTTCGACGCACCGGTCACCAAGCCGTTGGCATCGTGGATAGGGGAAATGGTGGCGGACACAAAGATGCGACGGCCGTCCTTGCAAACGCGCTCGGTCTCGAAGTGTTCGACCTTCTCGCCGTGCGCGATGCGCGCCATGATCTGGTCTTCCTCGTGCACCCGCTCGGGCGGGATCAACATCGCCAAAGGCTGACCGATCGCCTCCTCGGCACGGTAACCAAACATCCGCTGGGCGCCTGGGTTCCAGCTGGCGATGAGTCCATCCAGCGTCTTGCTGATGATGGCGTCTTCAGACGAACGCACGATCAGCTCGAACTGCTGCAGTTGGGCTTCCAGCTGCTGGCGCGCGGTGATGTCGGTCCAGACCACATGCAGAACCCGGCGATCTCCAAACTGGATCGTGGTCGCCATCACTTCGACGACGATGACGGCGCCCTGAAGCCCACGCAACTCCCACTCGAACCGTGAACTGCCCGCAGACATGGCCTGCGCAATGCGGTCCTTCGCCAGTTGCGCAGAAGGCGTTCCGCAGGGCTGGGTGGGCGGAGACATGTCGGTCACGGCCAAGCCGCGCAACTGCTCGGGGCTCTGAGCCCCAATCAGGTCCAGGGCAGCCTGATTGAAATCGGTGACGCGCCCCTCTTCGAGCAACAGTTGGGGCTGACGTGAATCGCTGAAGAGGCGACGGAAACGGGCCTCACTTTCACTGATGAGCGCCTCGGCCTCACGACGGTCGGAGACATCGAGGGCAATGCCGCTGAAAACACCCTTCCCGGGAGCCTCGAGCTGCTGGTTCAGCTTGCCGCGGGCACTCACCCACACCCAGCGACCATCCTGGTGGCGCAGGCGGAACTCATGCGCGTAATACGAAGACTGCCCATCCAGATGTGACTGCACGCTGGCGGTCAGCGCCGCCTGATCGTCTGGATGCACCCGATCCAGGAACCCCCGATAGGTCACTGGGGTGATCTCGGCCAACGAGCAACCAATGATCTCCGCCATGCGTGCATTGACACGTGCCTCGTGCTCGTCCAAGGACCACTCCCAGGTCCCGGCGTGAGTGGCATTGAGGATGTTCTTCAGCTGCTCACGCTCTTGCAGCAGCAAGCGTTGCACCTCCATGCGCTCTGTGGTGTCGCTCCAGATCTGCGACACATAAGGCTTGCCATCCAGCACCAGCCACTTCATGCTGACACGCACGTGGAACAGGGAGCCATCCTTGCGACGGCGAATGGTGTCGGCAATGTGAAACACCGTGTCGCGGTGTCTGGAGAGCTTCTGGCGAATCTCGGCCTCGCTGAACTCGGCCTGCACATCGGGCAATCGCAACCGGGCCAGCTCCGCCCGGGTGTAACCCAGCAACTGGCATGCCGCGTCGTTGAATTCCACAAACGCCAGCGTTTCTAGATCGACCAGGCTGATGCCATCGCCGGCCTGCGAAACGATGGCGGTGAAGATCTGCTCACGACGCATGGCCTGCGCCTGCGCGCGTCGATGCGCCAGCATGCTGCTCAAACGATCGGCAACGTGTGACAACAGCTCCCGCTTCTGTGGCCCCAGGGTCAACGTGTCCGAGCCCAAACCCGCCGTCGCGGCCACCAGAATGGCGCCTTGCTCACCCTCATCCCCAAACGGATACGACGCCGCCCCCGACATGCCTGCCTCGCCGGCAGCCAACGCGCCATACGTCGCCCCCTGCCATGTGATGCAAGGAGACGCCTCGGTGGTCGTGCGCCAAGCCATGGCCAACGCCTGTGCCACATCGCTCAGCACCATGGGAACGGGGCGAGACCCGTCCTCCGTCAGCCTCAGCACGGTGTTCATGCATGCGCTCTCGGCGATGCGCTCCTGCAGTTCATTGCGCGCCTGGCGCTCCTGCGTGATGTCGCGCGCCACACCCAACACACCCAGCAACTGCCCGTGGGCATCGCGCACCGCCGTCTTGGTGGTGCGGTACAAACCGGTGTAACTGCCATCCTTGAAGGTCAGCCACTCCTCGAACACGTGCGGCACTGGCATTTGGGTGGCCTGCCAGTCGTCGTGCCGAAAAGTGGCCGCCAGTTCAGCAGGGACAAAGGCCTCATCCTTGCGTCCCACCACCTCGCTCTCAGGCACGCCGCACAGCGGCTCGAACCCCGGATTGCAGAACACGTACGCGCCTGCGGGATCCTTCATCCACACCAGGTCGGGCAGCGCATGCAGCAAGGTGCGCAATCGCGCGCGCTCGGCCTCCATGTCGCGCAACTGCGCTGCATGTGCAGCCCGCATTTGTCGCAGCTGCTTCTTTTGGCGCCACCCTAACCACGCCAGGCCCAGCGCCGTGCTCAGCGCGGCCAGCAGCACATCGACCAGGGGCGCGTGGTCACGCCAGATCTCGGTCAGCTCGCCGGCCGCCCAGGCTCCCGTGCTGGCACAGAGTACCCACAGCGCGCCCCACACCCTCACCGCACCAATCATGCCGCCTCAAGCTCAGCGCGAGGGGATGGAGCGGCGAATCGCCGAGCAACTTCGCGGAACGCCTCACGCTGACGGCAATAGGCATCCACCACTTCTGGGTCAAAGTGCGTGCCACGGCCCTCCAGAATGATGCGATCCGCCTCGTCAAACGACATGGCCGTCTTGTACACCCGAGGGGACAACAAGGCATCAAAGACGTCGGCCAGGGCCATGAGACGGGCCGACAAGGGGATGGCATCGCCCCGCAGGCCCGAGGGATAGCCTGAGCCGTCCCAGCGCTCGTGGTGATGCCAGGCAATGTCGATGGCCGGCTGAAGGAATGCGACGGCCTCGTGCTCCGGATCGCTGCGAATGGCGCGCCAGATGGCGTCTGCACCGATCTGCGCGTGCGTTTTCATCACCTCCCACTCATCAGGCGTCAACTTGCCAGGCTTGAGCAGGATGCTGTCTGGGATGCCCACCTTGCCGATGTCGTGCAAAGGCGCTGCTTTCGTGTAGTTTTCGATCACGTCCGGCGTGAGCAAGGCGGCATCGCGCGGCTGGCAGGCGAGATCCTGTGCCAGGATGCGCACGTAGGACTGCGTGCGCAGGATGTGATGCCCGGTTTCGTTGTCACGGGCTTCAGCCAGACTGGCCAGTGCGCGCATGGCCACGTCCTGCACCTTGTGATACTGGGCCAGACGACGCTGCACCTCACTCTCCAACTGTTCGTTGTGGTGATGCAAGATGTCTCGCGCCTGCTTGATTTGCAGGTGCGTCTGCACCCTGGCCCTCAAGATGGCCGGCCGCACGGGTTTGGTGATGTAGTCAGCGGCCCCCAGGCTCAAGCCGTAGGCCTCATCCTCGGTCGCCCCCAGTGCCGTGACGAAGATCACCGGAATGTGAACCGTGTTCACATCGGCCTTCAAGCGCTGCAGCACGGCATAGCCGTCCATGCCTGGCATCATCACGTCGAGCAGAATCAGATCGGGCTGCGGCGCCATCGCAGCCAGCTCCAAAGCACGCGCCCCCGCGTTCGCCACACGCACCTGATAGTCCGCCATCAGGCACTCGCCTATCAGCGCGAGATTCTCTGGGGTGTCATCCACCACGAGGATCGTCGGAGGGGTGTTCGGCGTCATGATCGGTCAGGGTCTTTGTAACAACAAGATACAACCCGAATCATATCTGGCAAAAGTGATAACTGGCGAATCAGGACAGGCCATTCGGTATCAAATCACACATTGAGGACGGCTCTTGCGGCCTCTGCGCCAACGAGGACCTGAGGGCAAAGCCGCGACTCACCGAGCAGGTCAAGCGGCAAGCGCACGCCGTCAGGCGCCACGAGCGCGGTCACATGGCAAGGGGTTAAAATGTCGGGTTCCCGATGCAAACAGCCCTCGGCAAGCTTGCTTGCCTGATGACAGGCGTTGCGCAATCGGCCACGACCACCACCACGCAGTTCAAGCGAGGTTCAGGCCCCCGCCCCCGTGCCGAGCAGGCGCAGAGTGAACCGGCCTGATTTCTAAGGAATTTTCATGAGCCTCAAGTGCGGCATCGTGGGTCTGCCCAACGTCGGCAAGTCCACCCTCTTCAACGCGTTGACCAAGGCCGGCATCGCGGCTGAAAACTATCCCTTCTGCACCATCGAGCCCAATGTGGGCGTGGTCGAAGTGCCCGATCCTCGTCTGGACAAGCTGGCCGAGATCGTCAAGCCGGAGCGCATTCTGCCGGCCATCGTCGAGTTCGTGGACATCGCCGGTCTGGTGGCTGGCGCCTCCAAGGGTGAAGGCCTGGGCAACCAGTTCCTCTCGCACATCCGCGAAACCGACGCCATCGTCAACGTCGTGCGCTGCTTTGAAGACGACACCGTGATCCACGTGGCCGGCAAGGTCGACCCGATCGCCGACATCGAGGTCATTCAGACCGAGCTGTGCCTGGCCGACCTGGGCACC